>CAZRBG010000062.1:0-32261 GCA_964598225.1 uncultured Pirellulales bacterium
GGGAATCCAGAACTCCCCTATGCCTGAAGAAAACCTCATTGCCGAAGGCAATGTACTCTACTTAACGGTCAGTGGCAAATGTCCGTTTCACGCTGAACCACTACACTCTTTGCTGCGTTAGGGCTGACTAGAGGTTTTGCGGCGTTCGTCAATCAGAGTAAAGGGGTGGAGCGAACACGCTGGTATTTCTCGTTTAGATTGGGTTGCAAGTAATGGAGCCAATGGGATTCGAACCCACGACCTCTTGCATGCCATGCAAGCGCTCTCCCAACTGAGCTATGGCCCCGAAGTGGGTCAATATTAGCATAAGCAGCCGCGTCTGGCAACTGAATTTTCCACTTTTTCCTTCGTTTGGTCGAACGAGGGAGATAAGAAGTTAGGAAGATAAGAAGATAGGAAGGTGGTTTGACGGTGGTACGGTCATACTGTCAAACCGGCACACCGGCTTCTTATCTTCTTATCTTCTTATCTTCTTATCTTCCCATTTTCGCCGGGCGGATTATAATGGCGCTCAGGGAACGCTTATGATCGAACGCAAAAGAATACTGATAACCGGGCAGGTGCAGGGGGTGGGGTTTCGGCCGGCGGTGTATGCGATCGCTGCTTCGCTTGGGCTTTCCGGCAGGGTTTATAACGACACGAGGGGCGTAACGGTGGAGCTGCAGGGGGAAAAGGACAAAATAGGCGAATTTCTGGCCCGTTTGCAGTCGGATGAGCACACGCCGCCGTTAGCGGAGATAAGATCGTGCGAGGCCGTCGATATTCCGGTCCTGGACGATGAGGGCGGATTCGTGATCGTTTCGAGCGATTCGGAAGGGACGCCGAGGTCGCAGGTTACCGCCGATATCGCCACCTGCGCCGACTGCCTGGCGGAGATGGCCGACAAAAAGGACTTTCGATACCGCTATCCGTTCATAAACTGCACCAACTGCGGGCCGCGATACTCGATAGTGAGGAATATCCCTTACGACCGGCCGAATACGACGATGTCGGTCTTCGAGATGTGCGAGAAGTGCCGGGCTCAGTACACGGACGTCGGCGACCGCCGCTTTCACGCTCAGCCGGTGGCGTGCCCTGCGTGCGGGCCGACGGTGCAACTGACGGACAACAAGGGCGAGACAATCGAGACGCAGAGCGACGCGGCCATCGCCGAGACGGCAAGACTGCTGGTTGACGGCAGGATTCTGGCGATAAAAGGCGTCGGCGGGTTCCATTTGGCCGTTGATGCGCTGAATGAAGAGGCTGTTGAAAGGCTGCGGGAGCGCAAAAGGCGGGATCACAAGCCTTTTGCTATGATGGCGGCCTCGGTCGAGAAGATCCGGCAATACGCCGTCGTGAATGAATCGGCCGAAAGGCTTCTCGGAAGCCCGCAAAGCCCGATTGTTCTGCTGCCTAAGAAAAAGAACGCTGCGATAGCTCCATCGGTCGCAGAGGGCGTCAACACTTACGGCTTCATGCTGTGTTATGCACCGCTGCATTATCTGCTTTTTGCCGAGGGGATCGAGGTTCTCGTTATGACCAGCGCGAATATCTCCGACGAGCCGCTGATCTGCAAAAATCAGCGCGCGCTGGAACGACTGGGCGATGTTGCCGATGCCTTTCTGATGCACAATCGGGAGATTTACCGGCAGGTGGACGATTCGATCTTTCATTTCATCGACGGTCGGCCCGCTCCCCTGCGCAGGGCGAGAGGATTCGTTCCGACGCCGGTGTTCATGAAACAAGAGAGCCGGGCCGACGTATTCGCCGCGGGCGCCGACATGAAGAACACGTTTTGCTTCGGCAAGAAGAACCAGTTAATCTGCAGCGAGCACATCGGCGACCTCGAAGACGCTGAGGTCTATCATCATTACTTAGAGTCGGTCGAGCATCTGCGAAAGCTCTTCGACGTCGAGCCGAAGGTCGTGGCCTGCGATCTGCACCCGGGTTATCTGTCAACGCGGCATGCGATGTCAATACCCAACGTGGAAGTCATTCAGGTTCAGCATCACTGGGCGCACATCGCTTCGGTCCTGGTCGAGCACGGCCTTGCCGGACCGGTGATAGGTCTTATCGCCGACGGCACGGGCTACGGAGCGGACGGCACAATCTGGGGATGCGAGTGCCTCATTGCCTCGATGGAGAAGTTCGAGCGTTTCGGCCATCTGGACTGCTATTCGCTGCCCGGCGGGGATAAAGCGAGCAAGGAGGCCGTAAGACCCGCCCTGTCTATATTGAAAAAGGCATTCGGCAAGGATTTCTCGTTGAAGAAATTCGGCGGGCTGCTGGAACGAATGCTCTGCTCTTGTCATTCCCGCGCTAGCGGGAATCCAGACATGCGAAAGGAAATGGATTCCCGCTTGCGCGGGAATGACAAGGTGCGCGGGAATGACAGGGTGGAAGAATTAGAATTCATTGTCGAACAGCTCGATAAAGGCATCAACTGTGTTGCGACCTCAAGTCTGGGGCGCGTTTTCGATGCCGTCGCGGCAATGGTCGGGTTGGGCAGTTACAACCATTTCGACGCTCAATTGCCGATGGCGCTGGAGGCCATCGCCGCGGCTGATTGCGAGGAGCGTTACGAATTAGAGATGCTGCCATCTCCGCACATACCCCGAATGCTTAACCTTGACTCAGCCATTCGGGAAATCGTGGAAGATGCGAAGAATGGAGTCGGCGCGAGCATAATCTCAGCGAAATTCCACAACACAATTGCCGAAGGTCTGCTGCTGTTAGCACAGGTATGCAGAACCGAGACAAATCTGCACACGGTCGCGCTCAGCGGCGGCGTATGCTGCAATCGCTATCTGATGAATCGTTTGACGGAACAACTACGAATGCACGGCTTTGCCGTCCTGCTCCACGAAAAAGTCCCGGCAAATGACGGCGGAGTAGCCCTCGGCCAGGCAGCCATCGCGGTTTGGCATGCAAATCATCGTTTGTAGCTCCTCTTTTGCGGAATGCTATAACGTATCTCTGATTTGGTATTCCTGCGGTCCGCGACCAGCCCCAAGTCTGGCCCGCCGTGCGGCGGTCCAGGCTTGACGCTGCCACCCGGTTGTATAGCACAGAAGTTGGCGTTCCTGCGAAGGCAGGAATCCAGAAGCTCGTGAATAAGTGGATTCCTGCCTTCGCAGGAATGACAATTGGAGAAGTTGTCTAATGTCCGTAAACTGCTCATATAAGCGCTTGCTCTGTGAGAACCGAACAATTGACCCGGCGTTTATGTAATAGTAAAATACGGTGCGGATGTAAATATGTGTTCCGACTTGTGAATAATTGTGCTTAAAACGATTTAGGAAACGAATAATGTGCCTTGCGGTACCGGCAAGAATAGTGGAATTAGAGGAAGACAGGGCGGTTGTTGACGCGATGGGCAACCGCTGGAAGGCGAAGACTACATTGCTGCCGGAGGCCAAAATAGGCGATCTGGTTCTGATACACGCAGGGTTCGCCATTTCGCTCGTCGATGAAGAAGAGGCAAAAAAGACCTGGCAGCTTATCGCCGAGATCAGCGAATTCGACGATACTCCCAACAAGATGTCGGGGTAAGAAGACTCCGGGCAAAAGATAAACTGTAACGAATGCTCCAAAGAATAAATAAAGCACAGGAAATCATGGGCGCCGCATGTAGAGCTGTGGGTCGGCAGATCAACATAATGGAGGTCTGCGGCACGCACACGGTTTCTATCTTCCGCAACGGCATAAGATCGATCCTGCCCGAGAATCTTAAATTGCTGTCCGGACCGGGATGTCCGGTCTGTGTGACCGATCAGGGCTATATCGACATCGTTCTGGAACTGGCCGAACGTGACGATTGCATAATCGCCACATACGGCGATATGATTCGTGTCCCCGGCAAGGATCACTCGCTCGAAACGATACAGTCAAGCGCTGATGTGAGAGTCGTCCTGAGCAGCGAAAATGCTCTACAATTGGCCAGAGATAATCCTGACAAAACAGTCATATTCCTCGCAGTCGGCTTCGAGACGACTACACCGGCCAGTGCCGTCGTCGTGCAGGAGGCGGCGCGAGATTCTGTCGAGAATTTCTGTATCCTGAGCGGTCACAAAGTGGTCGTTCCCGCGATGCGTGCGCTGTTGAGCGGCAAAAACGATCATATTGACGCCTTTCTCTGTCCCGGACACGTCAGCGTGATAATAGGCTACGGCGCCTTTACTGAAATCGTAAAGGACTTCGACCGGCCCTGTGTAGTGGCGGGTTTTGAAGCCGTACAGATAATGGAAGGACTCAGCGAAATCTGCGGCCAGATCGCCGCAGGTAAACCCGAACTTAAGTCAATGTACCCTGCGGTCGTGACTGAGAAGGGAAACTTAGCCGCCCAGGCAATAGTTGACGAGTGCTTCGAACCGGTCGGTGGCTACTGGAGAGGACTCGGGAGAATTAAAGACAGCACGCTCAAGCTCAGAGACAAGTATGCTCGCTTCGACGCCTTCAAGAAATTCGGCATAGACGAAATACCCGCCGAAGAAGAAGCCGGCTGTCGATGCGGCGAGGTTTTGTGCGGATTGATAGATCCGCCGGAGTGCAGTCTGTTCGGCCGAAAGTGCACGCCGCGAGAACCTGTTGGGCCGTGCATGGTAAGCTCCGAAGGCGCCTGTGCGGCATGGTTCAAGTACGGCCGAGAGAAAGAACGCGGGCAATGACGGCAACAAAGCACGATAGAATCCTGCTCGCCCACGGCGGAGGAGGGCAACTCACCGATGACCTTATCCGCAAACATATTCTGCCAAATCTCGACAATGATACCCTTGCCGAGTTGGGTGATTCGGCGGCGCTGAATTTAGAATCCGGCTCGGTGTGCTTTACTACCGACAGCTATGTTGTTAAGCCCTTGTTCTTCAATGGTGGAGATATAGGCAAACTTGCGGTCTGCGGAACGATAAATGATCTGGCCGTGACGGGCGCAAGGCCCGTCGCGCTAAGCCTGTCGTTGATAATCGAAGACGGCTTTGAACTTGATCTGCTCGATATGATTCTGGCCAGTATCGGCAAGACAGCCCGGCAGGGCGGCGTAAAAATCGTTACAGGAGACACAAAAACGGTCGAAGCCGGCGCGGCCGACAAGATCTTCATAAACACGGCGGGAATAGGCCATAAACTGCCCGGCGTGAAACTGGGCGTGGATAAGATTGTCCCTGGAGACAAGATCATCGTCAATGGCACACTCGGCGATCACGGCATGGCGATCATTTCCCAGCGGGAGGATATCAAGTTCCAGTCCCAGTTGCAAAGCGACTGCGCACCTCTGGCGGGATTGATCGGCGAGCTGCTGGAGAATGCAAAAGGGGTGAAATTCATGCGGGACCCCACTCGCGGGGGTTTAGCCGCGACTCTCAATGAGATTACACAAAGCACCGGTTTGAGCGTCGAAATCCGTGAAAATGACATTCCCGTCAAGCCCGCTGTCCAGGCTGCGGCCGATATGCTCGGTTTTGACGTGCTGGCGATTGCAAACGAGGGCAAATTCGTCGCTGTTGTCTCACCGGAGTCGGCTGAAGAATGCCTGACAAAGTGCAGAGATCACACTCTCGGAGAAGAGGCTGAGGTAATAGGTGAAATCGTAGAGACACGCGATGTGCCTGTCGTTGAACTTGTAACACGGATCGGCGGCAGGAGAATCGTACAGATGCCCTACGGGCGCGAGTTGCCGAGGATATGCTGATGCACGAAATGATGGTAGCTCAAAGCCTGATCAAAATCATTTCAGATGAAGCGGCCAAGCAGAATGCACAACCTGTCGGCGCAAAGATCAGTTGCGGAACGCTTAATCCGGTCAACGACGAGGCGCTTCGTTTTGCCTTTGAGGCAATTGGCAAAGACACGCCCTGCGAAAATCTAAAAATTCAAATAGAACATAAGCCGATCCGTGCGAACTGTAATAACTGCGGCGAGGCTTTTGATGTCGAACTCTCACATCCGGCATGTCCCAAGTGCGGCGGCGAGAGTTTCAAACTGCTGCCGGATGCACCGCTGTTACTCGAAGAAATTGATTTCGAAACGGAATAATTTTATGGAAAAAATAAATATTGAAAAAAAAATTCTCGGGGAAAACGAGAAGCACGCTTTCGAAAATATCATGTTTTTGACGGAGAAAAAGAAGCTCTGTCTGAATATGATTTCATCGCCCGGCTCGGGCAAGACAACAATCCTCGCAAGGACCATAAATGAGTTGAAAGACAGGATACGAATCGGCGTGATCGAAGGTGACATACAGACAGATCTGGACGCCGAAAGAATCAGAGCGACCGAAGCGCCCGTTATCCAAATCAACACCGAAGGAGCATGTCATTTGTCGGCGCCGCAGATCAGTGAAGCACTGAAAAACCTCCCGATCGAAGAGCTGGACTTAATCTTTATCGAGAACGTTGGAAATCTTGTCTGTCCGTCCGCCTTTGCTCTCGGTGAAACCGGCAAGGTGGCGGTTTTGTCGGTTGCCGAAGGAGACGACAAGCCTGCGAAATACCCGGCTATTTTTGCAAAGTCAAAAGCATTGCTGCTGAATAAGATCGATTTACTCGAAGGCGGATACGTGGACTTCGATATTGAAAGAGCCAAAAACGATGCCTGCATACTGAACAGGTCTCTCGAAGTCTTCCCGATTTCGGCCAGGACCGGACAGGGCATGGCCGACTGGTACGACTGGCTGGTAAACTCCGTCGAAGAAACCGCTAAGTGAGCATCCCGTCATCGGCTGCGGGGCCTTCGTTCATGCTCCCGATTGGTAAAGGCCGTGTTGCCGAATGTAGCTTAAAACCGCCTTATGGAGCATTTTAGAGGCATCTCGACCCTCCGACAGCCTTTTGCGGATTTCGGTGCTGCTTACATCCACCAGCGGTGTTCGCACGATATTTCGCTGCAATTTTTCGACCCGCTCTCGACCCCATATCTCTTCGAACTTGGTGAAATCCGGAGGCTCGCAACCCGCTCTGTACATCGTAACCAGGTTGCACGTGTCGATCAACTCGTCGATCTTGTACCAATGCACCAGGTCGTCGACAGTGTCGGCGCCGATGAGCCAATAGATGGAAACTCCCTGACCGTAGTCGGATTGAAACTTCTTGACGGTTTCCAGAGTGTAGCTCGGCGCCGGCTTTTTCAACTCAAAGTCACTCACCTCAAAATTCTTTTTGTCGGCGATTGCGAGTGCGATCATTTCGAGCCTGTCGCGATCACTTGCCCTCGGTGAAAAACCTTTTAGCGGCGAGCGCTTAGCAGGAACAAATATGACTTTCCCGGCGTTTATTTTTTTTGCCGCATCGGATGCAACTTCGGTATGACCGAGATGAATCGGATCGAATGTTCCACCGAACAATACAATTCTTCGTGTCACCATTAAAACTAACAGCCAAATTGTGTGTTATTGCAAAAAGATAATGTCGAAGAAATTGGCGACAGTTTAATCGACAAACAGAGTATACAATTATCAGAAGTCTCGAAGTACTTCGTATATTCCCTTAAGGAGGCCGTATACTAAATGATTTAAGAGGGTTTGTAAAAGTTTGCAGGCAAAAGTTTTTGTCAAGAATAGTCAACATCTTAGACGATAAAAAATATGGAAACTTTTTTTGAAGTTTTTACTATGAAAGTGTGAAAAGTTATTCTAATGTTTATAACTATTGTGACGTAAATAAAGAAACATTAAAAAAAGGATTTTGTCAGCCAAAAGGAGGTGACGACAATAGTGGCAAAGAGAAAGAAGACAGCCAAGAAGAAGACGAAGAAGAAAGCAACAAAGAAAAAGGCAACAAAGAAGAAAGCAACAAAGAAAAAAGGCAAGAAGAAGACAAAGAAAAAAGCAACAAAGAAAAAGGGCAAGAAGAAGACAAAGAAAAAAGCAACAAAGAAGAAAGCCAAGAAGAAGAAAACTACAAAGAAGAAAACCAAAAAGAAGAAGACCAGGAAGAAAAAGAAAAGGTAGCGCGACAACTCAGTCGAAAGTCCGCCTTGCTTCATGAATCGCGGCGGGCTGCTGGTGAGAACCGGTTACTTGACAAACGAAAGATTCTCTCATTCAGATAGAATCTTTCGTTTTTTTATATGCGCACCTTAATACCCCCCCCAAGCCCGCCTTCTCTACGTATTGCCAAAAGCCGCCTGAGAGCTTATACTGCCCCTCCTGTACTTTAACAGACTTCTTAGAATTCTGGAGCTAAGGACATTTACATGGACCATTTTGACTATAGAAACGGCAGTCTTTTTGCTGAAGACGTTAGTGTGGCGAAAGTAGCCGAGAAGGTCGGAACGCCGGTTTATATATACAGCAAGGCAACCTTCATCGACCATCTGGAGAAGATCCGCAACGCCTACCGGGGGATCGACACTACAATCTGCTACTCCGTCAAGGCTTGCGGCAACATAAACATCCTCAGATTCATGGCCGCCGCCGGCAGCGGATTCGACGTCGTCAGCGGCGGCGAGTTATATCGCGTTCTACAAGCCGGGGGCGATCCGGCAAACGTCGTTTACGCCGGAGTCGGCAAGACCGACTCCGAGATAACCGAGGCACTTGATGCCGGGATAGCTTATTTCAACGTCGAATCGGAAGCAGAACTGGAGAACCTTATCCGGTTGGCGGCACAAAAAGGAAAGCAGGCGAAAGTCGCTTTGCGCGTAAATCCCGACGTTGATTACAAAGCCCATGAATACACAACCACCGGCAAAAAGGAAACGAAATTCGGCGTCGATATCGAAAGGGCCGTGAAAGTTTTCGCAGATTACGGCGAGAATCCTGCAGTAAACCTCTGCGCCCTTCATGTCCACCTGGGCTCGGGCGGCAAAGTCATCGATCCTTACGTAGACGCCGTGCAAAAGATCCTGCCCCTTATCGACAGACTCCGCGACAAAGGCCATACCATCGAAACCATCGACCTGGGCGGTGGCTACGGCGCCGATTATGAATCGGACTCGGCGCCTTCGGCCGCCGAGTATGCGGCAGGGCTTGTCCCGCTGCTGAAGGAAAAAAATGTCAGGCTCATTCTCGAACCGGGCAAGAGTATCTGCGCCAACGCGGGTATAATGCTCGCCCGCGTTCTGTATATCAAGCAGGGAGGAAGCAAGAAATTCGTTATCACAGATGCGGGGATGAACGACCTGATCCGCCCGTCTCTTTATGATGCGTTTCATTTTATCTGGCCCGCGAAGGTAGACGAAAAGTTTGTTCCCGACAAACGCCGGGAAGATATCAAAACAGAGGGTACCGAAACCGTCGACGTGGTAGGGCCGGTCTGCGAAAGCGCCGATTTCCTGGCAAAGGACCGAGCAATGCCGCCGGTCAAAACGGGCGATCTGCTTTCGGTTTTTGCCGCGGGCGCCTATGGATTTACTATGAGCAGTAACTATAACGCTCGCGCCCGAGCGGCCGAAGTCCTCGTGGACGGCGACAAGTTCTATGTCATCGGCAGGCGAGAGACTTATGAAGACCTCATCTCTCTGGAGTAACCGTTCACAGGTAAAAAACGCTGTTAATCAGGCAAGAATACAGCTTTTATCAAGTTGTCACTTGGAAAAAGTTGGTGACATTAGATCAAAATCCTATTTCTAAGCGAATAACGGCTCTTTTTCCCGTGAACGGTTACTAGAAGTCAAATCCGATTCGTAGGTTCGCAGTGACGGCGTAAGGCGTTGTTCTCATATACCCAGCTATATACCCATCTGGCAGATTTATGCGGGTGAACTGTAAGAGGTTTACCGATATGCCCTCTACAGGATGGCCGGGCCATTCCGAGCACACTACAAACGAGTTTGAAAATCAACAAGGGAGGAATCAACACAACTAAGAGTAATCACCTTTTACGGTCCGATAAGCCGGACCACCGCCATCACGCCCAACAGACACAAAAGCAGCAGCGCAGCCCTCATTATCCGCATCAACTGCGTCTTGGGCTCAATATAACGCCAAATGAAGGCCCAAATAGCCACTACGAGCGATAGACGCAAAACAAAAAGTACGAAGTCCTTCAACATATACCTAAGATAACCCATTTTAACATCCAAGTCAAGTAAAAACTGCCCCATCATAACTCCGGTGTTGGCCCGCCCTTATGACATAATATCCGGCTTTGCCCTGTTATTATACCCTCGATCTCCATCCGAACGTGTCTGCCAACTAAAAAAGAAAGAAAAATTGCAAAAAATATCACACGGGTATCTGCACATCTTCCGAGCAGGCTATGCTTGCGGCGGGCGGAGTAGCCGCAGTTATAATACTGATAAGGGATTTTCATTATACCCTCCGCCAGGTCGCCCTAAATTGGTGTTTCAACGCCGCCGGAGCGGGACCATTATTTTTGGATACAAACATTAAAGAATTGAAAAAAGCAAGCCGAACAGTATTTAGATGTTTTGCAATCACAATTTCTTGGTACTTTAATAGGAGAGTCGAAGATGCATTATTTACAAGAAGTAAAGAAGTGGTTGGGCGAGATTACGGAAATTCTGTTGTTGCTGGTCGCGCTCGGAGTCGTGGTGGAGATCCTGTTCGGCACGAACGTCACATTCTTCGGCGGGGTCGTGGGAAATCTCACCACCCTGATCGGAACGTTCGGGCAGGACGGCCTCGTGGGCCTGATCGCGCTCGGGGTAATCCTCTACCTGTTCCAGAGAGGAAAAGTCTTCTCGCAGCAACATCAGCATCAGCAGTAACCCATTAGCAGCCTGAATCGGCGCGTCACAGGGCTCTTCGATGTAATCGACAAGTACGCCCTGTTCGGCCAGGCGCGCCGCCTTCAGTGCCCGGAGGTCGACCTCACGGAGCGTAAGCGCTACGCTCCGTGTTTTCTTTTTAAAGCAAAGCGGCCGGATTCAGAGAAGACCCAGGCTAACCGGGCGTATTTTCCCGTCATTGGCTTTGATTGGCTTTGTTCTTGGCTCTCCAAAACTCGGTTGTTTCAACGTAACAGCTTGATGTACAATTGCTTACGTTCATTTTGTCCGTCCCGGAATTGGCTTTGTTTCGCATTTTTTTATAATCGCTGAGATCGTCTTCCTCTGTCATTCCTGTGGAAACAGGAATCCACATTGGGTTCGTTTTGCATTTTGCCAGCCACGGAGGACACGGAGAACGCAGAGACAGGTTGACCTGCCCCAAATCCCTGATTTCCTCATATCCTCAATAACCACCTCCCGATTACCTGATTCCTGCATTGTATTTCACTACCTGCGTATTATACCATAATATTGTCTAAAAATCAAACAATAATCGCGGATTTCACGGATTTTCACTGTTTTCACGGTATTTTGACGGGATTACAGGATACACATGTAAAAAAACAATAATAAAATAAGAAAGCCTGATAAGCCCTGTTATCCTGTCAAAACATTTTCGTCCGGAATCCTCATTTACGGCTCAAAAACGCCGATCCGTAAGAAATTGTCATTCTTTCCAATTTTTATCGTCTACATTTGGGGTCGAGAAACGCCTTTATATATAGAATGGGCAGAACATGACAAGATTAACCAGGATTTTGCTTCGGACATGTAGTTTTCGGCGTATAAGGGTAACTACTTATTTTTGATAGCATTTTAAACTATTGCTTGACACAAGATAGAACAAAACGATACGATATGAACATCAGGACGATATCCGGGACGAGAAAAGATGCAGGTGTTTTTTTCATATATAGAAATAGCTGTAGGGCATCTTATGGACGACATCGGAATTGGAGGAGCATAAGATTGATGAGGCGAAGAACCGTAAAATATATCGGACATCTTTAATTCTCCTAATGATTTGCAATCAGTCACCGGCGAGAAAACAACATGAAGCGCATAAAAATAGGGCTGCAAGCGGATGCTCACAGCCCTGAAATGTGTTTTGCTTCTTAGGGATTTACTGCTATTCCTATTTGTACAAATGCGTCCAGCAAATAGCTATCGCTTACAGCCACTTCAAAGATAGCTCCTAAGTTGGTCCCCCTGTATGCATCCCGCAAATAGCTATCGCTTACAGCCCGCTCGATAACGTCCAATTGCAAGGGGTCCTGTATGCATCCCGCAAATAGCTATCGCTTACAGCGACGAACCGGAGTTCGCGTGTACGTTTTGTCCTGTATGCATCCCGCAAATAGCTATCGCTTACAGCAACGTTCTGTACGTTGTCAATTACAGCAGGCCTGTATGCATCCCGCAAATAGCTATCGCTTACAGCGACCGGCTCTCGTCCTCGTGGGCGGGGGCCCCTGTATGCATCCCGCAAATAGCTATCGCTTACAGCAGATATCCTGTAAATGACGCTAACCAGAATGGTTACATTAATTCCACTGCTCAAAAAATGGCAGAATGCTCGGTGAGCGAACACAAAGGGAAGCATTTTTCCACTAATATGTGCCTTCTCATCCTTCAGGCCGTACAGGTCGGCCTTCAGCCGCTTGCCCGCGATTGCCTTTTAGGCTATCGGGCATTTTATGCGGCCTCATTTGAATTTCCAAAGAGCTGGCTATTACAATCTTTGCTTTTTTGATTGTACAGTAATTATGTCTTCGATGTCAAGCGCGGCAATGTTGCGCGCTGCGTTGTAGTCTGGATCATCCTCGTACTCACATTTCGGACAAACGAATTTTGCTACCTTCCCCGTCTCTTTGTGCGAATCCCGATAGTTCCGGTCAAAATCCACATTGATGAAACCACATTCGCTGCAACGCCTGGAGGTATACTTAGGATTAATCTTTTTAAGCTCGATATTGTTCTCTTTGGCCTTGTATGTCAGGAATTGCTGCAACTGATGATACCTCCATCGCAAGCCAAGAAACGTACCAGTCAATTGATCTTTGAGACCGTCAAGGTCTTCGATTTGGATTGTTCCTGCTCCATGATTTTTGGCAAAGTCTATGACTGACGCTGAAAGCTGATGATTTAATGTGGTGTACGATTTATCAATTTTGAGCCGTAGTTTTTCAGTTGGCTGAAGCTTTCTTTTGACACCGTGTCCGGAGCGCGCTGTTGAATGTGCAAGGTTTGCTCGACCTCCGCGCTGTATCGACCTGCGCCGGGCCATAACCTGCTTTTGCAGGGTACGTATTCTGTTTCCTAATGCGGAAAACTGTCTGCGTCCGAGACGGGCATGCCCATTGTTGATCGCGGCATAAAGCGGCACTGAGAATCCCAAGTCAACACCTACTACAATTTCAGGATTGAGTTTGGAAGTGTCGGCAAGAGGCATTTCGTATGTGACAAGCAGGTACCATTGCCTGGTACGGGCATCCTGCTTAATCTCGAAAAGACGTTGTCTGTAGCCATCGCCCGTGTTTTCCTTGTTCTCCAATAGACGATCAAGGATTGCACGCTGGCCAGGATTTAGCTTTCCGGTTTGAAGGACGACGCGTGGATAGGGCTTTCTGCAAACCATCAAGTCAAGCTCAACGTCGCCATTCGTACCCTGTTCAAGCCTTCGCTGTGCCTTTTTATCACAGCGTATAGGAATTGCCATATTTGAACGGAACGTCGGCAAAGCGGTCGTACCTCGAATGACTTGTTTCCATTTCGACAGGTTTGTAATCGCTCGGATTTTGTATTGAGATAATGCGCCAACTACAGTATCCGGCAAGGCGCCCGTCTTGGAAAAGCGGTCGAGTTCTTCTGATTTCGCGCCCTCATCAATAAGCATCTGACGCAAGCGTCGAGATAACTGGCCCGGAGTCTCGGTTTTGAATTCATCGCTCTTACCCGTTCTGAAAAGGTGAAAGTTGAGATATGCCTCACTGACGGCCAGGTTCGCAAGGCGATAAACACGATAACGAACATCTCTGAGCGATTGGCCGAGTTCGTTCCACGTCATATCACCGGCGGGCTTGAGAATACGATATTTGGAAACCTTGAATGTTGTCTTCTGTTTTTTCGACACACTAACAACTCCAACAGGAGCGACGAATAAAGAGTGTTTATCCGTAAAAGAATCGGACGCTTCAACAGCGTGCTTCCCTGCAGAAAAGTTCTTGCCGCTATCTCTGGATTACATACACTATTATATATTATTTTCCCACTTAGAACAAGCTTGTCAATCCAAAATCAAATTTCGTTCAACAAAATGGATGTTGATCAGTGCCGGAATCGAGGAAATGGTGCGATACATCGCACCCTACGCCTTTCTTCGTGCGCCTTCGTGTCTCTGTGGTGAAAAAGCCATGAAATCAGTGTCTAAGAAAGATTGAAACCACGAATGAACACAGCGCGGCCTCGGGCTTCGCCCATTGGCCGCAACCAAAAAGTTATTCATTTTCCACGTTTCACGAGTAAGACACTGCTCAGGAAAGTTTTGTTGATTCCCTTGCTTAGCAGACGTTTACGTTGTTTCCCCTGAGCCGCAGCGGCTCAGGGCGACAAAGGCCACGCCAGTGGCTTCGCTTGGTGGCATGGTCTTTGTGACCCCTTCGCTCACTGCTGGTCCCTTAGGCCCATCCGGCCTATTTCTTTTCCTTGCCCACGGGCGACAGAGGGCAAGGAAAAGAAATGTCTTTTTCTCAAAAAAACCATAGAAAGACAGGGATAACAAAGTATAGTAGCATCCTTTAAGCTCACATGCTCAAACAACACAATGAAAGGATGCTATGATGAAGTTGATGGAATTATACAAAGATAAAATCATGGGATCGATAAGCGGCTTGGATCGAATCCGATTTCGAGGAACCTTGCGGTGGCTGGCCAGCGAACGTGGCTTAGGAACGTTTATGAACACGAAAAATATTCTGCTAAAGAATTTTTCTGATTGGGTTAAGGGTCTTACGGCTCAGATACGGCAAAGCTGTGAATCCCGCGCGGATGCCCTTGGTATCGAAAAGCGTTATTTAAACAGCAGCGGTATTGACAAAGAGAAGCTGGCTCGACAGATCGCTGAGGATAAGGGTATCACTGAAGGTTCTATCTGTCTGTTGAGTGTATTAGAGTCTTGCGTTGGGCAGTTGTCCCGGCTTGGGGCAGGCTTTGAAACCGTTGAAACCTGAATATTACTGGTCGGCTGACGAGACGGAATGGGCGACGGACATCATGTTCAGGACTGTTGAAGAGCTTGATGGGTTATATCCGTCAGTTCTTCATCATGCTATGAATGTTTCGGATTCTCCGTCGGTAATGAGGTACTTGGGCAGAAAGGATGCCCGCGGTCCGATGCCTAACGAAATTGTCAGCGATTTACGCAGACGCCATGAGGGACTTCGAGTTAAGCACTGGAAGAATCGCAATTCGGTTAAGATGTATAACAAGAGCGGCAGTATTCTAAGGATAGAGACGACAATTAACAGCACTCGCGACTTTAGGGTTTTCCGTCATCCTGATGACGATAGTTCCAAGCCTGCGTCATGGCAAAAGATGCGTAAGGGTGTCAACGACCTTCATCGTCGCTGTGAAGTAAGCGACAAGTGTAATGAGCGTTATGGTGATGCGTTAGCATCAGCACAAGTGGAGGAGAAACTCAAAGAAGTGGTGTCCCCGGCGTGTAACAGGATAAACAAAGACGGAAAGAAGTACCGGGGCTTGAATCCGTGGCAGCAGGAAGATTACAAACTGTTGACGTTTTTGGCCAAAGGTGAACATGCGACCAGCGGCTTCAGGAACAAAGACCTTCGAAAATGTCTTTATCCACAATCAGATGGGCAGAGAAAGTATAGCAGCAGAACAAGCCGATTGATAAAACTGCTTCGAGTGCATGGCTTGGTGAAGAAGGTGGCCAGAGAAAATCGGTATATACTCACTGCAAAAGGCCAAAAGTTCGCCAGTGCCTTAATGACAGCATCAGCCGTTGATATAAAAGGACTTACGAAAGTTGCAGCAGGAAAACGACACAGAAAAAACAAGAAGTTGAAGGATAGTAGTACAGAGGCCACAGAGAAATGGGCCATAGGCAGTGTTAATCGGTGTTAATCCTCCCGGAAGGGACGCCTAAGGCGGTGTCTAATATCAAAGATCTTCGACGTGGGAATTATTGGGTTGCAGCGAATGGCCACGATAGAGTATATTGAATTGTGTTGGCGATTATTTGTATTCGCAGCGTTGCTCAACGAGATTGAATTATATGCCGAAACCGAATGATGACATAGACATCCACATCCCGGAATTCCTTCACCCTCTTTTTTGGGACTACCGTGTCGGACAGATGGATGTCAAAAAACACGCCGACGCCATCATGGAGCGGGGAACATGGGATGCGATGTGCTGGCTCCGCAAGGTATATGATTCCGACCAAATCGTTTCGTATTTGAAAAGGCGAGGAAAGAGAGTGCTGCCGCCGCGTGAAATGAACTACTGGGCGCTTGTCAGCGGCGTACCCCAGGACCAGAGAACTGCCTGGATGCAAGAAGCGAGGAAGCAACTGAATGTCTGGAAAGACAGATGCTACAACTATCCGCTCCTTCAGCCTCCCCGCGGTATCCGGGGGGACGCCATAGCTGTTTTCTGTTCTTCTCTTTCATCGTACTTGAATCGTTTTTTGTCCGGAAGCAAGGGCCTGTCGTTCGAGTTCGAGCATCTTTTGTTTGGCGGTGATTCCGCCGGGGGCGGAGAAGCCGCCGAGGCCGCCGTCGGTGTGGAGTACGCGGTGGCATGGGATAATAAGCGGCAGGGGATTTCTGGCAAGTGCTCCTCCTACGGCCCGGCATGCGGCGGGGCTGCCTGATTTCTTTGCGAGGTCGGCGTAACTTGTCGTTTGGCCGAATTGCAGTTGTCTGCATTCGGTCAGAACCGAGGCGCTGAAGGCACGGAAACCGTTAAGCAGAACCGGGATTTCCGGATCGAAATTCACGCAAGCGCCCTCGTAATAGGCTTGTATTTGTTCCCGGAGAGGCTTGAAATAGCCCGCGTCGAATTTTGCGATAGAGTCGTTTCCGAGTAATCGGGCTTCGATTCTTGCCCTTTTCCGCTCGGGCAGGCAGGTTCGGCAGAGAGCGGAATCTGTGCCGGCAACGCCGAAATAGCCCCATTTCGTGTGGAAAATCACATATTTTGTCATTTTTTGCATATTTTCAGCCTCAAATGCGTTGTGAAAATATTATCTCACAGGCAAATTCATTGACGCAAGTACAGAATTCTGTTAAATATAAGAGTTTTTATAAAATTGGGCCGGAAGTCTCGGCTGTCATAACCGGACTGTTGAATTGATTTTTGAAGTTTGCCTATGTCTCTTGACGACTTGAGAAAAAAGATCGACGAGCTCGATCACAAGCTCGTGAAGCTGCTCAACGAGCGTGCGCGCGTTGTTGTGGACATCGGCAAGCTCAAAACCAAAACCGATAAGCCGGTTTACGCTCCGGACCGCGAGAAAGAGGTCTTCGAGCGTATCGCCGGGGCCAACGAAGGGCCGCTGCCCGACAAATGCCTGATGGCGATCTGGCGCGAGTTGATGAGCGGTTCGTTCGTTCTGGAGAGGCCCCTTCGCATCGGTTATCTCGGTCCCGGCGGAAGCTTCAGTCACACCGCCGCCATGCTGAAGTTCGGCCAGAGCGTCGAATACGAGCCCCTGGCGGATATAGTGAGCATTTTCGCCGAAGTCAGCAAAGGTCACTGCGATCTCGGCCTGGCGCCGGTGGAAAACACTATGGGCGGCGGCGTTATTGAAACCCTCGATGCGTTGGTCGATTCGAATGTAAAGGTTTGTGCCGAGGTTCTGATGGCGATCCATCACAGCCTTCTCGGAAACTGCCCGCTCGAGGAAGTCGAGAAGGTGTACTCCAAGCCGGAGGTATTTGCCCAATGCCGAAACTGGCTCAGCGCCACATTTAAGGAGGCAAAGACCATCCCTGTTGCTTCGACGGCCAAGGCCGCGCAATTGGCCGCCGCCGAACCGAAAGCCGCCGCCATTGGATCGAGCATCGCAGCAGAATTGTACGGATTGAGGATCATCTGCGAGGGTATCGAGGACAACGCCAACAACGTGACGAGATTTTTGGTAATAAGCAAAGAAGACTCCAGGCCGACCGGTGAAGACAAGACGGCGATGGTTTTCAGCACGGCTGACAAGCCTGGCGCCTTGTCGGACGTGCTCGACGTATTCAAGAGATACGGCATCAACATGTCAAACATAGAGTCAAGGCCCAGCAGGAAGAAACAGTGGGAGTATTACTTCTTCGTCGATATTCTGGGCCATAAAACGGAAAAACATATAAAAGAAGGCCTTGAAGAATCGCGTAAGCATTGTTTACAGCTTTCAATATTAGGCAGTTTCCCGAGAGCAACGGAGCTGCTTTGAAAAACAATGAGGTGAATATATGAGAAGCAGTCCCAAGAGAAATGTCCCTGAAATTGTTCTGCGGGAGGGTAAGCCATCAGCAGTCATCTTGGATATTGATCAATATCAGCAAATGTTGGAGAAGTTGGAAGACGTTGAGGACTTGGAGATGCTTGAGCGGATGAGAAAGAAGCCGCTCAAGTTTAAGAAATTGGAGGACTTCTTAAAGGAGTACAGTCCGGATGTACGAGGTCTATCTTGAGCGAGCTGCTGAACGGGATCTACGTCGGCTATCCGCAAAGACATTTGGCCGTATAATTCCGGAAATTAGAGCTTTAGCCAATAGTCCAAGGCCTAAAGGATGCCGCAAAATTACCGGCTCCAGAAACGATTGGCGTATACGCGTTGGAGACTATCGTGTCATTTATGAGATTGACGAAAAAGCAAGTGTCGTCAGGGTAATGAGAGTTAGACATCGTCGGGAAGTGTATCGCTAGGAATATCAGTTATAGAGTTAGACCAAATATTGCCTTAGATAGGAATTGAGGAACAACATGAGAAAACCGTTTATAGCAGGCAACTGGAAGATGAACACCGACAGCCGGAGCAGCGTAGGGCTGGCCCAGGGCATTGCATCCGGGTCTGAGGACCTGGCGGGTGAGAAGGTGACCGTGGCGGTTTGTCCGCCTTTTGTATATCTGCAAGACGTCGCTGAGGCCGTCAAACACTCGAATGTGGCCGTAGGCGCTCAGGATATATATTTCGAGTCAAACGGCGCCTTTACCGGCGAGATCAGTGTTTCAATGATAAAGGATGTTGGCTGTGTGTACGCTATCTGCGGACATTCGGAGCGGCGACATGTTATCGGTGAGACCGACGAGCTTGTTAACAAGAAAGTTCACGCGGCGATAACCGGCGGCTTGCTGCCTATATTGTGTGTAGGCGAGCTGCTCAGCGAACGCGAAGCCGGACAAACCAATGACGTAGTAACCCGACAATTGAAAGAGGGTCTGGCCGGTTTGAGTGCCGATAAGGTCGCGGCGGTAACGATTGCTTACGAGCCGGTCTGGGCTATCGGAACCGGCAAGACCGCCACGCCGGATCAGGCGCAGGAAGTGCACGATATGATACGAAAGCTGATCGCACAGATGTACAGCGACCGGGTCGCCGAGGAACTGTGTATCCAGTACGGCGGCTCGGCAAAGCCGTCCAACGCCGCAGAGCTTTTGGGCCGGCCCGATATAGACGGGC
Source organism: uncultured Pirellulales bacterium (assembly GCA_964598225.1). GTDB lineage: Bacteria > Planctomycetota > Phycisphaerae > Sedimentisphaerales > Anaerobacaceae > SG8-4. The sequence continues at coordinate 19,403 of CAZRBG010000062.1, forward strand.
TGCTCGTCGGCGGCGCGAGCCTGAAGGTGGATGATTTTATCGCGATAATCCGGGCGGCTGTTTAAGAAGAAAACAGGGGTTTTGCAAAACTCCCACAAAAAACTAAAAAGTAGCCAGTTGAAAGGAAAATGCGTATGATTTTTTTAGCATTGTCGGCGGAAAGTTTTATTATGAAGTGGGTTGCGGCCCCGCTTTTCGTCCTTTGCTGCCTGGCCCTTATTCTGATTATTTTGGTACAGAAGGGCAGAGGCGGCGGTTTAAGTGCGGCGTTTGGCGGCGCCGGCGCCGGCGGAGTCCTGGGCTCCAAGACCGGTGACTTTTTAACTTGGGTGACGATAGTGCTGGTGGGCGTGTTTCTGGGCCTGGCGGTTTTGCTGGCCAAGTACTATAAACCGCCCAAACCGGGTGCGCCAAGTCCGCAGGTTTCGCCTCCCACGACTTCGGCGCCGGCTCCCGACGCAGGAGCAGAGGAAGACGCCGGCGGTATAGGCGAAATGGGCGAAGCTAACTCGCCGTGAACGCGACGAATGCCCGGCCGCCGGAGAAGGTATAGAGCAGCAAGCGGCCGGGCCGTAAAAGGCTCGAGAGCGGAGAACTTATGATCAATAGTATGACCGGCTACGGTGAAGCGCAGGGCCAGCTTGACGGCACCAGTTATGTCGTCGAGATAAAGACCGTCAATAACCGGTATTTCAAAACCATCGTTAAGCTGCCGGATGTGGCGGCTTATCTCGAAGAGGACATCGAAAAGCTCCTCAGGGAGAACCTGCTGCGCGGGACGGTGAATTATGTGCTGCGACTAAAAGACGCCTCGGCCGTCTCCATCTTCGATATAGATGAGGCCGCTCTTGAGGCGATACTCAACAAACTGAGTCGGGCCGGCGCGACGGTCGGCAACAAAGGAACTATCGACGTCGGAAGCCTGTTGAACCTGCCGGGCATAATACGACCGGCTGTGCCGGATGAGGAAACGGCCCAACGGATCAGGAGCCTGGTACTCAAAATCACCGCCGAGGCGCTCGATCAGCTCAAAAAAATGCGAGCGGTCGAGGGCGATTTCCTGGCGGCGGATTTGAGCAAGTGCTGTGAGATAGTCGAACAGAACATCGATCAGATACGAGATCGAGCCGATGTTGTCATCCTGGAGTACGCAGATAAGCTAAGAAAAAGAGTTGGCAAGCTTCTTGTACATGCCGAGCTGAAACTGGATGAAGAGACTCTCGCAAGAGAAGTGGCGGTCTTTGCCGAAAGGTCGGATATCTCCGAAGAAATCTCGCGACTGGATTCGCACGTACGGCAGTTCGAACAGTGTTGCCGGAGCGAAGATCAGGCCGGGCGCAAGCTTGACTTTATCACACAGGAAATGCTCAGAGAGGCCAATACGATCGCAAGCAAGGCCTCCGATATAGAAATAACACGCTGCGTAGTCGAGATGAAATGTCAGATCGATCGCATCAAAGAACAGGTTCAAAATATTGAGTAGAACACGGCAAAATGTGGGGGCATTTGCCGGGGTTGTGCTGTAACGGAATGAACGGAAGAATGAACAACAAGGGCAAGGTGGTAATCATCAGCGGCCCGTCGGGCGTGGGCAAGAGCACGATCTGCCGAAAGGTCGTCGAAAGGATGGATGACGTATGCTTGAGCGTATCGGCTACTACCCGACAAAAGGCCCCCGGTGAAGTTGACGGCAAGGATTACTGGTTTATATCGGAGCAGGAATTTAGGGAACGGATCGACAAAGGTCTTTTTCTTGAATATGCAAAGGTATTCGGACATTATTACGGGACTCCGAAGGACAAGATATTCGAGGCGCTGGACGCCGGCAAAGTCGTCGTTCTTGAAATAGACGTTCAGGGCGCCCAGCAGGCCAAAAGGGTATTCGAAGATGCGGTGATGATCTTTATTCTGCCGCCGACGGAAAAAGATTTGGCCGAGCGGCTGAACAACCGGGGCAGAGACGCCGATGAAGTCGCCGAAAAAAGACTGCACGGAGCGAGTGCCGAAATCGCCGCCGCCTGGCAGCACTATAACCGTATGGTAATCAACGAAGATCTGGAACAGGCGGTGAACGAATGTATTCAGATCATCGAGCACGCTAAGAGCCAAACATAACAAGGACACCAAAGAAAAGCTGAAAGCCTGAAACTCAAAGGGACACTCACTGCGAGACACAAAAGATGATAGAAGAACTCAAAAGCGAAAAGATACTCAAAAAAGTCGGCGGCAAGTACAAGTTGACCGCCCTGGTTCAAAGACGTATGGCCGAACTGCTGCAGGGCGGACGACCGCTGATAACGGACATCGAGGGCAAGACAATGCTCGAGATCGTCGTTCAGGAAATCCTGCAGGATAAGATTGGAATTGATGACGGGACGTCTCAGGAACCCGAAGCTCAATAGTCTGCAGGCCCGGATTGTCTGGCCGGTAAATCCACGAGATGCGAAATGCTCGAAAACCTGAATATCCTGCTGGGCGTCACCGGCGGGATCGCCGCCTACAAAGCGGTCGACCTGGCCGGCAAATTGACCGCCCGCAGCGCCCGCATCAGCACGGTAATGACAGAATCTGCTTGCCGTCTTGTCGCGCCCAAGAGCTTCGAAGCGGTCACCGCATCGCCGGTATACACGACGATGTGGAATACGACCGGCAATCACAAAATCAACCATATAGCGCTTGTCGATTCGGCGGATATCGTCGTCGTGGCGCCCGCGACGGCGAACATTATCGGCAAAATCGCGGGCGGCATCTGCGATGACCTGCTCAGCACAATCATGTGTGTGTGCTGGCCCAAAATCGAATCGGGTGCGGTGCTGCTGGCCCCGGCGATGAACAGTAATATGTGGGCGAATCCCGTCGTGCAGAAAAACGTCAAAGCCTTGACGGAGATGGGCTTTCAGTTAGTCGGTCCGGCCGAAGGCCGACTCGCCTGCGGCACTGAAGGCCCCGGCAGAATGTCGGAGCCGCAGGATATCATCGAGGCGATAGAAAAGATCGCCTCGAAAATAGGGAAACCAGGAATGAACTGATAGGTTTTCAGAATATAGGGTATCAGGGAATCAACAAGCGGTTATCAGGGAATCAGGATATCAGGAAGTGGGTATCAGGTTACCAGGGCATCAGGAGCGAAAGCCCCTGATATCCTGAGACCCTGATTTCCTTCACCCTGCTACCCTGATAACCTGATGGCCTTCACCCTGATATCCTGTTTGTCTGATACACTGATACAATGCATATCTTAATCACAGCAGGCGGCACACGCGAATACATCGATCCGGTGCGGTTCATCTCGAACACCAGCAGCGGAAGGATGGGGTATGCACTCGCCCGCGCCGCTTTCAAAGCCGGACACGAAGTCACACTCATTACCGCGCCGACCACTCAACGACCGCCGGATGCGGCTAAGGTCGTCAACGTCGAAACAACAGCCGAGATGTTCGAGGCAGTGAAGAAGCATTTCCCCCTCTGCGAATGCCTGATTATGGCTGCCGCCGCAGCCGACTATACTCCAGTCAAATCGACCAAAACCAAAATAAAAAAGAGCGACCAGCAACTCACTGTAAAACTAAAACCAACGCCCGACATACTCAAATGGGTGGGTAGGCATAAGAACGAGGGACGAAAGACGAGGGACGAAGGACGAATTGTCGTCGGATTTGCCCTCGAAGACAAGGCCATTCATACCCGTGCCGAGAAGAAACTGCACGAAAAGAACCTCGACATGATAGTCGCCAACTCCCCGGCAGCCATCGGCGCCGACAGATCAGACGTTCATATCAAAACCGTCGATGGCCCGTGGGTAAAAATCGAGAATTCCACCAAGGCGGCCACTGCAAAGAGAATCATCCTGATAACTGAAAGTCTCTACACAGCTTAAGTCAAATACCTATAGTACAGAACACCGGCACATATAGACAGGAACATAAGCACAGATCCAATCAGAGAAAATGTGCGTATCCACTTACGTCTGAGTGAAATGCCAAAGAGGCCGAGAAGTGCTGATTGCAGCTTCTGCCATTTGCCGAGTTTGGCGCCCAAAATAGTCCACCAGGCCCCCAACACTGCCATCATGCTAAACCAAGCCACGCACCAATAGTCCAAGTCGTCGGCAAATTGCTCATAAGATCTCCGTACGCTATGCTCCATTCCCCTTGCCAGATTGCCAAGCAAAGCCAGCGGCCATAAAAGCAACAGGATAGATAATAGAGAATGCACCAAGATCAACGACGGGTATAGGAGCCATCTCTGGGCCTTTAGCTCTTTGGGGTCCCGCGATTCTGAAATGGTTGCTCGCGCTACAAGGTAACTGGCCACGATCAGCACGAGAGAGGTCGGCGTCGCAGTAAGAACCGCAAAGGCTACCGTGAAAAAGCCAAAAAGAGGCAAACGCGCCACGCCTACCACAAACAAGCCGAACGATATATACGCCAGGCGCCAGTCTTCCGGCCCGGTTCGCAGCCTCAGGATCATCTGCCGCCACCACGGAAGCTCTTCTTCGGGAACCCATTGCCTGGGATCGCCGAGCTTATCGAGCACTGCTTCCAGTTCATCGCGCGAGACCGGCTCGCCGGCGCCCTAGAGTGCGCTCTCTATGTGCTCGGTTATGTTCTGCTCGACCTCATCGGCATCGACGGTCCTTGCCCCGCGCAGGTATGCCCTGGCTTGCCGAAGATAGTCATCCAGACTTTTTCTTGCACTTTCGCTCAACGCAATCATAGTCTCTTACCCCTTTCCGATAGAATCCGTAGCACCGCTGATCGTCCGCCAGTAGTCGTTCATCCGCGAGACCATCTGTTGGCCTTTGTCGGTTAGCTCGTAATACTTCCGAGCCGGGCCCTCGGCCGACTCCTGTATCGAAGTCTTGACGAAGCCCTGCCGTTTTAGTCGGCTCAGGATCGGGTATATTGAACCTTCGCTGATGATCAGGCCGTCGATCTTCCGCAGGCGGCGAACGATCTCGTAGCCGTACATCTTCCGCTCGCGAATGTCGTTAAGGATGCAGAGCTCCAGCATCCCCTTGCGAACCTGATTAGTCCAGTTATCGAAAAACTTATCGTCCATGACAGAACTATATCGCAACGCCACCTACCTGTCAATGACATATAGCGATTTTTCAAAAGTTTTTTTCTTGAAACCCTCTTCGCTCCACAGCCCCTGCCGGGCACAAACTAAGAGGCTCTAACAAACCCGAACCAAAAGAATAAGGAGCCGCTCCGCGGGGCTATTTTAATAGATTCCTCGGCAAGCTCGGAATGACACGTTGGGTTTTGTTAGAATGCTTAAGTAATTTCCTGACTTGACAAGCTTACCGGAGGCCCTTAGCTTCGCTCCGACTGCATGAATAGCAGCCTGCGTTGCGGATCATATTCGCCAAAAATGCAACGCTAAGGTTTGTGCGTAGACGAATAGTATTGCCTTCCGGATTATTTCGGAGTTTGTGAAACACATGCAACAAGAAGAGGACCAATCGCAACCGGACGCTCCCCGGACTGAGACCGCTGATCGCATCTTGGAGAATCTGGAGGTCGCTCCTGACCAGGGTCTTAGCAATCAAGAGGCCAGGCGTCGCCGCAGGGAATATGGCTCCAACCGCCTCCGAGAAAAGGAACCTCAAAGCGGATTTCAGATATTATTGAATCAGTTTAAAAGCATTATTGTGCTGATTCTCGTCGGTGCTGCAATTCTGTCTTTTGCATTCGGCCAGATTATTGACGGCATCGCCATTTCAGTCGCGGTTCTCCTGAACACGTTGATCGGCTTCGTGATGGAGATGCGCGCCGTCCATTCGATGGAGTCTCTGCGTCGTATGGAGCAAATCACCGCAAACGTCCTGCGGGACGGCCAAATCCGGGCCATTTCCGCCGATCAGCTTGTCCCCGGCGACGTCGTCGTGATGGAAGGCGGCGACGTTGTCAGCGCCGATATGCGGCTGCTCGAAGCCAATAAAACACGCGTCAATGAATCGGCCCTGACGGGCGAATCGGTTCCTGTGAACAAGCAAGCGGACCCCGTGCCGCAGGACGCCCTGCTGCCGGACCGGAAAAACATGCTGTACAAAGGAACCGCGATAACTGCCGGCTCGTGTACGGGCGTGGTAACACACACGGGTATGAATACGGAGCTTGGCAATATCTCCTCTCTGGTGGAGCAAGCCGAGGATGAAGAGACGCCGCTGGAAAAGCGGCTGCAAAAACTGGGGCAACGGCTGCTCTGGATAACGCTGGGGATTCTCGTCATTGTCGCCGTGACCGGCATAATACGAGGTAAAGAAACCCTGCTGATGATCAAGACGGCGGTCGCCCTGGCCGTAGCCGCGATACCGGAGGGATTGCCCATCGTAGCGACCGTGGCGATGGCTCGCGGCATGTTGCGCATGGCTCGGCGTAATGCCCTGGTCAATCGCCTGGCCGCGGTAGAAACGCTGGGCAGCACCACAGTCATCTGCACGGACAAAACGGGAACACTTACTGAAAACAAGATGTCCGTCAGCCGCATCATCATGGATGAAAATGAATTTTTCGTCAAAGAAGAAGCTGAATCGTCCGGCTTCTTTCGTAACGACAAACCCATTCAGCCTCAGGAGCATCCGGCTTTGAGGATGCTGCTTGAAACAAGTGTGCTCTGTAACAACGCCTCGCTTAATACCGAGGGTAAAGATGCCGCTATCGGTGACCCGCTCGAAATCGCCCTGCTGGAAGCCGGATCTCAGGCGGGACTTGAGCGTAAGAACCTTCTGGAAGAATACCCGGAGCAAAAAGAGGAAGCGTTCGATCCGTCGGTCAAGATGATGGCGACGTTCAACAAGAGCGGGGACGGATATCGCGTCATGGTAAAGGGAGCGCCCGAAGCGGTCCTGGAAGTCTCTTCACGAATACAATCGGGCAAAGAGTGCCGGGACATGCCCTCTGAACAAAAGCAACAATGGAATGACAAGAATCTCAGTCTGGCAAGAGAAGGCTTGCGCGTTTTGGCGGTGGCAACGAAGGAAAGCGAATCTGTGGATGCCGATCCGTACGGGGATTTGACATTTTTAGGTCTGGTCGCGATGGTCGATCCGCCTCGGGAGCAGGTTGCCGAAGCCATAAGCCGCTGCCGGGATGCGGGCATACGCGTGGTGATGGTGACCGGTGACCATACGGCAACGGCAGAAAGCATTGCTCAGGCCGTCGGACTGGCCGATGACAGTGCAGCCGAAGCTATCGAAGGAACGCAGATCAAGCCACCGGAGCAGTTATCTCAAGAGCAAAGTGACGAACTCGTGCAGGCGTCGATCTTTTCCAGAGTCAGTCCGGAGCAAAAGCTGCATCTGATCGACCTGCACAAGCAGGCCGGGGCTGTCGTGGCCATGACCGGCGACGGCGTCAACGATGCGCCGGCTCTGAAAAAAGCCGACATCGGCGTAGCAATGGGCCAACGCGGCACACAGGTCGCCCGTGATGCCGCCGACATGATTTTGAAAGACGATGCTTTCTCGTCCATTGTGGTGGCGGTCGAGCAGGGCCGCGTTATCTTCAACAACATACGCAAGTTCGTGCTGTACCTGCTCTCAGGCAACGCCAGCGAGATATTGGTGGTCTTCGTCGCTACGCTGCTGAATTGGCCGCTGCCGATATTGCCGCTACAGATTCTCTTCTTAAACGTCATCAACGACGTCTTTCCGGCGCTGGCGCTCGGCGTTGGAGAGGGAAGCGAGGACACGATGGCCCGGCCGCCGCGAAATCCTAAAGAGCCGGTTTTGACGTTCGCTCACTGGTGGGCGATCTTCGCATACGGCGCGTTAATCATGGTGCCGGTATTGGCCGGTTTCTATCTGGCTGCGACTGTCCTGGATATGAGCGACGAACAGGCCGTTACTGTCTCTTTCCTGACGCTGGCCTTCGCGCGATTGTGGCATATCTTCAACATGCGCGCGGCAAAGAGTCATATCCTTCGTAACGAAATCACAACGAATCCCTATGTCTGGGCCGCACTGCTGTTTTGCACTGCTCTTTTGACTGCTTCGGCCTACACACCGGGATTATCCACTGTGCTGTCGCTTTCCGGTCCCGGAACCACCGAATGGCTATTGATAGCTCCGCTCAGCCTCGTGCCGTTAGTCATTGGGCAAATAATCAAAGGCGGGCGGGCTTTTCGTGTCAGGGTTACTAATGGTGAAAGCAGCCAGGCCTGATTCGGACGTTCTTTACGGGATTGTTAAGCGAACTGCCGGAAGGGGGAGCAGAAACGGCAAAACTGCAAAAAAAAGGCTGTAAGCCTCCTTGCCTACAGCCCTCAATTGACATCCCGGCGAACCGACATAGTTTCTTAACTCATTCCCGAATGCGGCTTCCTTGCCTGATCGCGAATAATTTGCTCCAATTCCCGGGTTCTTTCGGCGAGAAGCTCACCTTTCAGGCCTTTCAATTCGGCGTTCAATTTTTTCAGATCGTCTTTCAAGGCCCGGAGTTCCGCCGTTGTCATTTTGCGCCCTTCCTACGTAAGTCCAGCCACTTTTCAAATGTGTGAGAATCCCACAAAACGAGGCTTCCCACCGCTCCTCCGTGAGCACAATAAACAGTACAGCGGATAAAGTGAAATCACCCTAAATCCAAAAGTACTTTCCATATTTGACTTAGAAACTACCGCCCGGCTGCATTTTTGGCAATAGGGGAATCCCTTAATCATAGCAAGGGAAAGCCTTAAACATGAAAACTTCAGAATCAAAAGCCTGATCCCTTTTGTGCTTTTAATTTCGTGCGTTTCTCAGTTGCCATTCGTAGATTGAGGGCACACCTCCGAATTCCGACAACGACGCAACCTCTTTGACTTTAGGGATGCCGCCCTGCACGCCGCATTTCGTCCAGTTGGGGTAAACTATTCCATCGGGACCGAGCACATCGGCAGGAGTCATCCGATTGGCCTCGTGAGGTTTGATTTTGTACTGCCCTTCCCAGGGCGGTGTGTTTGTTGAATCACCTGCAAATACGCTCAGTGAGCAAGCCAAAATTAGTGAACTTACGAGTTTCTTTTACAAATGCATGGTTTCTTACTCCTGAATATGACCGTTGGACAACATCCTTTGTATCAGAGAGGTCTGTCGGAATCAAGCTTAAAGGTTCGCCGGCAGGATGGCTCTTGACAGTAGCAGACGAGATAGGTTATATGTCCGGTATAAATGAACTGTCTGTTTTGTATATTGGAGGTGAAACCATATGATACGGATTGGATCCTTAATCGTAACCGTTCTGGTCTCTTGTGCTTTTGTCGCTGCCGTTTCCGAAGCGATGGTTTTCCCGGGAAAGGATTGGGAAGAGACCTCACCCGAAGCACAGGGACTCGACTCGGCAAAACTCAAAGAAGCAGTTTCCTACCTTGAGAACAATTCCGGCTCCGACGGCGTGAAAGAGCTTGTCATTATCCGCAACGGCTGCATGATCCGGGAGGGGCCGAACATCGACAAGATGCACGGCGTCTGGTCTCTGACCAAATCGTTCACCAGCACAGTCCTTGGCCTGCTCATCGACGACGGCAAGGCAACGCTCGATACGCTCGCCAAAGACTACGTGCCGTCGATGGCGACCACCTATCCGGACGTCACACTGAAGCATTTCACCACGATGACATCGGGATACTATGCCGTCGGTGATAAGACCAGAGGCGGCTACAAGCACGGGCCGAGCCGAACACCGTTCAAGCCGGCACAGACTCCGCTGTTCGAGCCGCCCGGATCGAGATACGCCTACTGGGACTCGGCCATGAACCAGTTCGCCAACGTCCTGACCCGTATCGCCGACGAGCCGATCGAGGAATTGTTCAAGCGCAGGATCGCCGACCCGATTGGCATGAATCGCGCAAAATGGGACTGGGGAGATTTCGGCAAAGTCGACGGCATCATCGTCAACGGCGGCTCTGGAAATAATAACAAGCACGTATTCATTTCGGCACGGGAGCTGGCCCGTTTCGGCCATCTGCTGCTCAATCGCGGCAAATGGAAGGGCAAACAGCTAATCAGCGCCGCGTGGGTCGACGCCGCGACCAAGCCGCATGTCCCGGCGTCGATGCCGCTGGAAGACCTGAGCGGCGCAGACGGCCGGGGCGCCTACGGCTACAACTGGTGGGCTAACGGCGTCAAAGCCAACGGCAAGCGAAAATGGCCCGCTGCGCCGGTCGGCACGTACGCAGCCAGCGGTTACAACAACAACGACATGTTCGTAATCGCTGACTGGAACATGGTCATCGTCCGCCTCGGCCTCGATCAAAAGGACGTAAAAATTACCGATGAAACTTATAACACGTTCCTCGAGAAGGTCGGCCGGGCTGTCAAAAAGTGATGCAGGGCCGGTCCTCTCCGGTTGACGTTGGCTAAGCTTTCATCTTTTTGAGCAGCCAGGCCATGTTCTGGCCGAGCAGCTCCATTGTTTCGAGGCCCTCGCTGTCCTGTTCGACTTCCCCGGCTTTTCTGCCGATTCCCATGTTCCAGTAGAACGAGCCGGGCACGATCATCTGGCTTATCAGGAAGAAGTGATTTATCGAATCGAAGACGTGGATCGAGCCGGCCCTGCGCACCGCGACCACGGCCGATCCGACCTTGCGCTTGAACATGTGGGAATTGGCTCGTGCAACAAAGCCCGCGCGGTCGATCAGAGCCTTGGTCTCGGTGGTAAGATCGGCGAAGTACGTCGGCGAACCTATGATTATGCCGTCGGCCTCCAACATCTTCTCGATGCATTCGTTCAGGACGTCGTTGTCGATGACGCACTTCCGGTCTTTGTTCTCATAGCACTTGCCGCACGCGGTGCATCCTCTAATCTTCTTGCCGGCCATCTGGAACAATTCCGTTTCAATGCCGGCGGCTTCGAGTTCGCCGAAGACCCTTCTGATCAATATTGCCGTGTTGCCGTCCTTGCGGGCGCTTCCGTTAAAACCTACTACTTTCATTGTGTTCTCCGTAGAATATAAGCGTTAATCTGCGGGTGACTTTTTCTTACTCTGCGATTCTAAAAGCTGTTTGTTGAAGACGTAAACCCTGATCTGCTGCTCGGAGGTTTCTTCGCCTTCGAATACAACGGTAATCGGATGTACGCCGATATGATCCCATTCGGGCCTCCATTTGATATATTCCCGGCCGTCTCTTTTTATCAGTTTCATACCGGAAGGATGAGGCTTTTTCAAGACGACGCGGCACCTGTACGGAGGCTCGATCTTTATCATGTATATGTCGTGATGTCGTTTTCTATGAGAAAGATCCGTAATCTCCAGCCGAACCTTCCCCTCGTCATCAACTGCGGTTTGGATAGCAGCTAATTCATACGCACTCTCTTTCGCTCTGTTAAGACAAGGCAAAAGTACGCCCATCAACAAGGCGATAATGGACATCACGATCAAAAGTTCAAGAAGAGTAAAACCCTCTGACCGCACTATCGGTCTTGATTTTGACTTGTTGTTTTGCATCTACTTGTCAGGAACAGCCACCGTTTTCTGTGAACTATCCCCAGCTATCAATATGTGACTGCCATTACTTTCTCAGTTTCTTAGTTTTCCAAGGACTTGTTAGGGGATACGTTGAAAATTTTTTCAATAATTTCAAGAGGTAAAGGGCCCCCATCCCTGTGAACCAGGATCACTTCATCATCTATTGGTACTTCTGGCGTAGGTGTATAATCACTTACAACATGCTCAAGGACATTAAGGTAAGCAAGTCTATCCCTTTCTATCTTATAGACTACGCCATTAATTGTATTGTTATTTGTCGCATAGAACCTTGCCCTATTGAAATGAGGTGTAGTGGAAACTCCAGAAGTCGGATATTTATTTGAATTCTTCTGATGGGCGATCACAGCATTTTCTTTTGATGAATCAAACGTAGTGCCAGAGTCAAGATGGAAACCCTCATCGAGGTGTAAAACGCGACTCAAGGAGGTGCCTTTAGGAAACAGTCCCTTATTGGCGTCATGCATGTTAATGTTCACACCTCTATAAAGATAGTTATTATTACGCATACCTACTCTATCCCTCCTAACTGTGAGTATATGGCTTCTAGAAAAAAGCCAAATGAAGAACGTATGTGTTATATAGACACGACGAATTCACGGCGTAAGAAAAGAAGCGGGTGCCATATCCCTAATTAATATTTTCCATTCTTTTCTTCTGTTTATATACGGTTCCGGCTTCCCCTTTCTTTGAATTCAATAATAGGTAAACATACTTAATACTTTCCTAACTAAAAACATCACCGATTAACCTACCTCCAGTAGAGATCCTTCTCACAAGGATTCTCTGGAAACCATTCGTTGAATTCTCTGCTTGCTTCATCAAAATGAACTATCACAAAAGCATCATACGTACTAGCACCAGCCAAGAGATGGTACGTTGTTTTATGGAGCCTCTTTATCTCTTCGGGAATCGGTTGCAGCGAAATCAGAAATGTAAACTTAGCACTAAATAAATCTCGATATTTCTTTGCCTGATAGACGTTGTCTAATTTTATCGCCTGTCTCTTGAATTCAACGACTATGAAGTCCGAAAAGTAGTCATTCTTTATAAAACCTGTTATATCCGGAGAAGCTTCTTTCAAAAAATGAAAAATTATTTCCCTGCCTTCCCTAATCTCGGTCTTTAGTTTGTCACTGAATTTCCTGTTTGCGGTAATTTCTAAGTGAATATTCGTAGTTCTTGTCTCCAGCAGTTCCTTTAAAGACCCTTTAATCACTGGATAGTATTCTCTCTCTTTTCTCATATTCTTCCCTATTCTAGTCCGGGAATTCCGTGCCCACAATCATGGTTAAATTTCTCATTCGTAATATTAGGGACGGTAACAATGGCAGTCCCGAATGGCACTTCCATAAGCGTTAAGGCCCTATAAGAATATAGAAAAACAGGC
>CAZRBG010000063.1:0-32105 GCA_964598225.1 uncultured Pirellulales bacterium
TTGCCAGAAAACGTTTGCTCAACGGAAGTTAATACTTATGGAAGTGCCATTCGGCTCTGGCACCGGCTCTTTACCGCCGCACTGGAATCGCACGAAACCGCTTCCACTGTGACTCTGGAGTGAAAAACGAATATGTCGAGACAAAGCCATATTACGTATTGATAACGTTAAATAGTTCAGGGAGGCTCGCAATGAGAAGAGCACTCAACCATTCGCTCAATAGAGTTGGTTCAATCGTTGCATTCTCGTTTATCATTTTAGCTCTGGTCTTTTTACCCGTGCAGTCTGACCAAGCCAGGGGCGACCTGCGTGCCGGAGCGGCACGGACAGACATAACTCCTGACAAACCGGTAAAGATGGCCGGTTATGCATCGAGGAAGCAATTGTCCGACGGTGTGCACGATCCTTTGCTCGCTCGGGTCGTTGTGTTTGAGGATGACGGCGAGCAGCTCGTGCTCGTCTCGACCGACCTCATAGGTTTCTACGGAGGAACAGCCGACCATTTTCGCAAGATTATCCTCGAAGAGTTCGACCTTGAGCCGGGCGAGTTATTCCTGAGCGCCGTGCACACACACGCAGGACCGTCTTTGACTATCGACGAGGAGAAAGGGCATCCCAACAACTTCGAATACACAAGGAAGCTTGAAGGTACGCTGGTAAAGCTTATCTCCACGGCATTGGATGACGTGGGGCCCGTTCGTATCGGCACCGGCGTGGGCTACTCGCCGGTAGGGGCCAATCGTCGAGAGCTGCAATTTGACAGTGCCGGCAATAGCCGGATAAGGCTCGGCCGCAATGCCTGCGGTCCCACCGATAAGGAAGTCCTGGTCACCAAGCTGTCCCGGCCGGATGGCGAGGTCTTTGCGGCACTGTTCGACTACGCGACTCACGCCACTTGCCTCGGCGGCAAAAATCTTACCGTCAGCGGCGACGTCATGGGCCTTGCCGAACAGTTTGTTGAGAAGATTCTTGGCGACCAGGTGGTTGTAGCGGGTTTCGCCGGCGCCTCCGGCAACATCGATCCCTGGTTTCGAGTGCTGCCGGCGTTCAACACCGAGCCGGGCTGGATTCCCGAACCGGTCTTGCTGGGGACTCTGCTGGGCGAGGAAATCGTACACGTCTTCCGCGATATCGACGAAGTCTCGGACGGAGGCAGGATCGGAACCGATTTTATCACGCTCGAATTGCCCGGCAAGCCGCGCAGCGAAGATCGAATCAAGAAAGACCATCCGCCGACAGAACTGAATATTACAGTGGCACGAATCGGCGAGATCGGTTTCGTAGGCCTCGGCGCCGAGGTGCTGACGGAAATCGGCATGGCGATAAAAGAGGCGTCGCCTTGCAAGCATACTTTTGTGATAACGCACTGCAACGGTGCCGCTTCGTACATCGCACCCGAGCACCTGCATATAGAAGGTGGCTACGAGATCAGAAGCAGCCCCTTTGCGCCTCTGGCCGCCGAGATGGCCGTCAAGCAGGCCGTCAAGATGCTTCATGAACTATGAGAGATCGCTGCCAGGATTCAGACAGTGGAGTCTACATAGCCGTTTTCTATCTGTCCGAGGATCAGGACATTACCGTCGGCAAGCTGGGGCGGTTACGTTTTCGCAAGGGATATTACTTCTATGTCGGCAGCGCCCAACGGAATCTCGCTGCCAGACTCGAACGTCACGGCAGGAAATCCAAGCCGATGCGATGGCACATTGATTACCTTTCCGTCCGAGCTGAGATGCTTGGAGCAATTACCATCACCGGGCCTCGCGAGACCGAATGTGAATTGGCGAAGGAATTCGCCACGATGTTCGAGCGAACAGAGCGCGGCTTTGGCGCGTCGGATTGTCATTGCGGTGGACACCTGTTCTTTGCGTCTCAACTGCCTTGAGATCAGGACTGCAATGCTTTTCGCAGGATATCGAGCAGTTCGGCAGCAGTCAGTTCGATCGGATTGCCCTTCATGCTGCTTGCCCGTTGTGCCTTCTCCACGCCAGTCGGGAAGTCCGCTTCAGTTAAACCGAACTCGGCAAGCGATGGTACACTAAGCCTTGAACAGAGGTCCTGAATCCATGTGACGCCATCGGGAGCTTTTGCCGTTGCTTCATCGGTTAGAAGCTGAGCGACCTCGTCGAAGCGCGCGATTGCAGGCGAGTCCGGCTCGCGGTCGAGCAATGCCCGCACGTTCGTCTCCATGATGAAGGGCAATAATCGAGCACAGACGACGCCATGGGGTGCAGGGAACATTCCGCCCAGAGGACCGGCGAAGCCATGCACGGCTCCCAGCTTGGCGTTAGCCAAACCGAGCCCCCCGAACAGGCTTGCCAGGGCCATGTCCTCACGTGCGGATGTATCGCTTCCATCCTCGTATGCACGGCGAAGCGAACGCCCGGCCCGTATCAGGCCCTCGCGGCAAATCCCGTCCGTGAGCGGGTTGGCCTTGTTGGAAACGTAGGCTTCGATAAGCTGAGTAAGCGCGTCCAGGCCCGTGCTTGCCGTGACCGACCGCGGCATAGAGTAAGTCAATTCCGGATCGACAACGGCTAAGAAGGGCAGCACCAGAGGGCTTCGCATGCTGACTTTGACCTTGTGCTCGACAACACTCAAGACCGCGTTGCGCGTGACCTCCGCGCCTGTGCCGGCAGTGGTGGGAATTGCGATGTGCGGGGCGCTTTCTCTGACGAGCGGTTCGCCGGCGCCGACAACTTCCAGGTAATCTTCGAGTTCGCCGCTGTTGGTCAGCATTGCGGCTACGACTTTGCCGGTATCGAGAACGCTGCCTCCGCCTATGCTCACGACGAGATCGCTGCGGTTGTGCCGTGCCAGTTCGACGGCTTCTTTCGCCAGAGTCGTCGTTGGTTCGCCGCGAATGTTAAATCCCACATACTCGACGCCTTGTTGGGCCAACTGTCCAAGTAAGGTTTCGGCACGTTTGCCGGTGCTGCCGGCGACGACAAAGGCACGCTTACCCATCTTCGCTGACATTTTTGCAACTTTGCCGATAGTGCCGGGGCCGAATATTATGCGCGTGGCGGTTGCAAATTCGAATCTCATTATCTTCCTCGCTCCTTGTGAAAATCAGGTTAGCCCCATCCCTGCTCGGGGGAAACGTTACTGTACTTGACACTCGATCTGGGCTCTGCCATCATGTCGGCCACCGCGTCGCGCCATTTTTGGTAGTGTGCGGTTTCCTTGTGCCGGGCCGGGTCATCCGGCGTGCGGTAGACCTCGACCAGCACGAAACGCTCCGGATCATCCTGCTGTTGGATGACATCGAACCGCGCAATACCGGGTTCCCGAATGCTGTTTCGAGCGTTCTCAAGAGATGCTTCTTTAAAGGCTTCGACCTGATCGGGCTTGACGTGAACGTGAACGTGAACTACCAGCATAATATTCTCCTTGTATAACGTGTGGTGGGTCTGGCCTCACCATCACGGTTAGAATGAGTCTTTGCGTCGCCTCAACTTTGCAAACACCTCAAAGTCTTTGGCATCGCCCATACCAAGGACTGCTTTCACCTGGGATTCTCCGGCGCGCAGGAAAATGTTGGTTGTCTTTTCCTGCAAAATAGTTGAAGGGACCATTTGACCTGTCTTTTGTATATCGTTTAATCGCTGCTTAACCGCCTGGTTTTCCGGCTCGATGCTCAGGGCGAATTCATAATTCTCTATCGTGTAATCATGCCCGCAGTAGACGAGCGTATCATCGGGCAGAGACGCCAGTTTTTGCAGAGATTGCCACATTGTCTTCGCATCGCTCCCGAACAATCTGCCGCAGCCTCCGACGAACAGCGTGTCACCGGTCCAAAGGATCCCGTTTGTATCACCGGCTGTTGGCGGCTTATAATAGCAAACGGACGTGGCTGTATGGCCCGGCGTTGCGATAACCTGGATTTCAACATCACCGACCTTGAGTTTCTGCTTGTCTTCGACGACCTGATCGATGCCGCGTATTTGTCTCTCGTCGCCGCCGATGATTTTGCAGCCGGTCTTTTTCTTCAGTTTGCCGGCCCCGCTGACGTGGTCTCCGTGGTGGTGTGTGGCGAGGATTATCCTCAGAGTAAGGTTATGTTTATCCAGGGTATGGAGGACCGAAGAGTAATCGCCCGGATCGACTACGAGGCAGTCTCCGTTGCCGTACTCATACAGGTAGATCAAGTTGTCCCCAAGAGCGGGAATAGTGATTACTGATTTCATAAGTCTTACATCATATCATGAATTGAAAGGCATTGATAGCATCATAAAGACAGATTATAATCTTCCACATTACAGTTATGCGAGGATTAGTAAATGAGAAATTCGATTACACGAAGACGGTTGCTGAAATCAGGGGCAGCCGCTGCGATATGCGGCGGACTGTTGCCGCAGGCACGCAGTACCAGGGCAGACGCGTCTCGAAAGGGCGGGAACGTGCTTTTCATAGCGGTCGACGATCTGAATCACTCCCTCGGATGCTACGGCCATTCCGTCGTCAAATCGCCAAATATTGACAAACTTGCGGCAAGGGGAGTCCGTTTCGACCGTGCTTACTGTCAGTTTCCCGTGTGCAATCCGAGCCGCACGTCTCTCCTCACCGGTCTGCGGCCCGACACCACAGGCGTTCTGAACAACAGGATACCGTTTCGGTCAAAATTGCCGGACGTTGTTACGTTGCCGCAGTTGTTCCGGGAAAACGGATATTTCGCCGCACGCGTGGGAAAGATATTCCACGGACGGGCAGAAACGGATGATCCCAAAGCATGGGATTCGACGTCCGATCCGAAAGGAACGCCGCTGGGCAAAAAAGGCGAGGGCAGAAACCTCACAGGCGGCACTGTAAGGTGGTGCCGATGGCTTGCCGCGGAGGGAGATGATGAAGATCAACCCGACGGGCGGATCGCCGCCGAGGCCGTCCGTCTATTAGAACAGGATCGCAACGAACCGTTTTTCATTGCGGTCGGTTTCCATAAGCCGCACGACCCGTTTATCGCGCCGAAGCGCTATTTCGACCTTTATCCGCTTGATCGGCTGGAACTGCACCGCGACCTGCCCGGCCATTCTCCACCTTATCCGCCGTCAATCGGCAGCGGCTGGAAGAAGGCCTTCGACCGATTCACCGACCGCGAGCGGCGCGAGTTCATGCGCGCGTACTACGCGGGGATATCCTTCGTAGATGCTCAGGTGGGCAAACTCATGGCGGCGATGGATTGTCTGAAACTCTGGCGCAACACAACCGTCGTCTTCTTCAGCGACCACGGCTACCAGCTCGGCGAGCACGGCTGGTGGAACAAAAACACTCTGTACGAGCCGTCGGCGCGCTCTCCGATAATTGTCGTGACGCCGCAAGCGACCAAAGGCGCAAGCTGTTCGCAGATCGTCGAATTCGTAGACATTTATCCGACTCTCGCCGACCTGCACGGCCTGCGGGCGCCCGAAAATCTTGCAGGAACCAGCCTTGTGCCGCTGCTGGGCGATCAGAACCTGGCGTGGAAAGAAGCAGCGTACACCCAGGTTCAGCGCGGCAAGACAGCCGGACATTCAGTACGAACCGACCGCTGGCGCTACACTGAATGGGATCGCGGCAGACAAGGCGCGGAATTGTACGACCACAGAAGTGATCCGGGTGAGTACAACAACCTTGCAGACGACCCCAAACACGCCGGGACGATTGAAAAGCTGAAAGGGCTTTTGCATCAAAATCAGTGAAAGGAACAATCCATGACTGGCAGGAAAACCGTATTGACAATTGCTATGGCACTTTCTCTGGCCCAAATCGCTCATGCCGCTAATCCTCAGACTGTGAGAGTCGCATCTCCGAGCCGGAGTGTAGTTGCAACCGTTCGGCTCCGATCTTCGGGCACGAAACGACTTGAGTACAAAGTTCAATGCGCCGGCAGGGAGGTAGTTGCTTACTCTCCTCTCGGAACTGTTCGGTCCGACCTGGAATTCACCGACAATCTGAAATTCATCCGGGCCACGAAGCCGCGAGAGATCGACGAAACTTACACAATGCCGCACGGCAAGCGCCGCATCTGCCGGAATCACTACAAGGAAGTCGTTTTAGAGCTGGAAAATGACAAGGGAGCAAGACTTGATCTGGTGGTTCGCGCGTACGATGATGGCGTCGCACTGCGTTACCGCTTCCCCGAGACCAGCGATAAAACCTGCACTGTTACGAAAGAACTGACCGGTTTTATGTTGTCTGGTAACGGCAAAGTGTGGCTCCATCCTTATGACAAGGCGACGAAATACACACCGGCATACGAGACCTATTTTGTCGATGGCGTGCCCGCGGGGACACCGTCGCCAAACGAAGAGGGTTGGGCCTTTCCGCTGTTGTACGAAAATGCCGATGCCTCTCGTTGGGCCCTTATAACCGAAGCGGCAACGGACGGTACGTATTGCGGCTGCCGACTCGAACAAAATGCGCCCGGCGGCCTGTACAGAACACGTTTCCCGAGCGAAGGCGAGGGTAATTACACCGGTCAGGTCAATCCGTTGTCCAGCCTGCCCTGGGCCACGCCCTGGCGGGTAATCATAGTCGGCGAATCCCTTGGCACAATTGTTGAGTCCACACTGGTCAACAATCTCAACCCGCCCTCTATCGTGAAAGACACATCCTGGATCAAGCCCGGCAGGGCATCCTGGAGTTGGCTGTTCGACCATGACAGCCCGCAGGACCACGACAAGCTCCGCCGATGGATCGACCTTGCGGCGGAAATGGGATGGGAATACTCGCTGATCGACGCCAACTGGACGATCATGAAGAACGGCATGATCCACGATCTGATCGCCTACGCCAACAAAAAGGGCGTCGGCCTGCTGCTCTGGTACAACTCCGGCGGCCCACACAATACTGTGACCGAGAAGCCTCGCGGCGCAATGTTGCTGCGGGGCGTCCGCCGTTTTGAATTCGACCTGCTCAGGAAATGGGGCATCAAAGGCGTCAAGGTCGATTTTTTCCAGTCGGACAAGCAGAATATCATTCAACTCTATCACGATATACTGCAAGATGCCGCCGACTTCCAGATCATGGTCAACTTCCACGGCTGCACCCTGCCTCGCGGCTGGTCCCGCACGTACCCGCACCTGATGACGATGGAGGCGGTCAAAGGTGAGGAATGCTACAGCTTCGACAAGCGCTATCCACGTATGGCCTTGACGTACAACACTATAATCCCGTTCACGCGCAACGTCGTCGGTCCTATGGACTACACACCCGTAATGTTCTGGGACAACAAGTACCCGCACCTGACAACCTATGCCCACGAACTTGCGCAGGCCGTCGTCTACGAATCCGGCTGGATCCACTTCGCAGACGGCGTTGAAGCCTACCTCGAACTGCCCGAAGAATCCAAGCAGTTCCTGAAAAACATCCCGACCGCCTGGGATGACACAAAATTCATCGAAGGCTACCCCGGCAAATACGTAGCCCTCGCCCGCCGCAAGGACGACCAATGGTTCATCGGCTGCCTCTCCGGCCAGGAGACCGAGCAGGAACTCAACCTCGATCTCAGCTTCCTCAGCTCGGGCACGTACAAAGCCAGCATCATAACCGATGGGTCCCAGCCAAAGACGTTTACCACAAATCAACGGATGTTGACCGCTTCCGACAAGTTGCGAATCACATTCCGGAAGTATGGTGGATTCACCGCCCATCTCAAGCCGTCACGTTAGCGAAAAGGCGTGCACACTCTACAGAATTGTTCCCGTTCGTAGTGTGCTCGTAAGAGCATTTAAGGATAACGCCTTACGGCGTCACTACAAAAGGAAAACTGGTGGGGTGCGCACCGCACACCACATGTCGTGATAGGCGATGTCAATCCTGACGGTTCCAGCCGGGCAGGGATACTGTGGCCTGATAGTTCGAGTAGTTGTAGAGCGGATTTCGCTTCGGCTTGTAGAGTCTGCCCTGTTTGGGATTACCGTCCTGGGTGTAAACCCACAGCTCGTAGGGGTCCCACACGACTACTTCGTCCCGACAGTCGCCGGTGATATCCAGTACGGCGTTGCACTGGTAGGGATGGCCGTCGGCGGGGAATTGCACGACGCGACGGCCCCGGCCGTCGTACATGCCGCCCTCTGTCACGTCGGGTGAGAGTACGTAGAACTCCTCGCTTTCACCCGTCCAGTTGATCGGCAGG
Organism: uncultured Pirellulales bacterium; assembly: GCA_964598225.1. GTDB lineage: Bacteria > Planctomycetota > Phycisphaerae > Sedimentisphaerales > Anaerobacaceae > SG8-4. The sequence continues at coordinate 8,114 of CAZRBG010000063.1, forward strand.
CACATGCTGCCGTGCTGGACCGGCTCGAAATCGTAATACCGCTCGCCTTTCGAGTCGAAATAGTTGATGATGCCCTGGTTGCCCCAGAAATTGATGCTCACAACCTCAAGCCCCGGCAGGTCGTCGCGCAGGTTGACGATGGCGGGATTCTGTACGTGACCGAGGAAGTGCCGCTTGAGAATGTTGCCCTTTAGATCAGTATAGAAGGCCCCGGCGTCGCTGGCCGCGTAGAAGATCTTCGGCTCGACGCCTTCGTTGAATCTCACGACAGCTACGCCGTCCGCGTGGTCCTCGACCTTGCCGTCCAGTGACCACAGCTTCGTGCCGTCATCGTCGAACATCGAATAGCCGATCGCAACTTCGTCTTTGCCGTCATCGTCAATGTCGTATGCGAAAGGATAATGCCCGGTGTTGCACTTTCCTGTCCACATAACCTCGAACTTATCGTTCATCGCCCAGATGTGGCGGTAGCGGTCCTTGAAGATTATGTCGCGGTCTTTTCCGAGCCCGCGCAGGTCGCAGAAGAAGAGCGAATCGCCCAGGATGCGTGGGAAAATATTGTGCCCGCCGTGATCGCCTGGCGGCGTTAACGGCGTCGGCTTCTTGTACTCGATCCCACCCGTAGCGCCGTCGGCGGCGACAATTTCCTGATTCATGCAGTAGACGACTTCGTTCTCGCCGTCGTCGTCGATGTCATGGATCTGGAAGCCCACGTCGTTGGTGAGATGGTTCTTCCAGGCATCAGGCTTGCCCGTCTGCCAGAGGACCTTGCCGTCCAGATTTACTGCCGTAAGGCAACTCAGCTCGCTGTTGCGGTCTTTGGGGCCGTGATGGAGCACCTGACCGAAGAGAACGTCAATCTCGCCGTCGCCGTTAAGATCGCCGAAGCGAAGGTTTCGCCCGACACCATAATCGGAAATAGTAAACTTCTTCCATACGATCGGCTTGGGATTGGCAGCCTGGAGTTTTGTCTCTTCTTTCTTCCTGGCCTTTAAGCATTTTCTCACCCGCTTTGCCTCTTCGCGGTCGGCGGTTACCTTAACGAAGCTGTATTTGGTCGGAACGTCCGCGATCAGTCCGACCTTGCCCTCTGCAAAGGTCGAATCCGTGGCTTCCAGAACGGCGTCGCCGACTTCGGCGCGGATGCGGTCGCCCTCGGTGCGAATCGTTGCCGTAATAAATTCGCCCGGCTTGAAGTCGAATTGCCGCTCGGCCAGAATCTTCTCATCGGGTTTACGGAACGCCGTGGCGTGGTTGACAACCTTCAGAATTGCCTTGCCGCCGTTGACGCCGAAGAAGTAGTAACAGCGATCGTTCCTGTATCGAAAAGCGATGCCGCTCTGGTCCTTGTCCGATGCAGGGGCGAAGCGGGCCGAAACCGTGTAATTCTTCCAGAATTCACTGCCCTCCGCAACCGTGCACACCAAAGGATGTGAGTGTCCGCTTTTAGAATAGATCGTCTGCGAGAGCATCGCGTCGTTGTCTTCGGCGGTTACCCACCAGGCGCGCTGCATCGGTGTGTGCCAGGTGAAGCAGGAGACGACCCAGTTGCCTCGCGGCGCCGTTTCGTGCACGTAGTGATACTCGGCATGAGCGCCGATCACGCCGGCTGAGAACATACCGGGTCGTAATCCGTCGAATTCATCGTCAAGCAGCACGGCGGCGCGGCAAAACGATGAGCCGCAAAAAGCGATGATAACACCCGATAGAACAGCAATCCTGATGCTTTTCATGGTTCGTCAGATAACCTCTACTTTGTCGTTGGTTTTCTTCTGCCAATCCCGGATTTTTTCCGTCAGTCTCGCTATGACCATCTCGTGCTTTGCCGAGTTGTACAGATTCGTTTCCTCGTAAGGATCTTCCCGCAGATTGAACAACTGGCACTTGTCCTCCCTGCTCAGGCACAGCTTCCAGCCGTCCGGTGATACTACGGTCCTCACTCTCGGTTTTGTTCCCCACTCGATAAACACGTGATCTTCGACGACTTTGCCGCCGGTAACAAGCGGCACGAGGCTCTGCCCCGGCAGGTTCGCTCTGTTTACCGCGCGGCCCATCAGCTCCAGCAGCGTCGGAACCAGATCGATATGGCTGACCGGCTGCTCGATCACCCGCTGTCTGCGACCCATGAACGGCACGCGCATAAGCAAGGGAATCCGAACTGCCTCCTCGTACATAACGCCCTTCTCCACCAGCCGGTGTGCGCCCATCATATCGCCGTGGTCGCTCGTGTAGACTACTATCGTATTATCAGACAGCCCTAGTTCCTCGAGCGTATCGAGTATTGCGCCGACGCTCAAGTCCACCTGCGAATTGAGACCCCAGTAGCGCGCGATCAGATCGCGAAAATCTCTCTCGGTTTTTCCGTATTTTCGAGCACATTTCCGCATTTTCTCTTTGTAGGCCTCAGGTTCGTTCTCTTCGAGCGGGTCGTTGAAATTCGGCGGCAGGTCAACTTCGTCCGGATCATACATGTCATCGAGCGGCCCTGTGAACGGCATGTGTGGTTCGAGGAAGTTAATATAGAGCATGAACGGCTGATCGCGACGGCGACGCATAAAATCGCAGGCGTTTCGTTCGAGGAACTTCGGCTTGCACTGCTCCAGCGGAAGCGATGCGGCGTAGCCTCTGCTGAATCTGCCGCTGTTCTTTGAGGGCTTATGGCCGAGGCCGACGAGATAATGATGATAACTGCTCCTGGCGTTGCGGTCGCTTCCTTTGCCATAATATCTTGAATACCCGTCCTCCATCGATACCCATTCATCGAAGCCGTGCTGGGCGAATATCTCATCTCCAAGATGCCACTTGCCCATATAAGCGGTGCCGTAATCGGGATCGCCGATGATCTCGTTAAGGCATCGCGTCTCTTTGGGCAGCGGAATATTGTTCGTCACCAGACCGCTGTTGTGCGGCCAGAGCCCGGTCATCACCGCCGAGCGATTGGGAGTGCACACCGGCTGCGTAACGTAAGCATTCTTAAAGACAATGCTCTCAGCCGCGAGCTTGTTGAAATTCGGTACGCGAATCTTGCTGTTGCCGTAAACCGCCATCGTATCGGCCCGCTGCTCGTCCGTCCAGATAAACAGCAGATTGGGCTTCCGCCTCCTTGCGGCAGACACCGCTGTCATCCCAAACGCCGCCGCAGAAGCAGCCGAAGCCGCACAAAATCTCATGAATTCCCGTCGTCTCATCGTAGCCATATCCAATCTTCTCCTTTCACAGTCAACAAAATGCTAACAGCCTCGGCAGAGTGTGTCAATGTTTTTTGCTTTCTCCGGCGTTGCACATCCAACGGAACGCGTCCGAGCTGTCCACGCCCCAAACTCCAGCGCAAGATATCCAAATTCGCCATCTCCAAGGGCCCTAAGGACTCCTCAGAGGATTCCGAAGGTATGGACTTGCCTGCCGGCCTGGACGAGACTAAGATGGAACGGGTTCTGGCGGAGATGGCCGGCGAGGCAGAAAACGTAAATGAAGAAGATCTCCGCTGGATGGCCCGCATGATGCGCAAGCTCTATGACGGCACGGGCCTGCCTATGGGCCAGGGCATGGAAGAGGCAATGCGCCACATGGAGGCCGGGGAGGCCCCGGAAATCATCGAGGCCCAATTGGGCGATCTTCTGGACAATGACGACATGCTATTCGGCCAGGGCAAACCCGGCTCAAGGTTCCGCTGATAAACCCATGAAAACCGGCAAAACACCCTCGTTTTTGATAGCGCCAGTGCATGTCACAAGGGGTTTTTCCGCGGAATCGCTCAAAAAGCATGACCCGCAGACTATGACCGCCCGAAGTGGATGAAAAACCCTACGACCTATAAATCAATTTTGTAGGGTGGGGCTTGGTCCACCGACATAGCTTGTCATGTCGAGCGCAGTTGAGACATCTGGTTACAACTGGAAGGCAATTATCGTCGTTAGCCAGATGCTTCGGCTTCGCTCAGCATGACAGCAAAGTACAGTGGAATGGATACTCAATTCAGCACTGAATTAGATAAGCTGTCCCCGAATATTTGATATTGATTGATATGGATATGGAAGAGAAATAAGTAAACTGTCTCCTGATATGCGAGAAATCTGTTAGTCAAAGAAAACTATCCACTTCCCTCACTATCGTTAGCTCGGTTGTTTTCACCCGGCGAGTTATCCGTACTGTCACTTGGTTTTAAATCATAGCGTAGAGCAATAGTCTCTCTACCTTTGTTTAAAATTGTAATGGGAAAGTATTTGGATTCAGCGGAAAACATTGCTGGTAGAAATTTCTTCGCACTTCCAGGATTAAGCCTCAGGCTTCTGTCGATCACGCTGAAGTGCCAGGTAACCAATTTGTTGTTTTCTGTTTCTTGTCGTACGAAATCTCTTTGTTGCCCCACCCACCAATGCAGCTTGTTAAATATGTCGTCTTCATCTGTAAGTACATTTTGTTTACGTCGGAGATCAATGATTTTCAATATGATTACGGGCAAACAAAAAGCGATGACACCGAAGAGGAGCCAAGCCCAGAGCGGAAGACCAAGAGTATACACAGTTATCAAATTGTCTTTAAGAAGAACAAATATGGCTAAAATTAAACCGACAACAGCCACTGCTATCGTAGTAGCAACATGCTCCTTGATCTTCTTCAATACTTCAAGGCAAAATTCATAGATCAATTTCATGATTTTTTCTAGGAATGCTCTGAGGTGGAAATTTCATTTCACCTTGTCTATAGTTCTCCTTCATTGAATCCAAGGCCTATCTTGTATAGGATTCTCTAAACGTACATATCAAGAACGGCTCGCTCAGCACACATAATATTTATCATAGCATATGATACTAAGTTTGTCACAGAACATTTTGTGCTTCTTTTCAATAAAGGATCGATAGTTTTACAATGTATTTAGAGAAATCCTTTGGTTGTACGCCGCAAATAAAGGTTTACAGATGCCAGGGGCTTCGCATGGGGCGGGTTATGAGTTTGTTGGCGGTTTCGTCGTTTAGGAATTTTTCGGTGTTTGGGTTCCATTTTAGTTTGCGGGCTAATCTTATTGCTATGTCGTCTAAGTGGCAGATTGTGTCGGAGCGGACGGCGGTTTCTACGGGGCAGATTGGTTGGCGGCGGGTTTTGACGCATTCGATGAAGTTGCGGCGGTGGTTGTTGCTTGCCGGCAGGTGGATCTCGTTGGGGCCGATTTTGGTGGTAAGAAGGGATTCGGGTTCGGCAGCGAGGTAGCCGCGCCCGACGAGGACCCAGCCTTCGTCGCCGATGAAGAGTATGCCGGGACCCTTGCGGACGGCGAACTGCTTCCATTGTCTGGCGGCGATTCTTGTACTGGCGTGGATCATTTTTACGCCGTTGGCGTAGGTGTGCTCGACCTCCCATTCGATGGGCGTATCGGCCAGGCCGTTGGCGGGGATGACGCCGGATCCCTGTATTTCCACCGGGCCTGTGTCGTCGGTGCCGTTGCCCCATTGGGCGATATCCACGTGGTGGATTCCCCACGCGCCGCCGAGACCGCCAAGCGAATAGTCGTGAATGTGCATCCAGACGCCGGGCGTGCCCATTGCTCTGGAGGCGCATCTTTCGTACGTGTAGGGCGCCCACGGAGCGGGGCCGAGCCAGGTGTCGTAGTCGAATTCGTCCTTCGGCGGAGCGGGCTGGTTCGGCTGATTCGGGAAGGTCATGCTCGGATGAGAGCTGACGATTATCGTGTGGAGCTTGCCGAGCCTGCCGTTTCGCGCCAGCTCGCAGGCAAAGCGGAACTTGTCGTCGGAACGCTGCTGCGTGCCGAACTGAAAGATCACGCCGTAGCGGTTAACCGCCTCACGGGCGTCCTTGCCATCCGCCACGCTCATCGCCAGCGGTTTTTCGTAGTACATATCCTTGCAGCGCTTAGCGGCCTCTATGCCGATAAGCGCGTGCCAGTGGTCGGGCACTGCGACCGTAACGGCATCAATGTCTTCGCGGGCGAGCAACTCACGATAATCGCGGTAGGTCTTGAAGTCCGTGTTACCGTAGCGTCGCTCTGCTCGTTCAACGGCTTTTTCGCAGAAAATCTTACGAAGATCGCTCGCGGCGACAGCCTGGACGTCATAGTATCCGAGGAACGTTCGCAGATGTCCGCCGCCCATGCTGCCGACGCCGATGAATCCCATAACGATTCTATCGCTCGGGGGTACGGCACCGTTTGCGCCGAGAACCCGCGAAGGAACCACGTAAGGAAAACTGACGGCGGCACATGCTCCGCTCGCAAGGTATTTTAGGAACTGTCGTCGATCTGTGTTGTTTGTTCTCATTAATCGTCCCTTCTTACGTCGCCACGTCATTGGTGGGGCAACCCATTCGGCTTCGCTCAGGGCAGGCCCCACCCTACGTTTTCACGAATGCCTTGGCGGTTAGCAAATGGGTCTTTGATCTGCCGCCGCGCCAGAGGTCGTATTTCGGATCGGCGTACTTGTCGAAGAAACTGTGGAGCTTCACGTGGAGTTCTTTTTGAATATCTGCTTGCATCGGCTGGCCGTATAGGTTGAATCGTTCGTTGGGATCGTTCTTAAGATCGTACAACTCATGAGGGCCGTTTCGACATCGTTCGACGTACTTCCATTCTCCGGTCCGGATTGCGCGGACGTTTTCGAATTCATAGAAGATTACATTGTCCCATTCCAGATCCTTTCCTTTGAGCGCGGGTGAATAATTTCTGCCGGGCGGCTTTGGCTTACTCGGAATCTTATCAGCAAGGCCGACGTGACTGAGCACCGTTGGAAGCAAGTCGTAGTTGCTTACCATCAGGTCCGATGTACAAGCCGGAGGGATGACTCCACCATGGCGGTATATCAGCGGGATGTGAATCGTGCTGTCGAAGGCGTGCAGCGGGCGGGTGTGGTCGCCCATTCCCCAGAGCCCGTTTTGGCCGCCAGCCCAGCCCTGGTCGGCTGTGAAGATCACAAGCGTGTTCTCGTTGAGACCGAGTTTTTTAAGAGTGCTCATGATCTGCCCTACGCCGTCGTCGATGGCGCTGAGTTCACAGGCGTACCTGCGTATGGCGTCGAGATTGCCAACAAACTGTCTATTGTTGTGGAGCCAGGGATGAATTGACTCGCGGTGGAAGGACGGCAGGGTCTTGTCGGCATAATACTCGGCGTGACGGTTGCGCGGCGGCTTGTTGAGCGAGCCGCCGAGGCCGTACGGCCCATTGTATGAAAGGAATAAGAAGAACGGGTGATTCTTATTCTGCTCGATGAACTTCATCCCGTGTTCGGTCCAGAGATCCGTGAGGTATTTGGATTCGATACGTACTTCTCCGTTCTCTATTACCTCGGCGTCGTAGAACGTGGTTGTACCTCCGTGCGGCATGGTGACCCAATAGCTGAATCCTTCCTGTGGCCGCATGTTCTCGCCAAGGTGCCATTTGCCCACGAGTCCGCAGGTGTAGCCATTTTCCGAGAGTATTTGCGGCAGAGTTCGGAACTCTTCGATCGTGCTGTATGCGTCAGGTCCCATCTGGGCCTCGTTGCGGTTCAGGTAGCAGTGGACTCCGTTCTGCGACGGCAAAAGGCCGGTCAGATACGTGGCGCGTGTCGGCGAGCACACGGCGCTCGAACTGAATGCTCTCGTAAAGAGTATGCCTTCTGCCGCCAGGTGGTCGATATGCGGTGTCCTGATGTCGGGATTCCCATAGCAGCCGAGCGTCCAGGCACCGTGGTTGTCGGTCATGATCAGGAGTACATTCGGCCGGCGTTTGGTGGCTGAAGCGGCGTACAGCCCGCTTGCGGTGGCGGCCGAGAAGCATAAAGATTTTCGCAGGAACTTGCGTCTGTTCATCTTTTGCGGTCTCCGAATGTTATTTTGTTGCCATAAGCAATGATACGGCAGGGCGGTTTCAACTGCAAGGCTGCATTCAAAAGCGATCGGGGGTGTAAAAACATGCAAAAGAGCCTTGAAAAACTGCCGATAATCATATATAATGTCCAGAAAGGTCGGTGAAGCCAGGCAGGGGGCATCTTGTCAGGAGTGGTAACGATGAGGACAGAAAACAGGACAGAATCAAAGGAAATTTGCTCGGATAATTTGACCTCTTGGCAGCCTCGAATCAGGCTATATATGCTCCTTGTGTTGGTTGCGCTTCATGTCTTTTCAGTTGGAATCTGTTGTCAAGCCGGCGAGAATGACTGGTTTCGGTATCTTGGGACTAAAGAGCAGAAGAAGGCCCCTCGCAAGCAGATGAATGCCGCTGAGGCCCTGCCGCCTCTGCCGCTTCCTGCGACACCACTGCGGCGGACCGAGCGCAAGAAGCCGCCGCATCCGGACTGTCTGGTCGGCAAGGTCATCTGGGGAGAATCGGCTTCATTCGTGGATACGACCGGCAAAACCCTGAATATCGCGGACTGGAACCTGTGCCCTACGGATATGCAGAAATTTGTCGAGCATACCAGGGCAATGGACCTGAGGTATCATTGGCAGAACACGAATCTCAACGACTTTCATTACGATCCGAAGAAACTGCCGGCCTTGCTTTTCAGCGGCGTGAGAACGTTGAAGCTCAGCGACTCACACATCCTGGCACTTCGCGATTACGTTCTGGACGGCGGCATGATCATCTGCGACTCCATCGCGGGTTCTCCATATTTCTACGAGTCGGCCAGGAGGATTTTTCTGCGGGCATTCCCTGGTTCCCGCTTTCGCACAATTCCTGCCGACCATCCTGTCTATCACATGCTGGTTAACGTCGATAAAGTGGGCTATCGCGGCAACAAAGGCTCCGACCCGTTTCTGGAAGGGATCTACATCGGCAGCCGCATCGGCGTGCTCGTTTCAAAATATGGTCTCGGTTGCGGTTGGAACCGCAGTACCGAGCGGCTCAAGGAGCTTCCGAAGCCCGCTTATTATGATATTAACAGTGCTAATAAAATCGGAGTAAATCTTGCTGCTTATATAGTGGGCTATGCAGAGGTGGGCCTTGTCGAGGGCAGACCCGAGGTGTTCGGTCTGGCCGACCAGAAGAGACCGACCGATGAATTCGTTTTCGCGCAGATCAAACACGAGGGTCTCTGGAACGTCCATCCGGGAGCCGCCACCGCGCTGCTGATGAAGCTGCGGCGGTACACCTCCGTGCGGGTTAATCTAAAGCGAGTTGGCATCGACCCGGCTCAGGATGATATGTCGGCGTATCCGTTTATGTATCTGACGGGACTGGACAATTTTTCTTTCTCCGAAAAGGAAGTCAGCGCACTCAAGCGTTATCTTAATTTCGGTGGGATACTGCTGATAAACAACGGCTTGGGACTGAGCACTTTCGATGCCTCGGCTCGTCGGGAATTGAAAAGAATCCTGCCGGATGCGCCGCTACAGAGGATTTCACCCGGTCACGATCTCTTCAACAGTCTGTTCGATACTTCGAGAGTACAGTATTCGGCGACACTCACCAAGAGCAAGCCGGAGTTGAACAATCAGCCGTATCTGGAGGGTGCGTTTATCGACGGGGACCTGCGGGTGATTTACAGCCCGTACGATCTCGAGGCCGGATGGCTCGAAGTTTACTATCCGCTAATGCGTGGCTATGATAGTGCCTCTTCACAGCGGCTTGGAATGAATATTATCATTTATATTATGACTCATTAAGGTGGAGTTTCTATGTCCGATGGAATTGCAACGACCGTGCAATGTCCGGAGTGCGGCAAGACGTATAAGATGAGCCATGCCTCGCCGGGCAAGCGGGCGCGGTGCCGGTGCGGGTGTCAGTTCGAGATAAACACCGATACGATTGCAGCTGACGACAGCCAGCGGACGCGAATTACCGCGATTTCAGATGAAGAAGCACTGGGGGCGGTCGAGAAGATGGCGCGAGTTAAAGAAGCGATCCTGAAAGAGGTCGGAAAGGCAATCGTAGGTCAGACGGATGTCCTGGAGCAGATTCTGGCGGGTTTCTTCGCCGGTGGGCATTGTCTTTTGCTGGGTGTCCCGGGCCTCGCCAAGACCCTGATGGTCCACAGCCTCGCTAAGACGATGCATCTTGATTTCAATCGCATTCAGTTCACGCCGGACTTGATGCCGACCGACATTACCGGTACGAGTATCCTGGAAGAGGACCCCGAAACCCGTCAACGAAGATTCACGTTCCACAAGGGGCCGATCTTCACCAACGTTCTGCTGGCCGATGAGATCAACCGTACGCCTCCGAAGACACAGGCGGCCCTTCTGGAAGCGATGCAGGAGCGCAACGTAACCACCGGCGGCAATACTTACAAATTGACTTCACCGTTTCTCGTGCTGGCTACGCAGAATCCGCTTGAGCTTGAGGGAACGTATCCTCTGCCCGAAGCGCAACTGGACCGTTTCATTCTGCTGATAAAAGTGGATTACCCCAGTCTCGAGCAGGAGCAGAAGATTCTGCTGTCCACAACCGGTTCCGACGGCGAGGCGCTCAAGAGCCTCTTGGATGCGAAGGCCGTGACGATGTACCAGGGCCTGGTCAGGCGCGTTCCCGTCAGTGAGCACGTGGCGAATTATGCGGCGAGATTGTGTCGCGCGACAAGGCCCAGGGAGGAAGACGTTCCCGACTTTATCAAGAATTATGTGCGATACGGGTGCGGACCTCGTGCCGGACAGTCTCTGTTACTCTCGGCCAAGGCGCACGTCGTTCTTAACGGACGATTCAACGTTTCATGCGAGGAGATCCGCCGGTACGCATTGCCTGTGATGCGGCACCGGGTGATTCTCAACTTTGCCGCCGCCAGCGAAGGTCTCGATTCGGACGATATAATCAAGAGGCTTCTGGAGACCGTGCCCGAGTCGCAGTAAAGAAATTTTCAGACGTGGATTCACACAGATTTACTAAGAAGACAGGAAGTTAGGAAGAGGTGAGCTCTTATCTTCTCATCTTCCTATCTTCTTATCTTCTCACTTTTCTCCGTGTTAATCCGTGTCTAACAGACGGTTTTGCATATTTGGATTTTGCCTTGAGTGAATTAGCCGAATATCGCTATCTTCCGGCTCGAATGGCCGAGCGCCTTCGCGGCATCGAAATCGGTGTGCGCAGGCCGATGGACGGCAGCAACCAGGGTTTGCACAGATCGGCGGCTTTCGGGTCGTCGGTTGAGTTCGCCGAGTACCGCGAGTATATGCCGGGAGATCCCATTTCTCAGATCGACTGGCCCGTGTACGCTCGCAGTGACCGTTATGTAATCAGACGGTTCCATGAGGACGTCAGCATTCGCTGCTACGTCATGCTCGATATCTCCGGGTCTATGGGATACAAGGACAGTGGGGCGATGAGCAAGATCGAATATGGCAGCTATCTGGCCGCGGCGATGCTGTACGTGATGATACAGCAGCACGATATGTCTTCACTAATAACCTTTGACAATGAGATTCGCAGCTACCACGAGCCGACAAGCTCTTTCGTGAATCTCAGGCCAATGCTTCAGGAGCTTGAGGGGCTGAAGCCCGGCAAGGCTGAGGGCGATATCGAGGGGACTATGCACACCGCAGCCGAGATGATAAAGGGAAGGGCGCTGGTGGTTATTATTTCAGATTTTCTGGAGGATCCCGATAAGATCATTCGAGGCATCAACCACCTGCATCACGACGGCAAGGAAGTGACGCTATTTCACATAATGGACCCGACCGAAGTAAACATGCCGCTGTCCGGATTACTCGACGTCGTGCCGATGGAAGGGCAGGGCAAGCTGACGGTCGATTTTGCACGTGTCAAAGAAGATTATCTCGAATCGTTGCGGCTGTATCTCGATCAATTGCGTACCGGCTGTCAGCGAATCCGGGCCGATTACATCTTTGCCGATACGAGTATGGACGTGTACGATGCGATTTTGCAGAGGAGGAAGGTTGGATGATTTTTGCCGCGCCAATGTTCCTCTATCTGCTTCCCGCGGCGGGGCTGCCGATCCTGTTTCATTTCTTCCTGAAGCAGAAGAAGCGGCAGATTCTCTTTCCGACGCTGATGTTCTTCTACCGGACCGATCCGAGGATGAACGCCCGCCGCAAGCTCCATCAGTTGTTGCTGCTGCTCATGCGGGTATTGTTGATTGCGTTTATTCTGTTGGCACTTTCCAGACCGAAGTTCCAAAGCGCAGTCGGCGTTGGCGGCAAACTGTCAGTGGTTACCGTAGTGGACAATTCGGGGTCAATGAGCGATTCGGCGGGCAACGACAAGACCAAGCTCGAAATGGCCGTGGACGGAGCGAGGGACCTTGTTACTTCTCTGGGTGACAAAGCTCTGATGAACGTCGTTACCCTTGTCGAGGACCCCGCGCTGGAACTCGGCGATTCCCTGACCGATGACAGAGAATCATTGCTGACGCGTCTCGATGGAATTACTCCGACCGCCGCGACGGGCGATGCTTCCGATGCTCTGATGAGAGCGTTCAATCTTCTCGAATCGGAATCGGGTTCAGGCGGGGCGGTTCATGTTTTCAGCGACCTTCAGCAATCCGAATGGGATGATGATGCATTGCGGGCTGCTTCGGCCGATTCTTCGATAAAGGTGTACTTTCACAAAATCGAATCCCAGTCGCGAGAGCGCCCCAACGTTGCTATAAGCTCTATACAATTTCCTCAGCGGAAGATTCTGCCCAAGCACCCTCTAAAGGTCGGCGTGGTTTGCCGGAACAATTCGCATGCAACCGCAACGATCAGGCTCAATTCCGTAGACGATCAGGACAATAAGAATGCGCAGCAGGTCGTGCTCGAACCAGGAAGGGCTCAGACAGTCGAAGTCCGTATTAATCCCAAAGCCGCCGGCCACCATTGGCTCAGAGCGTGGATCGAAGGAGATGGTTTTTCGGCAGACAATGAGGCTGGAATAGGTGTTTTGTGCGGCAAGACCGCAACGGTCCTTTTCAGCGGTTCGCGAGTGGAGTTCGGGGTGCTACCAACCGCCTTTTCGCCGGACGAGTACGGGCAATACACCGGCATGATCTCGACTTTCGCTTCGGTAAACCAGATTCAACAAGCCGACGACGACAAGCCGATCATTGTTGTGGTAACCTGGGAAGAAATCAGACAGCTCGGTCAGACCGAGACACAACTCAGACAGTACGTCGAAGCCGGCGGCAATCTCTTGATCGTGCCGTCCCTCAAGCGAATCAGCGCGCGAGGAAAGCCACCGCAATGGCTCGGCGCCAACACCAAGATTCGCATGTCAGAGCCTGCCGGCGTCAAGCTGGAAGCATTGGAGACCGACGGCAGTTTCTGGAATAGGATTCGAGAAGCCACGGGCGATGTTACCCTCGGAAGCGCCCGCGTTCTGACGTTCTATCCACTGGCGCTTTCGGGCGATTTTACTCCGCTTATGGGCACCGGTTTCGATCAGGTAATACTGGCGCACAAGAAACTTGGGCAAGGCAACATATATGCATCCGGCACGGCTTTCGATCCACGATGGAATACGCTGCCTCTGACGGGTCTGATTGTCGTAATGGCCCAGAGCATTGCCACGGAGGGGACGTGGCTCGAACAGGATTCGATGATCTCGCTTGTTGCAGGGCAGCAGCCCGAGGGGATAAATGTGGGCGGGCAACAGGTCGACGTTGTATCTCTTGCCGGCGAGGCGATCGAATGGAAAGGCCCGGCGAGCGAAATGCCTGCGTTTTCCAAACCCGGCGTCTATGTAGCCAAGTCCGGCGACAAGGAATATTGTGTGTCGGTGCGTTCCTCGGACAAGGAGGGGCTTAACCAATTTATCGCAGGTTCGCAGATAGCGGGGCTTAACAGGGTAACGCATGAGATTGTCGACCACAATCCGTCCGAGGGATTCGCAAAATATCATGCCGGGCAGAGCCGGACGTTCAACATGTTCCTGCCGCTTGTGCTGCTGGCGACTCTGGCTTTGCTCGTGGAAGGCTGGCTTGCAACTCCGAGAAAGGCCGCAGCGCAGGTGGATAAGAAGACGCCGGAGACCGCTGGCGAACGAGCCAAGCAACCGTCTAACAGTCCGGGCAAGGAGGTTGTTGTTAGTGGAGGGGCCGGCTGATGGAAGTGCTTCGATGGCGCGCACATTTGCATCCGGTTTTGGCCGCGGCTATGGTACTGATCCTCGTCGCCTGGTTGATAATCCTCTTCAAAAGGCAAAGGGCTAACCGGTCGTTGCGGCAGAGTATGCTTCTTCTCATGCCGAAGGTTCTGATCGTTCTGCTGCTGATTCTTGCGTATTTCGATCCTGTACGCAGTGTGATTCAGAAACCGAAAAGAGACAAAAAGATCATGCTGCTTGTGGATTCCTCGTCGTCCATGGACTGCGAGGACCAACCCGGAATCAGCCGGACGAAAAGAGCAAACCGGCTGTCTCAGAAATTGACGCAACAATTGCAGTCGCTTATTGATGTCGAAATGTCTCGTTTTGACATGGACGTGCGCAGACCCGACGCCCCAAAACCGGCGGCGGATCAGATCAGAGGGACCAATCTGGCAAAATCGCTCGTTACAGTATCGGATACTGCTAACGATGACGAATACATGGCCGCGATCTTGTTGACCGACGGCGGCGACGAGCTGGTGCGCAATCCGAGCTTTCCTCAGGTGCCGCTTCACGTTGCGAGCGTGGGGAGCGATCCGGAAACGTGGGATGATCTCGCTATCGCTGACGTGACGGCCCCATCGGTTATAGAGGCGGGCGGCAAGCTTGAGGTTACCGCCGACGTTGAAGCGAGATTCGGCTCGAAGGACTTCCGGACGAAAGTGCAGATGGCGCGCGTCCGGCTCGAGGAGAAAAAACAGGACGAGTGGCAAGTGCGAGGGTCCGAGTACGTCCGCTTTGACAATCCCAAGGCAAGGGCGAGATTCTCCGTTGACGCGCCTGCTGAGCCGGGTTCTAAGGTGTTTCGTATCAACGTTCAGAACATGCCGGGCGAGCTGTCCGAGTTGAATAACACGCGCAACTTCGATTTGGAGGTGCGCGAAGGTACGCTGCACGTCTTGTTCTTTGCGCAGGAACTGGGCTGGGATTTCAGCATGATCCGCAAAGAGCTTGCGCTCGATCCGTCGGTGGAGCTGACCGCTCTGTTTCGCGTCAGCGAGCAGCGATTCGTGGTTCAGGGAAGCCGCCAGCCCGGCGATGAGCAGCTTGAGGCGGGCTTTCCGAAATCGAAAGAAGTTCTCGATCTGTTCAAGTGCGTGATCGTCGGTTCCTTTAGCGTTTCGCAATGGCGGCAGGACCAGTTGCAGGCCCTGGTTGATTATGTTCGGGGCGGCGGCGCGGTGGTATTCCTCGGGGGCGAAAAATCCTTCGGGCAGGGGGGCTATGCCGGTACGCCGATAGAGCCGCTGTTCCCCTGGAGCACAGGTGCGGCACAGTCGGACTTTCAAGTCGGGCAGTTCAGTGTCAGCGTTCCGCCTGCGGCAATGGCCAATACAATTATCGCCGAGACCGCAAGAATTATTTCTCAGCAGGAAGACGTATCGGTCGAAAGCGTGAACATCGAAGGTCCGGTTAAGGCCGGCGCTGTCACTCTGATGGAGGCGTCCGTTGGCGGCAGGGCGGTTCCGTTAGTCTCGATGCAGCGTTTCGGCCAGGGCCAGACGATGGCCGTTGCCACGAATACGCTGTGGAAATGGCGGCGGACTTCGGCTGAGCTTGTCGAAGCGCACGGTCACTTCTGGCGGCAGGCGGTCAAGAATATGACCGGCTGGGAGGAAGGCCAGCGTTTCATCTCGATCACCTGGGATCAGGAGCAATATAATCCGGGCGACAGCGCCGTCGCCACGATCCGCATTGCCGGCCGACACGACGCGGACAAGTTGGATCTGAAGGCCGAATCAACAGTCGAGGGCAACAGCACGCCGGTTTCCGTCGAGCCGATGATGGGGCGTGGAAATACGTATAGGGCAGAGGTAGCGTTCACTAAAAGCGCCGAGTACGCTTTTGAATTGCAGGCGACCGAGGGCGAGCGGATTCTGGAATCATATAGAAGAAAGATCGCCGTCGGCACGAAGCTAAACGAGGGGGCCAATCTCGAAGTGGATCATGCTTTTCTGCGCAGCCTTGCCCGCTCCGGCGGCGGCATGTACTTTCCGGAAGGCCGGTTCGATAGCCTGATAGGGACGCTCAGAAGCCGGCTTCTGGACAGGGTGGTGAGCATGGAAATTCCGTTGATTCAGGACAAATTCATTTATATCCTTGTTTTTGTCGGCATTCTAATGCTCGAATGGATCATACGCCGAAAAATGAATCTTATATAAGGATGAAGTTATATATGTCCTGTACGGATAAGCAAATTGGCTATATTGCTGGGCTGTTTATGGCCGCAGCCTTGTTACCACTGAATCTGGTTACGTCTGCTCAGGCGGCGCCGAGAAAGGCGGCGGTTTACTATTCCGACGGGAAAGTTCTGACGGGGAAAATTGCACTGACGCGCGGCCGCAAGTTCAAGTTGAATATCCCCAAGGGCGGCAAGCTTAAAACGTCGGATATGGTAACAGGCGAGGACGTTCAATACGGCAAGGTCCGTCTGTTCACCTTTGAGCCTGTAAAGGAAATCCGTTTTCACCCGGAGAGAGAGGAAATACGCCAGGACTGGAATTTCGTCGAAAAGACCAAATATGACGAGAAAACGGCGGTCGCCGACTATACGCCCGCAAAGAAGGAATTCTGGGGAAAAACTTATCCGTTGCGATATCTTTCTGCCGAGGTCATTTTCAACAGCGGCGAGACTATTGCGGGCTATCTGTACAGCGTCGTGCTGTATTTTCAGACCAAAGAGAAAACCAGCAGAATCATTCTACGCAGCAAACAACGCGGCGACAAAGGCGCCAAGATGGAAGATCTGGTTTACGTCACCAGGATTAAGATGCTGGATGAAGGAAAGGAAATCGCCGCGAATGTAACAGTCAAGTTTATGGACATGACGTTTGAGCCTAACGACGTGGTTCAGGCGGTTACCCGCGATTCGCTGACCCCTGTACCGACCGAGCGGGGCGATGAGCCGGGCGCCTTCATAGTCAAATCCGCGTTCGGTGAGGATTTCTATCTGGCCGTAAAGAAAGGGCAAAAGTGTTACGTCGGCTGGCCGCAAAATAAGGACAGTAAGCTTTTTGCCCTGGCTGAGGATTATCTCAAGCGTCAGAGAGATTTCTACAATGACAAGAAGCTGCTCGGCGTAACGATGAGCAAAGACGGCAAAGAGGTCTTAACGCTTGTGAACCTGCGGCGAAGATTCGCTCCGACCCACTTTGGCTCGATCGGTGGAGAGTGGGATAAAGAGCTTGGGACAATTGTCGAGCCCTGGCGGTTGAGTATCTGGAGATGGAAGTACGATCCGGTCAATCACGACATGCTGCTCTCGGCGCGGGGTACGTTCTTTCGGCGGATATTTCTGCCGGAACATCCTACACCGGAGGCTGAAATCTCCAAGGAACTCTGGCAGATGCGGCGAGAGAAAAACACGGTTTACGTCGGCAAATCTGCCGTTGATGACGATGAGAAGGTAAGGCCATGAGCGGGGTAAATACACGATCTGAAAATAATGTTCACGAACTTGTCGGAAAAGTCCGATGGCTGATGCTCACGGGCAGTCTCTTAAGGGGGGGTGTGATATGGCTGGTAGTTCTGTTCGGCTCGTCTCTGATTCTGTTCATGCTGGATAATTTCCTGCATCTGCCGGAAGGGCTGCGGCTGGCATTGTCAGTCGGCGGGCTCGCGCTGATTCTGTTCGAGTTGTGGCAACTTCTGCTGCTGCCTCTGATCCGGCGTCAGAGACTGGAAGCTGTCACGTTGTTTCTGGAGAACAGGTTCGCGATACCTCAAAACATGCTCATCAACGCCCTGTGCTTCGAATCGGCAAAACTCACTCCCAGAGAGGAACCCTTTGCCCACAAGACAATCGAGACGGGCACGTCGATGATGTCAAAGGCCAACATAAACGAACTGTGGCAGTTTAAGAAGCTCATGCGATGGTCAACCGTTCTTTTGATTCTGCTGATTATCTGGCTCCTCTACGGTATAACCCACGGCCATCAAATAGCCAATGCGCTTTTGAGGTACGCAAAGCCGCTCGGAGACGTTCCTCCCGCAAGCTCGATAGTCCTGCGCGTCACGCCGTCCGAGGACGTGTTCATGTTCGAGGGAGACGACCTCGACGTCCGGGTCGAAGTCATCGGCTTGGCGGCTGATGAATCTCTGCTCAGATATCCCGAGGTAGTCTGGGGCCGAGGTGCAGATTACATCAGCAATGAAAGAGCCGACTATCGAAGCAATACCATGCAGGCATCGAGCAGCGGAGCCGGCGCACACAACTACACTTTCAATTCGGTCGATGAATCCTTTGCCTTCCGCGTATTCGCGGGCGATACCTACAGCGAGAGCGTCAAAGTGACCGTTAACAAGGTTCCTCGCATCAGGGAATCTCAATTCCACATAACCTCGCCTGCATACACCGGCGGCGGTCAGATGAGCACATTCGGCCCACCCGAGGCTCTGTCCGGCCCGGCAGGCTCCGACGTTGTAGTTGAAGTCAAGCTCAACAAGACCGCCGAAGAGCTCTGGTACAAAGGCGCCAGCGACTGGATTCCTTTCAAGAATAAGGACGGGCTCTGGATCGCAAGAACACGGTTGCAGCCGGCAGAATCCTACAAGATAGAAGTCAAAGCGCCGGGCTTCGAGCGGCGAATTAAGATCGCCGAAGGCCCGATACTGGCGCAAAACGATCGAAGACCCGAGGTCGAGTTCGTTACATCCGAACTGACTCAGCGCGTCAATTTCGGCGACAGACTCCGCTTTGACGTTCAGGCTTACGATGATTTCGGCGCCAGAAAAATCTATGTGAAACACAGGTCGGCCAGGGCGGGCAGCACCGAGACGGTGCTCGAAACATGGGATTACAAAGATCCCCCCGGCAAGACCGAGGCCCTCGAAACCTTGCTGCTGTCGGTTGACGCAAGCCTGTTCAAACCCGGTGGAAGTTACATTTTAGAGGCGTTCTGTGAGGATTTCAGCCCGGAGAGAAATGTGGGGCGATCCAAGCCGCTCATGCTTCAGGTTAAATCGCTTGAAGAGATGACGATAGCCGAAGGTGATCCCAATACAGACGCTTTTGCCGAACTGGACAAAGCGATAAAGGCGCAGCAAGCCGCACTCGGAATGACTTCTAATATAATGGCCAATCTCGACGAGGTGATTACTCCAAACAAGATCGAGACGGAAAACCGCGATTCGGTGCGAGGCCATCTGGCTCAGATGACGAAAAAACAGGCCAAGGTCGGAGAACACATGACCAAAGCCGAAGAAGTGTCGATAGAGCCGAAGCCGCGATTTGTTGCCGAGATGATCGAGCTGCGCGACAACGAGCACGCGAGGATAGTGAAGAAAATGGCCGAGACCGCCTCGGCCGAAAAGATCGACAACGCCTCTGTCATGCACGAGTTCAAATCAATCAAGAAACAGCAGCTATACCTGCTCGATCAGCTTCTTGCTCTCAAGGGTGTGGTCGCGAAAAAGAGCGAGATCGAGGCGCAGAAAGCCGTAGCGGAGTTGTTGGGAGAAGAGGAAGAATCACTTACGCCCACTCCGGAAGAAACTCTGGAGAATACCGTCAAGGAGCTTGAGGAATTTATAGAGAAGCAGACGGAAATTACCGAAAAGCGGCAGATGGTTCAGGATCAGCCGCCCGAGGATTTCTCCCAAGAGAATGAGGAATTGCTCGAAGATTTGGCGATGGACCAGTCGAAGCTCGCCGAGGTTCTGGAGGACGTGGTTAAAGATCTGAGTAATATGAATCTGCTCGATTTCGGCGACAATCAGATGGTTGACGAGATGAAGAGCATCTACGAGCAGGCCGAGGAGCTTGCTGAAAAGGCAGCCGAAGCGGCTGAGATGCAACAAGCCCGGCAGGATGCTTATCGTCTGGAGACTGAGGCAGTAGAAATGGCCGAAGAGCTTATGATAAACTGTGAGGCGACGCTGGGAGCGGAGGACAACATTCAGTTCGTTGCTGAGATTCCAGAAGATGCGCAGTTGGTGGCGCCGCTTGCCGAGTTGCCGTCGGAACTGGAAGACCTGGTCGGGGACGTGATAACCTCTGAGGAGGAAATGCGGCCGGAGGTCGAAGATATCGGCAGCTATCTCAATTCGCTGGATCATACAGCAGGCCCTGTCGCCGACGGGACCATTAGCAGCACCAGCGCCAAAGGCAAGACCGGCGATCAAAGGCCGGAGGACAACGTTCTCGAGGGTCGCAGCGGGGCCGGTCGCAGCGGCATGTCGGACGGCCAGCTTGTCGAATCGGTCGCAAAGGACCTCGAAGACAACGAATACGGCCTGCGCGAGCGCGTATCCAATACCCCGCTTGAAAGCGGGCAGGTCGAGGATCAGGACGAAGGAGCGCAAACGGGCGGCACCGGCCTTGGGAAGACGGCCGATAGTACGACACAATTCGGAGTCGGCGGAAAGCTGCCGCCCAAGGTGCTCGACATGATGGAAGAGACCTTGCAGACACAGCAAAACATCAGGCAGGCTTCCGAGGAGCTGGTGTTAAAGCTAAAGCGGCACAACCTGACGGTGACCGAACTGGAGGCCTCGATCGAGTCGATGAAGGACTTTGAAGAATCGCTCAAACGCGGGGACGGCATCGGAATAAACAGGGCTTACACCGAGACCGTCAATTCGCTCGAGAAGTCGCACGGCGCTATCGGCCGACAGATGGTTGCGCAGTACACCGATAACGAAGCATTGGCCGACAGGCTCGACAGTATGCTTTCAAGAAATCGCAAACTCAATTTCAAGGGATACAGCGAAATGGTAAGCGCGTACTTCGAAGCGCTGGCGAAAGATGAAGGCGAACAATAACATATCTCTATTTGTGGTTTTTATACATTTGACCGCCGCCATGCCCTTGCTGGGAGGCTCTTCGTCGGATGACTGGCACGAGCCGCTTGCTAAGGTTCGATTTCGAATTGAAAAAGACGACGATTATGCGCTGATCCCTGCAATTTCGCTGCTCGACGTCCAGCCGGACAAGAAATCGAAGTCGGTCTGGAAATGGATTCAGAAGAATAGATGGGATGAGAAGCGCAGAGTAAACGGCAGACTTTGTCTGAATACGCTGCCGACATTCGGCTCCAAACCTATCATCTACAATCTTCACAGAAACATCGGCCGCTTCGTCGCACGGGGGGTCGTCACCGACGGCGCCGAACCGAATACCTCGGTACGCTTCGAGATAGAGAACGACAGGCGGACATTGTACAGGTCACGCCACGTCACGGCGTTAAGCCCGGTGGTCGAGATCAACGTTGCGATACCGCCGGGGAGCAGGCAACTGAAACTCGTCACGCTATCCGACGACAAGAAATACTACCGCCGGGCCCGGTGGGTCGATCCGGGCTTTGTCCTGCGAAGGCAGTATCCTCAGGTGTCCTCCACGCGTATCTACGCTCCCGGGTACAATCCGGAGCAACTCGATACGGTTGTCCGCATCACTTCCGATGGTTCCAAGGTCGAAAGCCGGGTCTTATTCGCTGCAAAGGGCGAGCCGATGGAGATTCTTTTCGATACCACAGAGGCAAGCCCCAGTTATATGGTCTATCTCGTACCCAAGAACCATGCCGGCAAGTCATCATCTTCCTGGGAGCCGAAAGCCGGGATCGTCCTCGAAACGAAATGGTCTAAGAAAGGTTTTGGTTCAAAGGACAGGCTGCCGGAGTTTG
The DNA here is from genome assembly GCA_964598225.1 of uncultured Pirellulales bacterium. Lineage (GTDB taxonomy): Bacteria > Planctomycetota > Phycisphaerae > Sedimentisphaerales > Anaerobacaceae > SG8-4. The sequence goes on from CAZRBG010000063.1 coordinate 29,741, forward strand.
CCGAGAGATTCGACAGTATTGACGAAATGGCGGGCCGGAGTCTTGTCGACGACATCCAACATGTTTTTCCGATCCATAGATTCCCTGACTATGACGGCGCCGCACCGCCGAACAAGGGCGGCCACGGCCTCTATCGCTATACGGGATTCTTCGGAGTCACTAAGCCGGGCAAATACAGCTTTGCCACGATGTCCAACTGGGACTCCTATCTGACAGTTGACGACAAGCTGGTAATCGGCTGGCCAGGGAAGCATAACTATCGAGGCGGCAGGCGGGGTCAGAAGCAGGGAACAGTTACGCTGAGTCCCGGCGTACATAAGCTGGAGTACTATAATTACAATCGCTGGCGAAGAATGTACTGTCTCGCGGCCTGGAAGAAACCTGGTGAGCAACTCCGGCCTATGACCAGGACGGACTTTCACGCCGTCGGTCGTTATAGAACCACAATGGCCCGCATGGACGATCCCGACAAGGTTTATGTTCCTTTCGAGTGGTCCGTGGTTGATGATTTCCGAGTCCGGCAACACGGGCGTTCTTTTGTAAAAGTGCGATTCGATGCTCTGATTCCGCCGGGCAGTAAGAACTCCTGTCGCTGGAGCTTCGACGACGGGACCGCTGCAACGGGCAAAACTGTAGAGCATGTCTTTCTGAGGCAGGGACTGCGCAAGGTGCAGCTTGATGTGCAGTCGGAGAGCGAAGTATTGGCTCGTTCGAGTCACGATGTCTACGTGCATTGTCGGTGGGACACAACTCTGCAAAATCTCAAGAACGCCGATCTTTACACAGAAGCAATACGCCAACGCAATCTCGACAAAGTCCCGGCCGACGACCTCGTCAACCTTTTCGTTCTGGCCGAGAAGGCTGAGCGGCCGGAATGGAAGAAGCTTGCAACCGGTGCTCTCAAAAACAACATCGACCGGCTGGTGCGCGAATCGGGCGAAGTTGATTTCATGTTCGACTTCGGCAAACTTCTCCGGTCTGCAAAGCTGAGGGAGTACGACAAGGCTCTGGAGCTTTTCAGCCGGCTTGCGCAAGAGTCGACTCTCGGCAAGTCCGTAACCGATAGAGCGAAAGTACTCCAGGCCGAAATTCTCGTTAAATACTTCGGGAAGTACGACCGGCCCCTGAAAATTCTGGCCAGCGGGGGCTCTCCCCGAAACGACTTGGGTCGTAGGTCCACGCTGACCAGATCCCGGGCAATGTTAGGTTTGGGTAGGACGAAGGAAGCTATCGAACTTATCGACAAGCTCTCGAGGGCATCCGACGCCTCGGATCGTGTGAGCTCGGAGGTTAAGCATTCCGGCCTTCTCCGGCACGCAAGACTCCTGGCCGAGACTCAGGACGATCCCAATCAGTGGGATCACGCCGCGGCGATGATTCAGACGATAATAGCGGAAGATCCCTCGAAAGCTTTCTCGCCTAACGTCAATCTCGTATCTCTCGACATACATTTGGCGGCGGGAGAATTCGCGGCGGCGTTGTATCTGGCCGAGAGACTTCAAAACCTTCAACTAAATGATTACGACCGGGCCGAAGTCCTGAAGCGTAAGGTTATGGCCTCCTGCGGATTGGGAGATCTGGACAGGGCCAGGTCCGCCTATGTAATTTTGAGCAAAGACTACCCTCGCAGCCCGGCGATTTCCGAGGCCAAGCAGGCGATCATGCAGACCTTCGGAAAACGTTAGAAGGATATGTTAGAGCCAAAAAGCTAACCATCGTTGATCGATGATCAGCTTGTGAATTTCTTCCATTTGTCAAAAACGGTTTTTCCCAGAAGCGTCAGGTCCAATGGCTTGGTTATATAGTCGTCGGCTCCTATCTCAAAGGCTTCGTCCAGGTCCCCTATCGTCCCGCGCGCTGTGAGCATGAAAACAGGCGTTTTCTTCGTTTTCCTGTTGTCTTTGAGTCTGGTCAGTACTTCCATCCCGTCCATTTCCGGCATCATCCAATCCAGCAGAATAAAGGACGGTTTTATGTCGTTAGCAAGCTTGAGGCCTTCAGTTGCATCTGAAGCCATGAAGGTTTCAAAACCGAATACCACTAAGCTCCGTTTCATCGCTTCCAGAGTAAGCTCGTCGTCTTCGATAACCAAAACTCGAATCGCTTTACTCACGGAATTTGTCCTCTTTCGCAACCGTAACCTGGATTCTGTGCGATAAGCGCAATTTCTTTCCACGCTACTGATAATTATCGACATCTGCGAAGAGAATCTTTATGCGAAACAGCATCTCGAGGGTATTAATGCCTGCATTTTGGACTGAAGTTACGGCAATCGCAAATAATGGTGTTACGATTTTGGGTATTACCGGCACTTAGGATCGTGCATGAAATAACTTCCCGATTTGTATATGGTCTGGCGTAATAA
>CAZRBG010000064.1:0-31553 GCA_964598225.1 uncultured Pirellulales bacterium
AGTGGCTCAGTCTAACTGAGCACAGATGGGTCAGTTCTGGTGAACGCTATAGGTTAGATGTTGAGTATTCCAGTTTTGACCGAACTCGGCCATCTTTTGTTCAAATTCTTCTGTTGCAATCTTGACCAACTTGGATACCATCATTTCAGGACTCCTTTCCAGATAACCGCAAATCGTTTTCCTTTGACAACTTGCAGTCCTGCAAAAAGGAGTCCACTTATATCTAATTCGCTCCGATTCTACGTAAAACCAAACCTGCACCCAATAAAAATAGAATCAGAGAATCGGTGGGGCAAGCCGCCACCCTACACAAAATCAGCGTAATCCGTGAAATCCGTAGTTTCATTTAGTTTGCGATTTTAATTTTTCCGAGGGGGTACCAGCCTTCTTCGTTGCGGGCGGAGATGGCGAGTTTTATTGTTGGTTTTTGGGGGCGGGGGTCGAGGATGGCTATTTGGAGGGTGTATTCGCCTGATGGCATATCCGGCGGGACTTTGACGGAGTTGTCGTATAGGTTGTCGCCGGGGAGCCAGGTTGTTATGTCGGCGCCGGTAGTGAGGATTTCGGATTTCTGGCCGTTATTGAGACGCAGGGCGAGCGGGAACTTGCGATAGCACAGGGCGACTCCGGCGTTTTCCCACCATGAGGTGAAGGCGAGCTTCTCGCCGGCTTTGACCGTATCGGGGTAGGTGAACTTTCGCAGGACGAAGCGGTACCCCATCGCCCGCAGCCAGGCGTTGACCGAGGGCCACCAATCCTGCGGCACGGGCGAGGACTTGGCGTTGAAGGAGGAGATGTGCCACTTGAGCGACTCGGCTATGATGTGATCGACGTCCCAGCCCATGTCCTTCCAGTGCCGCATCACCCAGCAGATCTCCAGCGTCACCGGGGCCTTCTTCCAGGCATCGCGCACACCGAAATTGATGATCGCCTGCGGGTAATAATCGTTCATGTGCGACCATGTGGGGCTGAATCCGCCCATATCGCCGAGGCAATCGACCCTCCAGCCGACGTCTGCGCGGGACATCGCGTAGCCGTTGGTCTTCTCGTCGGTCAGCAGCATTACGAGGTGCGTCTTCTTGAAATTGTCGATATAGGCATCGACGAGCGCGCGCCGGGTCTCGGAAGTCAGCAGGGCCGAGCCCGCGCCCTCGCCCCATGCGCCGACTATCGAGACGTCCACGCTTTCGAGGTCGGGGTGGCCGTCGTAGCGCTTACCGAGGCTCTCGATCATCGCGGTGAAGTGCTCGACGTAACGCCGGTCCTCGGGATCTACCTGCCACTTTTTATGCCGCCAGTCTTTTTTCGGGCCGACCATCTCCCGATACCATGCGGGGACGTCGTTTTGGTTTCCCGTGCCGTAAGGAGCGATTCGCAGCATCAGGGTCTGGCCTCGCCGGCGTGCGGTTTCGAGGGCTTTATCGATCAGGTCCCAGCGGTACTTTCGACGTTGCGGCTCGATGAACTTCCAATAGATGCGAAAATAGGCAATCGTCGTATCGGGATAATCCTCGTTGGTCAGATCCCCGTCGAAGTCCTGATAGATGATCGGCTTGCCCTCGGTCCAGCCTTTGGCTTCGTTGAGGGTATCGCCGTTAAAGCGCTGGAAAGTCATAAATCCGATCCCCGGATTTGTCAGAACGTCGTCGATCTCCTTCGGCCTGACGATAATTGTCTTCTGAGCGGAAACAGGCGAACAAATGGCCGCGATGAGGGCTATTGTAAAGAGCATGCGTGCGAATAGACGTGAGATAATCATGGCGACTCCGGCAAAAGTTATTCACTTGACGGCGAAATTCTCATGGATTATACTTGTTCTTCGATGTTAGTGTCAAATTGGAATTTACGAAGGGAATTATTGACAAAGCTCTTGGCGCCGCGCTATAATGCCGCGATTTGCTGATAAAGGAGACAGAAATGATAGAAAATACGCAATATACCTTAGCTTTCGGGGCTTTTAGCCACTGGGAGTTGCTGGTAGTCCTTGTCGTCGCTCTTTTGATTTTCGGCCGGAGACTGCCCGATATCGCACGCAGCGTTGGAAAGAGTCTGACCGAGTTCAAGAAGGGAATCAACGAGGCCAAAGAAAGCAAGGATGAATTCGTCGACGACGTCAAGGAAATCGGCGATGACGTAGCCAAGCAGACCAAAAGCGCTGCGGGCCTGGATGATGAGCCCGACGACGCCATGAGCTGACCCGCCTTCGGACTATAGTCGCTGCGGAGGGCGTCTCATCTGACAAAATGGGCAAAGAGAAAAAGAAGAACAAAGAATCTCCCGATCTTCTCGACACCACCATGAGCCTGGGCGATCACCTTGAGGAGCTGCGCGCCCGGCTGATCCTTGCTATTCTCGGCCTGGTGGTCGGAACGATTATCTGCCTGTTCTTCGGCAAGCACATAATTGCTTTTATCCAGGGTCCCTTCGACAGGATTATGAAGAAGTACGCCCACGAAAAGATAGAGGAATTCACAGCTCCCTGGACCTATCTTTCCGACAAATTTCTTACAAACATGATCCGGGCTATGGACGCCGATCCGAACGCTCCGGAAATCGACCCGAATGCGGTGGCGTACGCGCAGAAGATTTACGCCGATACGGTTGAAGGTCTTGGCGAGGACCCTAACTACACCGATCCACTTGCCACTTTGCATTCCGGTGCGGGAGGCAAACTGATCGTGATCGGTCCGGCCGATGCGTTCGTGGGTTTCATGAAAATATCGCTGATCTCCGGCCTGATTCTATCATCGCCCTGGGTCTTCTATCAGTTGTGGATGTTCATTGCCGCGGGTCTGTATGAAAAAGAGAGGCATTACGTTCGCACGGCGGTGCCTTTCTCAACGGGCCTGTTTGTGATCGGGGCGCTGTTCTTTCTGATTGTGGTTGCTCCGTTGTCACTTCGATTTTTCCTCGGGTTCGGCCACTACATAGGCGTCTCATCCACCTGGACGTTTCAAAAATACATCTCATTCGTCTCTGTACTTATGCTCGTTTTCGGACTTGGTTTTCAGACGCCGATTGCTATCTTCGTGCTCAACAGGACGGGATTGGTTTCGATTCCGGCACTGAAAAATTCGAGAAAATACGTTATTATAGTGATGTTTGGTTTGTCGGCGATCGCTACTCCGCCCGATGTTATTTCACAGATAACCCTCGCGGTGCCGCTTTATGCGTTGTTTGAGCTGGGAATACTGCTGAGCTGGCTCGCCGAGCGCAAGAGGAAGAAAGAGGAAACGGCGGAATCCGATTCCGGCAGCGATAGCACTGCCGATTCCGATACCGATACGGATAAAGACTCTGATTCAGACTCCGACTAAGCGCCGGGCGCCAAAGGATATCAGAATATCAGGAGATCGGGACGTGGTTATCAGGGATCAGGATATCAGGAATCCGACAGCGGCTGATGCCATCCATCTGATTTCCTGATGAACTGATTCTCTACCTCCTGATACTCTGATTTCCTGATGCCCTTTAACGTTTCACTTCGTAGTAATACGTCGCATAACGCCCGTCGATGGCAAATGTATTGCCGGAACGTTGGATTTGTTCATCTTTCGGCACGCCGTAGACGTCCACCGCCCTGGCCGAACTCAGCGGCCGGCCTTTGAACGTGAGCTTTGCCTGCACCGGTTCGAGCAGCAGAGGAGGAGCGCCGGGCCCTATCAGCTTTGTGCCGTCTTCGTTGTAGATTGTGCCGCGTTGTTTGTCCTGAGCCATCGCCGTAATCAGAATGTGCTCGGATTCGATCAGAGGCCGATTATCCAGCGGCGTGAACAACAGGCTGACAAACTCAGTCGGTCCGACCTCCACGTTCACACCGGGCAGATCTAACGTCAACCCGCAGGCAAAACCGATCACGCCCTGAGTCTTGTCGGAGTGCACAGTAACTAACCTTTGGCCGTAATCCCACGTGAGCTGATCCGTATTGCTGGCGATAGCGCGTTCCCGGCGGTTCCAGTAGGCAGAAAGATCGCCCAGGTATGAGGGCTGTTGATTGTCCTCGATCTTTAGAGTCACTCGACCTATAGCCAGGGCCTCCACCGGGGTATCTCCGTGTGCGAGCAATTCGTTCTGATCGTAACCGACCAGACCGTGCTTTTGTTCGAGCACGTCGGTTCCGGCAAAAATATCCTCTGTTGTAAACCGACGGGCCGAAAAGATGTCGCCTTCATCTAAATGGCCGTTGTAGATCGCAAACGCCAGCGCGGGAAACTGGCCGATATAGTGCGGCGTACATGTAACGTATGATCTCATGCTGGGCCAGCCGTTGCCCATATAGGCTCGAGAAGCAGCGAAGTGATAAGATGCGTCCCAGCCCTGAAGTCCCATGCCGTAGAACGCAAACAGCGGGGCGACCTCGGCCTTCCACTGATTGGGCGGCTTCTGCGTCCACTCGGTCATGATAAAGGGCTTGTCCTCGACCTGCCAGAATCCGCTGGAGAGGATGCCGCGTCCGGGTTTGGTCGTATGCGTTCCGTTGTTGACCGATCCGGCGGTGATGTTATGTCCGCCCGCGCCGCCGCCGAAGTAGTTGTGGCGGTCGACAGCATCCATTGCATCGTCGGTCCAGATGTTAGCCGCCGAGGCCGCCGGGCCGCCCGCCTTCCAGGCTGTGGTTACCGTCACCGCTTTGTAGTCAAGTTCTCGCAGGCGCTGCTCGCGCCGCTCGTAAAAGTCCCGTTGAAGCTCAGCTAAAAATCGAATGAAGTCGCCCATTCGCTTCTTCTCTCTGGATTTTCTCAAGCGCGGGCCGTCTCCTTCCATTTCCCACGCGCCGTACATCTTCATCCGAGGATTATTTACGGAATCGTCCGATCTCTTGCCGCTACCCCAGGCCGCGGCAAGATTTTGGTTCGTGCGGTATTTCTCTTTCACCCAATTCATCCACATTTCGCCGAGTATGGCAGCGTGCCGGTCGAGCTTGCCGTTGTTGTACTCGGCGAGGTCGTTGAGCGGAGCGTGCCAGAAGATGCTGTCTTCATTGTGCACTTCGACAATTGCAAGCGCGGGGTCGTCCTTGTAAGCGAGTCGCGTGTAGGGATTAACGTGGTTGAGCAGCGCCTTTTCCCATCGCCATTCTGCGTCCTGAAGGTCCGGCATAATCGTGACCACGCCGGAAGTGCTCTTGCCGGCGCCTTTGTCCGGGAGCTCTTCGTACAGCTCGGAGGGGTAGCCGTCCGTCTTGGTGATAACGTGAGGATAGAATAAAGACCACGTCATGTAGATGCCGTTATCCTTGAGGATCGAGAACCATCTGTCCCACCTGTCCAGTTTTTCCGGATCGAAGTGTGGCTTACGGCCCGTCGTCTTTAGAAGACCCAGCACGCTCTGGACCGGATGCCGGCGCACCATATTGATGCCGTGTTTGGCGTAGAACCTTGCCTGGCGATGCTGAGCCTGTATCGTTGACGACATGCTCGCGCACAGTCCCCAGAACTTCACGGCGGTGCCGTCCTCGAACTCGAAATACTTACCGTTTCGCTTGAGAAAGCCGTGCGTGCCGGCGGGCTTTTCGATCAGGTGACTCATATCTGTAATCGAGTCGGGGGAATGCGGATCGGGTCCGGCCATGAGCATGAACCAGTCCTCCGGCGACGGCGCCGGCGGATCGGGATCGGGCTTGATGACTCCGGTCGGCGACCAGGGAAAATTTGTGAAAGCGATAGCGTCGATGCCGCCGTGGGCGTCCCTGTCGGCGCCGTCGCGGTCGGAAATGCGAACTCTCAGTGTGTGCGAACCCCTTGCAAGATCGACCGCGCCGCCAAAAGTCCAGGCGATAAAGCGTATGTCGATCCCCGGATCGACGAGATCGAGACGGCTGGTAACGTACGACAGGTCGATCTCGACCCAGGGTCCGCCGTTGATGCTGTAACTGTAATCACCGCCGCCGTTTTTGTTGTGAAACGGATTGAGCCTTATCCACCATGTGTAATTGCCGCCCTCATCGACCGCGAACGTGTATGTCGCCGTGCCTGAGTCGTGACGGCTATTACTCGTGTAGTGCGAATGCCAGTCGCCGTCGGAACCGCCGGGCTCACCGGGCGATAGAAGGTCTCCGGATATCTTATCGTTGTGATACCACCTGCCGGCTCCCTGCGTCTCATTGAAAGTCGACGATGAGTAATCTTCACCCTCGATCCAGATTGCTTCATTTGCAGAGACAGAAGATGAGGCCATAACGAAAACTACGAACGCTGCGGCACTAAAAAACAAATTCTTTCTTGTCATTATATTCTCCATCCAGAAAGATCATAACAACGATGACTGTTGAGGCTGGAATGATAATCGGATATATTTATACCGTTTCGTAAACGATGTGTCAATGGGACCTGTTCGAATTATGCTATTGAGGGTAGCTGCGCCTCGCTCGCACGGACATCATAAGGACTGGATCCTCGCCTGCAAGGGCGGCAAGCCGGCAATTAACGAAGAATGAGATAGCTTACCTTACTGCCAGCCAGTTGTCGGCGGCTTTGGCAAGAGCAACTATGTCTACATCCTTAGGTTTCTGATTCGGTTGCGCTTTTGCGTTTCCGTTGTCCGGTTGCTTTGGTTCTTTCGATGCCGGGTTGGTCGGTTGTTGCTCTCCTTCGTCCGAGTCACTGTCGGCCGGTTTCCTGAGTTTTTCCAGGAGGTTAGTGAGAGTAGTTGCAGCTTGATTGTTCTCGGTCTTCTGCCTGGCGATCTCCAAATGCTCGGCGGCTTTATCGAGCTTATTCGTTCCGAGCAGTTGATAGCCTAAAAGGAGGCGCAAGTCCGAGTCGGCGGGATTCAGTTCGACCGCTCGTGAAAGCTGCTCTATCTGCTGCGACAAAACTTGCTCATCGGAGTACAGGCCGCGAGGATAAAAGACGCCCTCTTTATCGGGCGCGGCTTTAGCAAGAGCTTCTCTCAATACGACAGCGGCCTGACTATATTTCCCGGCGGCAAAGAGAGACTGAATGCGAGCGAACGGCAGGACAATGTCGTCCGGCGCGAGCTTCTGTGCCTCGTGGAATTTCTCAGCGGCTTCGGCGTAATCGCCCGCTTCGAATGATTTTACGCCCTGGTCGAAATATCGATCGGTTTGGCTTTCCGGAGCGGGCTTCTCAGGGGGCGCTTCTTCGAATTTCTCGTGTGCTTCTTCGAGCGCTTCACCCCGGGGCTCGCGGTCGTAATAATAGTAGTTGTATGTATCGCCGCCTATGACATGTCCCGGCGGATAATAGCCATACCATCTGTAAGGGTGACATCCGTACCAGTAATAGCGCCGGTACGGGTAATCGGGCCAGTAGCCCCCGATACTAACGAAAACGAACCTGCGGTGGTAATAGGGCCAGAAATGTCCGAAAGTATAATGCGGGCCCCACGAGTAGTAGATCGGACGGGAGCAATCGGGCCAGGAGACCCAGTAAAAAATACGGGATGAAGGGTAATGCCGGCGATGGTAGTGATAGAGGTTTCTCCGTGAGGGCCGATGGTCGCTGTAACTGTAGTACTTCCTGTTGGTGCGTCCGCTTCTGATAGTCGAACTCGGAGCGGGAGCCGATGTGCTGCTGCGTTTTCTCGATATCCTGCTGCTCGTGCCGCCCAGTATGGAACTTGCCGCATCGGAATAGCGCGTACGGGAAGTGGACGCCCTCCTTCGCGATGTCGAAGTAGATATTCGCGGCGGAGTTGTCCTTCTGGAGCTTCTCGAAGATGACCTTCGCGACGAAGTCCTGCGAGATCGAGACACTGAAACCGAAGAGTTGCCGGAATTTGAACGCGAGGAGGATCTTGAAGAGCTTCTCGACGAGCTGCGGTTGCCTCCCGAACTCCCGGACGACGACGCCTTTCGATTTCGTCTGGCGACCGATGCCGAAGTGACGATCATTGCGATAGCAAGAGCGGTCACCAGCGTGAAGACTTTCCTGGTTCGGAATTGCCGCATAATCATCTCCTCAAAAAATTCGACTCCGGCGGCGATTGGCCCCCCGCCGGAACTCTTTTGCCTCAATTATAGCACTAAAATCACAATATGTCAAGCGGCAGAAACACCGTTCGAGGCCGGGTCGCTCCCGCCCGCGATCAGAATCTCCACAGAATGCTGGCGCCAAACGCATCGGCCGCCGCCGTTTTCTGGTACTCTACATTTACCGAGCAGCCTTCGGCGACCTCTAGTTGAGCGCCGATATAGCCGCCGAAAACGGAATCTTCGTCCAGGTCCCAGACGTATTCCGAATTCAGCAGTTCGCCCGTTTCCGTGATCGATGCACCAACTTCATTATCCAACTCGCCGCCGACAAAATGCATGAACGGCCCACCGTAAATGGAGAATCGTTCCGCCCACGTATAGCTCGCCCCCACTGCGAGCTGGACTTCCGTCAGGTCAATCTGGACGAAGTCGGGTCCGGTCCAGTTCGGCGATTCCATTTCCCCATGATACTCTGCATAGCTGCCCTGGAAAAGGCCGCCCAATTTCAGGCCGTCCTGCTCGAGAAATGTCATCTTGACTCCGGCGCCTACGGCCAGCTCATTGCCGCTGTCGAATTCTTCGGCGTCCTCCCAGATAGAATCGCCGAAGCTGCCCTTTGTGCCACCGACTCGCAGAAATCCTTCGAACATGTCGGCGAAGCCGTAACCGAGATTTAGATAGGTCTTCGATATTTCGAAATCTTCGAGAGTGAAAGAAGTGGCCTCTCCAGCGTCGAAGAATACGCCGTCGAGGCGTTCGACGAATGTGCCGTCAGTCGTTTCAAGGTCCATCTCACTGTATGAAAACTCGACGCCCGCCTTAAACTGACCTTGTTTCGAACCGGCAGCGGGCGGTCCCATAGGATCCAGCGCGAGGGCGGTTGGCGCACTTGAAGCTATGACTACGCAAACAAAAACGCAAAACAAGACTTTCCTTCTATGCCGGGCTTTTGCTGAAGCTGTTGCTGTAAACATGGCAATTCTCCTTTCTCCAAGCGTATGTTATTTAGAGGCCGTTGAGACGCCGTTACGGACGCCTGCGGTTTCATCAGCCACCGACCGGATCGTGTTATTGGCCTCTACCCAAATAGAGGCATCAAAAAGCGAATTGGTAACGAACTTCCTCGGGAATTTCAAGCTCAATACGGTTATTGTTTGTAGTGATGCCGTAAGGCATTTTCCAGGATAACGAGGGCGGGACGTCCGCGCTACAAACGCCTTACGGGGTCGCTACAAACGGGCCTGCTACCCATGTTGAAAGGATATGAATTGAAGTTATGGTTGTTGCTGAATAATCATAATTCCGGGATGGACTTCTCGGTGAACTTGATGATCTCGTTCATCATAAGGACCGACTCGTAGGGATACTTGCCGATGGCCGTTTCAGCCGACAGCATGACATAATCAGTGCCGTCGATAATTGCGTTAGCCACGTCTGTAACTTCGGCCCGCGTGGGTCTGCTGTGCTCGGTCATGTGTTCGAGCATCTGCGTTGCGGTAATCGCGAACCTTCCGGCGGCGTTGGACTTCTTGATGATTTGCTTTTGAATGATGGGAACTTCGTGAATCGGCACGGCTACGCCCATATCGCCCCGAGCTATCATAACGCCGTCCGTGGCGGCGATTATCTTGTCGATGTTCTTTATCGCCTGTCTGCTTTCGATTTTAGCAACGAGGCGGCAATGGGGCAGCATCGGTTTTATCAAATCGGCGGCCTGCCTGACGTCGTTTTCGTCTCGCACGAAAGACAGGGCCACATAATCGACTTTTGATGCTATGCCGAAGACTATGTCTGTTCTGTCCTTGTCGGTGATACCGTCGAATTCCAGGTCCACGCCCGGCATGTTTATACCTTTTCTTTCTTTGAGAACGCCCCCTTCGACAACAGTTGCTTTTATACTGTTGCTCGTGGTGCTCTCGACTCGCAGGATCAGGTTGCCGTCGTCGATATATACGCGTTGACCGGGCGTTATCCGCTCGAGATCGCCCTGGTAATCGAATGGTATTGTTTTCGGGCCGCCGGCCTTCGGGTCGTTGCTCAACCAGACCACCGTGCGATTCTTGAGCTCTCTTGTTTTTTCGCCCCGGAATCGACCGACGCGAATTCGAAAGCCCGCCAGATCCAGCATTATCCTGATGTGCCGTCTATATTTTTTGTTTAGCCTGCGCACAAGTTCTATTGAGCTTTGATGTTGTTCGTGGCTGCCGTGCGAGGCGTTCAACCTGACGACGTCCAGACCCGCCGTGAACATTTTTCTAAGGACCGTATAGTTTCTGCTGGCCGGGCCTATGGTGGCGACGATCTTCGTTCTTGGCATCGTGTGACTTTCCTTTCGCTCGCTATCGTTTGTTCCCGGTTTTAAGTTTTTCGATTAAAAAGTCAGCAGTGGAGTCATAGGCTGTCCGAGCGCCGGGGTATTTCAGGTCTGCTTCAAGGCCCAGCTCGTCCATCTTCTCTTTGAGTTTCACGCCGAACATAACATGGTGAACCTTCCAGCCTTGTGCTCTGGCGCCCGTCGGAACGGGATCATTCGGCTTCATGCGATAGCTCATGAAGATGGGCACATCATCAGCCGATATGATGGACAGAGCGGAGATGTTCTCCACTATGGCGTGGAGTTTATCGTTGGTTATCTCTCCGAATGATTCAGCTATCTCCCGGTGCGGCTTGTCATATCCAGGAATCCACTTCATCCACCAGTCGAAGTCCATCGTGGTCTGGCCGCCGGTGGTTGCCACGCAGGTGAGTCTGGAAGATTCTCGCTCTATTGGATTGCTGCTCGACGGATCGGCCATTTCATCGTGGAACGCCAGCCACATGCAGATTTGCGCACCGGCCGAGCCGCCGAATGCGCCGACTCGCGTTTTGTCGATATTCCATTCATTCGCTTTAGATCTAATGAACTGCAACGCCCTCAGCGAATCGTGATGCGCCGCAGGCAGGGGCGCGTGGGAAATGAAACGGTACTCAACCGCCGCGACCGATATCCCGGCGTCCAGCAATTGACGCAAAGTTCTCGCGTTCACGCTGCGCTTGCTGCCTCCGCGAAATCCACCGCCGTGAATGTAAAGAACCGCCGGCGTCGGGACGTCGGATTGGGCTTTGTAAAAATCAATCACGTTTTGCGAATGAGGTCCGTATTTGACATCACGATAAGTTGGTTGCTGCCGTCTGTTGGCATTTTGAGAACGAGCTTGAGGAATATTCCCGGCAAAGAGGACTGAAGTCACTGTAATGATCGCGACAGAAAACACTTTTTCCACTCTTAATTTTTCAGGCATTTTTCGAGATACTCCCTTGAACTGTTTATCTGATCTGTGACTTGCTTTGCTGTGGGCATGACAGGAATCCCTCGCGGCACGGGATGCATAAATATTTCGGTCCAGCCGTTATAGTCGATTTCCTTCAGCGCCGCGACGATAGGTGCGAAATCCAGCTTTCCGCGACCGGGCAACTGCAACAGCTCCTGCTCTTTTGGCACTTTCTTGTGACAACCCATGCCGTGCTGCCAGGCATAGAAGTGTACCATTCGAGGCCCTATATCTTTTATGAGTCCGGAAATCAGCGCAGCATCCTGAGGCAAATGATAAGGCGCCAGAGCTACGCCGATATGACCCGACGGCGATAATTCAGCCAGCCATCTTATCGAATCGGGCGATTCGATGAGGCTGTTGGCGTGATTCTCGATGCCGATGACGATCCCGGTCCGCTCAGCCACCTCAAGATGCGGCTTCATTTTCTCGGTAAAGTCCGCCACCGCCGCTTTCAGTTCCGGCCCTTGCAGCCCGCGCGGACCTCTGGCTCCGCATACGACCATCGATCCGCCGAGTTCTTTTACAAATCGCATCTCTTGCCGGAGTGCAAACGGGCCCAAATCGTAGCGAGTCACGATTCCCAGCTTTACTTTGTGTTTATCAAGCAGAGCGGCAAACTTGTCGGATCCCATTTCGTCGATCTGTTCCCGCTGGTTGGCGTGATGTTCGGGCCAGATGTCAATGTATTCGGCGCCGGTTCTCCTGATCTCGGGAAGAATTAAGTCCAGTTTCATCCGGCCATACATTGATGATGCAGTTATGTAGTGCAGCTTGAAGGGTGTTTCGCTCTCAACCGCTGCGCCGGCGGCGAGCCTTGCGCTGACGGCTCCTGCGATCAGCCCCTTACAAAACTCCCGACGGGATGCAACGAAATCGCTTGTATTCATTGTACTTCGACTCTCTCAATTGACTCGAATGTCGTAGACGTGGACTTCCCCGGCGCCCCGGAGGTAAAGCCTGCCGCCGCAAACGACCGGGTGTGCCAGATAGGTATTGGGCGGCCTGCGTTTCAATTCGAACCGGCTCACTATTTCAAAGCCGTCATTCTCGATTCTTATCAGGTACACCGTGCCCCGGTGGTTCAGACCGTAGATCATTCCGTCGGCGGATGTGATTCCGACCTTGCCAAGCGTATCGTCGGAGTTGATGGTCCTGCCCGTGAGATAATCCACGCAGTAGAAACTCTTGCCGCCCTGACGGCATGAGGTTCCGTAGAGCCTGCCGTCGACAAGAAGGGCGCCGCTGTGGCAGTCGTCGAGATCGGAACGCTGCCATACGACTGATGCGGTGCGCGAAGCCTGATCGATTTTCATCAAGGTTCCGTCCGAAGAGTGTCCGCAGGCGACGAACACATAGCCGTCATGGTAGACAGGGGTCAGCGCATTCTGCGGCGACCTTGGCACGTAAGGCGCCGACCAGACGAGCGCGCCCGTCTCGACGTTCACGCCGACGACCGATCTCTGCGTCATAGTAATCAACTGACGCACGCCTTCGTGATTCACCACCGCGCCAGAGCAATATGCCGCTGAATGCTCTATTTCCGTATTGGCCCAGAGCGTCTTTCCCGTGTTCTTATCCAGCGCCACCACTCGGCCTTTCGGTCCGCCGGGCATGCACAGGACCTTATTGCCGTGGACAACTACGTTTTCCGCCAGAGCCCAGATGCCGTATCTTGCATCGAATCGCTCTTTCAGGTCCACTGTCCAGATTGGCTTGCCCGTTTTTGCTTCGTATGCCGCTAATCTGCCCTTGGGATTCATGTGATAGAGGACGCCCTCGCTGTAGGTCGGAGTCGCGCGCGATCCCGGACTTGCGCCTCGCCAGGCGTCGCCGTTACGCGCCTCCCACAGTAGATTCCCGTCCATATCAAGCGCCAGAATCTTCTGCTCGCGAGCGAAATCGCCGGCCGTGAAGATCATGCCGTCAGCGATCGTAACGCCCGAGTATCCCCTGCCGCACTGGGAATACGTCCAGAGTCTTGTCGGCCCGCCTTCGGGCCATTTCTTCAAAAGACCCCGCTCCGGTGAAATGTTTGTCCTGCCGGGGCCGTGATGCTCAGGCCAGTCTTGAGCGTCAGTAACTTCATGGGCCCCAAAGGATGGCAAACCAAAGGGTACGGCAATACACAGCACAATACCGACGACAAGTATCTGTTTAGTTTTCATGGTTTTCTCCCTGATCCGGCCGATTTGAAATGTCGGTCGTACACGAAAAACTTCAGGAGTATCACAGACTCCACATAATGGAATGATTATAGTATTTCAGAGTTGCGACTTTCAAGGAAAAAGCACACATCCGGGACATAGATCGAGAAGTTGCCGGAAGTTTACAATTGAGAAAAAGAGACTTGACGATAAAATAACAAAAAGACTATGCAGCAGGATCGGAGTTAGCATGGCTATCGGTGCCGGACATACAATTCCGAGGATTTACTATTATTTGACTCCCGCGTTCATATCGCTCGACTATTTTGGGGTAGCTAATATCCGCGTGGCTGTCCTCGATTCGATGCCGGTTTACAAGAATCTCTACTATGGATTCTGCGTTGCCTGCGGGATTGTCGTTTTCTTTTTGCCTCGGTGCCATTTTCCAGGCAGGAACATGATTTAAGGGATCGATTATGAGAAAGCACTGTTTGACTATATGGAGTATTGCGATTCTGATTTTTTTGTCCGTGGCCGACTCGCGCGCGAAGGCAGACACGGGTAAGCTAAAAGTTGCTGTTGCGCAGACTGTAATCGAGCCCACACTGGAAAAAAATCTGAGCAAAATCCTGCATTTGATCGACGAGGCGGCAACCCGGAAATGCCACTTGGCGATCTTTCCCGAAAACGCGCTGTACTGGACCGACATTTCCACCGACAACGCAACGAGGGCCGACATCGATGCGGCGATCAGACGAATTGCACAATCCGCTGATCAATCCGACTTGTACGTCATCTTCGGTACGGCACAAAAGCCGGCGGATAATGCCGGATTCAGAAACGCGGCTTACCTGCTGGGGCCCGATGGAGGCACTGTGATCTCTTACTGGAAGACGAGAGACGTTCCTCAGTCTTTCGACGTTCACGAAGTCCGTTGTAACATGGTGTTGTGTTCCGACAGGACTTTCCTTGAGTATTCGGATCTTCCCTGCCTGGTGCAGGGCTCGAAGGTAATCATCGATATTTCGGGAGGGCACGGCGGCGACGACGGTCGGCCCGACATGCGATGGATACGCTACAGGCCGTGGACCATTCGCACGAATGCTTATGTGATCGTGAGCAATCCTGTGCACGACAATACGGACTTTATGGGCAACTCGCCTTGGGGAGGGGGCAGCGCGATTGTCGGCCCGGATGGCTCAATCCAGGCTTGCCGCACGTACGAGAAAGATGTTTTGATTGTGCAGGAGATAGATACCGGGCAGGCAACAAGAGCGGAAGCTGTTCGGAGGAAGAATAACCCCATATTCGAATCTTTCTGGGAGCAGGGCAGCAGACTCTTGGACGGAGCAAGCCTTGATCCCGCCGACAGAATTACGCCGTATCGCTCTGTCGTGCGTGATATAAAGATCGCAGCGGCTCAGATGGCCTGCTCAAGGAACATTGTCGATAACGTTGGCAAGATACGTCGATCTATAGCCAGGGCCCGCCGGCAGGACGCCGACGTTGTCGTTTTACCGGAACTGGCAATAACAGGATACAGAGCGGAGGATATATTAGCGGCGAGCATGACCGATCTTGATGATGCCGTGAGGCAGATTCGCAGTGAAGCAAAATTGAGAGGCATCTATGTTATTGTTGGCCTGCCGTATGAGATTTCCGGCAAAAGACAAAACTGCGCCTTCGTGATAGGTGATGATGGAGAGGTGAAAACTCGCTATGCACAGATCGTTTCACGCCGCGGCAATCTTTTCGCTCCCGGAGAAAACATCGGTGCGATGTGGTTCACGGTTAAAGGGGTGCAATCTATCGTCACCGTCGGAGATGATGCCCACTGGATCGAGATAGCGGACCTCGCGGCCAATCGCGGCATGTACATGCACTTTCACATCAGCTATCAGGCAGATGCCTCCGCCGACGATGCAATCTTAAGAAAGCAGAGGAATCTTCTTATGTTGAGATACGCCAAATATGGAGCCGTAGTTAACGCCGCCGCTCCATCGAAGTTGCCGAACCCCAGTTCACCTGCGAGCGGAGGGAGCATGATCGTCAGCCGCGAAGGGGGACACGAAAAATCCGCTCCCGCCGGAATCGAATATTATCTGCCGTACCAGACAAGTATAGTCAAGAGTGCCGGCAGCGATGAGACGATGATCTTTGCAACCAGAAGAACGACCGAACGAAACAATCTGGACCTCGAGCGGCATTTCAGAAATCGAAACAGAAAATCCAGACCGCAACCCGGCTGGTTCGACTGGATCGCGGCGGGGACGTCGCTGGTCTCGAAGCCGGCGGATTAGCCGGTATATTGGTAGTCGGCTTCAGAGTATATTGATCGGGGCCTGCACCGAACTCGTCGGTGCAGACCCCGAAGTTATAGCTGGGCCATCCGCCTTCGGCGGACTGCATATCAAATTCTACTGCGAGCGGCAATTAAGGCGTCGGTCGATACAGCCTGATGTCGTCGAGCAGCACAGTGCCGGTAGCGCCAGCTTCCTGAACGCCGATGGTCATGCTGTTGACACTTTGCAGATTTGTGTTGACCGTAGTCAGATCGACATCAAACCGGTGCCATTGCGCCACGACCAAATTGGCTGCATCATCATTATAATTAACCTGAACTCCGTTAATCTTGAGGTAAAGTTGCGCGGGCGTGTTAGCCGGATCGCCGAAGAACCACAAAGTAAGCACCTCGACATCATTCGCGGTCCAATCCTGCGCCGACGTAAAGGTTCGGGTGACCTCGGAGAAGGTGGCCGTTTCGGTGTTGTCGTACGCCATGGGAGCCGATTGCTGCCCGCTGTGCACCTGATCGGTCTCCATCGACGGCTCGAACGGTATTACATAACCCATTGTCGAGCCGTTGGTCGGAACCCCGAATCCGTCCACCCACGTCAGGTAGACCAGGTTGCTGCCGGGCTGATCTTCCGGGATGTCATTGTAGGACTCGAAATTGTCGACGATACCGAAGCCGGCCGTCGTAAAGCTCCAGACCGGCCCTGTCCACGGGCTGTCGGGATGCGAATCATTGACTTCATCCACGCGCCAGTAATAGGTGCTGTTCCAATCGAGTTCCGGAGGCGAGAAGCTCGTTTCGGTTTGCCTGCCCTGGTAGATGCCCGCTGTCGTGGTATCCGCCTCGGCAACAGCGTTGGGATCAGTGCCGAAATAAACATCGTGGTGTGTGGCCTGGCTGCCCGCCGACCACTGGAGCGAGGGTGTCTGGGAAACATTGACGGCCCTGTGTGTCGGTCTGATCAGGCCGGCTCGCAAAGGCGGCGAAAGAGCTGCCGCCGGGATGACTTCTTCAGGAATCGAATCATGCTCCCAGCGAAGGTCGGCTTGAGCATTGCCGCTTGTGGCGAAGTACAACATTTTGATTGACGCGAATACACCCGCGGTCAGTTCGATCGATCCTGACTGTTCCAGGGCCCCATATTGATTGCGCCAGGCATCCGCCATCTCTTCTCCATTGACATAGAGAAGAACGCCGTCATCCGTTGTGGTCTTGAAGGTGTATTTGCCTGTCAGCGGAACATCCAGCTCGCCGGTCCAGCGTACGGCAAAATTATCTTCGTCTATCACACCAGGCTCGGGCGAACCGTTGCCCCAGGCAAAGTCGATGCCGGGATCGATGCGGCTCATTGTAACGTTCTGGAAAGGCGCTTCAGGCGGAATGGGGACGCCGCCGTCGTAGTTGGCATACTCTCCAACGAGACCGCCTCCGGGTCTTGTCGTAGTGAAGCTCCAGACGTCGCCGGTGTACCAGTTGGTTCCGTCGAAGGTGTCCACCCGCCAGTAATAAGTGGTCTCGAGTTCGAGAGGTCCCGGATCAAAAGTTGTCTTGCCGATTGCATCGGCGCCCGTAGCGGCCTCAACTTCTGCCGCATCCGTTCCAAAGTAAACGTTATACAAAGCCGCATTCCATTTGGCCGACCAGGTCAATTCCACGTTCGTATCGACGAACTTCATGGTGTCTGCCGGGATCGGTTTATACGCGCCTCTCGGCGGCAGAGTAAAGCTCCAGACGACTCCCTCCCACGGGCTGTCCGGATTGTCCGGATTGATCTCGTCAACGCGCCAGTAATAGGTCGTCCCCGGCTGCAGGCCTTCAGGAGCCGGGAAGCCGGTGAAACCGACGACCTGCGTGTTGTTTGTGGTGTTGCCCACAAGTGCGGCTTCGGCGCCCTGTTCGACGTCTTCACGGCTTGTGCTGAAATAGACATCGTGCGAGACCGCGAAGGTGCCGGGCTTCCAGGTAAGACTGGTCCAGCTCTGTTCTAGAATGGCGCCGTCGGCGGGGTCGGGTCCGGCAGCCAATGGCGCCGGCGGTCCCTCCATAACTTCTTCGAGCTCTGCAGAGGTAAGCGCCTTGGTGTAAATGCGCACGTCGTCGAGTATGCCGTCCCACGGTCTGTTTTCCGCTCCGACAGGCTGGTTGCCGAAGGCTGCCGCGATGGACGGGTCGACGAAGACGGCCGTGCCGCCTCTGTCGGTGCTGCCGGTTTCAACGCCGTTGAGAAAGACCCGCATGGTTGTGCCGTCCCACGTTGCCGCCGCGTGGCCCCATTCGCCGACTGGAATGACTCTTTCCGCCGGGCTTCCTTGACCGCCAACGAGTGTGGTCACCTGGCCGCCGTCGTTTGTTTTCAGGCGAAACCTGAGCCGCTTTTCCCCGCCCGCACGGCTGGAACTCATCATCCAGATGTGATCGTTGGTGCCGCCACCGAATGCCTTCGAGATCATGCGGGGGTCCTGACCGGGCGTGTCGAGGGTATTGGCGAAGAACCAGCAGCTCAGGGTTATTCCGCCGGACTCGACGTCGAGATTTCCGAGCGATACTCGTTCGCCGCCCAGGCCGTCGAATGACAGACCGCTGCCGAATTGTCCGGCGACCCATTCGGGATCCCCGACGAATATCCCGTCGTTGCCGTTGCCGCTGGAATCAGTGGCAACCGTGCCTGTGCCGTCGTCGAGCTTCCACCAGCCCAGAAGATCCGGATCCTGTGCCTGCGCGCAGACGGTCGTTACGAGCAGTACTGTGAAAGCAATGAGAAAGTGTGTGCGTTTCATGATGACCTCCTTCTGATAGAAAATATAATTTACCCTCTTTGCCGGGTGTTCGCCCGACAAATTCGACTGAACTACCCTAACATTATTCTATCTCATTATCGGCATTATACCACTTATGCTTCGACAGGTGTAGGAAATTACGCTTCAAATTCTGTTGCTCGCATTTAAGCACTCTAACAAAACCCAACGTGTCATTCCGAGCTCGTCGAGGAATCTATTAAAATAGCCCCGCGGAGCGAATCCGCATTCTTTTGGTTCGGTTTGTGAGAGCCTCTTAGCCATAAATTCGGCAGATTATATCTGCTCGACTACCTCAATGCGCGTTCTTTCGACCAAAAGTGTTGAATCAGCCAGCGCAGGTCTTCATTGTCGGGTGAAGGCGTCGCAATGCCGGAATGGGATCCGGGTTGCTCTTTATTCGTCTGAATAAACTCAAGGGTTCGCTTGTCCATCCACCTGCGCCGGTCGGCGTGCCCGTCAGCAAAGCCAAACGTGCTCGATTTTAAATGGTAGGACGCCAAAGGATCGTAAAATCGCCACCCACCGGAATTCATGGGATTGCGGCCCAACAGGTGCCAGCCGCCTTCGTTTTCACCATAGCGGCTGCCGTTGTGCTCTTCTTCCACAAAAACGTAATACAGAGCCGAGTTCCTGACCTCCAGCATCTTCCGATAGGCCTGGTGTTCATACTGGTTGATCGGATCGTGGCCGAAGGCATAGCTGATGCTGTAGCTGCGCCAGCAATCTCGCGGAGGCCGTTGGGTGCTTCTTCGGTTATCGCCCGGGCAGTGATAAGCCCCTACGTCCTTGATGTACTCCCACAGGCTTCCGGCCTGTATGCCTCGATAACGATCCTCGTCGGTAATGGTCGCCGGAGCCGGATTGTACGCCAGGTTGTTTCCGTTAATATCCTTGGGCCGATGGACCCAGGGGGTCTTGTCGGTAGCCGTATCGTAGCACGCCCGGTTACTGACCAGCCAGCCTTCGTTGTCGTCGGCATACATAATCCAGGCGGTAACCAGCGTTCTCTGGTTGGCAAGGCAATTCGAGCTCGCCGCAAGCCTTTTGGCCGATTGAAGCGCCGGAAGCAAAATGGCCAACAGAATCGCAATGACCGCGATAACTACCAATAATTCAATCAAGGTAAAACCTCTGGTTCTGACCATGGTGCGTCTCCTTCCGATAGAGTATAATACTTTTCCTCCCCCTGCCTTCGCAGGGGTGACAAGAATTTCTCCGGCAAACTCGACTGAGCTACCTAAAAGAGTATACGCCATTGTGCAAATATTATACGATAAATGAATCGAAAAGTGTAGGAAATTATGGTTCAATACACACCGATGAGAATGCTGCAATGGAGCCATCTTTCTTCTTGAGGATTTGAGATATGTTTGTTAAAAGAACGACTCCGGGATATTCATGGGCTTTTTGTTCTGCTTTGGCGGTTGTACTGTGTTCGGCAGCGGGTCACATGCCGCTTGCAGAGACAGGCGTCGCTGCGGCCAAAGATAAAACACCTCTGGCGGCGCTTTATCCGGGGGATGAGGGTATAGAGCGAGATCGTCGCGTGCTTTTTGCCGAGGATTTCGAGAAAGGCACGCCTGAGCAGATCGGCGCCCGGTGGGGCCGGATATCCCGGAGAGAAAATGTATCGCTGAGCGATGACGTTCCTGCAGATTCACCGGGCGGCAGGTCGATTCGCTTTAGTGACAACGCGTACCTTTTCACTCACACCAAAGGTGTCGATACGATGTACGCCCGCTTCTACGTCAAGTTTCATGAAAAGACGGGATACATCCATCACTTCGTCCACCTCGTCGCCGACAGTGATCCCAAGCCCTGGCCAAAGGGCGGAGCGGGCGAAACGCCGGCCGGCGACGCCAAGTTCTCCACCGGCATCGAGCCGACGGGCCGATGGGGTAAGTTTCCGCCGCCGGGTGTGTGGAATTTCTACACTTACTGGCACGAGATGAAGACGAAATGGGGTACGACTTTCAACGGCAAGCAGGAGCCTATCGTTCCGGGCAGGTGGTACTGCGTCGAGGTCATGCTAAAGGCGAATTCGAGTCCCGAAAAAGCCGACGGCGAGCAGGCGTTCTGGGTGGACGGCGAACTTTACGGCCGATTCAGAGGATTCAACTGGCGCACAACGAACGATCTGAAGATCAACACCTTCTGGCTCCTCTACTATAACACCGATCAACCGGCCCGGCATAACAAAGACCCGCATCCGGAAAGCAGGATGATGGAGGTCTGGTTCGACGACATTGTGATCGCCACCGAATACATCGGCCCCATTCACACTAACCCGAAACCCGCCAAACGGACAGCACGGCCCGGAGATATTGAGTCGGCTACTCTGCCCCCGAGATTGCCGGGAGGAAAGTCTGTCGCCACCTTTTCCTCGCCTGAGCTGATCGACCCGCCGCCATCGCTTCGAAATGTGCCCGTCGCGAAAACAGCGCCGTCGGTGGACTTTCTCTACTATCCGGGCCAGACTTACGAAGGCAACCCGTGGTCCAACTGGGGCGACGGCATGGCGGTGACCGGCAAGTATTATTCGGCAATCGGAGACCACAAGGCGCCGGCCGGCAATGCCTTTGTCTATGAATACGATGCGGCTGCAAAGACCCTCAACAAAATCGTTGACCTGCGCCGATTGCTCGACGTTGGCGATAGTCGGTACACTCCCGGCAAGATTCACAGCAGAATCGATATAGGCCGCGACGGCTGCTTGTACTTTTCCACCCACAGAGGCTCAACAAGAGTCACGACGGACGAGTACGGCTACGAGGGGGACTGGATTATTCGTCACAATCCGCAGACTTCCGTCAGTGAGATAGTCGCGCACGGCCCGGTCGGTAAAAACTGCATCCCGTGCAGCGTACTCGACCCTGACCGGCTGATATTCTACGGCGGCACTGCAGCGGGCGACAGGAACGACAAGCGAAAGCTTTTCTTCGCATACGACACAGTCAACAGGAAACTGCTCTACAGCGGTTACGGCGGCCCGGCCAGGTACATGATCTTTGCCAAATCGAGCGGCAGGGTGTATTTCACGCCCGATCTGGAAGGCAGCCTCTTCCGCTACGACCCTAAGCAGAGCGGCCCGCCCGTAAAGCTTGATCAGCAGATCGGCGCAAGAGCTGCGACAAAGGAGACGCCGCAGGGTTACGTATACACAGTATCGAAAGGCGACGCCGAGATATATAGATTCGATACTAAGACTGAGAAAGTCCGGCGCATAGGTTCGGCTCCGGTCGGCACGCAGAGCTACATCACGACAATCGATGCCGATCCGACGGGGAGGTACCTGTACTATGTACCGGGAGCGCATGGCGGCAGCGAGAGAGACGGCAGTGCGATCATCCGGTTCGATGTAGAAAAAAGAACCAAGAAGGTGATCGCCTTTCTTCACCCGTTTATAAAGCAGCAAACAGGTTATACGCCGCTCGGGACTTTCAGTACGGCGGTCAGTCCGGCGGGCGATAAACTATACGTAACATGGAACGGCAACCTGGGCGGCAGCAGACGCGGACGACCGACCTGGGACGCGTGTGCCCTAACGGTGATCCACCTTCCCAAGTCTGAACGCCTTCCGTAGTTTGTTTGTAGTGTGCCCGTGAGGGCATTTACGAATAACGCCTCCCGGCGTCACTACAAACTGTATTTGAGAAAAAGACGCATTGGAGAAACAAAAAATGGAAATGAGGAGTATGTCTCGACGGCGGTTCCTGGAAAGTATGGTTGCAACCGGAGCTGCTGCACCTGTGATTAGTGCGGGAGCTACAAAACGAAGAGGGGGAAACAAATTCAAGATTTGCATCTTCTCGAAGCACTTGCAGTGGCTGGATTATAAAGGCATGGCGGAAATCGCCGCCGAGCTCGGCTTTGACGGCGTCGATCTTACCGTTCGCAGGAGAGGGCACATATTACCGGAAAGGGTCGAGGACGACCTGCCCGAGGCCGTCGAGGCCGTCAAATCGGCGGGCATAGACCCGGTCATGATGGCGACGGATATAAACGACCCGAATGATCCGACTACCGAAAAGATACTCAAAACCGCCAGTGCCCTCGGCATCAAGTATTATCGTCTGGGCAAGTACAGGTACAGCGATAATGAAAGCATTGCCGATACTCTCAGAGACGCGAAGGCAAAGATACGCGACCTTGCGGCTATGAACCAACAGTACGGTATCTACGGCAGCTATCAAAACCACGCCGGCCGGAGGTACGTCGGCGCACCGATTTGGGATTTATGGCTGCTCATAAAGGAACTGGATCCGCGATATATGGGTTGTCAGTTCGATATTCGCCACGCGACCGTCGAGGGCGGGCAGACGTGGCCGCTCGATCTGAAACTCATCTCTGGGTACGTGAACACCCTTGCGATTAAGGACTTTTTCTGGCGGAAGCAGGGCGGAAAATGGCGAACCGTCAACTGTCCGCTCGGCGAAGGCCAAGTGGATTTCGACGCGTACCTGCGGCTGTTGAAAAAGTACTCAATCGCCTGTCCCGTCTCGATACACTACGAGTACGATTTGGGCGGAGTGAATCACGGCGCAACAGAACTGAAAATCGACAAGGAGAAACTCCTCGCCGCCTTCCGAGCCGATCTCAGGTTTTTGAAAGCTCGCCTGCGCAAAAACGGTTTGGCTTGAGGTAGGGTGGGGCTTGCCCCACCACTGCTCTCTGCTCGCGGTGTCGGTGGGGCAAGCCCCACCCTACGATTGCTACGAGTGGCTGGTGACAACGACTTAAGGTGACAAATGGAGCACCCAATCCTGTTCATCCGGCGGCGTCCATTCACAACGATTGCCGTTTAGCTTCACGTTGACTGGTTTGCACTCACCGGTACGCGGATCGAGCAGGCGAGTTTTTCGAACATCATTGGAATTAAGCTGTAGTGTGACTCTGCTTCCTAACCCGCGAACGTATGCTACGTACTGCTTGCCCGGCTCGGCCAGCAGCCAGTAAGTCGTCTTCGGCGGGCACTGCTCCTTGCGCTGCCGCTTTCCCGATCCGATTGTAACTCGCCGGTCACCTGATCGCGACGTCGCGGAGGTGATCCAGTCATCGTGCGGTTCGAGTTTCCACCACTCGAGCTCGCTCAAAAATCGCTTGGCCACGTGATACTGCCCTTCCCAGATATCGTTCCGCGGATCGTCCACGTTGAAGGGGCCTTTTTCGCGGTTGCCGCCCATGTACGTCGTGCCGTATCCCGTGACCGGATAACCGCCGGCCATTAAGATGTCCCACGTTGCGTGCCGCATGGCGTAGGCGCTGAAGCTGTTGGCCTTGTCCACCACGCCGTCGTAATTCGAATCGCGCAGGAAGTAACCGTATTCGGAGTTGACTATCGGCCCCTGATACTTACGTGATTCGAGGATGCGGGCGTGCAGCTCACGATAGTTCTGCTGATAATCGGCGAAGCTCATCCAATCGGCCTTATTGAACTCTCGCACGCTGCCGTTTCGGGTCATAGGATGAATCCCGATCATACGCTTGTGAGCGTCGGCTTCGTGAAGCGCATTGCCGATCTCGACGAACTCAGCGAATATTTCCTTCTTCGTGACGTTATCACGCGTTCTGATCTCGGCGTGCCATTCGCCGGAGACGAGGAAGTACACGTCGTAGGCGCCGTATCTGGCCGCGATGTAGCGGGCGTAGTGTTTTCTCGCTTCGACGTCGGGGAACATTCGCCATGCGAACGGTTCTTTCTTGCGCTTGTCGCCCCAGGCCAGAACCAGACCTCCGATGATCCCCTTGTCGTTCAGATATCGCAGCCGCACGTCGATTTCCCGCCAGTAGGCGGGATTGAGCGTTTGCTTTGCCATACTGTGGAATGGATCGCCGCCGCGATTTCCCCAACCGGCTTCCTGAAGCAGCATCGAGTGCATAACGTTTATGCCCTGATCGGCGCGCTCGTCGATATAGTGAAAGACGGCCTTGCGATTGAGCTTTTCCGAGGGTTTATCCTGGTACAATGCCCAGGCGGTATCTCCCCAGAACAAAAACGGCGTACCGTCCTGATGTTCGAAGTGATGCGAATATTCGGGCGTCGGCCGGATGCCCCCCTTTCGCTGTGATTTGACGCAGGTGAATTTTCCCATCTTGCCGTTAAGTCCTTCATCGTCAGAACGTACCTTGTATTCCCATTGGCCTTCGAGATCGGGGCTGATGCGGAGCATCCAGACATTGCCGCCGTCCCAGCAAAGTCCAAGCGTGCGCCTGGTCCCATCTGGTCGCCGTATTAGAGCCGATGCTTCCAGATCAGTGTATGGATTTGTGTATTTTCCGCTTGCTTTGAAGGTGGTCTCAAAGAAGCCGAATCGGTCTACATTTTGAGCTGTTGCAAGCGATGCATATAAAGCCACCAAACAAATTATTAATGCAGCGTAGGACGGGTAACTCGTTGCCCACGCGGTTCTTTTCTTGTTGATGCCCATTTCTTTCTCCTTACTTGTATATTACGGTTTTATCTTCCTGGCACAGCCAGCCCCAAGCCCGGATCACGCTTCGCGCAATCAGGGCTTGAGGCTGCCACCCGACGCATCAATATATCTGGGCGGCAGCCTCATCCCGATTGCCTTCTATCGGGAGGGGGCTGGTTTTTTGGTACTGAATGAATTTTGATCTATATACATTTTCCCGTTCTTTCATGACAATGTTTACAGTTGTCTCAGAATTTCTCCGGCTCGGGCGAATCCCGTCTGACCGCTGTTTAGCACTGGAACGCCGAATTCCCGCTCAGGCTCGGGGAAACTGAATGAAAAAACCGACATTGACAACTGAGCGAGAACGACAATATGAACTTTCTCGCGGCTTTGGACTTTGTGGATTGTCTCGGCGATGGCCTGATTGTGCTCGGCGATCCTGCCCTCACCCAGCAGGTCGAAGGCTTCTTCGATTGTCGCTCCGACGAAATCGACCTTCTTGCCCAGCCGGTCGGCTGTCTCCTGTAGCAACGCCTGCGTGCTCTTGACCGTTGGCCCGTGAGTGGCGACTACAAGGATTCTGCCCTCTGTGCCGACTGCCTGCTCCATCATCGCTTCGTCGATCTGGATGACAGGGACGCCCAGCGGTTTCATGGTCTCCCTGACCTCTCTGAACGCTCGATTCATCGTCGAGCAGGATATCATAACGGCATCAACCTTGTGCAAATCGTACAGGTCTCTGGCATATTTGCAGAAAAGATCGATATTGATCTGCGGCGGACAGTTAAGGCCCTTGCTATGGGCTTCCATGAAGTTCAGTTGCACAGCTTCATTACCAATGTTGATGATCTCCACTCCCGGCAGCGTTGTTTGGCCGAAGTAGGTGGACCAGAGGCTGATCCACGAAGCTCCGTTCACGACGCCGAGCTTTTTGCCCTTATACCATGTTCCCTCGATTCCGCTCGGGACAGGCTTGCCCTTGTTTGAGGCCGAGACAGCGTGGCGAGGGCGTCTCGCCCTTGTGTCCCGAGGCCGTCCCGGCCTCGCCTTAAATGGAACAAGGGCAAGATGCCCTCGCCACGAACTCAAGGGCGAGACGCCCTCGCCACTCAAGGTCGGCACGCCCGTGACTTTCATATAATCGCCGAACAACCGAACAGGATCGACGCCAAACGGCAAATCTGACATTTCCGAATCTCCTATTTTCGCACCTTTGAAATCATCTGTTCGGCAACCCGAACGACATCGTCCGAGGTCATTTTGTAATGTGCCAGCAGATCGTTGACGTGGCCTGTATGGATAAAGTCTTCCGGATCGGTGCCGATAGTCGCGACGGGAATCTGCGTGCCGCTTCGCGCGAGAGACTCGGCGACGAGCGAAAAAAGACCGCCGCTGACGCAGTGGTTTTCCAGTGTTACGATTGCTGTAACGTTGGATGTCATATCGCCGAGCAACTCTGCGTCGAAGGGCTTGAGGCTCGGGTGATGATCCAGCCGGACACCGAAGCCTTTATCTCTGAGTTTCTCGGCGGCGATCCTGGCCGTCTTTATCATGCAGCCCGTGCTGACTAAGCCGATGTCGGACCCTTTGTTCGAAACAGTGACGCCTTTGCCGAGCCGGAAGCTGTAGTCGGGGCCGATCTCATTGTCCTTGACCTGGCAGCGGACGATGCGGATATAAAACGGCCCGGGAGTCTCGGCTGCTACGCGCAGGACCTGCCGCATCTCCTCGTTGCAGCCCGGTTCGATGACGCGGAGGTTCGGTATGCGCAGGAGCAGACCGAGTTCCTTGTCGCTCTGATGCGTTGCGCCGGCTTTTCCGGTGAACAAACCTACGTATGCGCCGAGGACTTTCACGTTGCACTTACTGTAGGCAACGGAGATGTATAGCTGATCCATGAAGCGCCGGCAGAATGCGTCGAATGTGCAGGGGAAAGGTATGAATCCTTCCTGGCTCAGGCCGGCGCTGATGCTTATCATGTTCTGCTCGGCGATGCCGACTTTGACGAGCTTGTCCGGATGAAAGTGCTCGAAAACATGCAGCCCGCTGCTGCTCCGCAGATCGGCGTCAACGGCTACGATGTTTTCGTACTCGCCGGCCAGGTCCGCCAGCGCATAGCCCATCTGATACCGCATTTCCTTCGTTCCGTCGCGTTTCGGTATGGAAAACTGTGCCATTTCGGTCCTTAATTCATGCCTGCTTTTCGACGATCTTATCCGGATTGTCATGCAGCGGCGGCACGACCTGAATTGCCTCGCCGAGGGCTTTGTGGAATTCCTCGGGGATCCCAAGTCTGCTGCCGTCCCGTTCCCAAAGCTCCCGCAGCCATTGTCCCGCCGCTTCGACCGTCCGCGGCGCGCTGGTGTGCCAGTTGGGATTGTACTGGCACATCCCTATGTCTTTGCCTTTAATCGTGTTGAGGATGATTGCGTTGGGCTTGCCGCGGCGCTGGGTGTGCAGGGCGTTGAACAGGTCAACCAGATCGGCGACGTTGTGGCCGTTGGTTACTTCCCACACTTGCAGGTTAAATGCCGCAAGCTTATCCGCCAGCGGTTCGATCGACATGTCCTGCTGTACGAAGCCCTTGGCCTGGACCTTGTTATAGTCGATGATGAAGACTAAATTATCCAGGTGATAGTGCCCGGCTGCCATGAATGCTTCCCAGACGGAGCCTTCATTGCACTCGCCGTCGCCGATAAGGACGTAGACCATCCGGTCTCCCTGGTCGGGGCCGTGTTTACGGATGCCCAGCGCGCGACCGACTGCTACGCCGGGGATTTGGCCAAGTGAGCCGCCGGATATTTCGATGCCAGGGGTGGTCGTGCTGTCCGGATGGCTCTCCAGATGAGAATCCCAGGCGCCGTAGCGAGTCAGATCGCCGACAGGGAAGTATCCGACCAGAGCCATCACGGCGTACAGGCCGGGGCAGGCATGACACTTGGACAGATAGAACACATCCCGGCCGGGCCATTTCGGCTCCGTTGAATCGTATCGCAAAACATAGTTGTACATCACCGCCAGCAACTCAGCTTCGGAGAAGCTGCCGCCCGGATGACCCAGAGCCGCACAGGTCATCGAGTAAACGGCATAACTGCGAATCAAATAAGCCAGCGTCTCGGTCTGTTCGACGAGATCGGCGTAATCTTTGTGGTGGGTAAAAACTTCCTGAAACCGCCGTGTCTGCGACCGAAACGGCTGCCACATCTGATAGAATTCGAACGGATTCATAATTACATCTAATTCCTACACCTTTATTTCAGTTCTTTGCACCATACACATTAGGATTACTCAGCACGCGGAAGAACTCTCGCCTGCACTCGTCCAGATCGGTTTTTGCCTTGGGGATATCGAGCACGTCACCCGGTTTACCTTCAGGGAAGTTGGTGGCTTTGCCTTTCCAAATAGCCCGGCGAATCTTCACACCCCGCCAGCAGTTCGGGTTATAGAGCCAGACAAGCGGCGCGCCGTCGCCAAGCTGATTGGCTCGGCCAAGGTTTGTTCTGATAAACCGCTTCATCTCGTCACAGAACGCATTGTCCGGGAGGACTTCGAAATGTTCGGCGGTGAACACCGAGTCCCGATCCCAGAATGAACGCGTGGCCCACTCGACGAGCCGGGCTCGGTTGGCCACGACGTAGGTGCTCCAGCCGTCCTTGCCGTTATATCCGTAGTAGCTGACGGCCAAACCGAACACTACAACGTTAGGCGCAATCTCCGGGTCAGTCAGCAAGGCGTTCGCCACCGTGGTAAGCGGGCCGCCTGCGACTATAAGCAGCGGCTTCTGCGGGGACGCCTTGCGTGCTTCTCCCACGATCAGGCGGCTGCCGGCGGAAGGGTGTGCGGTTGTCTCTGAGATAGTACCGCTCTTCGGAGCCCGGAGTACTCTATCCGAACCGAGCGTGATATCGGGGATGTTCTCAAGACCGCTTGCGCGGGCGATACGCAGGGCTTTGCGGGCGTCTTTCACGCAACGTGTCATGGTGTAATGATAGCCCTTGTCCCAATCCCACATGTCCCGCGTCACGATGTTGCCGCGCAGATCGGCTTCTTGGAGGCTTGCCTGGGCCCACAAATAGTTGTTGTCGAATACGTCGAACCACCAGTCGTTGTCATAGATGATGGGATTTTCCGGCCCTACACCCTTAAGCCGAACGCCCTGATCGGTCACAATATGTTCCGGGACGACGGCTGCAAGCGGGCTGCAAGATAAAACCAGAATAAGAGTTACAAGTGAATTAAAACCTGTTGAACAAACTCGCATTTTGATCCTTTCAGTGTTACTTCCGTGTTGGTAAACGAATAGTATTTTTGTTCGCTATATATCCTCGATTTTCTCTGAGGTCATCGTTATGTAATTCCTCAAGCGTCAAGTAATATTTGTCGATGTCCGGCAGTTTCAATAACTTTTGCCGTTTTTCCCACGCATCCGGGAGCCGGACTACAAAGTCCGCGGCCTGAGCGGGCTTTTTGTAAATCATTATTGAAAAGCTCCTGTCCGGTTCGACAGAGAGCGATCCGCTGTGTAAAACGTACGGATGAAGGGCGATCACGTCTCCGGCCGGGACGTAAAACATCTGGACTTTTTCAGGCTCGGCGACAACTCGATCAGTTTCGTACTTCAGTTCAGATGGGAGCATTACGCCGTAGACGATATCCGTAGCGGCGTATATAAACTCAACCGCCGCGGCATGGCATTCGAGCTTGTGGACGTAGCCTCGTGTGTTCTGGCCGGTCTCGAAGATGGTGTGGAACGCCTGGACCGGCTCTTCATTGCCCGCGGATATTGCCGCGATTGCCTTGGACAATGACATGTGGACACCAAAAGGAGCAAAAGCCTGATCGCGGGCATGGCGGATCATGAGGTCTTTGTTTCTGTCGGAGCCGAAGAGCATATTGTGCGACTTGCGAAGCACTTGCAGAGCAACGGGAAGATTTTGATCCTTGTCGGCGAAACCGCTCAACGCGGCTTCGAGGAATTGCTCTTTTTTGATGCCGCCGAAAGCTCCGTCGATAAGGACACGTCGCCGGATGTCTTTTGGGTTGCCGCCGAACCTTCTGGTGATCTCCAGACGAGGTGTTTCATTCAGTATTGTCAGGACTTTCTGCTTGTTGGCGGAGTGCTGTTCGAGCTGCCGCGCAAGGTCGGCAGCATCTGTGAGATTCCAACAAGCGCCCACAAGGATCAGAAGCATCGAAACGGTGATCAGGTAGGGTGGACACTGGCCACCGCCGAGTTTATGGTGTGCAGTGCACACCCTACGGTTTATAGCGTTGTACATCTGTAGCTCCTTTCATTATGCTAAAGGCAGAACAATCGCTAAGATCAGCGAGACTATCACCGCCGTCAAGCCCATGAAGACCAGCAGCAGGGTCCACGACTTCAGGCCTTCTGCTTCACTCAACCCCGTCATTTTGACGAATATCCAGAATCCGCTGTCGTTCATCCACGAGCAGATCATCGAGCCTCCACCGATTGCAGTCGCCAGGTAGGCCGGATGGTAGCCGAGCGACTTCATAGACGGGACCATAGCCGCGACCATCGACGAGGCGGTTATCATCGCGACGGTTCCCGATCCCTGGGAAATCTTCATTACCGAAGCGATGACCGCACCAAGGATCAGCAGCATAATTCCGCCCGTTGCATCAGTGCCGCTTTGGCCGAATAGCTGCTTTATGGCCGGACCGACTTCAGCGGCCTTGAGCATCGCACCGAAGGCG
Source organism: uncultured Pirellulales bacterium (assembly GCA_964598225.1). GTDB lineage: Bacteria > Planctomycetota > Phycisphaerae > Sedimentisphaerales > Anaerobacaceae > SG8-4. Next base: position 30,623 of record CAZRBG010000064.1, read on the forward strand.
CCGCCGGCTGCGGTTATCAGGATAACAATGCCGCCGCTCATCAGTGAGACTTCGATGACTTTACTTAGCTCGTCAAGTGTCAGTTGGCGTTTGGTTTTGAGCATCCAGACCGCAACGGCAGTGGCGAGCAGCATGGCGAGGTTGACGTTGCCGAGCACGGCCACCACATCGGCGAAACGGCTGAACGCAGAGCCTTCTGCTGCGCCTTTGGCGAAGACCGAAACGATTGTATTGGCCGAGATCAGCACGACCGGCAGGAGGATCGGAAGCAGCGACAGGCCCAGCGGGGGCAACTGGCTGTCTTCGAACGACTCCGGTTCGGGCTCGCCGGTGCCGATCGGACGCAGCGGGATGTTCATTATTTTGTCGAAGAAGCCTGCAAGAAGTATCCCGACAAAAGACGCCGGCAGCGCCACAAGTGCGCCGGCAATTATCATGATGCCGACGTCAAGGCCGAGATTGGCGGCCATAAACAGCGGTCCCGGCGTGGGCGGGACCAGTGAATGGGTGATAACGCCGCCGGCGGCGATGGCCAGAGCGTATTTCAAGTAATGCTTGCCGGTGCGGCGGGTCATCGATCTTGCCAGCGGCACGAGAAGATAAAAGACCGTATCGAAGAAAACAGGAACGGACAAGACGTAACCGCTGGCCATAAGTGCGGTAGCGCTGCGTTTCTCACCGAGCACTGAGAGAAATGCTCGGACGATGCGATCGGCGGCGCCGCTGTCCATCATGCACTTGCCTATCACCACGGCCAGCGCTATGACGATACCGATGCCGCCGGCCGTCTTGCCGAATTCCGCAGCGACCCTGCTCACCTTCTCCGCCAGAGGGCCCGGCGCCAGCAGGCTTACGACCAACGCCGCACTTATCAGAGCTAGGCCCAAAACAAGTGTAGATTGAGCCAAAAGAGTAACATTAATTCTAGAAA
>CAZRBG010000065.1:0-29867 GCA_964598225.1 uncultured Pirellulales bacterium
GTCAGTCCTATGTCATTTTCTCTACTTAAATCCCATTAAGCCAGACGTCTGTACTATTCATAACAATAGTAGCGAGCGTTTTATCTTGTTGGAGATTCTCTCGCTTTACCGATCCGATCTTTCTGTTGGAATGCTCACAGTTGCAGACTTGACAAAGAAGTAATGTGCTGCGCGTACAAGTGGGAAGCCCTATTACGTCACGAGTGTTTATTGTCGGCCTGGCACAATTTTTGCATGTAGATAACCTTACGAGAAATATAGGTCCGGAAAGATATACACTTGAGTTCTCCAGTGCCACTGACGCTGTCTACGTACGCCTGATGTCAACGCATAGATTTATGTTGTTTTTGGGATTAGCATTTTCTTGTGTGACGGGGACGCCATACCTGTTCACAGGATGCCGGTCCGTCGAAAAAGAGCAGCTTGTTTCAAAGCCGGTCTTTTTTCCACCGCCCCCGGAGGTGCCGCGCTTGCAGTTTCTCACGTCCTTCTCCGGACCTGAAGTTTTCGGCAAACAGCCAACCAGCGGTTTCGAAAGATTTGTGCTTGGAAAGCCGAAAACAATTGAAGGAATCATCGCACCTTATGGAACGGCGATTTTCGAGGGCAAACTATACGTCTGCGACGTTGGGAGTAAGACCGTTGCGGTGTTTGACTTGCGGAATCGCACATACGGCCGTTTAACAAATGACTCGCGATTGTTGAAACCGGTCAATATTTTCATAGATGAAAACGGCTGGAAATACATAACCGATCCGGCTGCCGGACTTGTGTTTGTATTCGACCGCGACGATGATCTGGTATGCTCGTTGGGAAATCAACTCAAGATTATTCCCGTCGACGTCGCCGTCAGAGGGACTTTGTGTTATGTCACTGATTGCGCCAGTAACCGGATTGTCGTCCTGAACAAAGTAACTGGTGAAGAACTCATGCGCGTCGGCCTTAAACGAAGAGCGAGAATACGAGCCCAACCTGAGTCTGAACTGCCGCCGGGAGAGTTTTCTCTCATTAGTAACCTGGCCTTTGATCAGAAAGGCAACATGTACGTCACCGATAAGGCCGGCGCAAGGATAACACAGTTCGATACGTCCGGAGTATTCAGGCGAACCATTGGGCGGCTGGGAGATAATATTGACGAGTTTGTCAGGCCAAAAGGCATTGCCATTGACAAGGACCACAGAATATGGGTTGTGGATTCAGCGACAGAAGTTGCAAAGATATACAACGAGCAGGGGCAGCTTCTGTTATTCTTCGGCCTGCGCGGCAACAAACCCGGCATGATGAACATTCCGGCTACGATTGTCATCGATTACGACAACGTGGATTTCTTTCGCCACTATGCCGTTAAGGGAGCCGACATAGAATTCCTGGTGCTGGTTTCGAACCAATTTGGCCCACACAAAATAAGCGTATATGCTTTTGGCACATTTCCGCGGGCCGAGTGACGAGATGGTGTAATGAAGCTGAATATCTTGAGAGCGTGTTTACTTCCGGTCCTTGTCGGTCTATTAACACCGACCGTCGTAATGGCTTTAGCCCACACCTACCTCTTTGGCTGTGATGCATGTCACACACCACACAATGCAGAGGCACAGCCCGGCGCACCTTTGTGGAACGGCAGCGAGACCAAGACAACGTTCGTAATGTATTCCAGTAGTACTTTCCAGGCAGCAGCAGACAGTCAACCGAGCGGCAATTCCAGGCTATGTCTAAGCTGTCACGATGGTTCCAATTCCAAATACACGTGGATGGATCCGGATCACAGCTTTAGCACGAACGAACTTGCGAATTCGCATCCAATCTCGTTCGTTTATGATTCAGAGTTGGCCGTCCGAGACGGCTCCCTCAAAGATCCGGCAGAAGCAAGTACACTTGGAGGGACGATCCGGGAAGACCTTCTCGATCCGGAAAGCAAGATACAGTGCGGCAGTTGTCATGATGTTCACTCGTCCAGCGTCGGTGACAGCTTATTGCGCGGCTACGATTACGGCAGCCGACACGGGCCCGGACTCTGCCGAATGTGCCACGTCAAATAAAAGGATATATAGAATGTAAAGGCCATTCAGAATTTGTATCATGGCATGAGTCATGAATATCGCTGGCGGGGCACAGAGTGCTTCCATCGGGACGGCAAGCAGCATTTGGGCATGGGCGAACCGCTGGCGCTACCGATAGCTTGCCGAGTCAGGCTCGAAGCGATACAGAAATGTCTGCATCGGTCCGCTGAATCGGCTGGGTATTAATGCCACGGACACATCGTTTGCAGGGTCGTAGACCATGGCGCACTCATGGGTGTACCGTCCCTCGGGCAGATCAATATCTACCTCCGCCATGCGCATAGTTCTGCAATCGAGAGCGAAAAGCTGCCTGTCGCCCAACCAGAGTATGCTTTGATGCCTCGGGATGTAAACAGCTTCGCGGCCGATAGCAGCCGAGCCTTCGGTTTCGAGCTGTTGCCACTTGCCATCGGGGCCAAAAGAGCGCGCGTAGACATCGACCCGGCTGTCGTCGCCTTTTAGCTGAATCAGTCTGTTATCCACGGTATCGTGCAGGAGCGGCTGAAACTCGTAATGATATTTAACGGCTTTGTGCGGCTGCGGGAAGTCAGGATCAACTAATCGCCATTCCACGCTGCCGGTTTGGCGAGTTACAGAGCCGTGATAGAGCTTATTTTTGCACATTGCGTACACTCCCCGAGGCGTGCCGACCAGCGACAAATGCCATGGATTGGCAAACGGCCTGCCGAAACAGGGCTTGTGCATCTTTTTCAGTTCTGAGTCGTAGATCCAGCTTACGTAGCCGTGTTTCTTAGCATCGTAAATGAACACACTATTCGGATCATCCTCTATTCGGATGTCCAGCCCGTCGAACAGGGAGGGGCGGGCCAGATATACTACAGTTTTGGACGATGGATCGTAGCAGTACCATAGATACGTATGCTGACTGAACGGGTACATTCCATAGCTCCAGCCGAAGATGCCTGCATTGGTGCTCTCCAGAAAAGGAGGGAATCGCGGTGGAAAGTCGAGACTCCAGCGATTCTCCTTGATGCTATATCGGGCAAAGTCATTGCCGGAGTAACCCGAGTGTCCTCCACCTGTATAGATTACTTCACTTCGGTCAGTGTCGATCACAGCGGTTGACCATGTTTTACTGATCAACATACCGGGCGGCCTGGCGTCCACAAACTCATTCACCGGTAGCGATCTCAGAAATTTTGCATGGGCCTCTAAGTCAGGCTCCGGCGCCTCTTCCAGCGATATTTTCTGTTCGGGATATTTCCAAGCTATAGTACCTGGATTTGCACCAGGCAACTCAACAGGCGGTACTGATCTGTCATAACGAAAGGCGTATGTTCGCCTCTCGGGTCCGAATGCCACCATAAAGACTATACCGTGTCGCTGCGAACTGGCAGCAGTAAGCCAGCGATAGCCTGAGAGCTTAAGGTTCGCATTAATCGGCGTCCACTCGTTTTGCTTGGTATTGTAGATCCATGTTTCTTTATCCTCCGCCGTAGCCGAGCGATGGCGAAGTTTAACTTTTCGTGCATCGTTTCCGCAAACGAGAATCTTGCCGCTACCCGGAACCAATACCGCACCGGGGGCGAACATGGGCGGGGGTGCAAGTTTATGGGTCCGTTGTTGCCATTGGTCGGTGCGGCAATCGAAAGTCCATGTGTCGTTTAGGGCGGCGGCCTGGTTGTACCCGCCGAACATAACCATAGATTCTGTGACAGGATCATAAACTATCGGTGAATTGCATCGCAGCGGCGGTTCGACCTGCAACTTCGGCCGACGCCAGATGTTTTCAGCACAGTCGTACAGCCACGTCGGCGCTCCGCCGGCCGGATTAGTAGCAAGGCCGCCGCCGAATAGCAAAATCTGATCGTTAAGCGGATCGTAGCACATGCTGGCCCAGGCAACCGTTCGACAAGTGGCGGGATAATTTTTTGCTTTCAGATCCGTCCATGTGTTTGTGGCCGGGTCTAGGGCAAAAGTACAGCCATCACTATAATAGACAATCCGGTTTCGTTTTGAGTCCCGGCAGGCCATATTAAAGGTATGAACCGGGCTGGGCCTCTTAATTCCGTCGAAGTCCCACCAGCGAACCCGGTTCGTTTTATTGTAGCCGCCGACGACCTGCAGCCTCGGTCCCTCGTCGTAGTTCAGCCCGTCGGGCCCCGTTTGGCCGTAAATGCGAAAGGGCGGGAACTTTCCGGCTGTCCATTTGTCATGCATCGACTCTGGAAAGGCCGGCAACCACTGAGGCGACTTAGGATCAAGACTCTCCAGTTCGTAGCGCAGGAACACGTTTCGAGCGGGCTTTTTGCCTCCCGTGCCCCAGAGATAGAGCCTATCCACGCTCTCGGCGAAAATGAGCCGTGCGAAAGCTTTGCCCCCGGAGTTGTCCTCGCTGTGAATCAGCGTCCACGTGTTGGCCGGAAGTCTTGAATAGTCCCTTATGACCTGTCCGTCCGCTCCGGTTGACGGAGTTTCAGTGATAAAAATCGAAAAGAAACACACAGCAACGAGTTTCACCGTTCTTGTAGTTCTCATATTTCTATGAATCATAGCCACTTAGCCTTTCGATAGCCCTATCTTTTTCATAAGGGCTTATTCGAGTGTGTTGAACCGCTGATTTTAAGGCGGCAATCGTCTTATCGTACGTATGGCGGTCGACAGGGTAGGGAGTTCCGTCTTTGCCGCCGTGGGCGAATGAGTATCGAGCGGGATCCTCGTAGGATGGCTCGGCTCCATATATGACCTCGCCAACCAGCGCCAGAGCGCGAACTGTTTTAGCCCCCACGCCCTTAATCCCCAGGAACGTTTCGTAATCTTCGGGCTGCATGTCGCAGACGAGACGAAGGATCTTTTCCAGGTATCGGCTCTTTGAAAAATCCTCATTTATAACCGGGTGCCTTTTGAATTCGGTATCTTCCAGTTCCAGGAGCGTAAGTTGCTGCCCTTTGTGCTTCAAACTGACCGTTCTGCTCAATTCAGTCGAGTGTTTCCGCAGAATCTCGATGTCTTTCATAAGAGAACGGTAACCTGAGCAGACAAATTCGACGCTCAGGTGACGCGAGTTATCACTATCCTGAGCTGTGAGATTCAACAGCCGCTGCTGCTTTACCGGTGCGACAATGCCGCTGTGTGGCTCGCAGACGAGGTCCTTGATATTCTCGGAAAACCAGTGATAGCGGCGGGCCGAGGCGTCGGCTTCATTCATGCCCTGTTGAACCACAGCCCAACTCCCATTTCTGGAAAAGAAAAGACTGTGGTGATAGATCTGATAGCCGTCCTGAACGAGAGAATTATCCACTTTGGCGCTCATTCGGGAATTGTATACAAGATTGCTAACAGTCGTATCCGGCAGACTCAGCTTGTCTGCCCAGTTGGCGATTTCGTCGGGCGTTTTCCGGGAAGCCTTGCCTTTGCCGCCGCAAATAAAAACGCCCAGTTCCTTCTCTCTTTCTCGTATTGCTTCCTTTAAAGCGGCGGTCAGTATCGTTGTTAGTCCCGATGCATTCCAATCGAACGCCAAGACCGCCCCTAAAGCCTGAAACCAGACAGGATCCGCGATCCTGCGGATGAATTCGTCCGGCCCGAACTCCGCCACCAGGACCCCGGTCATTTCACGGCCCAGCTTGACCATCCGCTCGAACAACCAGCGGGGGCATTTGCCGTGATCCAGAGTGAATGTGGCGATTCCTCTACGCATGATAAATCTCTATCCAGTTCACAAGACTACTGCGACTTCTTTACACGGCTTATCGCCTGCTCAATTCCTCCTGCCATTTATGCCGAAGCTGCATAGCAAGCTGTGCGTCTCGACCAGTTTCTGATTTTCGTAGCGACGAGAAAACGATGTTGGCGACTTTCTTGCGGATCGGCTTCGTAGCGCCGCCATCGTCCGGGTGAGCCCTGTTGGTCAGAATGATTACGTACAGACCGCTGGTCGGATCGCAGACTACGGATGTGCCGGTGTAGCCCGTGTGGCAGAAAGCACTCTCCGGGGCGTGATCGCCTTTGACCCATGCGTAGCTCGAATTGACATCGAAACCATAGGCCCGCCCGTGGGATTGCTCGGTTGTCAGCAGAGCAACAGATTCGGCACTAACGATGCGTCCGCGTCTTAGGACTCCCTTGCTTAACAACATGCGGCAGTACAACGACAGGTCATAAGCGGTGGAAAACAGCCCGGCGTTGCCGGATTTGCCACCCATAAGTTGCGCCAGCGGGTCGTGAACCCTTCCCCGGAGCAATCGGCCTTCAACAACCTCAGTAGCGGCAATTTTCTCGACCCAGCAGTTGGGTGGATTGTAGCCGGTCGCTTTCATGCCGAGCCGGGCATAGATATTGCGATTGCTGAATTCCGCTATGTCTTCGCCGCTGACGATCTCGATGATTCTGGCCAATGTGATATACCCAAGGCAACTGTAGCGAAACCTTTCGCCGGGCGCGCTTGCGGCGTGGAGTCCACATATCTTTTCTATAACGTTGTCGGGACAAGGATTGCCGAATTTCTCTTTCAGGGCGCTCGCATTAGTATATGCGGGCAATCCCGAGGTGTGGGTCAGCAAATGCCTGATTCGGGCCTCCTCTTTACCGTTGCACGCGAAAGCGGGTAGATATTTGCCTACATGATCATCCAGTTTTAGCGCTCCGCGATCTCTTAGAATCATTATGGATGTGGCGGTCGCGATGGGCTTGGTCATGGACGCCAAGTCGAAGATGGTATTCTTCTCGGCCGGTTCCTGGAAGGGTTCGTTAACTTCCCTGCCGAAAGCCTCCCAATACAGTATCTCATCTCCTCTGCCTATGAGAACGACAGCGCCGGGGAAGTGGCCTTTCTTGATCTCTTCTTCGACGGCTGGGCCGATCTCAGGGAAATAATCCTCGTGCCGTACCTGTCGTTCCGGCCGACAGCCGATAGCAATGCACAATAGCATCGCTGGAGCGAATCGCAGCAGCTTCATATATTTCTTTGCGTCAGAGAAATCCGATTCATTCATAGCCGCTTATAATGTTAGCATAAACTCGCGGCTTTGTCACAGACTTTCAGATAATACTGCTTGTTCGGATGGGGAAACTGGTATACACTATATTTAGGAATATCTTGAGGAATAACGACAATGGTAGTTAAAAGTATTAGGACGAAGACGATAATTCTGGCCCTCGCCGGTTTATTCTCCACCTGCCGGGGCTCGGTTTTGACGGGCCTGGATCGCGTTGGCGCCCACGCCGAAATGTTTCGAGACAGGCGAGTAGGCATCATCACCAACCACACTGCTTATAACAGCAACGGCAAATACATTGTGGACGTTTTCCGAGCCATGCCCGGCGTGACCGTTGCCGCCCTCTTCAGCCCGGAACACGGCCTTTGGGGCACCGAGGAAGCCGGAGTCAAGACCGACGGTCAATTGCACCCGGTCTACAAATTTCCGGTCCACAGCCTGTACGGAAAGACTCGAAAGCCCACGCCGGATATGTTGGCTGACATCGATGTGCTTGTCTTCGACATACAGGACATAGGCGCGCGCTTCTATACATATATTTATACGATGTCGCTGGCGATGGAAGCGGCGGCGGAAAACGGCAAGCGCTTCGTCGTCCTGGATCGGCCGAATCCCATTACAGGGCGTCACGTCAGCGGCCCGATTCTCGACCCGGAAATGGCGAGCTTTGTTGGTATGTTCCCGATTCCCGTCAGGCACGGCATGACTGCCGGAGAATTGGCACGAATGTTCAACGACGAGGGCTGGCTGGCTAACAAGGTCCGGGCCAATCTGACCGTGATTCCGATGAAAGACTGGCGCCGCCGAATGTGGTACGATCAGACGGGCCTGCGATTCATCAAACCTTCGCCCAACATGCCCGACCTTGAAACGGCGACGATCTATCCGGGTCTCTGTCTTCTGGAAGGAACAAACGTCTCGGAAGGCCGAGGAACAAACAAGCCGTTCAGGCAATTCGGCGCTCCCTGGATCGGCGCCGAACGCCTTGCCGAGAGGCTCAATAGCCTGAAACTGCCCGCGATGCGTTTCGAGCCGACTCGTTTTAAGCCCACAAGTTCGAAATACAAAGACCGGACATGCAACGGCGTCCGGATTATCACAACCAACCGAGATCGGCTCGAACCGTTCTACAGCGGCGTCAGAATCGTTAATGAAATTTACCGGATGTACCCGGACAAATTCGAGTGGAGAACCGGACACTTTGACAGACTCTGTGGAATATCGACGGTTCGCAAGACTATCACAAACGTTGAGCCTCTTGAGGAACTACGCAAAAGTTGGAACACTGAACTACAAGATTTTCGCAAGATTCGAGATAAGTATCTTCTCTATCGCGATTGATCCTTTGTCTTGCCGGTGAGCCTTTCGATAGCAAGCGCCACAGGCGATGGGACTTCCTCACCCTTCTCTTGTCTTTTTTCCATCTCATCCATCGCTTCATACAAACCTATACAGGCCTGCTCGTAAGTGGACCCCGTTTCCTGAGCGATCAGGCGGGAGCCGCGGTCGATGAGTTTTTTGTTACTGGGCGACAGCCATACCATTGCGTTGCCGATGACCCGGTCCATACGAACCATCGTTGCTGTCGAGAGCGTATTCAAAATAAGCTTTATGGCGAGATGATGCCATAACTGCAAAGGCGAATCGGCAAGCGAGCACGGGAAGTGAAACACCCCATCAACACCGACGTCAATCGCTGTCTCACCAACGATCAAGGCAGCCCTTTTGCTAAACGACCCGCCAAATCTTTCCATAGCCGCGTTTACCAAACCGGCAACTTCTTCTCCGGCGGCGACTGCGACGAGGGCCGAATCCGGCGCATCAGTGCGAGAAGGGGCCGTTTCGTTGCCGATCGTGAATCTGTATATCTCGGAATTGTCGAGCTTCGGCGGATTTGCCCTTACGTCGACAGGCGCATTTAATTCTTCATATACTTCACTGCCCCAATCCAGACCTCGGGGTGGGCGCTGCAAAAGTGAATTCCAAGCGCTTTCTGTCGGGTGAAACGGGTCTTTTACAAAGGCCCATGAACGCGGCGAGAGCTCGTCGCCCCCTTTGCGAAACGGCGGCAACATAAACGTCGGTGATCGCTCAGTCGTGTCCGTCAGCACATCCAGCAAAAATAAGTCGGCCACATAGGTCACAAGCCCCTTCTTGCGATAGATGCGCTCCTCGAATTCCGTGACACGGGCAAGCGTCTCAACCATCGCATCGCTTGAAAGCTGTTCGAGCAACTCAGATAGCAATCTGACCATGTAGGGTGGGGCTTGCCCCACCGATTGATGAGGGTGGGGCAAGCCCCACCCTACGGCCTCCATGAATCGCAGCAAAGCAATCTCAAGTGCGCTGCCGACAACGAATAATTCCGCCGTCGTGGCCTGCATCCTTGTCGAGCCGGTAATCGCCATCGGTCCGGTGGTCAGATCGAGCTTTGTGATACGCGGCTCGTCGATCACCTCTCGCGAGCGCTCCACATGACGCCGCAGCGATTCGGTAGGATTATTATAGACGAAGAACACCTTCGCCCCGGCATCGAGCCCTTCCCATACCGTGCCGATCACGAAAGGCGTTTCACCCCCTTCTGTGATAGCAACCACCACGTCGCCGGCGTTCACTCCCAGTTCTCGCAGTTGACGTCTGCCGAAATCCGGAAAATCCTCGTATCCCTCGACCGATTTAATCAGTGCAAAATCCCCTCCGGCCATAACGCTGAGAACGCGGTTTTCCATCTCAGGATCGGCATAGCCGGGGCTTCGCCAGAATCGCCGCCATGCCGCTTCGAGCAGAATGCTCAGCCGCCCCGTGGCCCCGCAACCGGTGAAGAAAATCCTCTTTCCCGCACGCATTGCTTCGACAAAAGCATCGATGAGCTGACGATAGCAATCCTGCCCGAGCACCTTTTCCATCGCAGGCGCAATATCGTCATCAACCGACTGCAACAGCCTTATCGCACCCGGAAGATCAACTGCCGCAGTCTGCGACAGTCGCCTTGTCTTCGGATGAGATGACTCAGTCAGCAACTCCCCCAGCCGAAACGCCCGTTCCCGTTTTAGAAATTCTTCAGCTCTTTTGGCTGCGTCTGTCATAATGCATCTCCTGTATCGGTATAGTCACAGGAAACATTCCTATCATTTTACCGTGACAATGTAAATGCGTTTCTTGCTCCGCATGTTCGTTGCGATCAAGACGCTATCAATATATAATTCATTCTTTCACAATAATATGCAAATTGAGGTGATATTGAGCAGCCTGATAAGAGAAATCGCAAATAAGGACAGGATTCGGGCAGCCGGATTGATGTCGGGGACTTCGGTAGACGGTGTCGATGTTGCTATCGTGGATATCGCCGGGCGGAAAGTTGAGTCGCTGGCGTTCGAGATGTTCCCATACACCCCCGCTTTGCGGAAGAGAATCCTCAGTCTGTGCGATCCTGAGACGGCCCGACTTGACGATATTTGCCATTATAACTTTGTTTTGGGAGAAGTTTTTGTCGACGCGGTCGTCAAGCTATGCTCAAAAAGCGGCATATCGCTTAGCTCGATTGACCTTATCGGTTCCCATGGCCAGACGATATGTCACAATCCTCGCGGCAGGCGCTATGGCCGAAGAGTAATAGGCTCCACGCTCCAGATCGGCGAGCCTTCCGTAATCGCTCAGCGCACCGGGATTACGACCGTCGCGGATTTCAGACCTCGCGATATGGCCGCCGGGGGCGAGGGCGCTCCTTTAGTGCCCTTTGCCGACTATATGTTATTCGGCCACAAGCGACTAACACGCGCCGTGCAGAATATCGGCGGGATCGGAAATGTTACTTTCCTGCCGTCTGGAGGCGGGCCGGAGGAAGTTCTCGCCTTTGACACGGGACCTGGAAATATGGTGATAGACGGCATCATGCGCCTAAACACCGGTGGCAGTAAGATTTATGACCGCAACGGAAAAACTGCGGCACGGGGAGCAGTCAATGATGAACTGCTCGGCGAGATGCTCCGCCATCCGTTCCTGAGACGGAAACCGCCGAAATCGACCGGTCGGGAGCAGTTCGGCGCCGCGTACGCCGAGCAAATCCATCAACAAGCCGTTAATCGAGGCGTCTCGGATATGGATATCGTGGCCACCTTAACGGCATTCACGGCAAGAACCATCGCTCAGGCATACCGGAAATTCCTGCCGACTATGCCGGATGAGCTGATCCTGTGCGGCGGCGGCACTCGAAACAGCACTCTCGTTGAAATGTTGCGTGGCGAGCTTCCCGAGGTTAAGATGCTCTCGACAGATGATTTCGGCATCGGTGTAGATGCCAAAGAGGCGGTTTCTTTTGCGATTCTGGCCTGGGCGACGGTAAAGGGGATGCCGAACAACGTACCCGGCGCCACCGGGGCCGAAGAGCCGGTTGTTTTGGGAAAGATTGCACCTGCATGACAAGAAGACACCAAATCCTGCCGACAACCGAAAAACGCAACCGCGCCAGCGAGAACATCGACCGGCTCTCGACACAGGAAATCGTCGATCTTATCAATACCGAAGATAAGCGCGTTCCCGACGCCGTGGCCCGGCAGCGCAAGGAAATTGCCGGCGCTATTGACGTGATTGTGTCGAGATTCAAGAAAGGCGGCCGACTTTTCTACGTGGGAGCGGGTACGAGCGGCAGACTCGGCGTATTGGATGCCTCGGAATGCCCGCCGACCTTCGGCGTCTCGCCCTCGCTCGTGCAGGGAATTATCGCAGGAGGCAGAGGAGCATTGGTCCGCTCGGCCGAAGGGGCCGAGGATTATCCGGCCGATGGTGCCGCGGCTGTCGACAAGCGAAAAGTCCGGGCAAATGATGTTGTCGTGGGACTGGCAGCCTGCGGCATGACGCCCTATGTTCATGGCGCTCTAAAACGGGCGCAGCAGATAGGAGCGGCAACAATATTCATTACCTGCGCGCCGGAAGCAGTCAAGCATATTCCCGCTGAAATCATCATCAATCCCGTCGTCGGGCCTGAAGTCGTAACCGGCTCGACGCGGATGAAAGCCGGGACCGCAACCAAGCTCGTGCTTAACACGCTTACTACGGGAGCAATGATCCGCGTGGGGAAAGTCTACGGCAATCTGATGGTTGATCTGAAGGCTACAAATGAGAAGCTGCGCGACCGCTCTATTCGAATCGTCATGGAACTGACTGATCTGAGCAGGCCGAGCGCCAGAAAACTGCTCGCGCGAGCCGAAGGCAAGGTCAAGGCGGCGATAGTCATGCACTTTCGCCGGGTTGATCTGACTGACGCGCTGGCGATTCTCAAAGAGAACGGCGAGTTCCTGCGTCCGTCCATTTCCCAGCCCGAGGAGCCGGCATGATTGGCAAACGTGAATGGCTTCTCGTCCTGGTGATCCTGTCGGCGCTTGCGGCGCCGTGTGCAGCGCAAGGTGTCGGCGAAGCGCTCGACAAGATCGCCGGCAACTTCACTGTCTGGGACTGGCTGGTCATCGTTGTCTATCTGATCTTTACGACTGTTCTTGGTGGGCTGCTGGCGGGCAAGCAAGCCTCGATGAAAGACTTTTTCTTAGGCGGTCGGCGGCTGCCCTGGCCGGCTGTATGCGGCTCGATCATCGCCACCGAACTGTCGGCCGCGACCTTCCTCATCGCCCCGGCCATCGTCTTTTCCCAGGGCGGGGACATGACGTACATCCAGCTTGCCTTCGGGACTATCGCCGCACGCTTTATCATAGGTTACTTCTTCGTTCCCGTCTACTACCGGCGCGAGATCTATTCGCCTTATGAATACATGGGCCACCAGCTCGGTTCGCGGGTTCGGATTATCACCACCGGCCTGTTCATGATCGGCGGCATCCTCGCCCAGGGCGCCCGCGTCTACATCGCGGCCAAGGCTCTCCAGGTTATCACGGGTACGAACATAGCCACATCAATCATCATCATCGGCGCCGTCTCGATCGGCTGGACTATCATGGGCGGCATCACCACGGTTATCTGGACCGACGCGATTCAGTGCCTTCTGTTCACTCTGGGCGCCATCGCGGCGCTGTTGTTTGCGGCGACAAGTATCGACGGCGGCCTGGCGACCATCGTCTCGCAAGCCCACGCTGCCGGCAAGCTCCGCGTCATCAATCTCAGCATCAATCCGAAGGAAGCGTACACGCTCTGGTGCGGCTTGGTCGGCTTCGGCGTTTTGACCCTGGCCTCGCACGGCACGGACCAACTCAACGTCCAGCGCATGTTCACGTGCCGCAGCGCAGGCGACGCCCGTAAAGCGATCATCTTTTCGGGTCTCTCGCAGGTACTGACGTATCTGCTGCTGTTCGTCGGCGCGGCTGTGTACGTCTACTACCGGCACTTCCCGCTGAGCGCGGCGGAGCAGGTGGTGGTCGATGACGACTCGATGAAGATCTTCGCCATCTACATTGTCGACGTTATGCCGCCGGTTCTTTCGGGGCTGCTGATGGCGGCGATATTTGCCGCCGCGATCTCGACGCTCGACTCGCTGCTGGCGGCACTGTCTCAGTCAACCATCTCGCTTCTCTACAAGCCGTATCTCAAGCCCGAGGCCACTGACCGGCACTACGTCCGGGCCTCGCGGATTATCGTGGTGATCTGGGGCGTCCTGCTGACAGCCTTTGCGATTTCCTGTGATACGATCGCCCAGTCGTACGCCGACCTGATCCAGTTCGCGCTGGCCATGGCGGCCTACACGTACGGCGCGTTGCTGGGCGTTTTTCTGCTGGCCTTCCTGCCCGCCCGACGCGACGACCTGGGACTGATGTGGGGTGTGCCGCTGTCGATGCTCATCGTCTTTGCCCTGAACTGGCACGAGAGTACCCTGCGGTGGATATTCAGTATTCCGCAGTGGCTCGTTCTGATTGCATGCCTGATCCTGTTTGTCCAGGCCGTCCGCCACCTCCGCACCCACCCGGTGAGGATCGCCTGGGTGGCCCTGGCAATAGCGCTGGTTCTGTTCATCTCGCTGGTGGTTGTCGGCCGAACGCCGGAGGGCGAGCCTATTTACTTCACCCTCGCCTGGCCCTGGCATTTCCCCATCGGGACTGCTATGACGCTGGTTCTGGGCTACCTCGTCGGCAACAAACGCCCATAGAAATCCCGGCTGTGGCTGGTTGATCTTTCTAGGCACAGTGATTACAATCATATCGGATTTATTATTTGGTTACGACGATGGTGATACTATCTCTTGGAAAGGAGCTTTCGCATGATACGTAAGGCTATGCTGGTTTTAATATTGGTGCTTGGATACTCCCAAATTGTCAACGGCGTCGAAATTGAATTGTGGGACATATTCGAATTGACCCTGAATGGGCCTTCCGGCGGCAATCCGTTTGTAGATGTCAAGCTTAGCGCGGAATTCAGGCAAGGCGGCGAGGTCTTCAAGCCTGCGGGATTTTATGATGGCGACGGAACTTATCGGATCCGCTTTATGCCTAACAAGACCGGCAAATGGACTTACACGACACAGAGTAACCGCAAGGAACTCGACGGCAAAACCGGTGATTTGATCTGTACGAAAGCCGGTCCCGGCAACCACGGCCCCGTTCGAGTGCATGGAACTTACAAGCTGGCCTATGACGACGGCACGCCGCACTTCTCGGTCGGGACCACGTGCTACGCATGGGCGCATCAGGGCGACGCGATGGAAGAGCAGACGCTGGAGACGCTGAAAGACTCGCCATTCAACAAGATGCGAATGTGCGTGTTTCCAAAGGCTTATTCGTACAACAATAACGAACCCGAGTATTATGCTTACGAGGGCAAACCTCTGAAAGACTGGAATTTCAAACGGTTCAATCCCGCGTTCTGGCACCATTTCGAGAAGCGCGTTGGGCAACTTCGCGACATGGGAATCGAGGCGGATATTATCATATTTCACCCCTACGACCGCTGGGGCTTTAAGAACATGGGGCATGAGAATAACCTGTTCTACCTCAACTATCTGGTGGCGCGGCTGGCCGCGTATCGCAACGTGTGGTGGTCGTTCGCGAACGAGTTCGATTTGCTCAAGTGGCCCACTGAGCACTGGGACCAGTATATGAAGCTGGTGCAGGAAATCGATCCGTACAATCACATGCGCGGGATACATAACTGCCGCACCTGGTACGATCACAGTAAGCCCTGGGTAACGCATTGCAGCATTCAGACCAGCGACTTCAGGTCCGCCAAGGTTTTCCGCGAGAAATACGGCAAGCCGGTTATTTATGATGAATGCAAGTACGAGGGCAATATCCCGCAGGGTTGGGGGAATATCACCGCCGAGCAGATGACGCGGAATTTCTGGATGGGTTCCTTAGCCGGCTGCTTCGTAGGCCACGGCGAGACTTACAAGCATCCCGAAGACCTGCTGTGGTGGGCCAAGGGCGGCGTGCTCCGGGGCAAAAGCCCTGCAAGGATTCAGTTCCTGAAGGATATCATCGAGGAACTGCCCTATCAGCAGATGGAGCCTGACTTCAGCCATCATCCGGACGTGTGCATCTTTGCCAAGGAGGGTGAGTGCTATTTGCTGTACTTCACAGGCAAAAAGCAGGCCAGGCTCAATCTGCCGGGAGGCAGGCCCTTCAAGGTTGACGGCATCGACACGTGGGAAATGAAGATTCTGCCGATAGGCTCGGCAAGTGCCGGTGTATTTACCTTTACACCGCCGAAGCAGGACTATGCGATTCGCCTGACAAGATACGCGCCGGGCGAAAAGATGCGCCCGGAGGCCAAAGCCAATGCGGACAAGACCGAAGGCGTAGCACCGTTGACGGTGAGATTCTCTACGGCCTGGCAAGGGCAATGCCGCTGGGATTTTGGGGACGGCGGCAGTTCGACCGACAGATCGCCCAGTCATACTTTCGAGCAGCCGGGAACCTACACGGTGACGCTAACGATCACTGACAAGGGCGGCGGAGTCGGCTGCACAACGCTGCCTGTCAGTGTGGATCGCAATTCGAACGAACCGGTAGTAAGATTCGGGTTTGCCGATGGTGATTATCCGAAGGTCACTCTGCACGGCGGCGAAATAACCAGATCGCCTGACGGGACCTATGATCTTGGATCAGGCAAGCCTTTTACGTGGATCAAGGTCGGCGATGAACCAATGAAAGAGCTGGAAGAAGCCCGATCATTCACCATTACCGGCTGGCTCAAGGCATCCGGTATGAAGGTCGGCTCCGGCGGCAACCGCATACTCTTCAGTCTCCAGCACAATCACGCGGGCATTGATCTGGTTCACCATGCAAACGGTGCGATGCGGCTGGCGGTCAACGAATGGCCTGATTCGATCGGAAATGACAGTTCCGCCGGCAAGGTCCGGATCGGCAAATGGATCTTCTTCGCCGTGACTTATGGTGCGTCAAAGCGAAACGACAGCGTTTGCTGGTATTTTGGCGACGAGGGTACACCGGCAAGGCTCGACTGCAAAACCGACTACAACAACGGCCCGGTCGATGCGGGAACCGGTAATCTCGTAATAGGCAACTTCAATAAGACACTGCAGGGAGCCGGGCTCGACAGGCAATTCCGCGGGGAGATTCGCGCGCTTCAGATTTATGCCAGCCGTCTGGGACAGCGCGGAGCACTGTCAATCGACAAAATTCGCGAATTGCAGAAGTTGAAGTGATTTGTACTGACTCAGATAATCAGGAAACGACGACCATGAAATCAGTGCTCAAAGCTATTTCAATAGCAACAGTAATCACGCTCCTCAGCGTCCATTCCATCGCATTTGCAGGAGCAGGCGACAAAAAGAGATTATTGGTCTTAACGGACATTGGCGGAGATCCTGATGACCAGCAATCGATGGTCCGACTGCTGCTGTACGCTAATGATTTCGATCTGGAGGGGCTGATCGCAACTTCCGTACGCTCGCAGGTCAATCCGGACCAGATATACGAGCGTATCGAGGCTTATCGCGAGGTCCGGCCGAACCTTGTCAAACATGCGGACGGCTATCCCACTGCCGATTTCCTGCGGGAACTGGTCAAGAGCGGCTGCAAAAAAAGGTACATGTCAAGTGTCGGAAAAGGAAAGAGCACTGAGGCGTCGAGGCACATAATATCCGTCGTTGATAAAAAAGATGACCGTCCAGTCTGGATCACCGTCTGGGGAGCGCCCACTGACCTCGCGCAGGCATTGTGGGACGTGTCTCAAAATCGCAGCAAGGAGGAAGTGGACGCCTTTATCTCCAAGATTCGTGTCTATGATATCGCAGGCCAGGACGACTGCGGCGGCTGGATATGCCACAACTTCCCCGAGATATTCTGGCTTCGCAGCGTGGATATGTTCCAGGCGATATCGGTCAGGATCGCCCGGCCTTTTCCGCCGCACGTAACCGGGCCGAACCTGGAGACTTTCACCACTGAGTGGGTTGCCGATAACGTCCGCAATCACGGCCCGCTCGGAGCGCTCTATCCGGAGCGCAAGTGGAAGTACGAGGGCGATACGCCCGCATATCTTCACCTGCTTCCCAACGGACTCAGCGATCCTGAGAAGTTCACCCACGGCGGCTGGGGCGGCAGGTTCAAACTCGAAAAGACCAGGAATCCGCCGACTTTCAACAAGAGAAATACCAAAGCCGAAAAGAAATATCACGACTTCGAGATGCACACCGGGGCGAAAGACTCATGGCGCTGCGAAGGCGAGACGTACGAGAGCCACTATGCGAGCCTGTTTCGCTGGCGAGAGGCGTTCCAGAACGATTTTGCCGCTCGGATGGACTGGAGTCTGGCGGACTCCTATGAGAGGGCCAACCATAATCCTGTAGCCGCATTCAGGAATGACACGAGCAGAAATTACGTATACGTCAGCGCCCGGCCCGGTGAGCACGTGAAGCTCTCAGCCGCCGGAAGCAGCGACCCGGACGGCGATGAGCTTTTCTATCGCTGGTTTCACTACAGAGAAGCCGGCGACAAACCATTCGACAGAGAGATCAATATAGAAAACGCAAATCGCATGAACGCCGGTTTCGTGATGCCGAAGCTGAAAGCCGATGAGGAAATCCACATAATCCTGGAAGTCAAAGACAACGGCAATCCACCCCTGTACAGCTATCGAAGGATCATCGCCAGGAAAAGTACCGGAACCGAAAGCGGGGACTAAGCGACATTACATTCGGGTCTTCGGTGTGCGGTGCACACCCGGCCGTCTGCCCGGCCGTATCGCCGCAACTTATGGAATCCGGCGGAATGCAGGCGCCCGGCTGCCCGGCGCGAAAGAAGATGTGGCATGACCAAGGTCCCGTTTGCATGTTTCGCCCATTCTGCGCCGGTTTGCCTCGAATTCAGCCACGACCGGATCGCCGCATCCGCATATCGAAACAGAAATAAATATGGCCGCTGCGAATACTAAAACTTTCCCCAACACCAGAACATAAGCACTTTTCATCAATCTCTCCAATCATACGTCGTTATATTGCCGATTCTCAGCAGGTGTCGAGCTTGAGTCGCCCATTAAGGCACGAGCAATCCTGTCGTGATCGTCTTGACGACACGCTTCAAGACTCGATCGGGTAATCTCCGCATTTGAAGGGCCTGCGAACACCCCCCTTTGCTCCATCAACTATTTCCTTTATTATATCCATATGGTCAAAAAAGTCAAGTCAAATCCACCTTCTACAGAAGATATACGAAATGAAAATAGATCAATTGATACCTCAGAAACTGCTCGGGAGCACCTTTGCCTGCAAATGCGGCCGCAGTCACAATGTTCCCACTCGCCAGATTATATATGCCCAAGACGCTCTGGAACGGCTTGGCGAATTGTTGGGCAAGGTCATCGAAGGACGCAGAATTGTTCTTGTTGCCGATAACCGTACGTGGGACATTGCGGGCAGGACAGCCGAATCAGCTCTTAAACGAGCCGGCTGGACAGTTCGCCACATTATCGTACCTGACAGCAAGGATGGCACTCCGGTTTGTGACGATATCACTCACAACCGGCTCAACGAGCATCTCAAACCGGCAGATGTCGCTCTTGCGATTGGCTGCGGCGTTATGAACGACCTTACCAAATGGTCGGCGTATGAGCATAATCTGCCCTATGCCGTCGTCGCAACGGCTGCAACAATGAACGGTTTCACGGCGGCAAACGTCGCGCCGACTATTGAAGGAGTCAAAACGTTGATCTCCGCCAGGCCGCCCGTTGCGGTCTTTGCCGCCCCTTCGATCCTGATTCGGGCGCCTTACGAATTGACCGCCGCCGGACTCGGAGACACCATCGCCAAACCTATGAGCACCGCCGACTGGCTGGGCAATCACATCTTTTGTGACGAATACTTCTGTAAGTACTGCAGTGAAATAATCAATGCCCTGGAAACCTATTACCTCGACCGTCCCGAGGACATTAAGAGCCGCAAGCCTCCGGCTATCGAGGCATTGTTCAATGCGCTGATATATTCCGGCATCGCCATGACACTTGTCGGCGCCTCAGCTCCGTCATCCGGCGGAGAACATCTGCTGAGCCACACCCTCGATATGATGTCGAGCGTTGACGGCACAGCCCACGATCTGCACGGCCGGCAGGTCGGACTCGGTGCGATCTTCTCAGCGGCTTTATACGATAGCGTGCTCGATATCGAGAATCCCAAAATCCACCCGATGCCTTCAAGTATCGATGCCGGCTTCTGGGGCGGCCGGGCTGAAAATGTATGGGATCAATATGAGCAGAAGATGCCGGTGGCTTGGATGATCAGAGAAAAATTAAAGGACGAAAGAACCTGGCGCACGTTCATCGGCGCTGCGAGCAAACAGGTTCGTACGCCCGGAACGATCAAGGAATGCCTGAAGAGCGCGGGCGCCGCTCACACTTTTGCAGATATAGGATGCTCTCGAGAGCGCTTTCTCGCAGCGGCCGGACACATGCACGAAATTCGCAAACGTCCGACTGTCATCGATCTGGCGTGGATGCTCGGAATCCTTCCCGATGCCGCGGATGAAATCGTGGATACATGGCTGACAAGCTGACACACCCGATGCATCACTTCGAAAGGTAGGCTGGGGCTTGCCCCACCAAGGTGTGGCGCGCATGCCCTCAACAAGCTGGGGGCAGGTTCTGTCCGCGCTTCGAGGGGGGGACGCCCTCGACACAGGGCAAGCCCGACCCTGCCGGGTTACTCGATGCGCGTCGGTCTCATCCTCTCGCCGAACTTCTTATAGTGCATCAGTGCACTTTCACGGTCGTCGAAGTCCTTTTCGGTAAACAGTAATGTGGTCTGGCCGATCAGAACCTGGTCATCTTCCGCAAGCGGGGTCCGTTCCGATATTTTCTGTCTGTTGATGTAGACGCCGTGCTTACTGTCCATATCTTCGGCTTCGTATCCCCTGGTGTTTTCGTTGTACCAGATGCGCAGGTGCTTGCGGGAAACCATATCGTCCAGAATCTGCATAGGAAGGGCCTCGCCTCTGCCTATTACATTAGTTCGCCTGCCGAGCGGCAGAAACTCGCCCTTCTGCGGTCCCGATGTTACGATAATAGAAGCCATTTTCAATCCCCGTGCATCTATACGCAATATTTCTTCGTTTTCGACGGGCCGGATTATACCAGTGAAAAGAAACAAGTGCAATCGTATGTCAGTTCGGGTCGGAAAAATGCAAGAAGGATGGTCCCCAACTAAGCAGAAAAAGACTGGCGTTTCAAATCGTCCGTGGTATGATCGTAACCAGTTGCAGGTGTTACATGCTTATACGGATTATCAGAGTCTCAATTGTGTTCTTCTTTTTCTGCGTTCATGCTGTCGCAGGAAACATTGCGGCTACTCACGCCGCACCCGACAGACAGACCGTTTCAAAAAGCCCGTATGCAATGCTTCGCGCTGTTCCGATCCAGGCTGTGACTCTGGGTGAGGGTTTATGGAACACGCGGTACAGAACAAATGCCGAGATAAGCATCCCTGCGTTCTATCAGCAACTTGAAAAAGTCGGGACCATGGACAAACTTCGCGGCCGCGAGCACAAGGCAAGAGGAAACTCCGACGCCGACCTGGCAAAGTGGATCGAAGCCGCATCGTATGTTTTGCAGTCACAGGAGGATCACAAGGTCGAAAATCTCCTTCGCCGGGTGGTTAATGATATTTCAGCTTCCGCCGAGAAAGGAGGCTATCTCCACAATCGATACATGATGAAGATGCCTTCCGCACTCGA
This sequence comes from uncultured Pirellulales bacterium, assembly GCA_964598225.1. Taxonomy (GTDB): domain Bacteria; phylum Planctomycetota; class Phycisphaerae; order Sedimentisphaerales; family Anaerobacaceae; genus SG8-4. Next base: position 21,130 of record CAZRBG010000065.1, read on the forward strand.
CAAGTTGAGACCCGGCGGCTATTTGTACTGCCTGGGACATCTACTGGAAGCCGCCATCACTTATCGCCGGGCCACTGGTGACGATCGGCTGCTGGACGTGTTCGTTCCCTATATTGATAACGTCACAGATAAATTCGGCTCCGGGAAAAAGCCATGCTGGTCGGGACATCCTGAAATTGAGCCGGCGCTCGTGGAGTTATACAAGACCACAGGCAACAAGAAATACCTGGACTTCGCATATTACCTGCTCGAAGAAGTCAACTTGGCAGACAATGCAAAGACTTCAGACATTAACTTCGATCACTACTTTTCCGGCACGCCGTTTTCATCAAATAATGCCCTGAAGGGACATACGGTATGCGCTCTGTACAGATGCTGCGGAGCCGCAGGTATTTATCTCGAAACCGGCGATGATAAGATTCATCGAAGTCTTTTGACACTATGGCGCGACCTGACAGAGCGTAAGATGTACGTCACTGGCGGCGCAGGCTCCCGTCCCGCGGATGAAGCAATTGGAGACCCTTTTGAATTGCCTAACGAGCGAGGCTACGCCGAGACATGTGCCGCGATTGCCAACATCATCTGGAACAAGAAGATGCTCGATGCAACGGGCAAAGCATGTTTCGCGGACGTGATGGAGCGCACTCTGTACAACGGCTTTCTGAGCGGTGTCTCCATCGACGGCCGGACTTACTTCTATTGGAACCCGCTCGCATCAAGGTCCAGCGCAAGCAAGCTACGAGAATTCAGTGAAGGTGATAATCTGATCGCGATTAAGAAATCGACCGGAATCGGCCTTGATGTTCGCCGGCCGTACTACAAAACGCCTTGCTGCATCCCGAACGCCCAGCGAACGATCGCCTCACTTCCCGGTTACGTCTACTCGACGAGTTCGGAGGGAGTATGGATACATCTCTATCACAACAGTCGACTGGATTGGCATCTGCAGGACGGCGCAAGGCTGTCACTTTCACAAAGTACCAAATACCCCTGGGAGAATACTGTTAAAATTGTGCTCGATAAGGCCCCTTCCATACAATTCAGTCTGTTCGTGCGCATACCGTATTGGGCCGAAAGGGCAACGGTGGCGGTCAACGAACAATCTCCTTTTGTCGTTAAAGAACCCGTCAGTTACTACGAGATACGACGAAGGTGGCAGGCAAAGGACCGAGTCGAGATTACTTTCGACATGCCGGTAAGAGCAGTCCATTCCAGTCCGAAGGTACGTGAAAACCGAGGTCGTGTCGCCCTGCAGCGCGGCCCGATTGTGTATTGTCTGGAAAGCGTAGACCATAAGGACACATCGGTCTTCGATATTGTCTTGCCTTCTGATTTGTCAGATATCGCCGATACGTTTGAAGCGTACTTCGATCCGAACCTTCTGGGAGGGGTGGCCACTTTGAGAGGAAACGCGTTGGCATACACCACCTCTCTCACTGACGACGAGCTCTACACCTTTTCGCCTTTTAGCGAGAGCCTGAAACCACTAAGAATAACGGCCATTCCCTACTTTGCATGGGCAAACCGTGGGTCTTCCGAGATGACAGTCTGGATTTGGCAGACACGAAAAAACCGGTAGGGCGTGCGTTGCACACCCTACCGCGTAACGGCCAGTATCTTCATCTCGTGCCGCGACAAATCGAACGCTTTGTCCTGCATCAACTCGTGCTGTCTTCCCGTCCGCGCGTCAATCAGAAATCTTCGGCCTTTGGCCGACAATTCCAGATTCACTCTCATATCCTGCTGCCCTTCATTGAAGATCAGGTAGCAATCAATACCGTTGTTGATGACATGGCGCATTCGCAGGTCCGGTGATCCGGGCGATACACGAACATCCACCGGTACTAATTCATCTATGCGCCTTACGAGTTCTGAATCAGCCATGCTCTTCGTCCACCGGATCAGGCGACCGGCTTTGTCCAGAGTCTTCAACCCTGACCTTGCTTGCTCCGGCGCATCATCTTCGACAATCAAAGCTCGATATTTCATATTGCGGATGCGAATACCGTCGCGCCCGATTCGAGCATCTTCCCAGAGGTGTCTTGCCTCGATGTAATTGAAATCACGCTGATGCTGAAAACAGACTTTGGCTGCGCGCCATGGGAGATAGTCGTTGCCGCCGAGAATCGCCAGCGAGCAAACGTGTTTGCTGTCGGTGTTCAGCCAGCAGAGTCTGCTGCATGAATCGGCGTACGGCTTGTACGAGTCCCACCAGGGACTGTTCGGGCCGACGTCGGGAGGCCGTTCATCAATTCGCGGCCCTCGGACGGAATAATAGAACGCATGAGGATAAAGCGTGTTGCAGCCGCGTACGATCAGCCAGTTCGTGAGCCATTCCATTTCTTCGAAAGTAAAGTGGTGTCCGTACGCACCGCAGAATTCGTTCGAGTTGCGACGCCTTCCGAGATGAATCATCGCCGAGGAAGCGCACTTTGCCTGTGTTGACTGCGCGCCTTCCAGAGCGCTCGGCTTGCCGGGCTCGATGTATCGCCAGACGATGTCCTGCCCGGGAATGTGAAAATATCTCAGATGACCAATATCGTCCGGTGCGGCGGGATGACCCGTCAGAGCTATTCCGTGCGATTCACACCATTCGGAGATAGGCTGATAGAACGTCTCTTCGAGCCTGGCTTGTAAAGCACGATGATAGTCCTGACGGTATCGCTCAGCATCCGGCTCATCTTTGTACCAGAGAGCGGGCAGATGCGGCGTAAAATCGTATCCGAGTTTGGAATTGACATGTTCGAGAATCCCCGTCGTGCCCGGAACCGCGCCGCGCTCGGCGCTTTTTGCGAGCATCGAAGGCTCGTCCGTGAAAATGGCTGGTATCGTCTTGCCGAAATGCTCGCCGAATTCGTCGAAATAACGCTGGTAAACCAGCCTGATAAAGCATGCCACTGATTCGGGATTGAGAATATCCCCTGCCGGCGGCCTGTTCTCAGGGACTTCTCTGTGATCGGCACGCCGCGGCGGATCATCTTCGACAAAATGCAGCCCGCGGATAACGGACCGGCCCGGTTTTATCGCGCGGTCAATCACGGCGATCCGACGGCCATCTGTCTTACGCTTGACAATCGCCACCAGATTTTGACCTTCCGGCAGGTCAAGTTCATCGTCGGAATCAATTTCGACGGCAAACAGGCCGCGGGTTTTGAATGCGGGATTCTCCGCCACAACCTGCCCGCTCGATGAGCCGCTTGGATACATCCCCTCGTCGTAAAGAACGACCCACATATCCTGCCTGGCCGCCTCGTCAATGGCAATGCGCATGAAATGAATCATGTTGTCGCTCATCCAGCCGATGCTTCGCGGCAGACCCGCCCGCGGATGAATCACAAATCCGTACACGCCGTGCGCCCGGAAGTCAGCCATTTGCCTGATTATTTCACTCTCGGACAAAGCGTCATTCCAAAACCAAAACGGCGCCTGAGAAAACTCTCTCGGCGGATTTCGCCAATCCTTGAGAAAGTTGCCCTCGCCTTGCGCTTTTTCCGCCGCGTTTGATGCACCATCTGACAATGCAGCGGAAGTCAGACCCACTCCCATCACGCGGAGAAATCTGCGTCTGTTTATCCTCGAATCTAACATATTCTCTCCAGGTTATTCGGCCAGCAATGACGACATTTTCCGGCGCAGAGCGTATAGCCGTTCTTCCTGTTCTTGGCTGAATGATCCCAACTCCTGCGCATAGACATCCATCCAGGTTACCAGGCGATCATAACTGTCGGCGTCCAGAGTAACTCCCTCATGCCCGCCCTCTGCAGTGAGCATTTCAAGCAGTTTACTCTCGGCAGCAACACAATCGCCCACTACTGAAGCATCTTTTTCAAATGCCAGCTTTTCCAGATTCTTATCCGCGAAAGACATCAGATTTTTGTATGATTGACCTGCGGTCAAAGCAAATCGCGCCGCCTCTTTGTTGTCGCCCTCCGAGCTATGACAAGAGATACATAACTCATCCAAAACAGGCTGAACCAGACGGTCAAAACGCAATGGCCAGGAGCCTTCGGGCCCGGGAGTAAGTTTTGACGGCTCCCTTGTAGCGGCCAGAGGACGGCCGCCGGCAAGCGGCGACAGCTCGCGTGACTCGTGACAACCGACGCAGGAGAGCGTCTGTCCCGGCTGAACGTAAGTCAGACTTCGCATCGTCTGAACGGCCAAGCCGTTCCGGTCGATTGCCTGGAAGAAGACGGGAATGCCCGAAGGCACGCGAAAATACGCCGATCCATCCGTCTCAACAGGGACAGTTCCAAGTACAAATTTGCCCGGGTCCTCCTTAGAGACACCTAATCTGGGAGAGTTCATGTGAGGCTGAACTTTCGGCGGAACGCCTATTATCCTCAAGCGCTTGACCGTGTCGCGATTCATGCCGTCCAGGCCCTCGTAGACGTCTTGTACAAAGAAACGTCCTTCCTGCGAGCCGTCCCACTCGACCATGCTCGGGTGCGTTGGAGGCTTTCTGCGGGGCCTCACCGGGATCGGATACATACTTGCGATGTTCGGATCGCGATGCAGAAGTTCGAGATTGCCGAACGCATCATAGAGATATATGCCCAGCGGATCCACGGGATTACGCTCATCGCCGGGCAGGAAGGTGTGACCCGGCAGCGGTTTGTCGCTCCAGGCAACGAGCAAATACTCCTCGCTCAGCGGATAAGGATTGGCATAGTAATGCCGCGGCCAGCCTTCTGTTTCGGGAAAGCACGCATCCGGGGTCAGCCTCGTCAGCGGCTCGGCATATTCAGTCCCGCGCGTTCGATCCAGCAGCACCAGCGAACCACCCATATTCGAGTGATGGGCGGCGGCGGTAAAAACGAGCTTCTGCGAATCGGGAATGGGCCGGGCCTCGAAGACGCATTGTGGCTTTTTGGTAAAGTTGCCGTACACCAACTGCGGATTGGTGCCCGTCGGATTTGTCGACCACAGACTCATGAACGGGCCGTTGAATCGGTCGATGTAGTCCCACCGGGCGTAGAGTATCCTTCCATCAGCAGCAACAGACGGCGTCCACTCGAAATTCTCGAACGCTGAAATCGGCCGGATGTTCCTGCCGTCGCCGTCGATTCTGTGGAGGGTAAAGACCGGCACCGGGCGCCAGTTATCGCCGCCGCAGCGGACGTAGCTGTCCGGCAAGTCGGAGTTCATCGTCGCCGCTGTGCTCTCCCTGCTGCACTGAACCGACTGGCCCTTGCGCGTCGAAAGAAAGATGATGTCGCCATCCGGCAGATACCGACCGTCGAAGTCGTCGTACCTGCCATGGGTCAGCTTCCGACAGCCGCTGCCGTCGATGTTCATCTCGTAGAGCTTATAGAAAACGTCCTCCGGCAGCTTGCTCTTGTCGGCCTTCTGCATCTTGTGAGTTTCCGGGTAGAATCTACAGTACGAAAAGAGTATCTTCCTGCCGTCATAAGAAAGGTCCGGACGAACGAAACTGCCCGCCGGAAAATCCTCGGTCAGGCAATGCAGACGCGAGGAATCTTCCTTGAATCCTTCGAGCACGTAGATGCCGCCGCCGGGCCTCGACCACCAGCCGTAATACTGGTCCGACATGTGAGGAAAGGCCGGAGGAACCCTTTTGGCGAAAACGATGCGGTCGAAATCCAGCAGAGGATTGGACAGTGCCATTTCCCGCACAGCCCAGTGAGCCTCGAAATAGAGTCTCCGCTTTCTGTTGTCTGATGCTTGCTCGGAGAGTCCCTTTAATCGCCGGCTAATTTCGCGCAGCGTCTCTTCGTGCCCATCGATCTCCACGCCGGCTTGCCGCAGATTCTCCGCCAGCAATAATCCGCGCTCGATGATCTTCGCCGTTGGATACAACGGGCGCTCGTGGTCAACTCTGTGGGCGACGGACCACTGACTTACGCTACTCTGAGTGGCTTTCTTACCCCTTGCGATGTTGCTCTTGCTGTCTGGCGAATAGATCTCGACCTCGTCAAGATGGAAATAGCTCTTGTAAGGTAACTTAAGGCGCATAAAGCGGGCTTTTGTGCCGTCGAGTTTCACGACCAATGGCTTTTTGTCCGTATGGCCGTAGAAGACCGTGCCGTCGTGCCGGTAGATTTCACTGAAGCTCTTTCCATCGTCTGAGACAAGAACGACGAATCTCGAAGCGCGTTCGGCGAGATCGCAGCGATTGTAAATTTTCAGACGGCCAAGCCGGACAACTCGTCCGAGATCAATCTGCCACCAGGGATTCAATTCATTCTCGGTGTGGAATCCCCATTTGCCGTTTATGACGGCGTCGATTGCCCCGATCGCATCCTGCTCGGGCGCGACTTTTACTCTGCTGGAAATTGGCGGCGCGAAGCGAATCTGATCCTGCCGCAGCCAGTCCGCTTCAATTTGACTTCTGGTGATAACCGGCGATTGTTCACTGCACGCAATTGCAGTAAACACTATCAACAATATGATTCCCGACGCCGCGTTGGAGTTGAACTTAATCATAATCGGTTCCTCACGAGTAATTACCGCTCTGCAAAAGCAAATTTGTATTAGCAAAAATAACTGGCAACACTAATCCAACACAATCTGATCCCGATATGCCGGGACCGCCACGTGCCAGCCGGTCTCCTGCCTGATATATTCGCCAAAGTTCGTAGCGTTTTCAGCTTCGCCATGAACAACGAAGACTTTTCGCGGCGGCTTCTCCAGACCCTGTAACCATGCTAAAAGCTCATCTTTGTCCGCATGTGCCGAAAAGCCGTTGATTCTCGCCACACGAGCCCTGACTCGGTATCTTTGACCGAGAATACGGACTTCTTTATCGCCGTCGACGATTCGCCTGCCAAGCGTGCCGACCGCCTGGTAGCCGACGAACATTATCGTGTTGCGCGGATCGGAGATGTTGTTGGCTAAGTGGTGCTTTACCCTGCCGCCGGTGCACATCCCGGAGCCCGCGATTATCATTTTCGTGCCCTTCATGTGGTTGAGGGCTTTGGACTCGTCGCTCGTACCGACCATGTTGAGTCCGGGAAATTTGAAAGGCGACTCGTTGTTCTCCATGTGGTCGATCATCTCCTCGTCGAACAGCTCGCGATGCCGCTGAAAGACCTTCGTGATGCGCGACGCCATCGGACTGTCCAGAAACACTTTCAATGGTTCTATTGCTTTGGACAGCAGCAACTCGTTCATATAATAAAGAAGCTCCTGCGCCCGCTCCAGCGCGAAGCTCGGAACGATGATATTTCCCCCGGCCTCTTTAGTCGAGTTCACCACCTCGGAAATCGCCTTTTTGGTGTCTTCGGGCCCCTGGTGAACGCGGTCGCCGTAAGTCGATTCGATAAGAACATAATCAGCCTCTGCGATCAATTCCGCATCGTGCACTATGGGCCTGCTCGGTCTGCCTATGTCACCGGAGAACAGGATGGTTTGCTTTTGGCCGCTATCGGGCCCCTTTACTTTTATGATCGACGAGCCAAGAACGTGACCGGCATCATGAAAGCTGACCTCGATACCCTTTCCAAGGTTGACGGCCCGTTTGTACCTGACGGGCGAAAAATGCGGGAACGATGCTTCAGCTTCGGCAATAGTATAAAGTGGCTCCTCAGGAAAACGCCCTTTTCGCCCCTCCTTCTTATGCCGTTTGGCCTTGTATTTGGCGTCTTCTTCCTGAATCTTCGCCGAATCCAGCAGTATGATCCGGGCGATTTCCGCAGTCGCGGCGGTACAGTATATCCTGCCCCTGAATCCCTCTCTAACCAACTTCGGCAGCAGCCCGCAATGATCCAGATGCGCATGCGTCAGAAAAACCGCATCTATCGTCTTAGGATCCACAGTAAATGGAAGCCAGTTTCGATCCCGAAACTGCCGCTCCTGATACAGCCCGCAATCAACAAGCAGCCTGGCGCCATCGGCATAAAGAAGATGCCGAGACCCCGTGACATTCTGTGCGGCACCAAGAAACTGCAATTTCATCGGCATATCATACCTCATTACGGCTAAAGGTGACATTCGAGCATAAAGAATTGTACGACAAAAACACTGCCGAGTCAACACGTAGGGTGGGACCTGCCCTGAGCGGAGCCGAACGGGTTGCCCCACCGAAAGACTGAGCAATATGGTGGGGTAAGCCACCCCCGGCTGACGGCACCCCTCTGCGCCGAAAAAAACACCCCGCCAACGCTCATCCAACAGGCCACAGTATGTCTGTTTTGGGTATAGTTAGCATTGTCCGATAAACAGTTATTCGCAGCAGATAATTCAACTGACTACACCCTCCTCCTGCCTCTACCTCATAGTAAATGATTTTCTATTTATAGCAGCAACCTGATCGGTCGAAAGGTCATGAAGAAGCAAACACAAACAGAATCGAAGATCTTACCACAAACAAAGAAATTGTAGAGAAAATGCCATGACTGAGGATCAGACACAGAGATATATCCGCTGGCAAGATATCCGCATTCGTCAACTTTCATTCTCGATCAACATGTTTTTGGGATTGGCGGTAGCCTCTTTGGGATTCAGCATCAACGTCACAATGGAGTATAGAATCCCATTGTTAGTCATACTCATACCGTTTTTTCTTTGGCTCGTAAGCGGAATCTCCGGTTGTATCGCCACACTCTCACGGCTTGTTGACTTTAGGTATACAGCGAAAAAAATCAAGGAAGGTGATGAAACTAATACGTCTATTTCGAAAGGAGCCGGACCTGTCACATGGATGGCATTTTACATACAAACGATTACTTAGGATCGTGCATGAAATAACTTCCCGATTTGTATATGGTCTGGCGTAATAA
>CAZRBG010000066.1:0-29698 GCA_964598225.1 uncultured Pirellulales bacterium
AGTTATTACGCCAGACCATATACAAATCGGGAAGTTATTTCATGCACGATCCTTATTTGCCGATTTCTTCGCACTTGAAAGCGGTTTGAATTAGGCTATAATGCTTCATAACTTTGTAACCGGGCAACTTACGTATCTCCCTATGGGATGCCCCAGGCAGGATAACGGTAACTGGTCCACGTGCTGACATACGTTGACGAAGATCGAAAAAACGTCTCGGAGGATGTCTGCCGTAGTCCGAGCACAAAATTGTTTTGAAAGGGTCTAAATTACAATTGACGAATGTAACGCTGCTAAAAGATGAGAACCGCTTGCATCGCGCTGAGTGGGGCGTGAAACCGAAAAAGCATTACATCCCGGTCACGAGGATCCAGAAGCTCATCTGCCGCAGGATGCTGGAATCCAAGCGGACCAAGCCGTGTTTCTATCTCGAGGCGAAAGCCGACGTGACCGAACTGATGGCGATGCGGCCGAAACTCAGAAAAGCCTTCGGCGTGAGAATCACAACCAACGCCTTCTACATTCATGCCGTGGCGCTGGCGGCGCAGCAGTATCCTCTCACGATTGGGAAATTTGACGGCGACTGTATAAAGATCCCCGAACGTCTGAACGTCGGCTTCGCGGTTAATGCGCCGCAGGGGCTTATAGTTCCGGTGATCAAAGATGCGGATGAAAAATCGCTGCCGGAAATCGCGCGGGAGGAAAAACTGCTGACCGACAAGGCTCGCGACAACAAGCTGACGCTCCGGGAGATCGAAGGCGAGACCGTCGCGCTGAGCAATCTGGGAGCGTACGGCATCGATTCGTTCATAGGGATTGTGCCGCCGCCGACCAGCACTATTTTAGCGGTGAGCAATGTGGCGCATACGGTCGTCCCACTAAACGGCGAGACGCCGGAACGAAAAATAGTCAGCCTTTCAGTAGCCGCTGATAGAAGAGTAGTAGACGAGATTTACGCGGCCGGATTTCTCGGTTTTATCAAGGAGCATTTGCAGAATCCGCAGGGATTACTTTGATCCGGTAAAGACACAAGATGGCGGGGCAAGCCCCACCCTACAAAAGTAAGGAGTAATTATGAATCGAAGGGAACTACTGAGAAAAGGTGCTGTGGCCGCTTCGGCGGTTTGGCTGGGCGGTAGGCTACAAGCGGCCAACAAACAAGAGCTACCGAACATTCTATGGATCACCAGCGAGGACCATGGCCCGGAGATGGGCTGCTACGGCGATGAGTTCGCCACCACACCCAACGTCGATGCGCTTGCGAACAAGGGTATGATCTTCGAGCTCGCATGGTCCTGCGCGCCGGTCTGTGCGCCGGCCAGAACGACGATAATCACGGGTATGTATCCTCCGTCTATCGGCGCTCAGCACATGCGGAGCATGGTGGACGTGCCAGACTATGTAAGGTTCTATCCGACGTTTCTGCGTGACCGAGGCTACTATTGCACGAATAATTCCAAGCAGGATTACAACGCCCGTACCGACGACAAAGGATGGAACGAGTCTTCGAGAAAAGCCCACTACAAAGATCGCAAGCCGGGCCAGCCGTTCTTTGCGATCTTCAATTCGACGGTCAGTCACGAAAGCAGGATTCGCTCCAATTACAAGTCGCTGATGCACGACCCGAAGAAGGTTCGCATGCCGGCGTATCATCCGGACAATGCCGAATCTCGCCGGGACTGGGCGCGATACTACGATATTGTCACCGCAGCGGATAAAGTCGCTGGTCAGCATCTGGATGCTCTGAAAGAGGCCGGTTTGACTGACCATACGATTGTCTTTTATTACGGCGATCACGGCTCGGGAATGTCGCGCAGCAAGCGCTGGACGTATAACTCCGGCCTTGCTGTCCCGATGGTAGTCTATTTTCCGCCGAAATGGCGGCATCTGGCGCCGAAGGAATATAACCTAGGCGGCAAGAGCGACAGGATGGTGAATTTTGTCGACCTGGCGCCGACTCTGCTGAGCCTGGCGGGAGTCGAGCCTCCCGAGTGGATGCAGGGTCATGCTTTCGCGGGCAAATTCCAGCAGCCCAAGCCGAAGTACATGTTCGGATTCCGCGGTCGCATGGACGCCCGCTACGACTTCATTCGCACCGTCACCGACGGCAGGTACCAGTACATGCGAAACTACAACCCGCACTTCATCTACGGCCAGTACGTTGCGTACAACTTCGCAACACCGTCAACGGCGGCGTGGAAGCGCGATTACGAAGCCGGCAAGCTGAATGAAGCGCAGTCGCGTTTCTGGAAATTGAAACCGGCCGAGGAGCTTTACGATCTCAAAGCCGATCCCGACGAGGTCAATAACCTCGCTGATTCACCGGAACATAAGGCAAAGCTTAAAGAGCTGCGCAAGGCGTTGAAGGACTGGTGCCGCGAGATTCGAGACCTTGGTTTCTTGCCCGAGGGCGAGATTCACACCCGCAGTAAAGGTTCGACGCCCGCAGATATTGCGCGCGACGACAGTAAGTATCCATTCGACCGCATCTTCGCCGCTGCAGAGATCGCTACAACGCGAGAAATGAAGGAATTGCCGGAGATCAAGAGGAACCTGAAGGATTCCGACAGTGCCGTTCGTTACTGGGGCGTGATAGGCATTCTCAATCGAGGTCCTAATACGGTCAGGAATTCACGAGATGAGCTGATAAAATCGCTCGCAGATGACTCTCCATACGTACAAATTGCCGCGGCGCTTGCGCTGGGTAAGTACGGCGACAAAGTCGATCAGCGACAGGCTGTCGATTGTCTGCTCGAACTGGCGCCGTGGACGCCGGACGGCGATGTCTTTGTCTCGATGGCGGCACAGAACGCTATCGACAAACTCGATGAGAAAGCCGCCTACGCAGTCGAAGAAATCAAAGAGTTCCCGCGCCGAGGCGGCCGCTCACCCCACGGCCGTTACAATGGCTACGTCAACTCGCTGCTGAAGAAGACCCTGGCCGACCTCAACGGATAAGCAACGTATTTGCAGGATAGGCTTTAGTACATCCGGACAATTTCTACTCGCTATGTTTAATCAACTATCACGGTTTCGTCGGGTTTAATGCCGAGCCGTTCAAATCTGTGCGCCCGGCTTTTTTCGTCGCCAACGTGGATTTCGCGCGCGAGTTTTCCAACTTCCAGTGCGTGTTCTCTGGGCACGACGATTACGCCGTCGCCGTCGGCAACGATTACGTCGCCTGGGTAGACGAGGACGCCGGCGCAGTTGATCGGGAAGTTGTATGATTCGGCGATAAGCCTGCCCGGCCGGACGCCGCGCGAGCTGTAGCCGTCCTTGCAGTAGACGGCTATTTCCTTTACTTTGACGATCTCATCGGTGTCGCGTGCGCCGCCGTTGGTGATTGCTCCGACGATGCCTTTTTCCGCCCAGCCGAGGCTGTTGTTAGAACCGATGAAGCCGCATTCGTCGATGCCGCCGGCGTCGATGACTACGACGTCTCCGGACTTTGCCGTTTTGAGCCATGCGTCCGGCGCCCGTCCGTACTGTTGTGACTTGAACTTCTTGAATCCCTCGACCGAATCGAATGAGTTCTGGCCGACTCTGACATCCGTGGGGACGTGCCGTACCGTGATGGCGAAGCCGACGACTCTATGGGTGAAGTTCTCCGTATCGCGCCACAGCGGCCGGATGTTCTTTTTCATCAGACCGATGTCCTGAAGGCCGATCAGGTCCATGCCGTCGAGCACGTCGGTTACGCGGAGGTCCTTGTACAGACCGAGGATTTCCTTCCGTGCCTTCTCGCTGTCGTCGAAAGTCTTGTTCTTGAGCAGTCTCACGCCTTGAGGCGTTCTAAGCTCGGCCGCTATTGCGGGAATGGCCGCGATCAGAGCGAGCAGCAAAAGAAATCCGATTAAACCGAGAGTTTTGGTTTTGGGTGAGTAATACATGGCAATCTCCTAAAAACAGTTGACAGATTATTGATACCTCATCAAAGAGACACAGAGACACAGGTCACGCCGAACATTATAGAATTAACGCCCTTCGGCAAGTTCAGGGCCTGCCCTTAGCGAAGCCGAAAGGGGCAGGCTCTTACGGGGTCGCTACCAATGAATACTGCCATTCTTGTCGGAGTTGTTCAGCCCTGCCGCGGCAGGGGCGGAAATCCATAATCGCTCTGCTTCGATTCCGATCTTTCGGGATCTTCCGTTGCTTGCGTGAATTCATCCGGCGATTGCCGATCGGGCTCTACCGGCTCGATTCTGATAGGCGGCTCATTATTATTCGGGTCTTCTTCGAGCGATTGGCGCTCCGGCTGCTGCGGTGCCTCCGGCTCAGGCTCGGGTTCGTCCTGAATCTCGTGTATATCCACATATTGCGGCTGCGGCGGCGGTGAAGGTTCCTCTGTTGGTTCCGGTTGCTCTTGCACCTCGCCTGTCTCGGCGGATTGCGGCGGCGCCGGCTCTGCGGCTTCGGGTTGCTCTTGAGATTCGTCTGCTTCCGCAGATTCCTCCTGTGGGGGCGGATGCTCTGCGGGGTCCGGCTGTTCTTGCATTTCGCCTGAATGCGCCGTTTCGGGCTGAGGCGGTTGACGCTCCTCGTCTTTGGACCTATCCGAAATGTCGGTTCCTTTCAACTCTTCGGGCACTTCGACCTCCGGAACCGGCTGGAATCCCGCGTGCACGCATCGGGCCACGTTCCAGTAGTCTTTGGCGCCGTTGCAGTTCGGCTCGTACTCGAAAATCGTTTTGCCGTAACTGGGCGCCTCAGCCAGTTTAATGTTTCGCCGGATAAACGTGGGGATGATATGCGCTTGCGACCAGGCGCTGTCGGTGCCGCGGGCGTTTTCGAGGAACTGCGCGATATCGGCTTTTACTTCGCTCGGCAACGACGCTCTGGTGTCGAACATGCAAAGCAGGATACCTTTGACCTTCAGCTCCGGGTTTATTCTTTTGTTGACAAGCTCGACAGTCTGCAGCAGTTTGCCGAATCCTTGAAGAGCAAGAAAGTGCGGCTGCAACGGAATCAGGACTTCTTTCACGGCGGCAAGAGCATTCAGTGTCAGCAGCCCCAGCGAGGGTGCGCAGTCGATCAGGCAATAGTCGAATTTTTCCCTGCTCGATTCGAGAGCCTCTTTCAGTATGATTTCACGTCCTACAACGCTAACCAGCTCGCTCTCGGCGCCGACCAGATCGATATTCGCCGGCAGCAGCCAGAGATTAGGCCGCACGAGCATGATCTGCTCCTCGAACGCCGCCGACCGCGTCAGTACTTTGTACGAGCCCGCCTCGACCGACTGCGGCTCAATACCGAGGTGTATGGTCATGTGAGCCTGCGGATCGAGGTCGATAACGGCTACCCTCGATCCCGCCGCGGCCAGAGCGGCTGCTGTGTTGACAGTCGTCGTCGTTTTGCCCACGCCCCCTTTTTGGTTTAGTACTGCAATCGTTCGCATTTATTTCTGCAATTTCTTCAATACTGCGTCGAGCACACCGTTAACAAATCCCGGCGACTTGTCCGTGCTGAATTTCTTGGCCAGCTCGATGGCCTCGTTTATTACCACTCTCGGCGGTATATCCGGACAAAACTTCATCTGATAAACCGACAATCTGAGGATACTTCGATCCACTGGTGACAGTCTGGAGAACTGCCACTTTATTGTCGAGGCGGTTATCAGTTCGTCGCACTGTGCCAGGTTCTCCGAAGCTCCGTTCGTCCACTTCGACGCGAGATTCCTCACTTCGTTATCGTTTTCGGCCTCTATGAAGAACTGTTTTATCGATTCCAGCACGTCCGGCCCTTGTACGTCGAGCTGGTACAATGCCTGCATTGTAAGTTCTCTGGCCCTGGTTCTTTTGTCCATGTTGCAGCCGGAGCAATCCCGGCGGATTGCCCTCATTCCCTGCCGAGGCAGAAAGGCTCGTCCGCTCCGCGGATCAACCTGTCTGTTCCATCACGTTGGCCATTTCCATTGCTGTCGAAGCTGCGTCTGCGCCGGCGTTTCCACGTTTTGTGCCGGCTCTCTCCACGGCCTGTTCGAGTGTTTCGCATGTCAGTACGCCGAATACCGCCGGGGTCGAACAGTCATAATTGATCTGGCCGATGCCCCTTACCACCTGCTGACAGACGTAATCGTAATGGCCCGTCTGGCCGCGAATCACGGCGCCGAGGCATATAATGGCCGCGTATTTGCCGCTGTCGGCGAGCTTCTTGGCGACATGAGTTATCTCACATGAGCCCGGGACCCAGAAGACCGATATCTGCTCGTCCGAAGCGCCGTGACGTTGAAGACAATCTATCGCGCCGCCGAGCAGCTTGGACGTTATGAATTCGTTGAACCGGCCGACGACGATGGCGTAATCGCCTTTACCTGCTGCCAACTGGCCTTTTATTTCTTTGATCATGTTTTTGTTACTCCCGGATATTCACAACCGGCGGCATCAATCTTTTTGCCTGCCGTACGCTGCTTCTCGAACCCTGTATTATAAGACTCAATGCGGCGACTTTCCAGGAAAACCGACCGACCCAGTAATAACTTCGGCCCACCCCGTTCAATCGCCGGAATCTAAATACCACAATTTTAAGGGGTTATGAACGCGATTTCCAGCATAAAATTTACCGTCTACAAAAAGCTCTGCGCGCGTTGGAAAACTGCTAAGGCGACGGTGGTTTGTTGGCGATAAGTGCGTTGGTGATTTATGTTCGCTTAGTGATTCACGCTATAAGGTGTGTTTATGTTATTCGATGAGATGGAATTCGGTTCATACGACAAGGCCGAGCGCAAGGCTCGCAAGGCCCTTGAATTATACGAGGACGGCAAGATGTCGCAAGCCCTTGCGGCGCTGGAGACGGCCCTTCAGATTAATCCCGCCAACAGCTCGTGGCATTTCGACAAGGCGCTCACTCTTGACTCTTTGAGCAGATTCGAGGACGCGATAGCCGAGTATGAAGAGGCTTTGGAGTTGAATCCGGACGATCCGGAGATATTGAACTCTCTTGCGGTCGACTATACCCGCACCGGGCAATACGATCGTGCCATCGAGACTTTCGAGCATATTCAGGAGCTGGACCCGTCGTTCGAGCCGTCCTATTGCAATCGAATTATAGCCTATACAGAAATGGGTCTGCACGATCAGGCCGAGCAGATGTTTTATCTCGCCCAGCAGATAAAGCCGAAATGTGCGTTGTGCTTCTACAATATCGGCAACAGTCTCTTCGCCCGCGGCCAATATAAGCGAGCCGTTAGCTGCTGGCTTAGGACCGCCGAGCTTGAAACCGCCCATCCCCAGATTCACTATCGGATCGCTCAGGCATACTGGTCCGACGGTCAGCCGGGGAAGAGCCAGGAGCATTTTTTGGCCGAGCTGCGCAACAATCCGGGCGATATCGACGTTATATTCGATTACGGCTTGTTCCTGCTGGCCTACGGCGACGTCGAATCGGCAAAGGAGAAATTCAACAGGATTCTCGAGTTGGATCCGGAGCATGCGGGTGCTTTGTTCTATCTGGGAGAGATCGCTTTCAACGCAGACGATAAAGAGCGTGCGGCGGAACTGTACGATCAGGCCCTCAGGGAGGATGGAACACTCCACGGGCCTTGTTACAGGCTGGCGCAGTTTGCTTTGATGGAAGACAAAAACGAGCAGGCGGAGGATTATCTGATTTCCGAGATGAAACTGGCTTCGGAGGATACGGTGACGCTGGTGTCGATGGGGTCGATGTTCATTGAGACCGGCGATCTCGGCTGCGCGACGCACTGCCTGCTGCGGGCCATCGAGACAGACTGCGCCAGTGCGGACGCGTACTACTATCTCGGAATTATCAGCGCTTTGAAAGAGGAATTCGAGGATTCGTCCGAGCTTTTCGCCCACGCGCTCGACATCCGGAGCGACCACCTTCCCACCCTCAGGGATTCGACCTACGTATGCCTGGAACTCGGCAAACTGACCGAGGCCGCAAAACGAATCAAAAAAGCAAGAACCATCGATCCCGCCGATCCGCAGCTAAAGAAGCTCAGCCGCCAGGTTGCCTTCGCCCGTATAAGAAGTCGAGCCGCCGAGCTCTTACATCAAAATTGACCATGCAGGGGGAGCCTGCCCACCTTGAGAGACTATTTGTAGGCATCCTTTCTCAGGCCTACAGAGAGGATATAGACAACTCTTTGGTCGGCATCAATATAATAGAAGATACGGAATCTTCCTATTCTGTAGCGCCATGCGGGCGGGTCGTAACCGCGGAGCTTCCTGATGTTGCGTCCTAAGAATGGCTCTGTTGTGATTTGTGGATATACGTACTCGGTTAATTTTTGCCGGATAAAACCGGCATCATGATGCGGCAGCTTCTTCATTTTCTTCAGAAACTCATCCGTTTCAAAGACCCTGTACTTATCCAACGAATCGTCCCTTCTTTTCTTTCACGTCTTTCATGCCGCGTTTCAGACTCTTGTTCAACTCTTCGTTGGCTCGAATTTCCGCCATTTCATATTCATCCGCGTATTCATGTTCCGCTATGTATCGAAGTGTGGACGTCTCGATGAAATTTGACAGCGTCCTATTATCCTGCTCTGCAAGTCGACGCAGCAGGTTGTAGACATTGTCCTTCAATCTTAATGTTATTGTTCTTGACATATTTCAATCTCCTTGAATACGATATACTCTTATAGAATACAATAGAATTTGCCGCACGTCAAGTATGTGGAGCCTTTGTCATGGCGGTTGAACATGACAAAATCGACGGCTCTACCCTTGCTCTACACCATTTTGCTCTTGAAGTATGAGGCGGCAGGGTTTATACTTTTTGGTTTATCTGGATTATTTGGGTCTGATGCTCTATAATCGAGCATCGCGGACCGGGGATTTTGCTATGTTTGAGTCATTGACACAAAAATTTGGTTCGATCTTTAAGTCGCTTTCCGGCCGAGGGCGAATCACCGAGGCGAATATCTCGGACGCTATGCGCGAGGTGCGCAAAGCCCTGCTGGAAGCGGATGTTAACTACAACGTCGTCAAGCAGTTCTGCAAGGACGTCAGGGAGGCGGCTCTCGGCGCAGAGGTCATAAAGAGCCTCCATCCCGGCCAGGTCATGGTCAAGATCGTCAACGACGAGCTGACCAGGCTAATGGGGCCGGTCGATACCCGGATTTATTTTGTCTCGCCCGGACCGACTGTTATCATGCTGGCGGGCCTGCAGGGCGGCGGCAAGACCACCTCGGCGGCAAAACTCGCAAAGTACCTTGTCTCCAAAGGCAAGAAGCCGCTGCTTGTCGCCGATGACCTGCAAAGACCGGCGGCTATCGACCAGTTGGTCGTCTTGGGCGAGCAGTTGGGCATAGACGTCTACAGCGAACAGAGTAAAAACGCCGTCAAGGTTGCAAAGAACGGTGTCAAGTACGCCAAATCAAACGGCCACGACGTGGTCGTGCTCGATACCGCCGGCCGGCTGCATATCGACCAGGAGATGATGACCGAGGTCGCCGACGTTGCAAAAGCCGTTACGCCGCACCAGATATACCTCGTCTGCGACGCGATGACCGGTCAGGATGCGGTTAACTCCGCCAAGGAGTTCAACGAGCGTCTCGAGCTTGACGGCGTCATCCTTACGAAGCTCGACGGAGACGCCCGAGGCGGTGCGGCGCTGAGCGTCAAGGCGGTAACGGGAAAGCCAATCAAATTCATCGGCGTCGGCGAGAAGCTCGACAAGCTCGAAGAATTCCACCCCGACCGTATGGCCAGCCGAATTCTGGGAATGGGCGATGTCGTGAGCCTGGTCGAAAAGGCTCAGGAGCAGTTCGACCAGGATGAAGCCGAAAAGATGCAGAAGAAGATGGCCAAGGGCAGCTTCGGCTTCGACGACTTCCTCAAGCAGATGCAGGCCGTCAAGAAGATGGGCGGCGTCAAAGACCTGATGAAAATGATGCCCGGCATGGGCGGTCAGATGGACGATCTGGACCTGGACGGCGCCGAACTCGGACAAATGGAAGCGATCGTGCATTCGATGACGCCACAGGAACGGAGCGAACCCGATCTGATCGATTCGTCGAGACGAAGGCGAATAGCCACAGGCGCCGGCGTCCAGGTTCAGGATGTTTCGGGCCTGGTAAAGACGTTCAAACGCAGCAGGGACATGCTCAAAGCACTCAGCGGCGGCAGCTTCGGCGGGCTGAAGAATCTGTTCTCCGGCGGTCTAAACATGGGTGCGCTCAACCAGATGATGTCTTCGGGCAAAAAGATAAAACAGCGCTCGAAACGAAAGAAAGTCATAAAGCGAAGAGGAAAGATAAAGAAACGATGACCGATAAGAGCATAAACCGCCGCAACTTCCTGAAACTCGCCGGCGCTGCTGCCGCCGGTGTCGCGATGCACGAGTTGGCGCGTGGCGCAGTTTGGGCTGAAAGCAAACCCAACTTCATTGTTATTTTCTGTGACGACATGGGGTATGGCGATCTCGGCTGCTTCGGCTCGACGAAACATCGTACGCCCAACATCGATCGCATGGCTGCTGAAGGCACTCGGTTCACGAGCTTTTACGTGACCAGCGGCGTGTGCACGCCGTCGCGGTCGAGTCTGATGACCGGCTGCTATCCCCGCCGGGTCAGCATGCACAAGAGCGCGCGCAACGAATGGGTGCTGTTCCCCGTTGCCAAAAAGGGGCTCCATCCGGATGAAATCACAATCGCCGACCTGCTTAAATCGCAGGGTTACGTAACCGCCTGCGTCGGAAAGTGGCATCTTGGCGATCAGCCGGAATTTCTGCCGAGAAAGCAGGGCTTCGACTACTATTACGGCATCCCCTACAGCAACGACATGGGATCGAGGCAGCGCAAGCAGAATCCGCCGTTGCCGCTGATGAGAAATGAAGAGGTCATCGAGGCGCCGGCAAACCAGAACACGCTGACGAAGCGCTACACCGAAGAGGTGATTAGGTTCATAACCGCCAACAAGGACAAACCTTTCTTCGTATATCTGCCGCATACGATGGTGCACAATCCCGTTCACGCCAGCGAAAAGTTTCGCGGCAAGAGCGCCAACGGTCGCTACGGCGACGCCGTGGAAGAGATCGACTGGTCCACCGGCGAAATCCTCTCGACCCTCGAGAAACTGGGCATCGACGACGACACTCTGGTAATATTCACTTCCGACAACGGGGCCGCAAGCCGGTGGGGCGGCAGCAATTTGCCGCTGTCGGGCTGGAAAGGCAGCACGATGGAAGGCGGCATGCGCGAGCCCTGCGTTATGCGATGGCCCGGAAAGATGCCGGCCGGGAAGACATGCGACGAGCTGACTTCGACACTGGACCTGCTTCCGACTCTGGCAAACCTGGCCGGCACGAAGGCGCCGGAGGACCGAATCATAGACGGCAAGAACATCTGGCCGCTCATGGCTGGAGATAAAAGCGCCAAGTCGCCGCACGATGCGTTCTACTACTACAGGGTGGCTCAGTTGCAGGCGGTTCGCTCAGGTAAATGGAAGCTGCATCTGCCCTACGAGATCAGAAGGAAAGGCAAGACAACGCAGGCCAAGTTGAAATTGTACGATCTTGATGCCGATATCGGCGAGAAGAACAACGTCGCCGGGCAGAATCCTGACGTGGTCAAGCGTCTTCTCTCGCTGGCGGAAAAGGCGCGAGCAGACCTCGGCGACGGCAATCAAAAAGGCAATCAGAGACCGGCCGGTCTTGTCGTAACTCCAACGCCCCTGACGATGAACTAAAGTCCGTAGCGACCGCCGCATAGGATTCAATTGATATGACGACAGCAAAGAAGATGACAATCGAGCAGTATCTTGAGAAAGTCGCCCGTTTCTCGGACGACGCGTACGGCAGGCTCGTGCGCGATCAATTTCAGGATATCGAAGGCGCCAGCGAGCTGGCAATGCTCGCCGCCCCGAGCGCCGAAGAGCTGGAGCAGTTGAGAAAAGCGGTTGCTATAATGACACCCAATGAAAAACAAAACGCCGACAAGCTGACCGACGAACAGGTGGAAAGACTCGCCGCCGACGCCCAAATCGACCCGGCCAACCTTGCAATCTTCCTCAACGGCTACGCCCTAAATTGTAGACGTGATACATAGAATATTTAGACAGGATAACAGGATAAAACAGGATTTTATTTTTGGGAGTGAATATAAGCCATACTCTTTCTCGTAAACAAACTATGTTATGGAACATAAGCAACTCACGAAGAGGATTATTGCCGCTGCTTATACTGTTTACAACAGGATGGGATTTGGTTTTTTGGAATCCGTTTATGAGAAATGTTTGTTGATTGAGTTGAGAAAGGCAGGTCTCCGAGCCGAATCGCAGAAACCTGTTATAGTCAGATATGATAACGAAGTTGTCGGGGAGTTCAAAGCCGATATTATAGTTGAAGATACCGTCATAGTGGAGCTAAAATCTGTCAAGCAAATTGTGCAGGCACACGAAGTACAGTTGGTGAACTACCGCGTCGCAACAGATAAGCCAGTGGGGCTTATTCTGAACTTTGGAGAAGAAAGAGTTGAAGTCAAACGAAAAGTAAGAGTCTTGTGATAAGGAAAGGATCACCAGGGTTAGAACCTAAAACCATCCTGTATAATCCTGTTATCCTGTCAAAAAGAAAAACGTGTCTCGTGACCGCCACGTAAAGGTCGCGGGAATTGATGATAGAATAGAGAAAGGAACAGAACATGGCAGTAAAATTGAGAATGACGCGGATGGGCCGACGGCATCGGCCGTTCTACAGGATCAATGCGATTGAGTCCCGAACGCCGCGTGACGGCAGAGTGCTTGAGAAGCTGGGGCACTACGATCCGCTCCTGAAGGATAAGGCCAAACAGATCGTGCTCAACCACGAACGCACGAAGTATTGGCTCGAACAGGGGGCGATTCCATCCGATACCGTCGCGCAGATCCTCTCGCGAGAGGGAATCAAGAGCAAGCACGCCGAGCAAAAGGCGGCCCGCCGGGCAAAGGCCAAGGCCATCGCTCATGCCAGAGGCAAGCCTTTCAACAATACAGAGAGAATAGCGGCCAAGAAAGCGGCCGAAGCCGAAGAAGCAAAGGCTCAGGCCGAGGCCGAAGCAAAGGAAAAGGCCGAAAAAGAAGCCGCTGCGGCCAAAGAAGCCGAAGAAAAAGCCAAGGCAGACGCCGAAGCTAAAGCCGACGCCGAAGCAATAGCCCGCGCCGACGCCGACAAAAAGGCCAGAGAAGAAGCCGAAGCCGCAGAAAAGGCAAGGGCTGAAGAAGCAGAGGAAAAGCCTGAAGCAGAGGCAACCGAAACCAAATCCGAGGAAGAGACCAAAGAGTAACCACGTAACCACGGATTGCGCGGATTAACACGGATTAAATATATAATTTGGTCAAAGAAGGGATGAGGCTTGTCAGCAGAAACACTTCTGTATAAGGACCTGACTGGGAAGATTATTGGCGCTGCAATGGAAGTCCATAGAACTCTCGGCTGCGGTTTCCTGGAAAGTGTGTACGAAGAAGCCTTGGCAGTGGAATTTGGTTTACTCCGTGTTCGCTTTGAACGGCAGAAATCGCTTGATGTCTTCTACAAAGGAACGAATGTAAAGAAGTTTGTCTCTGATTTTCTTGTAGCCGAGACAATCCTTGTAGAGTTGAAAGCAATCAAGCAACTGACAGAGACAGACACTGCTCAAGTCCTGAATTACGTGAAGGCGACAAACTTGAAACTCGGTTTACTCTTGAATTTTGGTGCACCCTCTCTCCAGTACAAAAGATTAATAAACTAATTCGTGAAATCCGTGCTGCTTTATAATCCGTGAAATCCGTGGTAATGAAGGTATGTGTATAAGGATTGACGTTCTTACACTTTTTCCGCAGTTTTTCGAATCGCCCCTGAGTTGCTCGATAGTCAAGAGGGCTCAGGACGACGGGCTGGTCGAAATCGCTCTTGCGGACATCAGGGACTTCACGACCGACAGCTACAGGAAGGTCGACGACAAGCCCTACGGCGGCGGTCCCGGCATGGTAATGATGCCCGGCCCCGTCTTCGACTGCTTCGAGCACGTGCAGAAACTCTCGCCCGAACCGGGCAGACGTCTCCTGCTCACGCCGCAGGGAAAGCCCTTCAACCAGGCCAAAGCACAGGAGCTAAGCGCCGAGAAGCGTCTTATCCTGATCGCAGGAAAATACGAAGGCTTCGACGAGCGCATCCGCACCGGCCTTGGCGCCGAGCAGATCTCGATAGGCGACTACGTACTGAGCGGTGGGGAATTACCAGTTATGGTAATCATCGACGCCGTGGTCAGACTCCTCGAAGGCGCTCTCGGTGATGAAGACTCGGCTAAAGACGATTCGTTCAGTGAGGGCCTGCTCGAATACCCTCACTACACAAGACCGGAAAACTTCCGCGGCATGAAAGTCCCCGAAATTCTCCTGAGCGGCGACCACGCCAAAATAGCCCAATGGCGCCGCCGGCAATCCATAGAACGAACAAAAAAATACCGCCCGGATTTGCTCAAAGAAAATGATGGTTGAGCGATCTGAAGCCACTCCTCACTGTCATCTCGACTGAAGCCAAAGGCGAAACGGAGAGACCTATTTAAAACAGATTCCTCCGCTTCATCCCAACTTGCGTTGGAACTCCGGTCGGAATGACACTTACCAATCGAAACACACGCTCCCTGTTTTTCTTTCTTGATATCTCGTGTCCTTGGCCTTATATATGGTAGAGCAAAAGGATGTCTTGAAGTCAATAGTCAAGATGTGTTTCAAAAGCGAGGTCAAGATGGAGAATGAGAAAGCACAAACAAAATGCCCGAAATGCGGCGGAGAGAATCCTGACAACACCACATTCTGCAATGCGTGCGGTCGCAGGTTGACTCCCCGTAGGCAGAAGGCCAAAAGAACCGACGTCAAATTGAGCGGAGCAGCGGTTTTGTCTTTCGTATGTTCGCTTATTGCTCTGGTATTTTTCTTACCGGGCTTGTTTGCAATAATGAGACCTGGCGCACTTAATCCCAAGTCAGATTTTGTGGACAGTGTTGCTTGTGTAAGCATTCTGGCCGGTGGCCTGGGCATGCTACTGTCAATCACGGCTTTCGCTTACATCTCTATCAGTGGCGGTCGTGTAGCCGGGCGCGGCTTCGCCGCCATTGGAGCAGTGCTTCCGCCGTTGCTGATTTTCGTTCTCTTTTGGCACAATATTGGTAGATGGCGTGCCAGTATATCACCGAGTATGGTCTGTGGTACGAATCTTTCCGGTATCGGCAAGGCGATGTTGATCTACAGCAATGACTACGATGACAAGCTGCCGCTTGCCGGTGGCGTGAACGCCAATTGGGCTCAGAGAATCCCAAATTGGTCTGCAGAGAATCGATTTCGTGCCTTTGGTACATCGGCCGAAGGTCAGGGGGGAGTGGGAACTATCTCATCGTGTTTTTACCTGCTGGTTAAATATGCTGAAGTGTCGCCAAGGGCGTTTATCTGCTTGAGCGAATCTAAGATCAGGCCGTTCGATCCGGCTAAGTACGAGGTGCAGGATCGTGACCTTTTTGAGCTTTGGGATTTCGGTCCTCAGCCGTGGAAGCATTGCAGCTATTCCTATCACATGCCGTTTGGGCCTTATGCTTTGACCACATCGAGCGATCCGGCTATGGCGGTCACAGCAGACCGCAATCCGTGGATGGACTCGCCCTTTGTTGGATATAGGAAGGATTTCAGTAAATTCGAGCCCGACGGTAACCGGAAGGCTGTCGAAGCTGGTAACACAACCAGCCATTACGGAGACGGTCAAAATGTGTTGTATCTCGACAGCCATGTGAACTTCGAGAAAAAGCCCTATGCCGGCGTCAATGACGATAATATCTACACTTACTGGGATGGCGAGGATATCCGCCGGGGGGAGCCTCCCGTTATGGGCAGCCAGCCGCAGGGGAGACTGGATTCGTTGCTGGTTCACGATCCACCCTTAAGGTAGAGAAAATATTTGGAGATTGGAAAATGCAAAAGATAACTCGACGTGATTTTTTATCTTTAACGGCAGGCGGCGCCGCGGCGATGCTTTCTGGGGTCGCGTGCAACAGTGAGCTCGCAGCCGGCGCTTCGTCGAAGCGACCGAATATCATTTTTATCATGGCCGATGACATGGGGTACGGTGATCTGGGCTGTTACGGGCAGAAGCATATAAAGACGCCGAATATTGATAAGCTCGCCGAAGAAGGAATGCGGTTTACGGATTGCTACGCGGGCTCGACTGTCTGCGCGCCGTCGCGGAGCGTGCTTATGACCGGTCAACATACCGGCCATACGCGGGTCCGCAATAATATGGGCAGGGTCGGCGGGACACTCGTTACGGACAACGGCTCGCCGCAGCGACGAGTGCCGCTCGAACCGGAAGATGTAACGGTCGCCGAGGTGCTCAAGAAGGTTGGATACGTTACCGGTATAACGGGCAAGTGGGGGCTCGGCGAACCCAATACTACTGGCGTTCCCAACCAGCAGGGATTCGACGAATGGTTCGGCTATCTCAATCAAAGACGGGCGCATACGTATTATCCGCCGTACCTGTGGCGGGACGAAGAAAAAGTGATGCTCGAAGGAAACGCCGACGGCGGCAAGCGGCAGTACACGCACGATATGTTTACCGATTTCGCGCTGGATTTTGTCCGCCGGCATAAAAGCGAGCCGTTCTTTCTGTATTTGCCATATACTGTTCCACACGCGAGGTACGAAATACCAAGCACTGAGCCGTATACCGATAAGCCCTGGTCGGCCGATGCTAAAGTTCATGCCGCGATGATTACACGTCTGGACGGAGATGTCGGCAGGATCATGTCGCTGCTCAAAGAGTTGGACCTCGACGAACGGACGCTGGTATTCTTCTGCTCGGACAACGGAGCGGCCAGGCGCTGGGAGGGCGTTTTCGACAGCTCCGGCCCATTGCGGGGACGTAAGAGAGACATGTACGAGGGCGGCCTTCGCACTCCGATGATCGTCCGCCGACCCGGCAAGGTCCCGGCCGGCAAAACGAGCGATGCTCCCTGGTACTTCGCGGACGTGCTGCCGACGCTGGCCGAAGTCGCCGGAGCCAAAGCCCCAGCAGGCATCGACGGGATCACCGTTCGGTCGCTGCTACTCGGCGAGAAGCAGAGAACAGATGATCGCTTTCTGTACTGGGAGTACCCGTCGGGCAGGTTCCAGCAGGCTGTTCGCTGGCGCAATTTCAAGGCGGTGCGAACGGCGCCAGGCAAGCCGTTAGAGCTTTATAATCTGGCCAAGGATATCGGCGAAAAGCGGGATATCTCGGCCAAGTATCCCGACATCGTATCGAAAATCGAGGAATACCTGAAAACCGCCCGCACCGAATCGCCCAACTGGCCCGTGTAAAGACCCAGTCATGGGGAGGGCATCCTGCCCTCGCCACGCGGAAATCGCCTGAAAACCGTATTTTTTCAGATTTTCCTTGTCTTTGGGCTGAAATATCGTTAATATTCAGGTTTTTCTACTTGGTGGAAAGTGCTTCGCGCCGGCTTGTTGTTATCGGCGAAGCTTTACAAGTTGATTTTCCGTTCGTTAGACACGATTTGCTAACGACTCTGTAGATTGGAGAATAACCAGTGAAAACTGAAATACTGGATGCGGTTGAAAGCAAGAGTCTCAAGGACAATATCCCTCACTTCGAGACGGGCGACGTCGTGGACGTTCACTGCCGAATCAGAGAGGGCGACAAGGAACGCACGCAGGTATTCACCGGCACGGTTATCGCGCGCAAGGGCCGCGGCATCAACGAGACCTTCACGGTCCGGCGGATCGTCAATAACGAGGGCGTCGAGCGGATTTTCCCGCTGCACTCGCCTAACGTGCTGAACGTTCGGGCGATCCGAAGCGGCAAGACCCGGCGGGCCAAATTATACTACCTGCGAGGGCGGACGGGCAAGGCCGTCAGGCTGGCCAAGCGGCACAGCACCCACACCGTCACGAAGTAACTCGGAGAGGATTTTTAGGCCCGCCGAGCTACTGTTTTTTGGGGAGGTGCGAGATACGTAACCTGCTACTGAACAGACCGAAGCTGTTGGCGGACAGAAAGCTGCTCGGGCGATGGGGCGAGAAACGCGGCGAGAAGTTCCTCAAGCGAAAAGGTTTCAAAACTCTCACACGTAATTTCAGATGCAAGACCGGAGAAATCGATCTTGTCATGGTCGACACCGACCGGACGATTGTCTTCGTCGAGGTAAAGGCCAGAGCGGACGAAAGCTTCGCTCCATCCGAATCGGCCATAACCTACGCCAAGAAATCCAGAATGATCCGCGCCGCCCGCTACTTCATCGCCACAAACGAAATTCAAGACCGCCCTTTACGCTTCGACGTCGTGACAGTAATATTAGGCCAAAAAGGCCCAGTGCAGATCAGACATTACGAAAACGCTTTTGTGCCGTAGGAACTATGGAATTGATTGATACACATTGTCATTTGACGTTTGAGCAGTTGGCCTGGGAGATTGATGAGGTTGTCCAGCGGAGTATAGCTGCGGGAGTGACCGGCTGGATAACGGTCGGGACCGATTCGCAGGAGAATCGAAAGGCGGTCGAGCTGGCCGAGCGGTTCGAGAATATGTATGCTGCTGTCGGTGTCCATCCGCATGAGGCGAAAGATTTTACGGGTGAGACTATTGACGAGTTGAAACAATTCGCGGCAAACGAGAAGGTCGTTGCTATCGGCGAGACGGGGCTGGACTTTCATTACAACTTTTCGAACGAATCCGATCAGAAGCGGGCCTTCGCCGCACAGTTGAAAGTCGCCAGCGAGGTGAATCTGCCGGTAGTTATTCATAGCCGGGAGGCGTTCGACGATACGATGGATATTCTCGATCAGTTCATCCGGCTGGAAAGCAAGCTGCGCGGCGTCGTCTTCCACTGCTTCAGCGGCACAGCCGAGCAGGCGACGAGAATACTCGATTACGGCTTCTACATTTCCCTGACAGGTGTAGTGACATTCAAGAACGCCGGCGAAATCCGCCGGGCTGCCGAGATCGTTCCGACCGACAGGCTGATGCTCGAAACCGATTGTCCGTACATGTCGCCCGAACCAATGCGAAAGCGAAAGATAAACGAACCTGCCCTGATGATCCACACGGCACAGCACGTGGCAGAGGTGAAAGACATGAATCCGACCGATTTCGCCGAAGCCGTTACCAAAACCAGCAGAAGTTTCTTCGGCCTGGGCTAACGATTCTAATATGGAGTAGTCATTCCGACCGGAATCCCAACGCAGATTGGGATGTAGTGGAGGAATCTGGTTGCCGATTGAACTGGCACTACCAACTGCAATCCAGATTCCTCGACTTTGCTACGCTTCGCTCGGAATGACCTTTGGTATATCTCCCTGATCATCGCAGTTGCTCTGTGACGGAGATTCAGGTATTCTACTTCGCTCAAAGGGTCATTTATGAGAGCATGACGGGAGTCGAGGTAGTAGACTGGAGGTTATTATGCACAGATTGACGGTGGCGATTGCTGTTGTGTTTTTGCTGGCAAATGTTTCGTATGCGGCGGTTTTCTATGTCGATCCTGTCAATGGCGACGTGGCCGGGGACGGCTCGGCTGAGCGGCCGTGGAAGACCGTTGAGCAAGTCTTGGAGGGCAAATTGATTCAGACTCGCGACAGGAGCGGGCGATTGAAGAATCCGGACGCGCCGGTTAGGGCTGGTGATACGATATTGCTGAGGTCGGGTTATCACGGGGAGATTTATTGCCGGGGGGCTTACAATGACGACTATATCACGATTGCCGCTGAGGCCGGGCACACGCCTGAAGTGCGTCGGGTGTTCTTCGCCACGGCGAGCAAGTGGGTTATTCGGGGCCTGACGATCTGTCCCGAATTTGCGCCTGAGTTCAAACGAGACCGGCTCATCTATATCGTGGACTGGGGCGGGCCGAGCAGCGATTTTGTAATAGAGGACAACATGCTCTACTCGACCGCCGACGGCTCTTCGTGGTCCGCCGAGCAGTGGAACGAGCGGGTCTGTTACGGCGTTTCCGTTATCGGCGAAAGGATCAAAATCCGCAACAATACGCTCAAATTCGTCAATCACGGCATCACTATGTCTGGCGATAAGATCACAGCCGAGGGAAACACCATCGAGCATATCGGCGGCGACGGCATCGTCTGCTCGGCAAACAACGCATCGCTGATCGGCAACACCATTAAATACTTCTACAATATCAACGCCAACCACGACGACGGCATCCAGTTTCATCGCGGCAGAGACAAGACTACGCCGATCCGCACTGCCGTGGTGCAATGCAACACCGTCATGGCCTGGGACAATACTGTACAAAATCCACTGATTACCAGTCCGCAGGGCATCTGCAATTTCGACATTCCGGCAATCAACTGGCGCATCGAGAACAATCTCGTGCTCGTGCGGCACCATCACGGCATCACCATCTACGGCTGCCAGGGCGGCGTCATTGTCAACAACCTCGCCTATAATCCATACGGCGGGAGATTCCTCGCAGGCATCGCGCTGGGCACCACTCACGGCAAGACGATAAGCGAGAACACCATCGTGCGAAACAACCTGGTCGACTCGAAAATTGGCCTGGCCGGTCCGAGCAACACCGCCGATCACAACATCATCGTTAAAAAGCCTGAGCAATATTTCCGCGATATAGACAACTACGACATGCGGCATAAACAAGGCAGCCCGGCAATCGACGCAGGCAACACCGAATCAGCGCCTGGGACAGATATAAATGGCACTAAACGCCCACAAGGAGCCGGCATCGACATCGGGCCTTATGAGTTCTGAGGTATCCGACGTAACTATGTCTGAAGGACAGCGCGTTTTCTCAGCCGTTGCTCCTGCCGGCTCTCGGAATATGCAGAGCCCCATAAAGAGTTTACCGGCCAGCCTTTGGCCCGGTCGTTGAGGTGACGATTTATAAAATCTTCGGTCTCGCTCTTGGCTCTGCGACCCATACTGATTATATCCTGAGAATTCATGGCAACCATCTTTCGCTGTCAATCTCCAATAAGTAATGACATCTTTATCATTTCATATATATAGACGTTCGACCCGGAGTTTTATTGACAACTTTTTCAAAAAATTTCTTTACTATTTTGGGCTCGGGCAATGGTTGCATTGGGGCACTTATAGGCTCTAACAAAACCGAAACAAAAGAATAAGGAGTCGCTCCGCGAGGCTATTTTAATAGGTCCCTCGGCTTCGCTCGGGATGACGATAGAGCTGTGCTCGGAATGACACGTTAGGTTTTGCCAGAGTGCTTCAACGTACTCCGGCCGGATGTAAAGTGACGCCTCGGCAAACTCCCGGGATGGAGCAGCTCGACGCAGGAAGGGCTGGGTTCGTCACGGGCGATCTTTCAGTTGCCGGGGTTTTGTTTGACCCGGATGCTGAAGATGGTTACACTCTTTATGTTCATTATGTGCCGTCGGACAGGTCGGCGCGTTGGCATACAGGCGCCGGCAATAGAGCAGGATTATTTGATCATTTGATGCAATTTCAGGAGTTTTTGCTATGAACAAGAATGAAACTAATCGGCGTTTGTTCCTCAGACAGGCTGCCGGCGCTGCACTCGGCGCGGCGGGTTTGCCGTACGTAGTTCCTTCCTCTGTGCTGGGCGCCGGCGGAGCGATTGCGCCCAGTGAGCGGATCACAGTCGGCGCCGTCGGCGTAGGCCCGCAGGGAACTGGCGTGATGCGAAACTTTCTCAGGCAGAAAGATGCGCAGGTCGTTGCGGTCTGTGACGTAAAGAGCAACGTCCTCAAGGACCGTCAAAACCTAGTGAACAAGCATTACAACAACACCGGATGCAAGGCCTACAGCGATTTTCAGGAAGTGATGGCGCGTGACGACATTGACGTGATCCTCGCGGCGCCGCCGGACCACTGGCACGTGCTGATCGCCCTTGCGGCGGTAAATTCGGGCAAGGACGTGTATCTCGAAAAGCCAATGGGTCTGAGTATCGCTCAGGACCAGGCACTGCGAACCGCCGTCCATCGCACCGGCAGAAAATTCCAGTTCGGCACACAGCAGCGCTCCGGCCGCAATTTCCGTTTCGCCTGCGAACTGGCGCTCAACGGCAGGCTCGGCAAACTGCACACAATTAACGTTTGGTCGCCCGGCAGCAAGCAAGGCGGAGACCCTGCGCCAGTGCCGGTCCCCGAATGGCTCGATTACCAGAGATGGCTTGGGCCTGCTCCGTTTACGCCGTATACGAAAGACCGCTGCTCGAACAAGCTCTGGTGGTTCATCTCCGACTACGCGCTGGGCTTCATAGCCGGCTGGGGTATCCACCCGATAGATATCGCGTTCTGGGGTGGGGGCGACAAGGTCACGACACCTCTGACGATTGAGGGCAAGGGCAAGTGGCCGACCAGGGGCGTGGCCGACACCGCACTGAATTGGGACGTCACAATGAAATACGACAGCGGCCTGACGATTAACTTCACCGGCCATCCGTTCCCTGATGAATGGGCCAAGCGCTACGGCAGGACCACCAGCCACGGCACGGCTTTCGAAGGAACAGATGGCTGGGTCCATGTAGACCGCGGAGGAATAAACGCTCACCCGAAGGAACTGTTGAAAACCGAGTTCGGACCTTCCGATACTCGCTTGCCGGAGAGCAATAATCACGTTCGAAATCTCCTCGACTGCGTCAAGACCAGAGAAAAGACGGTAGCGCACATCGACGACGCCGTTCAAGGTGACATTCTTTGTCATATCAGCGACATCGCAATCAGGCTCGAGCAAAATCTCAGATGGGACCCGAAAGCCGAGCGGTTTGTGAATAACGACATCGCCAACCGCCGGCTCACCAGACCCATGCGCAGCCCATGGACGCTGTAACGCTGCGGATCGGACCAGCCCCATCCCGATAAACGACAATCGGGATGAGGCTGCCACCCACGGACAGATGAAAAATAAGGTAAGGTGTGCACCGCACACCGAGATTCTTGTTAAGGAGAGACTTAGATGACCAGGAAGTTAATGTTTGTGTTATTGTTTTCGACCTTGATACTGACCGGTTGCCAGGTGGGGCCGCAAAAGGGACAATGGCAAAGCTTGTTCAACGGCGAAAATCTCGATGGGTGGAAGGCAAGCGAGAATAAAGACACCTTTTCGGCCAAGGACGGCATGATCGTTGTCGACGGACCTCGCAGCCATCTATTTTACGTTGGTCCCGTCGATGACGCCAACTTCACTGATTTCGAGTTCAAAGCCCACGTGATGACAACGCCCGGCTCCAACTCCGGCATATACTTCCACACCGAGTATCAGGAAACCGGCTGGCCTGACAAGGGCTTCGAATGCCAGGTCAATACAACCCACAGCGACCGCAAGAAGACCGGAGGGTTATACGCCGTTCAGGATGTGATCGACGATGCTCCTTCTGAGGACAACCAGTGGTTCCAGTATTATATCCGGGTCGAGGACAATCACGTCATCATCCAGATCGACGGCGAAACGACCGTCGCCTGGACACAGCCCGAAGACTGGGATCGGGAAGGCCGCAGGATCGGCGAGGGCACCTTTGCCCTGCAGGGCCACGATCCCAAGAGCGTAGTATACTACAAAAACATAATGGTAAGAGTGCCGCCCGCCCCGATGTATTAGTAAATTTGCAATAACGGCATTAAAAGCAACCTCGATACGTACATCGAAACATCGTCAATGGAGTCTCCGATATTCCCACGGGCGAATCCGGCGTCGATGCAACGACGGCGTGCATCCTTGGCCGTGAGGCGGCAAGGCGTAATACACTTTTGACCTGGAACGAGATAATCGAAGAGAACGAAAAGACAGAAGTCGATCTCACCGGCCTGAAGTCGTAAAGCTGTGTTCCTGGGCGTTACGTCCCTGTTCAGGGCCTGTAAGGCGGACGAAGCGAGCCGATTACCCCCCGGCTCGTATTATATCCCCGGCCAGAGTTTCCGTATCCGGTTCCTAACCCCAGCGCAGTTCCGCCCTGGGTTCCGTATCCTGTGCCCAAGGGCGTCCCGAAACCGCCCTGGATTCCATACCCCCCGCCAAAGGGCGAGCCCAAGCCTCCCTGGAATCCCAGGCCTCCGCCGAAGCCTGACTGCGTGCCGTAGCCTACGCCGAAAGGCGTTCCTAATCCGCCCTGCATTCCGAAACCGCCCAGGCCGAAACCTAAGCCGGGCAAACCGTAAGAAGGCTGACCGACCAGGTCGGTGATGTCATAAACACGAGTCACCATTTTCTCCGGAAGGCTCTCTAACGTTGCGACGACAATCACGCCGTCATCAACAACGTACCCCAATTCTTCCGTGGATCCTCCCGAGACCCCGGCCAGCAAAGATTTCAGGTGCCTGCTGAGCGGAACTCCGGAAACGCCGTCAATTCCTATCGGGGTTTCGGGATAAATATCAGCATTCTCCTCCAGATCTTTCCACAAGACCGCGATGTTCAGCCTGGGAATGGTCGAGTTGCGAAGTATTTCAATGGCTTCGCTAAAAGGCATCTGCGGCGTAAAGCTTGCCGGGTCCATTAAATCCGCCGGCCTGTTCCTTGTCACTGGATTTCTTACGGCTTTTTCAGAATTGCCGCCCGGATTTCCATCAGGCTGTTCGTTTTTCTGTTGTACCTCGGATATCGCATCGCTTGATTTCAGAGAAGCTTCTTCCTGCTCGGTCGAAACGGCCGGCTTTTTTTCGTAGAGCGTGGTCGATCCAGAGTCTCGCCCCTTTACAATATGCCTGTACAACGGCGTATCCTTGAATGAGGCCTTCGCATAAATACTGCCGGCGCCAAACAGTACTATCAGGTAAAGGCAACCGAAGGTGAGTCTAAATTTGGATTTGTTTAGTTTGTCTTCCATAATCTAATCCCCGTGCAAAAAGCCGTAACGGCCGGCAACAACAATTTCTATTTCACCTTTTGCACAAACTCCCTAAGTATATGAGGCCGTATAATACCAAAAAGTAACCGAAATTTCAAGAATTTTGGATACAATATTGTACAACGCCCGTGCATTTGATACAAATCCCTACATTGCTCGTAGAATAAACAACAGAGGACAGTTCCTCTCGTATACTACAAATCTCATCAACGTTTTGATATCTCGTAACCCGGGTTTTCAGAGCAATTAAGGAGCCGGAGCTTGGAACAGGAGCAGGAGCAGGCACAGCAGGAAACGCCAAATCCCGAGACGCAGCGAGGGTGGCTGCTTTCGATGCTTTTCGATAATCGCATCTCGATGCGCAGGTATGTGCCGCGGGCTGCAGTTATCAGCTTTTTGCCGTCGATGATAATTGTTGCTATTTTGGCATCGTCGGGGATAATGACCGAAGAAAGAAGCCCCACTTTCGAGGGAGATCCTCTTTACCTTCTGCTGATGGTCGTGGTAATAGGCCCGCCGATAGAGACCCTGCTGATGGCTCCCATTCTCTGGTTGCTGTCATTCATAACGAAACACGAAATCGCGCTGGCGGCAGTGTCGGCGTGCATCTGGGCCGGTTTTCATTCTTTGTTCGCTTCAGCATGGGGCCTTGGAGTTATCTGGCCATTCTTCGTCTTCTCCTGCTCCTACTTAAATTGGCGCGAGCGGTCTTTCTGGCGCGCGATATTGGCCACATCGTGCATCCACTCACTCCAGAACCTTATTCCCGGCATCGTGGCCGCTTTCGCCCAATAGCCGCGAGCCGTTGTTTTGCCTAATCTTTTTTCAAGAGTTCCTTGAGCAGTGGTACGAGCCTGCGGATGGCGTTGCCGCGGTGTGAGATGGCGTTTTTTTCCTCGCTCGATAGCTGTGCCACGGTTTTATTCAAGTGTGGCACAAGAAGGATCGGATCGTAGCCGAAGCCGTTTTCTCCGATTTCGGTGTCGGTGATAATGCCCTCCAGTGTTCCTTCTGTCTCAATCAGCACTTCCTGCTGCGGATTCGCCAGGCACAGTCGGCAGACGAATCTGGCAGTGCGTTTCTCCTTTGGCACACCCCGCAGCAATTTGAGGACTTTCGTGATATTTCGATGATCGATCAGCGTTCTTTCATCACTGGGCAGCTTATCGCCGGAGAAACGAGCGGAATTCACTCCCGGCGCACCGCCGAGTGCGTCGATCACTAATCCCGAATCGTCGGCGAGAGTCCAGAGGCCGGAGGCTTTAGCGTAGCCGAGAGCTTTCTTGCGGGCGTTCTCGGTGAAAGTAGCCCCGTCTTCTTCAATCTCACCAATAGGCTCAATATCGGCCAGGCCCAGCCAGTGCACACCGCCGCCCAGCATGGCTCTGATCTCAGCGACCTTACCGGGATTCGTAGTTGCAACAAGAATTTGTCTGTTCTCTTCGCACATGACGGCGATAATACACGCGGGAAGAAAAAATGCAAACATGTTAAAAAACCATTTTGGATTCGTGCCGGATCCAGACCAAGTCTGTAGTGACGCCGTAAGGCGTTTTTCTTAATGCCCTTACGGGCACACTACAAACAGCCTGACGGCCGACAACTCACAAATTTGAGATTTGAGTTTTGATCTTTGATTTTTCCTGGATTATAATCCTGCACTTATTAGCTGACCTTCACAGCGATTAGTTCTGGAGAGAAAGATGGATAAGACCAAGATTATTGCAGAGGGTATAACCTTTGACGATGTGCTGTTGGTTCCGGCCAAGAGTGATTTTGTGCCGAGCCAGGCCGACACGCGCACCCGGCTGACCGACAATATCAATATTAATATCCCAATAGTTTCGGCGGCGATGGACACCGTCACCGAAGCGCGGCTGGCGATTGCGCTCGCCCAGGAGGGTGGAATCGGCATCATTCACAAAAACCTGCCGGTCGAAGCACAGAAACGGGAGGTCGCCAAGGTCAAGCGTTCCGAGCATGGAGTAATCTCGGATCCCGTAACGTTGTCGCCACGCGAGCCGATCAGAAGAGCACAGCAACTGATGAACGAGCAGAATGTTTCCGGCATTCCGATTATCGAGGGCAAGAAGCTTGTCGGCATTCTCACGCGGCGCGATCTGAAATTCCTCAAGGACTACGACGTCGAGATAAGCACGGTAATGACAAAGAGCAATCTCGTAACGGGCCCGGCGCGAACAACACTGGAAGAGGCTAAAGATTTGCTGCACGAGCACAAGGTCGAAAAACTGCTGCTGGTCAACGGCAAAGGCGAACTCGCCGGGCTTATCACGATGAGAGACATCGAACGTGTTCAGCAATATCCCCTGTCGGCCAGAGACCAGAGAGGCCGGCTGCGCGTCGGGGCCGCGGTCAGCGTGCACGATTACGAGCGCGTCGAGGCCCTGATAGCCGCTGATGTCGATATCGTCGTCGTCGATACGGCACACGGTCACTCGGAGAACGTTATCGACACGGTCAAGAAGATCAAGTCCAGCCATGATATCGACGTTATCGCCGGCAACATAGCCACCGCCGAGGCAGCCGAAGACCTGATTGCAGCCGGCGCCAACGCCGTTAAGGTCGGCATAGGTCCCGGGGCGATCTGCACCACCAGAGTGATATCCGGTGTAGGAATGCCCCAGGTCTCGGCGATAATAGACTGTGCGAAAGTAGCCGAGAAGAATAATATCCCGGTCATCGCAGACGGCGGTATAAAACAATCGGGCGATATAACGAAGTCGATCGCAGCCGGGGCGTCGAGCGTCATGATAGGCTCGCTCTTCGCCGGGCTCAAGGAAAGCCCGGGCCAACTGGTCATCTATAAGGGCAGGCAATTCAAAGAGTACCGGGGAATGGGCTCTTTGGGGGCGATGGTTAAGGGATCGGCAGAGCGTTACGGCCAGAGCAGCTCGGCCGAAGTCAACAAGCTCATCCCCGAGGGGGTGGAAGGACGCGTGCCCTACCGCGGCATGTTAGGCGATTTCGTCTACCAGTTGGTCGGAGGCCTCCGCGCCGGTATGGGCTACTGCGGAGCGCAGAATATTGAAGAGCTGCGGAAGACCAGCCGATTCGTTCGCATCAGCGCCGCTTCCGTGCACGAATCGCACCCACATGACATTCAGATCACCAGAGAAGCACCGAACTATTCGGCATCTTTACCTTTCGAAGAATAATTTGCACTACTAAGAAAAGGGATTCGCAACTGAGAGTACATAAGAAAAACGGAATGTGGATTAGCTTTTTCTGTGCGGGTCTTGTGTTTTCCGCGGGGTGCGGCAATAACATGACGAGCGCCTCCCGGCCGAACGCGACCGAAGCGGCATCGGCACAGACAGAAATCGAACGGCAGGAGGCCCCGGACAATAAGAGCGATCCCAACGAGCCGCTATGGTTGGAATACGGTAAGCGGGATCTTCGCAAATGGCCTAAGAGGCTTATGGCGGATGCTAAAGCGAGCTTCCTTCGACTTGACAACGCGACGGCCCTGCTGCTGGCCGGAGGGGCGAGCATCATAATGCATAATGACGGTTCCGACAAAGAGATTGCCCGATACTTCGACAAACACTCTTCGCTGGAAGGCTTCGAGGACGAAAGCCTCAACGTCCTCGGCCACCCGGCAACACACGGCGGAGCCACCGCCTTGTGGTACTTTCTGAGCGCCGAGAATGATGACATGGTCAATATGCAGCGGGCCTGGACTATGCGAACGGCATTAACTCTCACGTTCCTGGCGACGAGCGGACTCAAGCTGGCCCGCAATAATGAAACGCCCAACGGCAAGGATTACGCCTGGCCAAGCGGCCATACTTCCAGCTCGTTCACGGCAGCTTCGGTCCTCGACGAATTCTACGGCCCGAAGGTCGGCATCCCGGCGTACGTTGCCGCTTCTGCGGTGGCTTACAGGATGATGGACACCGGCGACCACTGGGGCAGCGACGTCGTTTTCGGCGCGACTCTCGGCTGGGTCGTAGGCCACACGGTCGCCGGCCGGCACAAAAAACTCGGATTAGCAGGCTTCGACATAGTCCCCTACATGGGGCACTCGGAAGAACCAGTCGCGGGCATAGGATTCCTCAAGCAGTTCTAACAAAAGCAACGGTTCCCGATAGCCCGGAACAAGAGTTCGTCCGCGGCCTCGGCATGAATTGCTCCGGCTCCCTCACACGATTTTACCGGAGCGTTGAGCTTTTCCCATACCTGCCTGGTGGGCCCGGGATCGTTAGAATTGGGTTTAGTTGGGTTTGCTTTCCTTGACTGGCCACAGGTGCAAATTTGTGCTAAGTCTTTGTCAACATTGAGGTTTTCCCTGTTTCGCCCTTTCGCAAATTGGCTTTGTTTTGTGTCGCTGACGTCCCGTCCGCGCATGCCGAGGGCTACTGTTGCCCCTGTTGTCATTCCCGCGAAGGCGGGAATCCATACGTTCGTGCCCATCTGGATTCCTGCCCCTGCCTCCGCAGGGGCGACAATCCTTCGCGGGAATAACAGCCCGCAAAGCAACTATGGGGTACGACTCGTCGAGAGCACAGAGAAAAATAGTCAATAATCAATAGTCAATGTCAAAGCCCTCCTGATTCTCTGGACCGCACTTGCTGTTACCCTGATCATCTGATCACCTTGCCTGCTGTATTCTGAGTTCTGAGTTCTGTATTCCATTTTTGAGTATTATACCATATTATTGAGTAAATAGCAAACAAAACATCTTAATTTAGACATGATAACAGGATTGACAAGGATTTTGGCTTGCCACCAAGGCACTAAGGCACAAAGTTGGTTAGTATGATGGTTAAGTCTTTTTATCTTCGTGTTCTTTGAGCCTTCGTGGCTAAATAATGGTGGTTTTAATGTCTTTTATATAATAAATCCCGTTTTATTCTGGTAAAGTTTCGCACTTTTTAGGCGACTAATTTCAATGATTTCTCAACACAAACA
>CAZRBG010000067.1:0-29386 GCA_964598225.1 uncultured Pirellulales bacterium
CTTGGGGGATCCCTGCAAAATGTCGGCAAGCACTTCGTCGGTCGTGATTCCTTCGGCCTGTCCCTCGAAATTCAAAAGGATGCGATGGCGCAGGGCCGGCAACGCCGAACCTTCGATATCGGCAAAGCTCACGTGATAACGTTCATCGAGCATCGCCCTGACTTTCCCGGCCAGCACCAGCGCTTGGACGCCTCGCGGCGAGGAGCCAAAACGGACGAAGCGGTTCGTCACGTCTGCCGCGAATTCACCTTGCGGGTGCGTCGCTAATACCAGGCGGATCGCGTAGTCCTGCACGTGCTCGGCCATGACCACATGTTTTACCAGTTCCTGAGCATCAATTATTTCCTCGGCGCCTATAACGGAATCGGCTCTCGGCTCATGGCCCGCCGTGGTACGGTCGACGATAGATCGTAACTCATCGCGATTGCTGTACGGCACGATCAACTTGAAGAAGAATCTGTCCAGTTGCGCTTCCGGCAGCGGATAGGTCCCTTCCTGCTCGATTGGATTCTGCGTCGCCAGCACCATAAACGGCTCCGGGAGCCTGCGGATTTGCCCGCCGCTGGTTACCGAGTGCTCCTGCATGGCTTCGAGCATCGCCGACTGTGTTTTGGGGGTAGCGCGGTTGATCTCGTCGGCGAGGATGATCTGCCCAAAGATGGGGCCTTTCTGGAACTGGAACTGGCGCTTTCCCGTTTTGGCGTCCTCCATCACAATGTTTGTGCCAATGATGTCGGCCGGCATTAAATCGGGTGTGAATTGAATGCGCCTAAATTCGAGCGAGAAAACGTCGCTCAAGGTCCGCACAAGCAGCGTCTTGCCAAGGCCCGGCACGCCTTCGAGCAGGACGTGTCCGCCGCAGAACAGAGATATGAGCACATTATCGACAATTCTCTCATAGCCGACTATGACCTTGCCGACCTCGCGGCGCAGCGATTCGAACATCCGACGAAAATCCTTGCACTGCTCTTCAACATCATTCGTATTTTTTGCCATTTCTATGGTCTCCCTTTGTCATTCATTAATTTCATCATTTGAATCTGACTCTGCCGCTTTTCGTTTTGCTCTTAGCAGTCTTTGAATATGCTCGCTGCCCTCACCGGCGGCAGGTTTTGCCGGGGCAGACTCTGCCGGCTTCGTTTCAGGTTTGGGTCTCACCGGACGTTCGGCGTCAGCCGCGGGCAGTTCGCCCTCGAATTCTTCGCTTGCCCGGTAGCGCTTGGAAGCGACCGTTGCTGCTTTGCGAGCCTCAAGCTGGTCGCGAAGTTTCTGCCGCCTTGCCTGTAGCCGTTCGAGGGTCTTGTCGGCTTTGAGTTCGGTCTTGCGAATTCGCAATAAGACTGCTACTCGACGCGCCATTGCACGGAAATCGAGCACAACTCTGCGCATCGCCACGTCCAGCAGGAAAAGTGCGAGCCAGATAAACATTAACGGGCGCAACAGCGGTGTTTGAGTTTCCGGGAACTTCAGGCCGGCCGAGTCGAACAGATTCACCTGGTTGGGATCGGGGCCTAAAATGCGGCCGCCGGTGATGTTGCTGACCTCTGCGAGCAAAGGGGCGTTAT
Organism: uncultured Pirellulales bacterium; assembly: GCA_964598225.1. Taxonomy (GTDB): domain Bacteria; phylum Planctomycetota; class Phycisphaerae; order Sedimentisphaerales; family Anaerobacaceae; genus SG8-4. The sequence goes on from CAZRBG010000067.1 coordinate 1,566, forward strand.
CGGTCAGGTCGCGAAACTCCGGGGCGAATGGAATCGTTACGGTCGTGTGAGTGAAATGGGTCTTATCGTCCTCACCGGGTCTTCTGTAGCGCAGATTAACGATGTAGCTACCCGAAGAGGTCGCCTGAAACTGACCGCTGTATTGCCCCGGTCCGATTTGAGTAAGCCCGATAGCATCACTCTCGACGTCCGGCGATATCACCTGCCCCTCGATATTGGCGAGCTGCATGAATTTGCCTTCACCGTCTATCGCCTCGACGTTAACCGTGACCTGGCGGCCCTGAATATCTGCCGAGACTTCGCAGTCGGTGGACTGGGAAGGCTTGCCCGCCCAGCGGATCGTCTGTTCCCAGAAATCCTCGAAACCCGGCCACTGAAGCCAGCTCGACGCCCAGCGGCTGTCGATCGAACTGGTAAACGCCACACAGCGGCCCATTCCCGCCTGACAGGTGGCAAGAACGGGATCGGACTGATGGCTTTCGAGAACCACCTGATTGAGGCCCCCCTTGGCGCCGGTCACCACATAGCCGTCAAGCTGGGGCATCGACGAAGACAAACCCTGTATGATCTCACTCAGAGAGTAGCTGATCCGGGGCGTGAATGTTTCTTCCAGTATCAGTGCGCGCCTGACTACCTGCGCTTCCTTTATGAATATCTGGGGCAGTTGCTGAGGATTCTTTACATTGTAGAAGCGCCCGCCGGTAAGCTGTGCGACCCGCCGGAGGCTCTGAACGTCTGCGGGCGAATGGGGAAAAATACCCACGCCCGTGCAGGTGATCCCCGCCTGCCTGCACTGATTGAGCAATTGAGTGCTTGGATCCTGAGGATCACCGTCGCTGATTACAATTACGTGTTTCTGCCCTGCGTCGCAACTAACCAGCGCCTTATAGGCCATCTGCAGGTGAGAGTGCAAACTGGGCATGTCACCCATTCGCATTTGCTTGATGGCGGAAGTCACAGCCTTTTTGTCTCCCGCCGGAGCGAGGGGAAATACCCAGTCGCCCGAACCGCCCTGCCAGCCGTAGGCCAGGACGCCGACCAGGTCCAGCCTGCTCAATGTATTGACTGCTGCGACCGCTACTCTCTGGCCCCAGAAATTGCCCTGCGGCATCTCACAGGCATGCATTATCAGCACCAGTGCGCCTTTGGGCATCTGCTTTTTCTGAGGCGGATCAAGGTCCACCGGCAGGATTTCCGCTACGGGCGAGCCGATCCAGCCGCCGGCGCCGAACGACTCAGGTCCCCCTGTCATTATCAATCCCCCTCCGAGGTCGGTAACATAACGGCAAAGCATCTCCTGCTGCTGGTAGGTGAAGCTGCCGCAGCCGGTGTTAACCAGAACTATTGCGTCGGTGTCCATGAGTCGAGACAGGTTGCCCGGAAAATCGGCTGTATTGGTGTATCGCACATCAATGTCGGAATTCTGCAAAGCCGTGCTCAGAGTCTGCGAAGCAGTCCCGTCGGAGTCCACGATGAGGACGTGTCCCGGGCCGGCGACGTACGTTAAGGCGCTGGCGCGGTTGTTCTGAACGATCTGGTCCTGTCCCGGATCGTCGGGCATGTACACCACCTCGAACTCGTGTATGCCGCGAGTGCCGACCGGCATGGAGATAGTCTTGACGTTGGTGCCCGGATCCAATTCGACGGGTACGGCGATTTCCGATGAATCCGGGACCAGATCGACCGGCTCGCCGTTGAGATTGAGCATCAGCTTGCCGTTTGTTTTGGCCGTGCTGTTGAGAATGAACCGCAGCGAGACGGTCTGGCCGCTTCTTGCCTGCGCCGGGGCGGCCAGACGCTTGAAGATCACTTCGTTGGAATACCGGTACCGAATCGGCAGCACGTCTATTGGAATCTTGTTAGCCGCGGCAATTCGTGCCGCTTCTTTCAGGTCACCGGCGGTTTCGTTGCCCTCGCTGACGAGCAGTATCCTGACGGCGGTGTCGGGCGGAGCAATCGCCATCGCCATCTGGACGCCGTCTTCAAGCTTGGTCTGTCCTCCGGTAAGAGTCGTGTTTCTTCGGCGAATTTCCTTGTCCCCGGAGGGCAACTTCGAGATGCTGGGTGCTTCGGCAACATCAACGACAGCCAGTTGATCTCGCGGCGCTTTGCCCGCCAGAGCAGTTTCGAGATAATCGAGACTCGCCCCCTGATACTCGGCCGGGATGGAAAGGCTGCGGTCGATCACGGGAATCAGGGTCACACGCCGGCTTGTCCTGCTGAGCATGGGGCGCGCCAGCAAGGCAACCAGAACCAGGACGACGAAACAGCGCAGGATTATTGCGAGCGTCCGCCTTGTGGGGCCGAGAGCGGCCAGGTATTTCCTGCCGAGCCAGACTATCGGCACCAGCAGCAGGCACGCGATAAGCCACAAGGGCTGAGCAAAATAAAATCCGTACGAATAATTCATAATTGCCATACCTGTATCCGCATATTGTCGCGGTCGGCAATAAAAGCTCGACGTTTTTCATCAACCGCCACGCCCCAGGGGCACGCTAACTCGCCCAGTCGACGGCCCGGCTGTCCATACACGGCGAGACTCCGGCCCTTGGGATCGAATAGTTGTACTCTATTATTTCCGTATTCGCAAACAACAAGCGTGCCATCGGCCAGCAGCGCCAGGTCGTAAGGGTAACGAAGTTGACCCGGCCCCCGCCCTACCGAGCCAATGTACCCCATAAGCTCGCCATCAAGATCGTACATCGCGATGCGATGGTTACAGGCGTCGGCGACATAAAGACGCTTGCGTGATTGATCGATACAGACAGCGGAAGGGCGGCTGAATTGCTCGCGTCCGCTTCCGAGAGAACCGAAGCAGAATAAGAACTCACCCTCCTCCGTGAAAACGCTGACCCGATCGTTGCCGCCGTATTCGCTTACGAAGATTCTGCCGTCCCCGGCGAATGCAACATCCGTAGGATAAATGAAACAGCCTTCATCCTCTCCGAATTTGCCGAACTGGTCGATAATTTCATCTTCCGGCGAGAAAATCATAATCCTGTGATAGTGCGTGTCGGCTACGTACAGGTTGCCGTTCGGAGCAACGCTCAGTCCGGTGGGTTTGCCCAATTCAATCTGCGGCATTTCTATGGTAGCCAGATAATCACCTTTAGGGCCGAATTTCTGGATTCTCCCTGTTTTGTCAACAATAAAGAGTGTGCCGTTCTCGGCGATGTCGATGGCGCGAGGATGGATGAACTGGCCCTGCCCGCGCCCGGTTTCGCCGAAGGCCGACAACACTTTCGTTTCCTCCGGAGGCTCGGACTTGCCGCTACATCCAGCCAGAGATATTAGACAGGTCCCGAATATCATAAACAGCGTAATTCGGCGCGTCCGCATCGCCCGAAGCAACAGCACGATACATGCCGCCAAAACGAGAAACAGACAAACCAGAACAAGGCAGGAAGCAATGACCTGCTGGTCTCGGGCGTAATGCATTTGATTCAGCAACCGCTGGGCGAAATTTGGCAGGCCTGCAGGCAGCAGCACCATCGTAGCAGAAAGCTCGGTGATACTGAACATCAGAACAAGCAAAAACGTGCCGATAAATAAAGGCCAGGTATGCGGCAGGTGCACATGTAAAGCCGCTTTGAAGCGGGTGGCGCCATCGAGAGACGCTATTTCCGACAGCACCCTGCGGTGGCCGGATCGAGTCAGAAGAAGCAAAATCAAAGCTACTCCTGCGAATCTGCAAGCCTGGCCCGCCGAAACAATGTACCACCCCTGCCTGACAGCCATTGGGGCGTTGCATATCGTAAGCATCTTGATTAACGAAACAGCAATCAGCGAAGCCGGGACGAACATGACCACCAATACGGTCGTGCGCACCAGTACCGAGAGCAATCGCCGGAATCTGCCGATCTCTCTGCGGCCCGTTGTCTCCAGAGACAAAGCTCCATGCGCAATCAGATAAGCAATTAAGGCGGCACCTGCGGCAATGCCAAACGACCAGGTTAAATCATCGGAGTGCAGCATGAAAAACTGTCTGAGTGCTTTCGTATCGGCCATGTTGCCTATCAATATTGCAACCGGCGCTATCAATGAAACTCCGAGCAGGAAAATAAGGAAAATCCATTGCCATTTGCTCGATTGCATCTCAGCCACTTCAACTACGGCAGCGTTTGGGCCCCAGGTCCGCGAGCCTTTTCCAATTGCTATCGCCACAACCACGGCAATCGCCACAACGGGCCATGCCGCACGGGCGAGCCGGCTTTCGGACCCTGTCTCTTCGTACATAACCGCTAATTCCGTGCCGATTGTCTCCACGCCGGCAAGGTGAAACGTGGCAAACTCCGACAGCGCCAGGACAAAACATACGCCAAAGGCCAAAATCAGGGGCCGGACAAGCAGAGGCAGCGTGATATTCCTAAACATTTGAACGCGGCTCGCATCGAGCGATGCGCTGTCCCAGACTCGGCGGTCGATGCTTCGCCATCCCTGGGCGATCAGCAGCCCAGCCAACGGCCAATACCAGAGTATCAGAACCATCGAAGATGTAAATGTGCCGACGAAACGGGCAAGTTCGGGCTTGCCCGACAGGAAGGCTCCCAACTTCGTCGTCGGACTCATCAATAGTATCCAGGCGTAATAGAGGACATAGCGTGGCAGTACAAGAGGCATCAAAAGCAAAAACAGCAAAACATCCCCGCCCCTGCGAGAGGTGCCGAGCAGCCGTCCCGGAATCCAGGCCAATAGAACGGCGGCAGCAGCAATTATCGCCGCCAATGCAACCGAGCGAAGCGCCGCCGGGACAATCCGCGAAGTTAACTCCAGCTCTCCCACAGGAGATAAAGCTTGCGATAAAAAAACAACCAGCGGAAGAAAAATCACCACCGCCCACAAAGCCAGTGAAATCGTAGTCAGAAATTTGCTTGGGGCAGTGCCATTGGTCACCGAAGAATCTCCCCCGCCGTCTTGATCGCTGTCGGCAAGTGATCGGCTATCTTATCGTAGTCAACGTTCAGCGGATTATCAATCGCGTACGACTCAAACTGCTCGGCTAATCCCTTGTGAATCGGCGTGTTGTGAGAATCGCTCCGAACGAGCATCAACTCGAGTTTCTCGCTGAGCAGAAAATCCATCAATTTGGCCGCTGCCTCCAGATGCCTGGCGCCCTTTATAACCGCGGCGGTGTTCGGTATCGTCAGGACGCCGTCACCACCCTGATCGAGAAAGTTCATTTTTACCGGCCAGCCGTTTCGCTGACCGGCGTAAACATCGTCGGTATCGGTAAAGCATACGTCGGCTTGTCCGGTCGCCACCATTTTCACCGCCGTGCTGTTGCCGGAGACTATCCGTATTTCGTTTGCCTTGAGCGCTTCGAGAATCTGCCGCGCGCGCTCGGGGCCGTAGTGAGCGAACCAGCTCGCCACGTCCCCGCCGGTCGTGCCGAATTCGGGAGCGGCCATAACCAATCGGCCTTTCCATTTTTCGTCGAGACAATCCTCCAGAGACTTGGGCGCCTCCTCAGCCGAGACTCTTTCTGTACCGTAAGCGATCACTCGCGCTCGCAGAGCAAATCCGTACCATCGACCGTTCGGATCGGCATGCAGTTCCGGCCACCCGACGGTAGCACCGCTATGGTATGAACTCAGCAGGCCCTGGCGAGCGAGACGGATCGTGTAGAATATCTCGCTCGACCAGAAAACGTCGGCAACCGGCGACTCGGCCTCGGCTCGGATTTTTTGAACCAGCCCGGCGGTCTTGCTGGCCTCGGTGTCGTACCGGGCCAGAACGTCGATACCCGACTGCTTCTCGAATTCGGCTACTATCGGCTCGGCAACAGCCTGATCCACCGAGCAATACAAAACCACCTGCTTCCCGTCTCGATCCCCGTCTTCCCTGCACGACAAGCATGATAAAGTCAGCAGTACGGCTATAACGAAGAGAAGGCCTGAATAAGTGACGTGTGTTTTTTTTCGCATAATCGTAGTAGTTTAGTGTAAATTTGTGTTAACTTGTGCCGTAGGTATTCGTGGTTCCACTTATTTGGTTGCGGTTAATTGTGCGCCGGACAGTATCTTAGTTGTCGCCGGGTTGTTCGAGGCCGCCAAAATACTGCTTTATGGCTCCTTCGTACCTGCGTGGGATTTCGTTCTCGCTGATCGCCTCGGCGGCGCCTTCGCGGGCGGCCTGGACCACCTCTTTGAAATCGCGTGTCGCTTCGCCTTTTATCTGTGATTCCTTGAAATACCAACTGGCGATGACGGGCCCCTGGCCCGGCTTGTTCTTGGTTTTCACTCGTTTCGTAGCCGTTGCGGCGCTGTCGTCGGTCTTGCGGGGACCGTAACCCATACCGGGACCGCCTGTGCCGGGACCCGATCTGTTGGAGTCTCCTTCGGCAAAAGGCCCGTATTTCCCGGGGCCTTCGCACAGTCCATCGCCGAGGCAACCGATTGCCCGAGCTATCTCATCAAGAGTTGCCTGCGTCAGGTTCAACTGCTGTTGCAGGCTCTCGAAACCGTCCAACTCTTCCATAACCGCGGCCAGTTCATCGGCGGACAATCCGCCGGCGCCCATGCCGCAGGCAGCCATCGCCTCGCCCAAACCCGCGCACTGGCTCATCGCCATCCGGCTTGCGGCAGCCTTTTTCATCAACTCCTCGATCTTGTCCGGATCGAGACCGGCGTTTTGCAGGGCCTTTTTCAGTTGCTTTTCGTTCATCTGAGCGAGTTTTTTGTCTAATCCCTGCTTTTGAAGCTCTTTTTCGAGTTCTTCGTTGTTTTTGGCCAGTTCCGTAAGCCGCTTCGACAATCGCTGCAACTGCTCCGAAATGGCCTTTCGCTGCTCCGGCGTAAGCTTGCCCTGTGCAAGGTCTTTTTGAAGTTGGTTGAGCAGGTTCGAAGCCTCGCCGAACTTGCCTTTGGCAAGTGCCAGCCGCAATTTCTGCGAGAAAGGATCGGCCGAGCCGCGAAGCTTTTTGAACATATTTTGCAGCATTTTCATCGATTCGAGCTGAGTGCTCTCCTGCATCTTCTGGACTTTGTCCGAGAGATCGCCGAGTTGGCGGATGGCGCGGCGTTTGATATCCTGCGGATCAGCTTGGCCGGGCGCCTGGTCCAGCTTGCTAAGGGCGTCGGCCAATTCAGGCTCGCCGAGCCTCTCCACGGTCGATTTAACCGGATTCGCGGCTTCCTTGATAGCCACCTTCGTCTGTTCAAGCTGCCGGGTTTTCTCCTGCTGCTGTTCTTTCTTCCGTAGAAAGCCGAGCAGGTCCTTCTGCGGCATAAACATCGCCAGAACCATAACTGTAAGCCACATGCTGACGGCGTAAATCCAGCATTTGGAAGGCTTTATCGGAAAATGCCCCCGAATATCTGCGCGGCCGGCCCTATCATAAGCTTCCTCTCGTGCCGCCTCCGCAAACGGATCATCCATTTCCGCCAGCGCAAGGGTCGTGCTGAACCGCTCATCGAGCAGCAGTCGCTCATCGAGCAGCAACGACGCCTGCATCCGGCTGGGCTGTTTCAGCAGCCAGATTGCAAGAACCAGCACCATCGCGACCGCCCAGAATCCCCAAAAAGTGGCGGGTGTAATAACAGTTAAAGCAAACAGACGCTCTGCCAAAACGGTAAGAACTGCTACAATCCCGGCGGCAATCAAAATCCGCCCGGCACTCCTGAGAAGCAAATTGACGTTGCACCTCAGCCTCACGCTGCGAATTCGCTTGTCGAGTGGCTTGTACATCGGTAACTCCTTTCTCGCCGGGACCTTCAATCATGCTTTAGCAACGCAAATCCGCCCCGGCGTTCTTCGAGCACGGACCGCACACATATTAGTATAGACGCAATCCGCTGGTTATCGTTACAGATTATTATACACATTTATCCATTTTACGCAAAATTTCCGCTTCCTGTGCGTTGATCGTAGGTTGCGATCAGCCCGCCCGTTGCTCGTGGTTAAAGCTGTCGCTTATTGGTCATTGTCATTTCTGCGAAAAATTGTCATTCCTGCGCAGGCAGGAATCCAGATGCTCGCGAATAAATGGATTCCTGCCTTCGCAGGAATGACAGCCGCTAACGGGCTCTCCCCGCCCTACCGCTCGACGATGAAGGTTACGTCCCACTTGAAGGGCTTTCCTTCACTCTTAGCTTCTTTCTTAGTTTCGGACGTTCTTTCCTTGCCGCCGTCGTCGCTCAGGTCGTCGCCAATGCTGTATACTACGAAGCCGGGATCGAGCTTTTTGTATCTTAATTCCTCACCGTCGAACGGATCTTTCGGCGCGTTTTCCAGATAAGCCGGGACAAGGTCCGCGAGCTTGTCAGGGAGTTTGCCGGTTGTTAGTCGATAACGCTGGACAGCAAGGGCGGCCTGTGCGGTGCGAAGGTAAGCTATTGTCCTGATGCCAATGGTGGTAACTCTCAAAAGCGCGGGCATCATTTCATGCAGCAGGACGTGGATTTTGGAAGTTGACTGGAGTTTAGCTTCAATGGCGTTGGCTGCCTCCCGGCGCTCGTGAGTTGGCAGCCGGGCGCTTTCAATATAACCGTCCATGAGGTCAAGATATATAGCCGCATCGGCATCCGACAGGCCCACGCCTTGATAAAGCGCCAGGATAGGTCTGATTGGGATACTGCCGGGGGCAAACAGAGAAGGATCCACACTTTGCGGATTTTGTAAGAAGGTGAGCCCCATGCAACGTTCGCCCACGAGTGCTGCTGACATGTCGCAAATACCCTCACTTTTATGGGTACTCTCTATAAGCTGGATTAGCTGCTCATCGGTCAAGTCAGTCCGGTTGACGACCTGCTCGATCATCTGTACGACTCTATTCTGGCAGGATCCTCGAATAAGTTGAGAGATCGTCAGAGGCTGTCCCGCAAGCGACCGGGCCACTCCGAAGGCCGAATCTATAGAGCGTATATAAGCATCAGAATCGCCATCGTCGGCGTGTAAAATGGCCTCAAGCTCCAGCAGGAAGACGCAACCGCGCATTTCACTTAGATTTGGTAATCGAGTTGCAAAGCCGGCGGTCAGATCGACGGGATAGCGGCAGTGCTCTATCTTTGCCGCCTCGTGGAGCAGGTCGATGGCTTCGTTATTGTCGGCGACATATTCGGCTATGAGAGCCTTCATCTCTGACGGAAGCGGCTCGGTGCGAGGAGGAAGCTCGGCCCTGCCGACGACCGGCAGAGGTTTCGACTTTTCCTTGTCCCACTTATTGAGGTACAAGAATGCCTCTTCCATCGTGTAGGCAGCGTTCTCGGTGTCTCGCGGAATGCTGTACCATCGGTCGAGTTCCACGCATGTGGCCGGGTAGCCCGCCGCGCGAATGGAATCTATTTGCTCTCTGAGCCTGAATTTCGTCCGGATTCTAAAGACTGCAAACAACGCAATACCGGCAAGAAGCAACAGGATCAAGACGTGAGAGATTTTTATTCTGCGGCGGTTCTTTACGATTCTTTCATTATCGCTCATTCGAATAGAACCTCCCTTGAATCAGGTTGTCGCTGCGAATTGAGGATTATAATAACAGATTCCGGCGGAACTGACCAACTCAATGTCAGAAATTTACCTTTATCCCGCTCCTGTATTGCTTTATAATTGAGTCGAGTTTTTGCACAATTGAAGTCCGGGACAATCTTGGAGACAAAATATGAGCGGGAATCAGGATGAGACCACCAGACGTAGTTTCTTGAAAAATTCCACCACATCGGCAGCCGCGGTCGCACTGGGGGTGAATCTGGCGGCCGGAACGCGAACCGTCCGCGGCGCCAATGAGAAAATCCGCGTCGGCTTTATCGGCGTGGGAAATCGCGGCACGCAACTGCTGACCCGCTTCATGAAACAGGACGACGTCGAAGTCGCGGCTATCTGCGACGTCTACGAGCCTTACCGGCTGCGCGACTACTCCAAGGTCGAGCAGCGGCTCAAGGATGCCCTCGGAGGCAGAATTCCCAAAATGACCGAGAACCTGGGCGACAACGTGCCGCGATATAAGGATTTTCGACGGGTGCTCGACCGCAAGGATATCGACGCCGTCGTCATCGCGACGCCGGACCACTGGCACGCCGTCCAGGCGATAATGGCCTGCCAGGCCCGCAAGGACGTCTACGTGGAGAAACCGCTGTCGATAACGATTCACGAAGGCCGCAAGATGGTCGAAGCGGCAAAGCGGCACAACCGCGTCGTTCAGGTCGGCCTTCACCGCCGCTCGTCGAAAGCCTACACGCAGATCGCAGAGAAGGTCAAAAGCGGCCGCATCGGCAAGGTCACCGTTGCCCGGGCGTATCGCGTGAGCAATATGTACCCGGACGGCATAGGTTCGCTGCCCGATTCGAAGCCGCCGAAGACGCTCGATTGGGACATGTGGCTCGGCCCGCGTGCCGAAAGCCCGTACAAGGACAACAAGGTACTGTACAAGTTCCGCTGGTGGAAGTCGTACTCCTCGCAGGTGGCCAACTGGGGCGTCCACTACTGCGACGCGATGCGATGGGCCATGTCCGAGCAGGCGCCCATATCTATATCGGCACACGGCGGCAGATTTGCGGTCAAAGACAATCGTACAATCCCCGATACGATGCAGGTAACGTTCGAGATGTCGTCGGGCGCGCTGGTTATCTTCGGCCAATACGAGGCAAATGGCGGACCCGCCATGGTAGACGGCGAGGTCGAGCTGCGCGGCACGCTTGCCAACCTCTACTGCGGCGCCAGGGGCGCAGCCTACAAGATCGTGCCGTCGAGAGGCGGGCAGTTCCAGCCGCGCGAGCCAAAGATCGAGCCACTGACGGCAGAGAAAATAGACGGCGATCTTACCGTTCAGCACATTCGCAACTTCTGCGACTGCGTCAAGAGCAGGCAACGAACCAACTGCGACATGGAAACCGGACATCGCTCGACGACGTTCGCCTTGTTAGCCAATATAGCTCTGGCGACAAAATCGCGTCTCGACTGGGACCCGAAGGCCGAGCGGTTCATCAACAACAAGCAGGCTAACAAAATGCTGCACTACAAGTACAGAAAACCCTGGAAACTCGGTTAAGCAAAGCATCAGGAAAGGGAGAGTTATGCAAAAGGCAAAAGCATTTACATTAATCGAACTGCTGGTCGTCATCGCCATTATCGCAATCCTTCTGGCGATTCTGATGCCGGCGCTGAATCGCGTCCGCGAACAGGGCAAACGCGCCGCATGTTTGAACAACTGCAAGCAAATGGCGCTTTCGTGGATCCTCTACGCCGACGACTACGACGGCAAAATCGTAAACGGCAACACAGCCACCGGCGGCCACAACAAAGACGGCACGTGCTGGGTATACTGGTCCGGCCGAAACGCCTCCGAGCAGCAAAGAATCGACGGCATAAAGAGAGGGCTGCTGTACGAGTACTGCCCGAACATCAAACTCTACAAATGCCCCACCGGCATACGCGGCGAAGTCGTTACCTACGCGATCGTCGACGCCATGAACGGCTACGATGCGATCCCCGGCGCCGAGGGCCAGATCGTCAAGAACAGGAACGAAATTCGCTCTCCCGCGAGAAGAGCAGTTTTCCTCGACGAGGGCCGGCTCAGCCCGGCGAGCTGGACTATCTGGTACGATCAGCCGCGATGGTGGGACCAGATTACCGCCCGCCACGGCGACGGCACGAACTTCTCATTCGCCGACGGTCACGCCGACTACTGGAAGTGGAAGGACCCCACCACACTGGCGGTCGCAAATGCGGAATACAGCTACTGGCAGGGAACCGGCCGACACGGCGACATGTCCCGCTGCCCCGACAGCGAAGACCTGTACAAAGTCCAAAAAGCAGTCTGGGGCGAATTGGGCTACACGCCAAGTCAGTGACAATAAAAAGACAAATAGCCACAGAGCACACAGAGATCACAGAGAAAGACGTAGCTTGGGGCTTGCCCCACCATTATCCTTGATTGCGCTGGAAAAGGCTGCTTATCGAACAGTCACCCAAATTATCAGTCCAATAAAGGCTGTCACAGGAGGCTTTTCAGGGATTTTTTCGACGGAGTCCACTCATAATACATAAGCGTCATTCCATTGGTTCTCTAGGGCTGGACAGAAATTACGGCACTTACTATGGCTGGTGGTAAAGGTCCGTCCTCGGTATGAAATAAGATCACCTCGTCATCCTCTGGACACTTCGGACTCGGTGTATATTCGCTCACGACATGTTCTTGAACACCGTATTTGCGAAGCGAGAAGCGACTTATTTTGTAAACAAAACCATCTCTCGTTAATCCGCTTGTTGCATAGTATTTGGCACGCTCAAAGTGGAGAGTCGTAGAGACGCCGGCACTCCGGTAGTAGTCAGAATCTCTTTGATGTCCGATTACTGCATTTTCGCGAGAATCATCGAAAGTACAGCCAGTATCGAAGGACCAATCATCATCGAAATTCATTGTCCGTTTGAATCCCGTCCCCTTCGGAGACAACGCCTGCCCAGATTCGTGCATCTCTATAGAAACACCCCTAAACAATTGGCGGACCAACGGGCACCCATTGGAATTTATTTCATTCTCACTTTCATCCGATCCTAATGACATGTGGAAGTCCTTCACTAGGGTTGAGGTGACAACAGCCAATGCAAGGCTACGCTACTAGCAAAGTAGACCGCTGCAAATGTCGCCGGCCCAATCAAGAGGGTTATGGCGATCTTTCTTCTTTCTTCAGAATCTTTCAAGAACAAAATGATAATAGTGATTACTACTGTTGCGTAGCCCACAACACTGCCTATTGCGATTACGAGATTCAAGTTCGTGTACTGTGTGAGTCCGGGATTATTAAGGATACTGAAAATCGTGCCGCCAAATCTTATGGGTACGACAACCATATAGAAATAATAAAAGGCTATGAACCTATAAGGCACATCGAAAGAATCATAGTTATTGAGTTGTTCCCACACCCATGAGACAGCGCCGAAAATTATGACAAAAGCCACACCAATAAAAAGTAAGATAAACGCACCAATTCCATCGTCTTCTTGGCCGTCCATGTAACCAATGATGTTATGGCAACTATCTTTTATAATCCAATTACTCATTGCTCCTCCACCCAGAGATATACGACGAACTGAACTAACAATGGCGGCTCTTCCATTTCCCAACCACATATCTTGAATCGAAACTTGGTGATTCTCTGTAATTTCCAGTAATCAGCAATCAATGATTTAGTAGCGTCATCGAAAAATTGAAATCTCACCGTTAGTCTTTCTATCGGTCAGGAGGGAGGGTTCTATGAGAAAAAGTCAAATGACCAAGGGGAAACGCCTAGGGGGAGCCGTCGTGTATTGGTCATGTATTGAGAATGAGTGTTTATCGGACTGGTTTCGGTTGCGAGATGAATTATATTTTCCCACCTTGTTATATTAAAGCATGCCTGACGTAACAGTCGTCACATCGACAAGTAGATGGAAATTCAGATTGTCTTCAGCTCGCAAGCATGATCTGCTTCTTAGAGCATTTCTTCTTGAGCATGGCCATCTTTTCCGCCACAATTTATGTAGATGTTCTATTATGTTGTTCGGACGTCAAACGGGCAAATGTAGAGTTTTGGGAGTTATTTAGATGGCGAATCCTCCGACGTTAGAGGAAATACGGGAGGCAGCGGACAGGATTGATCCTTATGTGCACTGGACGCCTGTTTTGACTTGCCGCACGATCGATGAGATGGTCGGGGGTGAGATATTTTTCAAATGCGAGAATTTCCAGAAGGCGGGTGCGTTTAAGTTTCGCGGGGCATCCAATGCAGTATTCTCTTTGACGGAGAAAGAGGCCGCCAAAGGTGTGGCCACACATTCTTCGGGCAATCACGCGGCAGCATTGTCATTGGCGGCAAGGACTCGCGGTGTTAAGGCGTATGTAGTCATGCCGCGGACTGCGCCTCAGGTGAAGAAGGACGCGGTCGCAGGTTACGGGGCGGAGATAACCTTCTGCGAGCCTACGCTTGCGGCACGAGAGCAGACGCTTGCAAAAGTTGTCGAGGAAACCGGCGCCGAAGCTATCCATCCCTACAACGACTATCGGATTATCGCAGGACAGGCGACGGCGGCTCTGGAGTTGATGGAGGACGTTGCCGATCTCGACATTGTCACGATGCCAATCGGCGGTGGCGGCTTAGCGTGCGGTACGGCGTTGTATGTCAAATACACAAGCCCGCAAACCAAAGTCATAGCCGCCGAGCCGATGGGGGCCGACGATGCTTATCGCTCTTTCCGGTCGGGCAAACTGATCCCTTCGGAAAATCCGAAAACGATAGCAGATGGTCTGCTGACATCGCTCGGCGACAAGACGTTTCCAATTGTTACCGAGTATCTGGACGATATCGTCACCGTCAGCGAGGAAGGCATCACCCGCGCGATGCGCTGTATCTGGGAGCGGATGAAGATCGTCGTCGAGCCTTCGGCAGTCGTGCCGTTTGGCGCGCTGCTGACCGGCCGGCTCGACGCGGCGGGAAAGCGCGTCGGCATCATTCTTTCCGGCGGGAACGTTGATCTGAGCAAACTGCCCTGGCTGAAGTGACAGGCTTGACCCACCATGCGTGTCGAGAGTAATTATGATGGTGGGGCAAGCCCCACCCTACGAGCCGAAGCTCAATCAATAGCTGCGGCGTGACGCCTGGCTTTAGGATCGCCGGCGGCGTGAATGATTCCCGTGTTCGGATCGACGTAGATCATAACGGGGTAGGCAATCGGCCTTTCGGTTGTCTTTATCTTATGCCCGCGTTTGGCAAGTTCCTCTCTGACGCTTTCGTCCAGTCCCTCGTTAATCCTAAGACTCGCTAAGGTTCCCAGCGTCTCGGTACGGATGGAATTAGGATCGAAAGAGTTTTGCTGATGGCTCGTGCTGAAGCGAACGGTGGTTACGGCGTCCTCCGGCATCATCCCGAACTCGACGTGGTTGAGCAGGCAGTTGAGCGTGGTCTGGTCCTGCAGGTCGCCGCCGGCGACGCTTATTGCGATTATGGGTTTGCCGTCTTTCAGGACTATGGTCGGCGTGAGCGTGATTCGCGGCCTCTTGCCGGGCTCGATGCGATTGGGATGTCCTATGGTGGTATTCAGACTCCGGAGCCTGTTGCCGTGCCCGATCCCCAGTTCTTTGCAGACTGCATAGGGTCTGTTGCCGCTCGGGGTCGCCGCGACCATATTACCCCAGCGGTCGGCGACTACGCACGTGGTCGTACCGCCCTGCCAGGGCCGATACGGTTCTGCCGGTGCGACGGCTTTCATCGCAATCGGATCGCCCGGGCGAACCTCGTCGGATGCTTTGTTCATGTCGATTAACGGGCGGCGAAGCTGCGTGTATTCGTCCGAGAGAAGCGCATTGAGCGGCACATCCACAAATAACGGGTCGCCGTAATACTTGTCGCGGTCGGCGAAGCCTAACTTCAGCGCCTCAGTGAGTACGTGTACGTAATCCGCCGAAAGATGGCCCATCTCCTTGAGGTCGAAACCTTCGATCAGCCGCAGCGTCTGGCAGAGGTACGGTCCTTGAGTCCAGGTGTCGCATTTGCAGACGGTGTAGCCTCGATAGTCCACCGTCACAGAGTCTTCCACGCGGGTCTTATGCGCTGCGAGGTCTTCCTTGCGCAGAAAGCCGCCGTTTTCGATGTAATAAGCAACCAACTCATCTGCGATATCGCCCTTGTAGAACCGGTCTCTGGCCGCCTGGAGTTTCTGTCGCCGATTGCCACGGGTTTGTTTCTCGGTCTCGATGAGTCTGCGAAAAGTCTTAGCCAGGTTCGGATACCAGTCTTTACCGCCGGCATCGAGTAATTCGAGCGACGGCGCGACTACCTGCTCGAAGGACATCGTGCCGTAAAGCTTCACTGTGGCCATGCACAAACTCAGCGCCCCGGGGACCGGTGCGGCTTTTATGCTCCCTTTGGAAGGTATGCCGTTTTCGTAATACCACTGGATAGTCTTCGGATCGAGCGGCGCGCCGCCGAGTCCGCACAGGACTTTGACCTCTTTCTTACCGGCATCATAGATAATCAGCGGTATCTCGGCGCCGATAGTGTAGGAGCCGTAATCGGTGATGCTCAGAGCAAGCAGCGTGGCAGCCGCCGCATCTGCGGCGTTGCCCCCCTGCTCGAGGATGGCTATTCCCGCCCCAACCGCCCCGGCGCCGCCTGCGGCTACCGCCCCGCGTTTGCCGGAAGCCTTCCAGCCGATCTCGTCGGCACACACGGAGACGAAATTACAAGAACCTGCAATAAATAAGGTACACAAGATTTGTCGCATTTTCATAGCTTATACTCCACTTGGGAGGCTGTGAACCGCACACCGTCGGTGATTGGCGTGCGGTGCACACCCTGCCGAGAATAAGATTACTCATCCGATTGTAGAGAATTGCAGGTTAAAAGCGAGAAAATTATCTCAGGTAGGAAACATAAGGGATGCCAGTGATTCTGGATTCCCGCCTTCGCGGCAATGACGGATTACAGCATTACTCATAGCAGAGCATTATGACTATGACTGCAAGCTCACCTATACTGTGGCGGGTTCCAGGGTCTCACCTGCATCGGTCTTGTTATCGTTTTGCTCGCCGGGCTTGAAGGGCAGCGGCTCGGCAAACTGGACCGCAACTCGGCGAAGAAAACCGTTGACGTTCTCGACCCGGCATACATGGCCGGAGCGGGTGAAGTTCTCCATATCGAAAGCATCGTCGACGCCGTAACGCGGGACACTGAAGCGAGCGGTGAGATACTGACCCGGATACGGGCAGTCATGTTCTGCATGGTATGTAAAAGCCGCACCTCTGCTGGAAACATCGACCATTTGCCCCTGTGCGAGTTCACGATCGACGTTCTCCGCGAACCAGATCGGCCAATAATAACGTAATCTCTTCTCAGTTCTCCGCTCGTTCTCTCTTTCCATTTTAGATTGCTCCGAAAGACCCTGTCATTTACCTTAGTGCCGTCTAATCGACGGATTCACAGGCACACTTGACTCGATCGCCCCGGGAAAATCGGCGCTTATCGGATTGATAGTGACGGTGATCGCATTTACGGCTCATAATTGTGGAAAACCGACTTGAAGCTTTTTTTCATTTTTTTCAGATGTCGGACGCAATATTCCTATAATCAGAAACGAAGCGGGATCGATTGGTAGGCGTTATTCCTGCGCAGGAATGACAACAAACAAGGATTGCGGCCGTATCCCGATTTTCGTTTATCGGGATTGAGTTGGTTCTATTTGAACGAGTTTGGTAAACTCTCGGCCGCGGTGTTGGAAGTTTTCGAACATGTCGTAGCTTGCGCAGGCGGGGCTCAGGAGGACGATTTCGCCGGTTTTTGCGAGCTTGCCGGCTTGTTCGACTGCTTCTGCCAGAGAGTTGGTTCGTATGACTTGCGTACTGATTGGGTTGAGATTGCTTTGTCGCTGCGCTCCTCGCAATGACGTGGTGCTGTAATGTATTGCATTTGCGATTTTTTGGGCGGTCTGGCCGATGAGGATGGCGGCTTTGGCTTTTTGGGATACCTTTTTGCCAAGCTCATCAAAGGGCAGCTTTTTGTCGTAGCCGCCGGCGATGATGATTATCGGCTCGTCGAATGCTTCTAATGCCGCGATGGCGCTGTCGGGCGTTGTTGCTATTGAGTCGTTGTACCAGCGGATGCCGTTTATTTCGGCGACGAATTCGAGCCGATGCGGCAAGGATTTGAAACTCGGCAGGCGGCTCTTGATCTGTTCGTCGGTTACGCCGAAGTGCCGGACAACGGCGATAGCCGCGGCGAGATTCGAGCGATTGGCCCGGCCGGGCAAGGGATAAACGCCGCGAATCTCTTCACTTACATCGTCGGCTGAGAATTGCACGCAGATTCTTCCACTGTCCCTATTATATTTTTTATACCATTCGGCACCAACCTCATCCTCGGCGTTGAAAATGGAAACGGCCGGAGATTTTTCATCCAATTGCTGAAATTTGAAGATATTCTCCTTTGCGGCACAGTAATTGGCAAACGTTCCGTGGCGGTCCAGGTGGTTCGGCGTCAGGTTCGTCAGCAATGCCACTTTCGGGGCGTTTTGAATCTGCGCCAGTTGTTCGAGCTGGAAGCTCGACAGCTCAAGGACGACGAGGTCGTCAGGACCGATTTCCCCCAGAGTGGTCAGTAGCGGCCGGTTCCCGATATTTCCACCGAGCCACACGTGCTCGTACTGCATGCTACGTGCTGCGTGCTGCCCGTTTGTCAGCAGGTGGGCGGTCAGAGCGGCGGTGGTGCTCTTGCCGTTGGCGCCTGTTATGCCGATTATCGCCGCCGGGCACAACTCGAAGAAGATGCTTATCTGCGACGTGATGAACTTGCCGGCTCGGCGGGCGATTTGAAGTAACTCATTGTCGGGTGGAACAGAGGGATTGGCTACGACGATGTCGGCCTGCTCGAAATCAGCCGGATCGTGTGAGCCGAGGTGAAATTCGATGCCGCCAATTCCCTCGAGCCTGCTTATCGAATCGGTCAGTTGTTCGGCCGGCGCGAGATCTGTGACTGTGACTTTCGCTCCGGCTCTCGCCGCAAACTCGGCGACATCGGCTCCACCGCCGAAACGACCCAGGCCCATGACCAGCACTTTTTTCCCGGCAAAAGAATCGCCTCTCATGGCTCTTCGTAACCTTCGGCACAATACAGCAGCGTTCGTCTTCTGGTCATGATCTTGCGGAGGAAATCGGGCTTGATGTCGTCGGTCCTGAGCAGACCGACCATTTTGCCCTTGAAAAGGGCCTGAAGCGCCTCCTCCAGGGCAAGATGTACATGCAGAAGCTCGCTCTCATCGCGCGGCAAATACTCGACGAGAAAATTCAGCTCGCTGGGATCGGTGGGAAGATCACCTTCGGCCCAGCTCGATCCGTGCAGATCAAGCCGCCTGACGTGGTGCCGCTCGCAGACTTCCTTCAGGGCTTCGTAATTGTCCTTTTTCGGTCCTACCACTTCAAATCCCGCCGCAAATTGCACAACCGGTCCGGCATAGCCGCGACGCTACGGGGAACATCGTGCAGATTCAATCGCACTTCACCTGCTCACCAACTGCGGGCGGTTTCTACAACAAGGTCTGCATAGCGTTAGCGAGATCGACTTTCGCATCGATCACGGCCTGCTCGATGCACCGCTTCCAGTCATCGCCGAACTGCTCTTTGTACTTGGGCTTTTCGTAGGCGTAGATAATCGAGCGAGAAGCATTGATCAGTGCTCCCGAGCCGTCGGGCTTGCAGAACCGCACGCAATCGGCGGCCGATGCGCCTTGGGAGCCGTAGCCGGGCACGAGAAACCATACCTTGTCGTACTTATGGCGCAGAGCGGTGGTAACTTCCGGCGACGTGCCTCCCACGACCATACCTATGTTGCTATAGCCGCAATCGGCGATTCGCTCGTCTTTATCGGCTGCTTCGGCGACGATTTCAGCTACCTTTTCGTACAGTTTTTTTCCCTCGGCGTCGGCGAAATCCTGGATGGCCTCCGCCGAGGGATTGCTCGTCCGAACCAGCACGAAGACGCCTTTTCCCTGCTTGTCGGCCATGACCGCAAACGGCTCGATGCCGTCGCCCCCCGCGTAGCCGTTGATCGTGATCGCATCCGGGGCGAGGGTGTCTTCAAGACCCGCCAGTTCCGGATTCTCCAGATGCGCGGCCGCATATTGCTCGGCTGTGTGACCGATATCGCCGCGCTTGACGTCGCCGATAATCTCCAGTCCCAAATCGTCGGCCTCCGTGATAAGGTTATAGTACGTCTCTATCCCCTCCCACAGGTATTTCTCGAAAAAAGCGATGTTCATTTTGATCGCCGGGACCATCGGCGCGACGATTCGCATGGTCTGCGTGCAAAAATCGAAGATCGCATCGACCGCGGCGGCGGCATCGTATTCGTCGTTCATCTCACGATGGCCTCTTATCGCCTGGGGCAGCCTGGAATAAACCGGGTCGAGCCCGACAATCAACGATGTCTTCTTGGTCTGAACGGCATCATAAAGTCTATCAGCAAAATGGCTTGCCATTTCTTTAGTTCCTCATACCGGGAAAAAATCCTTTTTATCGAAACAATCGGGTTACTATAATCACCCAAATGGTTTCGAGCAAGAGAGAAATAAGATATATCGAACCTGATTCGAAAAAACGTCGAAGATCACGGACCAGAAAGCTGATCATCTGGCTTTTCGTCGATCTGACTGTTGCTGCCGTCGTTATCGGCCTGCTTCCTCACAAGCCCGGCAGCTACGATCCAAAGGATTTCGAATCTGCCGACAGAGAGCCCGGAGAGGTTAGCCAGTATCTGACCCACGAACTGTCGCCTCGAATCTACAACGGAGCGCAGCGCGGCGAACCTTACGACGTGGTTATAACCCAGGAAGGAGTAAACGAGATAGTCGCAGGCTGGGGCTGGCCGAAGATGTCTAACGGGGTTATGCTGCATTCTCCGGCGGTGCTTTTCAGGACCGATTCGGTGCTGCTGATGGGCACAGCCGAGGTGAAGGGGGCGGAATTCGTCATCACTATCAAGATCGAACCCCAAATCGATGCCGAGGGACTGATGAAATTCCCGGTAACCAAGGTCAAGGTCGGCGCGATGAACGTTACTCCTCTCGCAAAGATGACGGCCAATAAGATGTACGCCCAAAGGGTTGCCGAACTGCCGATAGACGAGGATTCCTTCCAGACAAAGATAGTCCAGTCGCTAATCAACGGCACGCCATTCGAACCCGTATTCGAGGTAGACAAGAAGAAAGTGCGAATCGAAGCTATAGAAGTGATGCCGGAAAAGCTGGTCGCTCATTTGCTCCCGGCCTCTTAGACGAGACCGACCGTTGAACCAATGAAAAGAGCAGAAGACGATTGAGACTAATATGGACAAAGACGCCATTATTAAAAAACAGGCTGCTGATGTTCAGTAGAAACAGTCGAAGATGGAGAAGTACACAGACAAAAAAACAGAAAAAAACTGGAAAAACAGTTCCTTCTTATGTATTTTATTGCGACTTTTGCAGTGGGGTAGGGTGATTCGGATGCTGGACTTGGGATAAAAATTGAACTATGCGCTTTATACTTATTGACAAGGTAGTTTCACTTGAGCCGGACAAGCAGATCAGGGCAGTAAAGAATGTTTCGCTGTCGGAGGAATACCTGGGGGATCACTTCCCGACGTTCCCCGTGCTGCCGGGCGTATTGCTGCTGGAGGGGCTGATCGAGTCGGCCTCCTGGCTCGTCCGAGAGAGCGAAAACTTCGCTCACAGCATGATATTGCTTGAACAGGTGAGGAATGTGAAGTATAAAAGCTTTCTGGCGCCCGGCATGCAGATAGAATATGAAGTCGCGGCAAAGACAATCGAAGAAAGTGTAAGCAGTTTTACCGGCTTCGGCATCTCGCAGGGAAAGCGGATTGTCGAAGCGCGATTCGCCTTAAGGCACTTCAACCTGGCCGAAGACAATTCCGCAATGGCGGCGGTAGATGCACAGCTAATAAAGAACCTTAAGGAACGCTGGAAGCTCTTGAAGAATTGAGAATTGTGAACTTAAACATATTGCAATAAAAGGATTGCCAAGACCAACAGGAGGTAACATAAGGATGGCATTAAGTCGGGATGAAATATTAGAACATGTTCGGGAGGTTATGGTCGACGCTTTGGGCGTTGATGATGACGAGGTCACCCCTGAAGCTACCCTTATGGGCGACCTCGCGGCTGAGAGTATAGACTTTCTGGACATCGTTTTTCGACTGGAAAAAGCATTCGGGATAAAGATTCCCCGCGAAGAATTGTTTCCCGCCGAGAATCTGATGAACAATTCCGAATTTATCCAAAACGGCAAAATGACGGAAAAAGGACTGGCTGAGCTGCGGGACAAGATGCCGCACACCGATCTTTCAGAATTCGAGAAAGATCCTGACATTAACAAGATGGCCGACCTTTTCACCGTCAACGCAATAGTGAATTATGTCGAAAACAAGCTCAACATCGCATAGCACATACGACAACATCAGCAGAAATCAACGGGTGGCAGCCCCAAGCACCGATTGGGGCTGGTTTTTTCCCGCAACATCCAAAGCCTTCGGCGCTGAGCTTGTTGCCCTATATTGCTAAACGGAATTATAACAAGAAAATGCGCTGGATCTGGATAGACAAGTTTATCGAATTCAACAGCGGCCAGAACGCTGTGGCCTTAAAGAATGTCACCATGGCTGAGGAGCATTTGCACGACCATTTTCCCGGATTTCCCGTTATGCCGGAAAGCCTTATGATCGAAGCTATGGCCCAAACCGCGGGGATCCTCGTCGGCGAAGCAAAAGAGTTCCGGGAAAAAGTCATACTCGCAAAGATCAAAAAGGCCGTCTTTTTTGATTATGTCAAACCGGGCGATACGATTAAGCTCCGGGCCGAAATCGAATCCATCGTCGCTGAGGCCGCCACCACCAGTGGTAAAATAACCCGTGACGACAAAGTAATTGCCGAGATAGACCTTATGTTCAGCCACGTAGACCGGAATCTCGCGGGCATCGAATTTCCTGAAGAGAACTTCGTGTTCGGAAGCGACACGTCCGTGTTTGAATCGTTGCTGCGCGACGTACCTTCGGCCACAGGTAAAGATTCGGAGCTAAACTAATGGAGCCGGCGCGCGTAGTGATAACAGGTTTTGGCGCTGTCACCTGCCTTGGACTAACAGTCGATGAGACTTGGGCCGGCCTCTGTGCCGGTAAAGTAGGGATTGATACAATCACCGCGTTCAATCCGGCGGGCTTCGACTGCAAAATAGCCGGCCAGGTTCCCGAATATAAGATACGAGACCATGTTCCGAAAAAACTTCGTAAGTCAGTCAAGCTGATGTCCCGAGACATCGAGCTTTCGGTTATCGCGGCCGATGAGGCCTTTAAAAACGCCGGACTTATCACAAAAGGCATAGATCCCGAGAACGTCAACGTCGATCCCGAACGAATGGCCATTAACTTTGGCGCCGGTTTGATAAGCTGCGATCTCGTCGAGCTGGCCCCAGCCGTAGCCGCCAGTCTGACGGACGGAAAATTCGATATTCACAAATGGGGCAAAGAAGGTCTCGAACACGTAACGCCTTTGTGGCTGTTGAAGTACCTGCCCAACATGCTTGCCTGTCACGTCGGCATAATCCACGACATCCAGGGCCCGAGCAACACCCTTACTTGCGCCGAAGCTTCAGGCCATCTGGCGATTGCCGAAGCAGCCCAGGTTATAGCACGAGGCGCCGGCGACATCGCACTGGCCGGCGGCGCCGAGGCCAAGGTCAATCCGATAGTCATGATCCGCCAGTGCCTGCTCAAAAGAGCTACGAGTCGGAACAATGATGCCCCCGCCTCTGCGTGCAGGCCGTTCGACGCTAATGCAAGGGGTTCGGTTTTCGGTGAAGCCGCAGGGGCGGTAATACTGGAGAATCCGCAGAACGCTGCGCGACGTGACGCGAAGATTTATGCCGAAGTAGGGGGCATCGGACAAAGCAACAATATCAATCCGGCATACCAGCGTCTCGAGCGCGACGGCAAGGGAATTCAGATAGCGATAGAAAAAGCAATGGCCGATGCCGAGATTTCACCGGATGATCTGGACTTGATAGTTCCACATGGAACAGGTATACCGTACGACGATCTGGCTGAGGCCAAAGCGATCCAGGCGGCACTGGGAAAAGCAGCAACCGAAATTCCCGTCTGGCCCACTAAGAGCATGTTGAGTAACGCCGGCGCCGCCAGCGGAGCAGTTGACGTCGTCGCCGCCGCTTGTGCGATGAACGAAGGAACGATTCCCGCCGCGGTAAACTGTGACAGAAAAGCCGATGGCTGTAATCTGAACATCGCAGACAAGCCGCGAGAGACAAATATACGCTATGCACTGTGTTGCAGTTACACCTACGGCGGACAAACCGCTGCGATTGTGCTCAGGCAACCCCAATGAGAGGCGATCTCAATGTTGAAGCAGACGAACGAACGAGTGGTGATAACGGGAATGGGGATTGTGTGCCCTCTGGGTCACGATGTAGAAACGCTGTGGCAGGCTTTGCTGTCAGGCAAGAGCGGCGCGGCCAAGACCACTATATTCGACGCTTCGACGTTTCCGACAAGGTTTGGTGCCGAGGTCAAGGGCTACGAACACACCAACCATACCACGAATCCTCAACTGCATGAATTCAGCAACCGAGGATCAGGTTTCGTTATCGGCGCGACTGCGCAGGCCTGCAAACAGGCCGGGATTGAAATCGAGACCGACCAGCCGGCAGACGGGATAGACAGAACTAAGTTAGGGATTTATCTGGGCGCCGGGGAAGGATCGGTTGACAATGACGTCTTCTTCACGTCGATCTCAAAGGGTTGGGACGACGAGAATCGCGAGATGGATTGGCGTAAGTGGGCTCACGTTTCTTTTAGCCGAATGCACCCCATGCGCGAGCTGGAGCAGGAGCCAAACATGCCGGCCGCTCATATAGCGATGCTGACCGGCGCCCGAGGGCCGACTAGAAGCTGCCTCACTGCATGTGCGGCGAGCACACAATCGGTCGGCGAGGCCGCAATGCTGATCCGCAAGGGTGACGCCGACGTAATGATTGCCGGCGGAGCGCACTCGATGATCCATCCGCTCGGCGTGACGGGCTTCAATCGCCTTACCGCTCTTTCAACAAGAAATGACAGTCCCGAGACGGCGTCGAGACCGTTTACGGCCAGCAGGGACGGTTTCATCCTCGGCGAAGGGGCGGCGATAGTAATTTTGGAATCCCTGTCCTCTGCCAAAAAGCGAGGGGTGGAAATCCTTGCCGAGATAATCGGTTACGGCAGCAGCTCCGATGCTTTTCGTGTAACAGACATGCACGAAGAAGGCAGAGGCGCAATCCAGGCGATCAACGCCGCACTCGCCGACGCCGGTATCAGTTACAAAGACGTGGATTATATCAGCACACACGGCACAAGCACCGCCGAGAACGATTTAATAGAGACCAAAGCGATAAAAGCGGCCTTCAAAGAACGAGCAAAAGAAATTCCCGCAAGCAGCGTCAAAAGCATGTTGGGCCATTTGATCGGCGCCGCCGGCGCAGCCGAGCTGATAACCTGTATTCTGGCGATACGTGATGGAATCATCCCGCCGACAATGAATCTGCACGATCCAGACCCGCAACTGGATCTTGATTACGTGCCCAATGAGCCAAGAAAAATGCCGCTCAATATCGTGATGAACGAATCCTTCGGCTTCGGTGGCCAGAATAATGTTGTGATTATTAAGAGATACCAAGAGTAATCAACCACATTTATTTAGCAGACAGTTTCACTGGATGCTTCCTCAGACGAATTTCAATTGACGCCGATTCACGATCACACTACACTACTGCCCATGATTGATATTAAGCAAATACGAGAGAACCCTGAGAGCTTCAAAGTCGCATGCCAAGCCAAGAAGTTCAATGTCAGTGTTGACACTCTCCTTAAAGTAGATGCAAAACTTCGTTATAGTAAGACAATCTTACAGAATATTGCAACAGACAAAAACCGCATCGGTAAGTCAATTTCCACGTTGTCAGGCGATAAAAAAGACTCCGCGCTTATTACACTATCAGAATTGAAGAACGAAGAAGTCGATTTACAGAAAGAAATTAAAGACCTCCAGCCACAATTCGATGAATTGATGCAGCAGGTGCCGCAGCCGGCGGATGATGATGTGCCGCTTGGTGAAGATGACACGGAAAACGTCGAAATTAGAAAAGAGGGCCAAGTACGGCAATTTGGCTTTGAGCCTAAGGATCACCTGCAATTAGGTATTGATTTGGGTATGATCGACGTCGAGCGCGGCGTTAAGCTGGCGGGGACGAGAAATTATTTCCTCAAAGGCGACGGCGCTCTGCTGCACTGGGCTGTTTTACGATTTGCGATGGACCACATGATCGACAAGGGCTATGTCCCGCTATCTGTGCCGCTTTTGATGAAAGATGACGCCATGAAGGGCACCGGCTATTACCCCGGCTCCGAGGACCAGACATACCGGATGGAAAAGGATCAGTTGAATCTGGTCGGAACCGCCGAGGTGCCGCTGACCGCCTATCGCATGGGTGAGATATTGGCGGCCGAAGAGTTGCCGTTGAAATATGTCGCTCTTTCGAGCTGCTTTAGGCGCGAAGCCGGCGCCGCCGGCAAGGACACTTACGGCCTGTACCGAATCCACCAGTTCGATAAGGTTGAACAGGTCGTCATCTGCGAGAATAACGCCGAGACCAGCGCAGAGTTTCACCGCGAGATTCTGTCCAACGCCGAGGCGGTTATGCAGGCGCTGGAACTGCCCTATCGCGTTGTAAATGTCTGCACGGGCGATCTCGGCAGAGGACAGGCCAAAAAATTCGACGTCGAGGCCTGGATGCCGTCTCGCAAGAGCTACTGCGAAACGCACAGCGCGAGCAAGTTCTACGAATTCCAGGCCAGAAGAATGAACCTGCGGTATAAAGATCCCGGCAGAAAGAAAAACATATTCTGTCACACGCTCAACAACACAGTTATTGCGTCACCGCGGATATTAATACCGATTCTCGAACTGTACCAGAACGCCGACGGCTCGATTACAATCCCGAAGGCTCTGCGGCCCTACATGAACGGCAAAGAGACAATAACCAAACCTTCCTAAAACGGTGAATGGTAAATGGTGAATAGTGAATGGTAACTGAGCGACACTGCGCAATTACCAATCACCAATTACAATTCACCCTTATATGGAGTCAGATTATGACTAAAGAAGAAGTCTTCGAATTTATCACTGAGAACCCGCTCTTCAGTCTCGCGACCATAGACGACGGCCGGCCCCGCGCTCGAATGATAATGATGTATCGGGCCGACGAAAACGGCGTTATCTTCAGCACAGGCAGCGAGAAAGACGTCAACAGGCAGTTGCAGGCCAATCCGGCGGTCGAGATGTGTTTCTATGGCCATGAGCAGAACTGCCAGGTCAGAATCGCAGGAAAAGCCGAGCAAATTGATGATTTGGATTTGAAGAAACAAATCGTCGAGGATTTCGCCTTTCTAAAACCGTGGGTCGAAGAAAAGGGTTACGATATCCTCGTCCTATATCGAGTCGCTAACGGCGTGGCCACACCCTGGACAATGGAAACGAACGAGCTGCCGAAAGAGTATGTGCAACTATGAAAAGCAATATCACGGTCTATCTTGATTCAATCCGAGACTTACCTTCGGTCAGGGTGATAAGCCGATCTGCGGCAACGTTCTCGAATACATCAGTGTCGCCGCCAATCCAACGGACCTCGATTCGATCCGCCTTATCATGTTTTCCCAACCCGAAGTGAAGCCGCATCCCGTGATGACTTTGATATCCGCGTCCGCTGTGAACTTCGCCGAGAAGGGATAGATCGCCCGCCTTGACCCTAACGTGCGTGCCGACGCCGTCTCGATTGGTCTTCACGCCCCGCAAACGAATCTGCAACCAGTGGTTTTTAGTGATCGAGTTATTTCTCAAAATCGTCGGGCCGCGGCGCGAATTCAGTATTACTACATCTATGTCCCCGTCGTTGTCCAAATCATCGAACCCCGCAGCCCGGCTTCGCAGCTTGATCTTCATGCCGTCGCCGCTTTGATCCGAAATATTAACAAATCTCCCGTCGCCGTTATTCATTAGTAAAATGTTTCGGACGTTCGTGGCTGAACTACTGTTGTATTTCTCGATATTGTCCTGAAGGTGCCCACATGCGACGAAAATGTCGCGATCTCCGTCGTTGTCGAAATCTACAAAACCGTTGCCCCAGGTGACATACGCAAGCGTTCCGGCTCCCGCGCCCGTAGTCATCGTGACATCTTCGAACATGCCGTCGCCCAGATTTCTATAGAGGGCGGTTAGGATCGTGCACGAAATAACTTCCCGATTTCATGGGGATAGTTCCGTCGGAA
>CAZRBG010000068.1:0-28947 GCA_964598225.1 uncultured Pirellulales bacterium
ATAGGAATCTTAAACAATCGGCTTGAGAAATTACGTAAAATGAAACCTGCACCCGTTAATAAGGAATTTCCGGCTCGAAGAAGCCACATACGGCAGTATATCAAAGCCCACAACCTGCAGGGCGATGAAAAAGATGAGTACGCCGAAGCTTATTTGAGAGAAAATCCGTACAGCGAGGCCGACGTTGCGGACGTAGCCGCACATATCGATCACGTTGTGAAGCTGGTCGGCATAGATTATGTGGGGCTGGGCTCCGATTTTGACGGCGTCGGCGATAATCTGCCCAATGGCTTGAAGGACGTCTCGTGCTATCCCAATCTGATCCATGAATTGCTGAAATTGGGTTACACCGAAAAGGACATAAGCAAGATATGCTCTGAGAATTTTCTCAGAGTATGGTCTGAAGTTGAAAAGATCGGCGCAGAACTGTAGCGCAATCCTTTTTGGTGGCCCTTTACAGCCAGATTAACGACTCTGACTCTGCCCCTTCGGTGCGGTTCGCCTTAGAAGCTGTATCCAAGTCCCAGGAAGTACTTGACATCGGTTTTATGGGCGCCGATAGCAGGAGTCTCGTCGTAGTTGAATATGGTCTTAAAGGTCGCAAAAAAGCTGCTGCTGAAGTCCGTCCGAATCCCCAAAGTCGAAGTAAGGAAGTAATCGGAAAATTTGTCGAGGGCCGGATAGTAAGTCAGATCGTGAGTGAGACTCGTCTTCTTTGTCAGCTTCTTGTCGAAGTTGTAGCCGGCCTGAGCGGATATTTCGCTGTTGCTGTCGGTCTGGTTGTCGAATTTCTCGTAGAGGGAAGCAAGACCGACCTCGGTCGAGAAGTTCATGTCCGGCGACTCGATCCACTGGTAGCCGCCACCGCCGCCGACTATGACTCGTCTGTCCAGGTCAGCCACGGCATCCTTTTCATATCGCCCGTCGGCATATGCGTAGAATTTCTCGCTGACGAAGTAGTCATACTTGCCCTTCGCCCGCCACCAGTCTTCGATAGTCTCATCCTCACCGGTATCTCTATCCTCCTGCTTTCCTTTGGCGTAATCCGCGCTGAGCTGAGTACGGTCTTTCTCGGTGCGTTTCGCCATACTGCCGCTGGCGCTGATGGTCTCGGTCGTTGTGTTGCCGTGAGTCGATGTGTATCCGGCCGAAATGCTTCCGGCCCACTTGGGTTGCGGCTCTGGCGGAGGATTGATCGAGACAATGTCTGCAACCGCAAATTCCTGGGCTTTAAGGGTCTCCGTTCCTTTGACGCTGAATCGCCCCGGCTGGTCGCTCATGACTTTTTGGTTGAGACTCGTACCGTCTTTGAGCTTGACCTCTATCGCTTCTTCGCTGCTGAGAGTCTGGATGTCAGACAGGTTCACCGTGACATCGCCGGCCATATCTGATTTGAAATGAAGCTTACCGCCGACCAGATGATCGATCTTTCCCGTGAGACGGTCTCCGTTCTTCAAGAGTATCTCATCACCAAGGCATGTTTGAACAAACATCGCCAGACAAAACAAAACCACCAGTTTTCTGCAACACATGATTGTTACCTTTCCTCTTCTCTTCTCATACCATGACTACTTTGGAGCTAAGCAGGCAATCTATTTCGGGCCCGTATCCACGTGCAAAGGCGGAGATTGACCATCCTTATCCTGTCCCATATACAGGGTGACATGGGGGAAGGGAATCTCAATATCCTTCTCGTCGAATCTTCTCTTCAACCTCCGGTTAAATTCCCGGCCTACGGCCCACTGCTTGATGGGTTTGGTCTTGGTTCGCGCCTTGATAACAATCGCAGAATCGGCAAACTGGTCCAGGCCGAGAATTTCAATGGGTTCGAGAATGTCGTCTTTGTACTCGGGATCGCTTCTCAGGTTCTCGTCCACCTCTTTGATCACTTCGATTACCTCGTCAACGTCCTCTCTGTACGCGACACCGACCTCGAACACATATCTCGAATATTCCTTGGTCATATTTGTGACTACGCTGATCTCGCCATTGCGAACGTAGTGGACGTTTCCCGCCAGATCTCTGAGTATGGTCATTCTCAGATTGATTTTCTCGACCAGGCCTCCTTTGTCGGCTATCTGCACAACGTCACCAACGCGGATTTGGTCGTCGAACAATATGAAAAAGCCGCTTATGACGTCCCTGACAAGATGCTGCGCCCCAAAACCAATGGCCACGCCCACAATACCTGCTGAGGCAAGAACGGGACCTATCGGAATGTCCAGCAGAGCCATTATTGTGATTACTGCGATGATAACGATACAAACAGTTAAGACACTGCCTGCGATTGAACTCAGGGTGTCGGCGCGTTTTTTGAATTCGCCATCCGCCTCTCGCTTGCCCTTTTGAAATCTTCTGAACAGGCTATCTGTCACCAAGTGAGCGATTTTGATGAAAACAAACATCAAAATTAAAATCAGCAGAATTCGCAAACCATCTTTGAGCAGCCATTCGGATGCCCTCTTGATAATTGATTCCCAATCCATAAATGACTCCTTTTCCCTTCTTCTGTCTCTTCCAACACAGATTCCTGCTTCGTAAGACAAAATTGTAAACCACTCTGTCCGGTGTGCAAGTTAATTTTGACATTTGGACTGGATCGGAGTAGAATATATATTTTGAAGCTGGCTCTGTTGAGAATATACTTTTCGCAGTCGATCTCTCAAGGAAGCTGCTATGCCAAGTGCCCTTGCGATTGCCTATAACAATCTTTCCAATATGCTCGACGCCGGCGTTCCGGTTCTCCGCTCGCTTAATACCGTAACGCCGGGAATGAAGGGCCGGAACAAAAAGGCATTCGCGGAGTTAGCCGAAGGAGTATCGAAAGGCGAAACCCTTGCCGAGACAATGCGACTTCACCCAGGAGTATTCAAGCCTGTTGATTTGATGATCGTAGACGTAGCCGAGAAGTCAGGCAATCTTCCGGATATGATAGGGCTCCTCTCACAATGGCATGAGATGTCACATCGGACGATAGGAAAAATACGTGCCGGTCTTGCGCTGCCGGCAATAGTTCTGCTCGTTGCTGCTTTTGTTTTTCCGCTTCGCGGCCTGGTTCTCGGCGGATGGGTTTTCAGCGATTACTTTCGAAGAGTAGCAAGCATTATCTCTCTCTACCTTGTACCGGCCGTTATCATCGTCCTTATATTCAAATTTACTCCACAAACCGGCCATCTTCGCAGAGCGCTGGACAGTCTGGTCCTGCGGATACCCATCCTGAGCAGAGCCGTGTACAAGTTCGCTCTGAGCCGGTACTGCCGGGCCTTCCACATGCTCTGCAAGGCTGGAGTGCCAATGACTGACTGCGTCGAGATGTCGATTCATGCAACAGGCAACGCCATCGTGGGCGACCTGTTTCGGCCTGCCGCCGCCTCCGTCAGGGAAGGCGGGACCATGGGCGAAGGCCTTTCACGAAAACTTCCGCTCGAGCTGGTTGAAATGTGGAAGGTGGGTGAGGAAACGGGCCAGCTTGACGACGTTTCAAAACGCCTCGCAGACAGCTACAACGAACAGGCGGAGTTCTGGTTTCACGAGTTCGCTCGCTGGTTCCCCCGCTTCGTGTACGCCCTGATCTGCATCATGCTTATCTGGATGATCTTCCAGCTTGCAACCAGCGTATGGGGCAACTTTCCGCCAGCTTACTGATGGAAACTTGAGCGTGAGCTCATTAACTATACTGGCTTGGCGGCCTATTCTTGCCGTGCCGAACTTCCGTTCCACTGGAAGCTATTGCGAGAACTGTTTTTGGAGTTCTGCGATTGCGTTCTGGACCTGCTTTAACTGCGACTCCAGGTTAGAGACTTTCTTCTTCTCGCTGTCGAGTTGGTTTGCCAGCGTGTCGATTCTGTCCTCGGCCTTTTTGGCCTGGGCGAGCGCCGCATCGCGAGACTTGGCAAGTTCGGCGGCCTGGTTTTCCAAAGCTGCCGCTCGCTTTTCCAGCTTGTCGCGCGCCGACTTGAGATCCCGAACTTCCGCCTGCAGCTCGTCATTTGCTTTCTTCAGACCGACGATTTCTTCCTGCAGCTCCTGCCGCGAACTGTCAAGTTTCTTCACCTGCTTTTGCAGCTCGTCTCGCTGCTGGGTGATTGCACCGACTTCGGCCCTCAGAGCGTCTCTCTCATCTTCGGTCTCGTTCAATTCCGCTTTGAGCTTGTTCAGTTCGGATTTATTGCATCCCGCGGTAGACAGAGCGGAACACAACACCACAAAAGTCAGAAAAATGCGCATTGTCTTCATTCTTTCGCTACTCCTTCCCTATGACAAGCATCCCTGCTTGAGGAATAATTACATTTCACACCTCGTTCCAAAGCCGCCTGTTCCGCATTTCTCAGACAGCCACTTATTACACAATACTATCTCCACAAGAATTGTCAAAGGTTTTTCCTGCAATATTTTATTATCTGCGGCATCTCGCCAATGATTTTGACGAAGGTCCAACTAAATGCAACGGCGGGAAACAGCTTGACATCATTGCGATTGCAGGATTAAATACGCCCGACTTATATGAACTAATGGAAACGACTGGCTTTTGGAGAAACAATTATGACCGGACAACAAAATGCTACGATATCACGACGCGAGCTTCTCGGTGGTGCAGCAGCCATGGCCGCGGCAACGTTAATACCGAGGCAAGTCTTCGGTCGAGCCGGAAAGCCGGACTCCAATTTCAATGGCGTGCAGATCGGCGCTATAACTTATAGTTTCCGAAGTTTGCCCGGGAGCGCTGAGAATATCCTCAAATACGCCGTTCAGTGCGGACTCAGTTCGGTTGAGTTGATGGGAGGCCCCGCCGAGCAGTTCGCCGGTGCGCCGAAAGGAGGCGGACGCGGCCGGGCGCGAACCGCTGAGGAGAAAAAAAGGCGGCAAGAAATGCAGGATCAACTGCTTGAGTGGCGTCTATCGGTTTCGATGGATAAGTACCGAGCCCTGCGAAAAATGTACAACGACGCAGGTGTAAACATTCACATTGTCAAGTTCGGCAGCATTGGAAATGCAAATATGTCCCACGAGGAGATAGGCTACTACTTCAACGTAGCCAAAGCACTCGGCGCCAGGGGAATTACCCGCGAGATTTCCGAACAGGCCGCTGAAAGACTCGGCCCCATCGCCGACAAACACAAAATCATGATCGGCTTCCACAACCATATGCAGTTAACCCCGACGACCTACGACGGGCCAATCCTGTCACATGGAAAGCACCTGGGAATAAACCTGGACATAGGCCATTATGTTGCCGGCACAAACCATTCTCCGATTCCTCTCATTAAGAAGTTCCATGACCGCATCCTCAGCCTCCACCTGAAGGACCGCAAAGTCAACGGCGGCCCGAATATGCCTTTCGGCCAGGGAGACACGCCTGTAGCGCTGGTCCTGAATCTGATGAAACGAGAGGGGTGGAGATTCCCCGCCGACATCGAGCTGGAGTACAAGGTGCCTCAAGGCTCGGACGCCGTCACCGAGGTGAAAAAGTGCGTCCAGTTCTGCAAAGATGCGCTGGCGTGATCGTTCGCATACACGTTACTGCAGGTCGGCATCGTAGAGCTTTTCGCCCTCTCTGATCGCCCGACGGCTCGATAATTCCACCTGTCGGCGTTTCGTGTAATCCCGCTGCCGCCGCTGATCTTTGGGACAGGGCTCGAACCCCGGCATATCGGCTCGCGGGCGTTGCTCGAGCATTTTCCTGCCGGCTTCGATGATTGCGAGTGCTTCGCGATATTCCCGCGAGCCCTTATCTTCGAATTGCGCCAGGCACGGGCTCAGTCGCGGACGGTCGTAGCTGATCTGCGGCCCAATGTTTTTATTGTGCGCGGCCAGTTTGGCAAAAGACACACCGGTTAGCTCGGTCAGTCGTTTGAGCTGTTTGTTATTGAGAGGACATCGCCCGCCCAGATTGTTCGGATAGGCACAATCGTAGCGCGGATAGTACGTCGCATTAATGTCGATCCAAGTCACAATTCGCTCGAAATCGTCCCGGCTTAGTTTTACTCCAAAATGTTTCGAGCGAATCGCCCTTATAAGTTTGCTGGCGTGGGAGCCCCACGACGCCGCCCCCTGTACATTCGATGGGCCGGCGCCGATGGCGCTGATGTATTTCTTCCGCCACAATTCGTTGTAGGAGGCGTTGAACGTGTTGGTCCGGTCGCCTGCAAGGATAAGCTTTTCGCCCGCTTCCTGTCCGAAATCGTGACACCTGACGCAGTGCTTGTCGAAAACCGGCTGCACCTCGCTAATATAACTGAACAGCCGCGGCTCGCCCTTCCAGCCGCTGAGTTTGCTCGGCGGCCGCTGAAGCGCCATAGGCGCTTTGCTGCTCGACGGTTTCGGCGCCTCTCGACGATTCTCATGACAACCCACGCAACCAGTGACCTCGCCCGACTGCGCAACCGTCCCGCTTCGCATGGATTGGATCATCATCCTGTTCTCATCGAGAAGCTGGAAGTACACAAACTTGTCCGAGGGCACCTCGAAATAAGCCGAGCCGTCACGCTCCACCGGAACAGTGCCGAGAATGCGCTTGTTCTCGAAACTGTGCCAATTTAGCGCCGGGCAGTGGACCCCCTGGCCACCCCACTGAGCGTGCGTCCAGAAACGCTTCTCGGGCGACTCGACCACGCGCAGATACTTAATCGTGCCGGGCCTGACACCCTCCATGTGAGTCCCATGGTAAACGTTCATCACGAAGAAAAAGCCCTCGCCGTCCTTGAAGTCACGCCGCGGCGGAATGACCATCGGCCTTGGGCGCTTTCCCATCGGCATGGGATCGTAGCATCCCGGCCCTTCGGCATGGAGCAGGATTTCATTGCCGAAGATGTCGAGCAGGTAAATCCCCATCTGCTCACCCTTACCCGTCATTCGCGAGCAGAGGAAATACTTGTCGCTGAGCGGATACGGATCCTCGTATTTCGGATTCACCTTCTTGAATCTGTCGAATCCGTAGACATTCGGCCTTGGCCCTTCTTCTTTTACGACACCGATTGCGGCAGCGGGCCATGTTCGTATGACGGGCTTTCTGCCGTCGATGCCCAGTCGCCGGTCTACGATCGCCAGCGCCCCCCACGGCCGGTCGTGGCAGGAGCCGAAAATGCACATAACGCGCTCGGTGCCGGGTATAGCGCGGGCATCGATCACGCCGCCGGGCGACCACGTATTG
Source organism: uncultured Pirellulales bacterium (assembly GCA_964598225.1). GTDB lineage: Bacteria > Planctomycetota > Phycisphaerae > Sedimentisphaerales > Anaerobacaceae > SG8-4. The sequence goes on from CAZRBG010000068.1 coordinate 7,151, forward strand.
TTGCCCCAATAAACGGCCTGATTCGTCCCGTCCGGATTTATAGTCCACAGACCCTGAGCATCGCCGAAATTGCGGTCCACGTATTCCCAGCGATCATAGAGAATCCGCCCGTCCGGCAGCAGTGAAGAATGGCCTTCGTGCAGTGTACTCATGCCGATCTGATGGATGTTCGCACCGTCTGCATCCATACGAAAGAGATTGCCCATGATGTGGCGGTTGCACATGCAGTATTTCGGCTCGCGCGTCGATGAGAAGACAATGCTGTTGTCCGGCAGATACATCGGATCGAAATCCGCTACTCCCGGCGCAGACGTCAGTTGCCGCAGGTTTGTGCCGTCGGCGTTAATCTCATAAATATGGTAATCGTCGTCGATATTCTTTCGCATGGAAAAGACTATGTTGCCGCCGTCGAAATGAACCTCCGGATCGCGCAGCAGCCCTTCTGACGCTTCGATCAGAGTCTCGTCCTTGCCGCCGCTTCCAAAATCAATAATTTTCAATGCCCCGCCGCCCCGAAAGCTCTTAGTGTTGATCTCCCCGGTCTTGAACATAGTAGCAGTATTATGGTGATCGCTCTTATACTGCGCCCGCATTACAAACAAAATCGGATTCCCGCTGACGAGAGGATTCGAAAGCAGCGCTTCTCGACGCAGGGCCTTAAAAGCTTCCCGGTCTTTCCGCCGTTCGACGTCTCGCAGCCTGTTAAGATACTCGCCTCCCGCAGGGTATTGCTCGTCGAACGTGCTCGCCATATCTTCGATCGCCGCTTGAAGAGCCTTTGCTTCTTCGGATCGAATCACAGATTTGCCGATACCCGGCAGGCTCGGCATAAAAGCAGCTAAACCGACAACAAGAACATGCCGTAAATCAACCAACATACTTCACCTCAACAGTTGCTAAAACGTATAACAACATTTCAATACCGCCAGCATAACAAATATCACCAGGGAATTTAAGCATCTTCATTCGTTAAAGCCGAATTGTGAGATGTGCTTTTGTATGACGAAGAACAACAGATTTAACAGCAGGATTGTGACTTCAAAGGTTGGAAAGATGGGAAAAGATAGATCCGGACACATAAACCATGCTTTTTTGGGAAGTATAGGTAATTTGCCTAATATATTTAATTGATAACTTTTGATTATGAGAATTTTGGCTTAACTTATTGAAGATATTAATCCGATAAAATATATTGGGAGCACATTAAGGAGCCATGTTTTTTGAAAACGTCCCATAAGTTACTTGACGTGAGTCGGACTGTTTTCGTCGTATCAATGCTCGTAAAGGCTTACCATTCAAGGTCTTAAACAGTATTGAGACAGGAGTATTAACTTTTCGTGTAAGAAACGTCCCGTTTCCACTACGTTAGTATGGGAATTGTGAGATATATGGACAATTAGGTAAAACATCTAAAAATAGAACAGCTTTGCAGAACGAAGAGTACATATAGGAGTTTTGGACAAATATTCCGTTAAAATTTACGAAATAACCTAAAATCAATTGACAGGGTCCTATAAATACGCTATTTATTATTGAGTTAATGGATGAACATCCGGAGAGCTTTGCTCGTGCCTGAGCTCCTCCGGCAACTGAGGGCTGCTTCAGACAGAAGCCTAACTTAGGAAGGGACTCAAAGTGGCTGCTTTCAAGGAAGTTAGCAGTGAAGGAGTGCTGGCGTTGTACGCCAATAGTAATCCGAAGGTTCAAAGGTCGGGTTGCCGTTTCTGCGATTGTTTCAGGCGCTCAGCATACAATTGTCGGGCATCAGCCCTTCGGCCCGCCAACTACACGAAAAGTAATATTCTTCACTCCGTCATTTCAAGAATCATGCCGGTCGGTGTTGTGACAACTGTCTGGTCATTGAAAGGAGGTGATGCCAGGACGGGCTGACGCTCGACGGACGAGTCTCCGCGTCATATTACGCTTAACAGCTAATATTAACATGGCAGCGCGATTCATTAAGTTCCGCGGATGCTCTTTGGCACATGAGCCGGCAGCCTTATACCTCGAAAATCTTTTTCAACAAGCAATACAGCTTATGGAGAACAGCTTTTTAGTAGGGAAGGAGTAGTAAATGAAGACGTTGCGTGCTGGTATTGCGCTCTGCGTGATACTCGTTCTGTACCTCGGCAGCCCTGTCGGAGCAGGAGTGCTCAATCAATGGTACAGCGGGGATCGAGTCGTTTACGACAAAACGGACGGCTCGTATTGGTACCCCTATTTGACAAATACTATGGTTATGACCGGGGCGGGACAGAACGGGTACATAGCCGCTGTGAATGCCCATGCTTACGTCGGCAGGAAAGGTTGGAAGATGACCGTGAGTGGGCAAACACATACCCTGAAGGATTTTCTTCCTAACACGAAGATGCAGATCGAGCACAAATGGCCGTGGACACCCCCCGGGGCTTCGAAACATCAAGGCGGAACTTTCCTCGAGTGGCCTATCGGGATCGATAAGTACTTTACACCAACGTCCGTCTGGCGGAAGGCTGGTGTTCCCACTATCCCTTACACTTGGGAAGACGAAGCAGGGGATGATCATTTCCCGATATGGGAGTTTAAAGCGCCCGGAAAATATTCGACCATGACGTTCAACTATGAAGTCCAGTATCTATCGGAGGATGCAATGGATAGCGTGGAGAAGTCAGGCAATCCGGCATCTCCGGCCCCCATCGGCAAATGGCTTGCCTCGGACTCCCACCCCATTCCGGCACCAGGAGCTCTTTTACTCGGAGGTATAGGAGTGTGTGTAGTCGGCTATCTGCGAAGACGCAGAACGCTTCAGTAATAATTTGATTCTTTGAGCAGTGCTTGAGAAGGAGTGCTTTTAACTTCATACATACAGAGCAAGTGAGTCTTTGTTCTACCTCCGAGGAGCAGGGGCTCACATGAGTACTTTCAAAAAAAGCTCATTTGCAGAAGTTCGTAAGTACATGTCTCACACTTCACCGATTGGACCATTGCCGGTCGCGCCGCAAGTGAAGCTATTTCGCTTTGGTTAGCCGCAAAACCACAGAAAGTAAGATGGCTGCCATCCATGATCCAGCCCCTGACTTTTCTCTTCGTTGTATTTGACGTGCCAATTTGGTATGCTAATAAGAGATGATACGGTCGGCACGTCCAAATCAATACGACAGGCAGATAAGCGGATACGTCTTCGATGTGAAGAAATATGCCATTCACGACGGGCCCGGCATCCGCACCACCGTCTTCTTCAAAGGCTGTCCTTTGCAGTGCAAATGGTGCCACAACCCCGAGAGCTGGAAAAAACTCCCGGAGGTCGGCTTTCGTGAGGGCAGATGCCGGCGTTGCGGCCGATGCATTGAGATTTGCGGCAGAAATGCGATTTCCTCTGATGATGACAAGCCTATGACAGATCCGACCCTGTGCGATCTTTGCGGCGAGTGCGTGGCCGCTTGTCTCAACAACGCCAGGGAAATAATCGGCAAACGAATGACTGCGAGCGAGGTGATGAGCGAGATCGAGAAAGACGTGGTTTTCTACGATCAGTCCGCAGGTGGCGCCACATTTTCCGGAGGCGAGCCATTGATGCAGCCCGAGTTTCTGCTGGAACTGTTAAGTCGGTGCCGCAAACGGGGCATACATACGGCAGTAGACACAACCTGCCACGCCGATACCAGTGTCGTTGAAAGGATTTCGCAGCAGACGGATCTATTTCTCTGTGACCTCAAGCACATGGATCCGAACATTCATCGGGACTTTACAGGTGTGCAGAACGATTTGATATTGTATAATGTCAAGTGGTTGTCGGATGCCGGGAAGAGAACAGCGATCAGGATACCGATTATTCCCGGCTTTAATGACGAGAGGAACAATATTGAAGCAACAGCAGAATTCGTTAAGTCGCTGAATAATGTAACAAGAATCGACATTCTGCCCTATAACAGCGGCGGAAAGGAAAAATCGGCTCGACTCACCGCCGAGTTTGACATGATGGAAACTGAGGCGCCGGATACCGAGCAGATGAACACGACTGCAGATATCCTTAGGAGCTACGGTCTTGAGGTAAGAACTGGGGGCTAACGATATGAACGAGAGAGTTACAAAGCTTCGCAATCAGAGCGTCGAGATCCGACCCTATATATCGAGTGAACGGGCGGAGCTGGTAACCGATTTCTACGGCAGTGATATTCCTCTAAGCGTATCCGTCCCGGTGTGTCGGGCCTTGTTGTTCAAACACATTATGGAGAATAAGGCCGTCTGCATAAATGACGGCGAACTGATAGTCGGCGAACGCGGCCCGGCGCCGAAGGCCACGCCAACCTATCCGGAACTGTGCTGTCACAGCCTTGAGGACCTGAGAATATTGAACAGTCGCCAACGGACCCCTTTTGTTGTCTCGGAACAGGTGCGGCAAGTCTACGAACAAAGAATCATCCCGTTTTGGACCGGCAAGACAATGCGGGAGAAAGTGTTCGCAGCGATGGACGAGCAATGGCATCGGGCATTCGAAGCGGGTGTTTTTACCGAGTTCATGGAACAGCGGGCGCCCGGCCACGCGATCCTCGACGACAAGATTTACCACAAAGGCATGCTCGACTTCAAGCTTGACATCGCAGAGAACCGCAAGAACCTCGACTACTTCAATGACCCGCGGGCGTACGAAAAAGACCAGGAATATCGTGCTATGGACATTTGTGCAGATGCGGTCATTACCTTCGCCCAACGTTGCGCCGAAAAAGCCGCACAAATGGCGCAGGAGGAAAATGATCCGACTCGCCGTGAAGAGCTGGAGCGAATAGCCGAGGTATGTACGCACGTGCCCGCTAACGCGCCGCGAAACTTCTCCGAAGCGCTGCAGTCCTATTGGTTTGTGCATTTATCCGTGATCACAGAGCTAAACACGTGGGATTCCTTCAATCCCGGCCGGCTCGACCAACATTTGCAGCCGTTCTACGAGAAAGGACTGAACGACGGGAGTCTAACCCGCGAGCAGGCTCAAGAGTTGCTGCAGTGCTTCTGGATCAAGTTCAACAATCAACCGGCCCCTCCGAAAGTAGGCGTGACCGAGGAACAGAGCGGAACCTATACCGATTTCGCCCTGATAAACATCGGGGGCTTAAAGCCCTCCGACGGCACGGACGGGGTCAACGACGTTTCTTACCTCTTGTTGGATATAGTGGACGAGATGCATCTGACACAACCGAGCGCCTGCGTCCAGATCAGCAAGAGAAATCCAGACCGATTCGTGAGACGAGCGTGCGAGGTAATCCGAACCGGAACCGGGCAGCCTTCGGTGTTTAACACAGACGTTATCATCAAGGAGATGCTCCAGGACGGCAAGAGCATGGCCGATGCGCGAGCCGGCGGGCCCAGCGGATGCGTAACTGTCAGCTCATTCGGCAAGGAAAGCTGTACCCTGACCGGCTACATCAACTGGCCCAGGATTCTGGAATTGGCGCTCCATAACGGCGTCGATCCCCGTTCAGGCGAACAGCTTGGCCCTCGAACCGGCGACGTTCGCGATTTCGCCTCGTACGGGCAGATGCTGGATGCGTATAAGCAACAGCTCCGACATTTCATTGACCTCAAAATTCGTGGCAACAACGTTATCGAGCGACTGTTTGCAAATCACATGCCCGCACCGTTTATGTCTATTGTAATGGATGACTGTATCGCCCGCGGCATAGACTACCACAACGGCGGAGCGCGTTACAACCCGACCTACATCCAGGGCGTCGGCATGGGAACGGTCACGGATTCGCTGGCGGCGGTCAAATACCACGTCTTCGAGCAGCAGGACATTGGGATGAATGACCTTTTGGCCGCGATGCACGCCGACTTCGAGGGATATGAGGACCTGCGGCACAAGCTGCTCGAGCATTCTCCGAAGTACGGTAACGATGACGACTTCGCAGACAGCATCACGGAGGAATTGTTCGACGCTTACTATAACCTGCTCAACGGCAGGCCAAACAACAAGGGTGGCAAATACCGAGTGAATCTCCTGCCTACAACAGTACACATTTATTTTGGCTCTGTCACAGGCGCTCTGCCGTGCGGCCGAAAGACCGGCGATACCGTCTCTGAAGGCATCTCACCGAGCCAGGGGGCGGATCGCCACGGACCTACCGCAGTTTTGAAATCGGCGGCTCGAATCGACCACGTCCGAACCGGCGGAACGCTTCTTAACATGAAGTTTAGTCCACAGGTGCTGGCCGGAGATGACGGGATCGAGAAATTAGCGCACCTTATCAGGTCTTATTTCAGACTCGACGGCCACCACATTCAGTTCAACGTCACCACTGCCGAGACACTCAGACAGGCCCAGGCCAAGCCCGAAGAACATCAAGACCTGATCGTGCGAGTAGCCGGCTACAGCGACTATTTCGTCGACGTAGGCAAGGACCTGCAAGAGGAAATCATCGCCCGCACCGAGCAACAGGCATTTTGAGCATGCGGCCAGTCTGCTTTGAGAGATCGCCTCGAAACCGCAACGTCATTGCGAGCGCAGCGAAGCAATCTCCCGTCCTTAGGATTGAGGTTGCTTCGTCGCTCGGCTCCTCCCAATGACATTGCACGGTGTTGACATAGTCAAGGCACCCTCGCAAAATCCGTGCATTCGAACTTTGTTTTTGTTATTGTATTTTCGAATCGTTTATCTGTGATCATTCTGGAACAAGCTGGAGACATTTTATGAAAGGAATATCGTACGTAGCCTTGTTATATGTTTCGCCCTTTTTGCTTTTCGGCTGCGCGCATAATAGCCGGGAGAAACAATTACAGGAATTTATCGCGGCTCATGTTGCACAGGTCCAGCCACTCTCCGACCAGGCCAATATTACCTATTGGAAAGCTTCGACCACGGGCAAGCCGAAATACTACGACAAACTTCGCGAGCTTCAGACCAGAATTCGTTGCATTCAGAGCGATTCCCACCAGTACGCTTTTCTCAAAGAGGTCAAGAAGTCGGGCAGGATTAAAGACGCCGGGTTACGCAGGCAACTTGACAAACTCTACTATACTTATCTTCATAATCAGATTCCGCCGCAACTGCTTAAAAAAATTGTTGAGACCGACACAAGCGTCAAAAAGAAATACAACAACTTTCGAGGTAAGATGGATGGCCGCAAGGTCGCCAATAGTGAAATATATACGATTCTAACAACTGAACAGGACAGCCGCAAAAGAGAACTGGCATGGAAAGCGAGCAAGCAGGTCGGCGAGGCAATCGTCGACGATCTTATCCGGTTAGTGAAACTGCGGAACCGAGCCGCGCAACATCTCGGTTTCGATAATTACCACACATTCTCAATCACTACAGGCGAACAAAGCATCGGTGAACTGGACGCCATTTTTGCTGAGCTTGACGAATGCACGGATGAACCTTTTGCTCAGTTGAAGGAGGAGCTTGATCGCATCCTTGCAGATAGCTACGGAATAGCACCGCAGGATCTGATGCCGTGGCATTATCACGATCCCTTCTTTCAAAGAACACCGCTGGTATACGAACTGGACCTGGATCGGTATTATGGGAACGCGGACGTCAAGGAGATCGCGAAGGAATATTATGCAGGCGTCGGCCTGCCAGTGGATGATATTCTTGCCCGCAGCGATTTGTACGACCGGCGAAATAAATACCCGCACGCCTTCAGTCACGATGTAGACCGCAAAGGCGATGTCCGAATTCTATGCAATCTTCAGAATACAGAGCGCTGGATGGAAACAATTCTACACGAACTGGGACACGCGGTTTACAGTAAATATCACGATCGAGATGAGCCGTGGCTGCTCAGAATGCCGGCACACAGCTTCACAACCGAAGCGGTAGCGATGTTCTTCGGCCGGCTCAGCCGCAACGCAGCCTGGATGCAGGAGATGCTCGATCTGTCGGATGCCGAACGAAAGGAGATCGAGAAGGTCAGCGAGAAGTATCTGCGATTCCAGCAGATTCTTTTCGCCCGCTGGGCAATGGTGATGTACAACTTCGAGAAGCAGCTTTATGCCGATCCGGACCGGGATTTGAACGATCTGTGGTGGGACCTTGTCGAGAAATACCAGTTGATCCGAAGGCCGCCCGGCCCCGCCGACGCCGGCTGGGCCTCCAAGCTGCACTTTACCAGCGCGCCGTGCTACTATCACAACTACATGCTGGGAGAACTGCTGGCGTCACAACTGCACCATTACATAATCCACAAGGTCTTCAAGCTGAACTCAGGTGAAAATGTCAGCTACGTCGGCAACAAAGGCCCTGGAAAGTATCTGCGCCGGAAAATCTTTTCTCCGGGGGCTCGTTACCACTGGAACGACTTGATCGAAAGAGCGACCGGCGAACCGCTAACCTGCAAATATTTCGTTGAGCAGTTCGTCAACTAACACATGACACAGCCATGAGCAACTGTTAAAACTCTACTCTAAACAGATTATCCGGAGCAAAGCATGATCTACCTGATTGCCATCTTTATCTACCTGGTCGTCCTTACCGGCATCGGCATTTACAAATCGCGACAGGTCAAGACGCAGGAGGATTTCACCGTCGCCGGACGGACGCTCTCGCCCTGGATCATGGTCTGCACAATGCTGGCCGTATGGATCGGCACAGGCTCAATAGTCGGCAATGCCGGCGAGACGTATCGCAGGGGCATGTCGGCGCTGTGGCTGCCCTGCGGCACGTTCATCGGGATGATCCTGCTGTCTTTCATTGCCACCCGTGCACGGAATATCGAAGCTCTGACAGTCCCGGAGATCATCGGCAAGCGATTCGGCGGCACCGCGCGCACGCTGGCCGTTATTGCCCTTATCCTCGCCTACATGGTCATCGTAAGCTACCAGTTCAACGCCGGCGGCATGGTGCTGGAAGTAATTGCCGGCAAGAAAGAGCCTGTCACGCTCGAACCCGGCGATCCGCTTACCAAAAGGCAGATTCGCAACGGCTATTTCAGGTATGAGCCGCCCAAGGGTTGGACAGGTGTGGTCGGTGTCGACTTGGACGCCAAAAACAAGATTCGGGAACAGTGGATAGAGAATAACAAGCGCTTCACCATACTCGTGGTGCCTTCCACCGAGATCATTAGAGTCAACAAAGCCTTTCAGAAAGCGCAAGAGGATAACTCGGCATCGCCGCTCGTTGAGGCGCTGCGTCCAACTGAAAACATCGATGTGTCGCAAATCGGGAGTCTCGATAACCTCGACGATGTTGTCGCCATCAAGGCCGGTACGATCACTCGAATCACAATTGCCGGATACGGGGAAGGTTTTGCTAAAAATGAGCAGATATTCCGGCTCGCCGAACTTCCGAAGGTGGGAGAGGTGTACCTTCACGAGCCCAACCTGACCTCGGCAAATGCCACGATCATCGCGGCGGTTTTCATCGTGGGCTACACAATGCTGGCGGGCCTGATGAGTCTGGCCTTTGCGGATATCGTCACCGGCACTGTGATTATGGCAACTCTGCTGCTTGCGTTTCCCATCTTGCTGGTCAAGGCAGGCGGCCTCGAAGGCATGGCGGCGGCCTTTGCCGAAATGGGCGACCGGCCCGACCACATGAAGTTCTGGGGCATGTTCAGACCGGTCGACTACGTCAACTTCTGCCTGCCCGTGTTTCTGCTCATTCTGGGAGACGCCAACCAATACCAGCGCATTTTTGCCAGCCGAAACGCAAAAGGCGCCCGGACGGCTGTTATCGTCATGATCTTTGTCGCCCTGATCATCGAGGAACTCATCATCGCTGAAGCATGGTTTGCCAGCAGCCTGATACCTGATCCGGAGAACGGACGATTCGTACTGATCTACGCGGCCAGGCACTTCATGCCGCCGGCGCTCGGACTGCTGTTTATGATAACGGTTGTGGGAATCATCATTTCGACGGCCGATTCGTTTCTGCTCGTTCCTGCGACGACCTTCATTAAGGACGTCTACCAGGCGCATATCAATCCCGAGGCGTCGGAGAAACGAATCGTCTTTATGAGCCGCTTTATGGTCCTGACCTTCGGGGTAATCGCATGGCTCGTCTCGCTCGCCTTCGCCGAGAGTACGACCGTATTTCAAAAGGCCCTTTATGCCTTTACTGTTTACGGCTCAGCTATCACCCCCTGCCTTGTCGCAGGGCTCTTCTGGAAAGGCGCAACCAAAGCCGGAGCGATCACTTCTATCCTTGCCGGGACGGTGACCACACTTCTGTGGGGAGAAGTGATTAGAGATCGCATGCCGGCTCAGTTGTCGGAACTCGACGCGGTTCTGCCGGCGATAACACTGTCGGTGATTTGCCTGATAGTTGTCAGCCTCTTGACCCAAAAGCCGGAACAAAACGGAGGTAGTTCATAAATGTTCGCGCCGGAAATTTATGTCGAAAGAAGAAAGCGGTTAAGGTCCGACGTTGGAACCGGTTTGATCCTGTTTCCGGGCAATGAGCAAAGCCCGATCAACTTCCCGGACAACCCATACCCCTTCAGGCAGGACAGCTCCTTTCTTTACTTCTTCGGACTCGATTGCCCCGGGCTGGCTGCCGTTATCGACGTGGACGTGGGTAATGAGTGTATGTTCGGCGATGATCTGACCGTTGACGACGTTATATGGACCGGGGCGCAGCCGCCCCTTAAAGAAAAATGTCAAAAGGCCGGCATCTCCGATGCCGCACCTCCCGACCGACTGCAACTCGTTCTGGAAAAGGCCATTGCGCAGAAAAGGTATGTTCATTTTCCGCCTCAGTACCGGCCTGAGAACATTTTGAAAATTCAGCATCTGCTGGCCATACCTCCGGCAGTTATGCATGATCACGTCTCAGAACCGCTGATAAAGGCTGTCGTGGCTCAAAGATCTATAAAGAGCGATGCTGAGACCAAACAGATCGAAGCGGCGCTGGATATGTCGTACGAGGTGCAGACGACTGCGATGGAAATGTCCAAACCTGGCGTCTACGAACGAGAAGTAGCGGCGGCGATGGAGCAAATCGTCCTGGCGCGGGGCGGACGACTCTCCTTTCCGATGATTTTCTCGATACATGGCGAAACATTGCACAATCATTCATACGACAACGTAATGAGCGCCGGCGATATCGCTGTAAATGACTCGGGAGCGGAAACGCCCTTGGGTTACGCAAGCGATATTACCAGGACAATTCCGGTTAGCGGCAAGTTCTCGCAGAAGCAGAAAGAAATCTACGCAATCGTGCTCGAAGCTCAAAACAGGGCAATCGAGGCGGCACAGCCTGGTGCTGAGTTTAGAAATGTCCATCGCCTGGCTTCGGAAGTGCTTGTAACCGGCCTGAAGGACCTCGGATTGGTCAGGGGCGACGCAGCCGAAGCAGTCGAAGCGGGCGTCCACACATTGTTCTTCCAGTGCGGCCTGGGTCACATGATGGGGCTCGACGTCCACGACATGGAAGCACTCGGAGAAGATTACGTCGGCTATACGGACACAATCAAACGCAATCCCGAATTCGGCTGGCGCTCGCTGAGGTTGGCAAAGGCGCTCGAACCGGGATATGTGATAACCGTCGAGCCCGGGATATACTTCATTCCGGAATTGATCGACCGTTGGAAAGCCGAGCAGAAGAACGCGCAATATATCAATTATGATGCCGTTGAAAAATACAGAGACTTCGGCGGCATCAGAATCGAAGACGACGTTCTGATTACAGAACAAGGCCCTCGCGTGTTAGGCAAGCCGATCCCCCGGACCATCGAGGAAGTCGAAGCGATGTGCTCGTAAGTTTTTAAGCTTCACACAAAAGTGCTGGGTGGCGAGGACGCCCCGCCCTTGTTCGGCGGCGAGGGCTTCACTTCGTCTGCGCTCGGGACAGGCTTACCCTTGAGTACCGCGGGCATCTTGCCCGCACGTGTCGAGGGCCTCCATCCCTCGCATCGAAGGCGAGACGCCTTCGACACGCGCGGGCGGGACGCCCGCGACACGGCCTCTCCACCGGAAACGCCTCCGCAGGATGGCCAAGCCATTACGGCGTCACTACAACAGGGATGGAACCACGACGATCCTGCCTTCCGACCGCTATTTCTTGTACTTCTCCCAATAATCGGGGTAGTACTCTTTGGCCTTGGTCTCAAGCTCCTGCTCGCTAATGGCGGTCAGGCGGCCTTCGACGTCATACTGGTCGATGACCCAGCGGGCCAGCTTGTGCACTCTGATCTTGTTGATCCGGTCGTCGCCGGTCAGGCCGAAGAATTCATTGACCCAGTGCGCCACACCGTCGGCGCCGCTTTTGTCGGTGATGGCGACGCGCGGGGGCCTGCTCAGGAGCTTTCCAGTATCGAAAATGTTGTAGATCCGCTCATCCTGGCGAAGTCCGCCGGCGTGAATGCCCGCACGCGTGACGTTGAACGCCTTACCCGCGAAGGGATAGTTGTCGGGTATCGGCAAGCCGATCGACCGCATATAATCAGCCAGTTCCGTTATAACCGTAGTGTCCAGTCCGCAAGTGTCTCCCTTGAGAGCGATGTACTCCATAACAGCGCCTTCCAGAGGCGGATTTCCTGTCCGCTCGCCGAATCCAAACAGCGTAGTATTGACAAAGTCTGCCCCGTACAGCCAGGCGGTGCCGCCGTTGGAATGCACCTTATGGAAGTCGTTGTGCCCGTGCCATTCCAGCCTGTCGCTCGGCACGCCGCACTCACGGGTCAGCTTGTAAAGCAGCTTGGGGATGCTCCTCGGAAGCTGCGCTCCCGGGTAGCTGATGCCGAAGCCCATCGTATCGCATAGCCTGATCTTCGCCGAAAGTTCCTCCGGAACCTCTTCGCTCATCTCCATCAGGCGATCCACAAACGGCAGGACAAAGCCTTCGATATCGGCCCGAGTCACATCTTCCAGATGGCACCGGGGACGAACGCCCGCCTCGAATGCTGCCGCTACGACCTCACAATAGCTCTCAATGCATTCCTTGCGCGAGCGGAATTTCAGTTTCTGGAATATATGATAGTCCGAGCAACTGGTGAGCATACCTGTTTCTTTCAGCCCGGCTTCTTTGACGAGCCTGAAATCGCCCTTTACGGCACGAATCCAGCCCGTACACTCGGGATACTTGTGGCCCAGGGCCCGGCACTTGTCCAGAGTCTCGCGGTCGTTCTTGGTATACAGGAAGAATTCGGTCTGCCTTACGATTCCGTTCGGGCCGCTCAATTTTGCTAACAAATCGTAGATATGCACCATCTGGTCGATCGTATAGGGAGGCCTGGCCTGCTGGCCGTCGCGGAAAGTAGTATCGGTTATAAATATCGGCCTGTCCTTGATCGCTTCGAAGTCGAATTCAACCGGCTCGCCGTCGATATACTCCACGACCGGATTTTGAAGATGTATCAGCGGCGGCAGGCTGTATGGAAACGTATCTTCGATCAGGTTCGGTTCTTTCGCATCTACAAGACGATGTTTTTTCTTGGCTTTAGCCATGTAAAATCCTTTCATTCGAATGTACAATTTTGAATGTAGAATATAGAATTCTAAATTCTCAATTCTTCATTCTCAATTATTCTGTTATTCTTCTATCTCGACGCCCTGCTCTTTGCAGACGTTGGTAATGAAGTCAATCGCATCGCCGACGGTTTGAACGGCCAGAGCTGCATCTTCGTCCATTTCTATGCCGAATTCCTCCTCGAACATGGCCACCAGTTCGATCGAATCCACGCTCTCTGCGCCCAAGTCGGCGGTAAAACTATCCTCGAGTTTTATATCATCCACACCCAGCTTACTTTTGGTGATTTCCTTTACTCGTTCTTCTACTGTTGCCATATGTGCTTCTCCTGGTCAATAGTCTACATTGACATTTTCCTGCGCCCCTTCTTTACGGCCGCTTTTCGTACAGGCGATGTAATCTTAAACACAGCATCCCACATCGCCTCTGTTTCTTCCGTCCATTCGCATCCGCGTCGGCTCATGGCGGTCTTTGCCGTTTCATAAAGCCGGCCTTTGCCGAAACCTTTGGTCACATTTCCCTCGATGAACCATCCGAAGGAGGGGATATGCTTCGGCAGCGGCTTGCCCGTAGCCATAATAAGCGCCATCGCCCCGACATACGAGCCGGTGTTCAGCAGCGTGCCTATCGACGTCTTCGCGTGGTCCCCGATCAGCGAGCCGACTTTGGCTGAGCCGGTATTGATTGAACGCCGCCCATCCAGCATTACCGAGACGTTCGAATAATCGTTTTTCAGGTCGCTGTTGGTCGTGAGCGCTCCGAGATTCACCCACTCGCCCACGTAGCTGTGGCCGAGGAAGCCGTCGTGGTATTTGTTTGAGTAGCCGTGTATGATCGATTCCTCGACCTCACCGCCAATGCGGCAAACATCCCCTATACTGTTGCCTTCACGGCACTTAGCACCGAGCAGGATCGAATTTCTGCCGATATAACAGGGCCCTTCGATCCGGCTGAACGGGTGAATCTCGGCATCCTCGGCGATGTAAATCGGCCCGTGCTCGGCATCGAGAGTTACCATAGGGTGAATCTGGGCCCCCGGCGCCACGTAAACGTCCTTCTTGCTGCCCCTGATTGCAAGGGGCTCGTCGATATTTCCTTCAATCCCATTTTGCCCTTTTGCGGCAAACTCGGCTGTTATCTCCTCGCCGTTGGCCAAGACAAGGTCCCAAGTATATTCCCAGGTGGACAGCTTGCATTGAACGGTTGGCAGCTTCTCTTTGGCCGAGGAAACGAATTTCTGTATGCTGCCGGCCGCGAGCTTAGCGATATCCTTCTCGGCAACCCTAATATAAAGCACCTGCCCCTGTTCATTTAAGCCTATTTCATTCGCACCGCCGGTCTCAACATTGAAATCCGCCGCTTTCACAGTGGGATCCACGAGCAACAAATCATCACCGGAAAGCGCCGCCACGTCGCTTACCGGCATCTCAACCTGTTTCCTGTAATATTCGGCCATGTAATCAGGCACAAAACAGGCGACATTATCGGGCTTAATCTTCGCAATAAGCTTGTCGGCAAGCGAAGTCATGCCGCATCGAAGCTCCCAGAGCGGGCGTCCCAGCACCAACGGGTAGAAATTTTCTCTGTTTTCACGCAGGCTGTCGATAAGAATCAACCGCATCCACACTCCTTATTCATTTCCAGATAACAAGGCTTTTTAACGCTGATACTCTATCATGAACGGCGGATTCTACCAGAAAGCGGCATTTGAGTCCACCCCAAAGGCCGGGCGGACAAAAAATTATTATCGTCCCAAACGTTGGGGGAATGTCGCTTTGCGATCCCCAGCAGCCAATTGCTTTTATCGCCTTGACCATCAACTGCGTCCAGGGATAAGGATAAAATCCCAAACCACTATATCTGAAATATCGTAGGAATAGAAGGCTTCTGTACGAGACCGTTGGACATTCTTGTCATTGACAAAGAATCTGATATACTTGGCGGTAAATGATCGTCATATATGATTTAGTGAGGTAAAGGCGACATGTCGAAGAAACTCAAAAAAGCTGAAAAGAGAAGGTCGCAGGCAGCCATCGCGGGATTAATACTCCTTCTGTTAGCCGCAGGATCAACTCGAAGCGAGCCTCGGAATCAGAAGCGAATAAGGGTCAGGAGAGTGCCGTCTTCGCGATCGGAATTGAACCTCGAAAAAATCCCTTTCAAGATATTGTGCGAGAGCTACCGACCAACAAACGGCAAACAAAACTGGGAGCTGTTGAAGATTAATGCGGACGGCTCGAATCTTGTTAATATCACTAACACGCCCGAGTTGGATGAGATGTACGCGCACGCCTCTCCGGACGGCAGTAAGATCTGTTTCGTAGCCGACGAAGGCGTCGGCAGAAGAAGGCTCCGCAACGTTTACTACATGAACATCGACGGAACCGAACGGGTCAAAATTGCCCGCAATGCCCGGCAGCCGTGCTGGAGCCCGGACGGCAAGAAGATCGCCTACTTAAAAGGCGAGTACGAGCGCTACAGCACGCGCGAGTATGCGACCTCCGAATTGTTCTTCTACGACCTCGAAACCGGTAATCACAGGCCGCACGTGAACAAAACGCTGCACCATATTTACGCCATCGACTGGACGCCCGCCGGAGACTGGTTTCTCGGCGTGGTGCACGGGGGAATGGGTTACAGCGATACGATCCTGGCATTCGAGGTCAACGGAACGCGCGTATTCGACCTGGCCAGATGGGGGGTCAAGGGGTGCAGGCCGGACATAAGCACAGACGGGACGCAGATGGTATGGGGTGAGACCGACTGGGACTTGTGCCTGGCGGATATCGACCTCACGGGCCCCTCGCCTATCGTAAGCAACGTGCAAAAAGTCGTCGGATGCCGGCGCAGAGACAAGGTTTATCACGTTGACTTATCGCCGGATAAGAAGTATATCGTCTTCAGTTACGGCCCCTCGTCCGGCGGCCAGCAGGTGGGCGGCATGGCAAGAGGCTGGAATCTGTGCATAGGCGATCTATCGGGAAAATGGGTAAAGATCACAACCGACGGGCTTCACTACAAAGAGCCCGACTGGATACCGATCCCTCCATCGCAAATGAAAGGAGAATGAAATGGTAAGTAAGTTCCACCTAGCGCCTGTGAGCACGTCGGTGGCGGTCTTGTTCGTGCTTTGCTTTGTTTTGCCCGGCCTTTTGCGGGCGCACGGAGGTGCTGACGAGGTACAATCGATCGGCGGATCGGAACTGCCCAAGACTCCCGCGCCGCGAAAAGCCATCAATTTGAAGAACATCAACTGCAGGATCGTGTACGAGACATTCCGTGAGACTAACGGCAAGAAGAACTGGGAATTGTATGTGATAAACGCCGATGGCTCAAATCCGGTCAATCTCACGAAAACCCCCAATTCCAATGAGATGTATCCTCATGCTTCGCCGGACGGCACGAAAATCTGCTGCGTCGCCGATGAAATGGTCGGCGGCAGGAAGGTCAGAAACGTCTATTGGATGAACGTTGACGGCACGGGCAGGGTGAAGGTGAAGGTCGCCGACAACGCCCGGCAGCCCTGCTGGGGACCCGACAGCGAGACTATCGCGTATCTGCCGGCGGAGTTCGAGCGCTACACGATAAAGGACTACGCCACAAAGGGGCTCGTCTTCTACGATGTGGAAACCGGCAAGCGCACCGAGCACCCGAATAAGAAATTATATCATCTTTATAACATCTCCTGGTCACCCGACGGCAAATGGTTCCTCGCCACCGTTCACGGCGGCATGGGCTTCAAACACGCCATACTGGCGTTCAAAGTGGACGGCATGAATATCTACGATCTGACGAAGTTCGGCGTAACCGGCTGCCGGCCGGAGTGGAGCCCCGACGGGAAGCGGATTACCTGGGGGCTGACCGACTGGGATTTATGCATGGCCGACATCGACGTGACGACCGGCGAGCCTCAGGTGACGAACGTTCGCCGCGTTGTAAAGTGTAAGGATGACTGCGAAGTCTATCATACGGACTTTTCGCCGAGGGGAAGATATCTGACGTTCAGTCACGGTCCCAAGGCTGTAGAAATGGTGGGAGGCAAAGCGCCGGGCTGGAACATCTGCATCACCGACCTTACGGGAAAGTGGACGGTCGTCACCAACGATGGAAACCACAACAAAGAACCTGACTGGGTTCCCTGCCAAAAGTCGAAGAACTGAGAATAGAATACAGAATCTATAAAAGAAACGTAACTGATGCGAATATCAAAACTCATAGTAACCGGTTGTATTTTGGTATTGATGGTAGCGACCATTCCCGGTTGCCGCCGGACCGAAGATAACGCACCGAAGCCCGAGGTGGTCAAAACACAGTCGGGTCTTGAAATGATGGCGATTCCGGGCGGCTGGTTCGAGATGGGAAGCACCGAAGGCAACGAGGACGAATCTCCCGTGCACAAGGTGTGGATCAGCCCGTTCCTGATGGACCGTTACGAGGTCGTCCAGGAGCAATTCAAAAAATTCCAGATGCCGGATCCGTCCCATTTCAAAAATCCCAAAAACCCTCTTGAGCAGATCAACTGGACCGATGCCGCGATGTACTGCAACGAGCGATCACTCGCCGAAGGTCTGGAGCCGTGCTATAACGAAAAAACCTGGGACTGCAATTTCGCGGCCAATGGATACAGACTTCCCACGGAAGCTGAGTGGGAGTACGCCTGCCGGGCCGGGACGGATTCAAAATACAGCTTCGGCGATACCGTGCGAAAGCTCAGAGAACATGCATGGTTCGCCGAGAACTCGTCCAATAGCACGCAGCCCGTAGGACAAAAGCAGCCCAATCGGTGGGGGCTTTATGACATGCACGGAAACGTATCGGAATGGTGCAATGACTTCTACGCGAAAGATTATTATAAGAAAAGCCCGGAAAGGAATCCAAAAGGACCACCTGAAGGGGAGGAAAGAGTTCTGCGCGGCGGCGCCTGGAACTCCAGCGCAAATAGCTGCCGCTCAACTTATCGCACAAGCGATCCTTCCATCAACGACACCTGTCTTGCCAGCGACGCTATCGGATTTCGCTGTGTGAGAAACGCACCCGCCAACCTGTCGAATGAGCCGAATGCAGATGACTGAAAATAAGAACGAGAACCAATCCGGGACCGGATTCATCTACGATGATATTTATCTTGAACACAAAACTACCCCCGATCATCCGGAGAGGCCGGAAAGACTTGTCGAAATAATCAAACGCTTGAAAACAGAGGGCATCTACCCCAGGTTGACACACTTGAAACCGGTGCCCGCCGGTCTGGACTGGATAAAGGCGGTCCACTCACCGGAGTATATCGAACGGACCAGAGGCAGTTGTAGAAACAACGCCGGATACCTGGATTCCCTCGACGTGCCGATATCGGAAAAGTCTTACGACGCGGCACTTATGGCGGCCGGGGGCATGCTCACTGCGGTCGATGCCGTCGTGGATGAGAAGGTCGCTAATGCATTTTGTGCCGTACGTCCACCCGGCCACCACGCGCTCGAAGACCAGGCGATGGGATTCTGCATCTTCAACAATATCGCTATCGGCGCAAAATACATCCAGAAAAAGCACGCCTTATCGAAAGTTCTGATCGTTGACTGGGACGTCCATCACGGCAACGGAACACAGGCTGAGTTTTACGATGATCCCACGGTAATGTATTTCAGCGTACACCAATCTCCGTTTTACCCCGGTTCGGGCAGCCGGGAGGAAAGAGGAACGGGCAAAGGCAAAAACCACACTATCAACGTCCCCCTCCCTGCCGGTTCCGGCGACAAAGCCTATCTCGGCGCTTTCGAAAAAGAACTGCGACCGGCGGCACTCGACTTCTCTCCCGATTTTGTGCTCGTCTCGGCAGGATTCGACGCCCATGAGAACGACCTGCTCGGACAGATGGCCGTGACTGCTGAGGGCTTTGGCAAGCTTACCGAAATCGTCAAAGCCATCGCCCAGGAATGCTGCCAGGGCCGACTGGTCTCTACGCTGGAAGGCGGTTACCATCTCGATGGCCTGGCGGCGTCGGTCGAGTCACATATTCGCGTCTTGATGAGGTAGAACGAACTGAATGTACTTTCACACTCTACCTTTCCTGATATTCTTCCTGATCGTCTATCCCACGTACCTGATTTTAAAGCAAACAAAGCTTCGCCTGCCGTTTTTGCTGGCGGCGTCTTATTTCTTTTACGGATGGCTCAATCCGCTCTACGTGGTTCTCATCGCCTATTCGTCCGCGCTGGACTACTGGGTCGTCAAGCGAATGGCCAGCAGCGCGCACAGAAAATCATGGCTCGCAGTCAGCATCATCAACAATCTCGGACTTCTGGGCTTTTTCAAGTACGGCAACTTTGTCACCGAAAATGTTAATCTGCTCCTTTCATCGCTAAACATCCCGTACGAAGTGGCCTCGCCGGGGATACTGCTGCCCGCGGGCCTGTCGTTTTATATTTTCCAGTCCCTGAGCTATACCATTGACTACTACCGCGGCAACATCGAGAAAGAGACGAGCTTTATAAGATATGCGGTTTTCGTCGCCCTTTTTCCCAGACTGCTCGCCGGGCCGATCGAAAGAGCGAAGAATCTTCTGCCGCAATTGCATAAATCGCCCAGGATCAATAGTGCTGACATAACCGACGGTCTTTCAATGTTCGTAGTCGGGCTTTTCAAAAAAGTCGCTCTGGCCGACTATCTGGCGATCTACGTTAACAAAGTCTATGCCGCTCCGGATGAGTTCCAGTCCCCCGCACTGATCCTCGCGACGTTTCTGTTCGCATGGCAGATTTATTTCGACTTCAGCGGCTATACCGACATGGCCCGAGGCGTTGCGCGAGTTATGGGCTTTCGCCTGATGCTGAACTTCAACAATCCGTATCTGGCGGCGAGCCTCGGCGAATTCTGGTCGAGGTGGCACATCAGTCTGTCCTCATGGTTCAAGGATTACCTGTATATCCCGCTCGGCGGAAATCGCAAAGGGACTTTCAACACCTACCGAAACATGTTCATCGTGATGGTTATCTCCGGCCTGTGGCACGGTGCGGCGTGGACGTTTGTCATCTGGGGCGCGGTGCACGCTCTCGGCCGCTTCTTCACGCGGGAACTGGAAAGAACCGAGTTCTATAGAGAAAAGGTCCCGACTTTGGTCAAGCAACTGTTCGTGTTCGCTTTCGTCACGTTCGCATGGCTGTTCTTCCGTGCCGAGAGCATAGCCGACGCCGGCATTATCGTGACGCGAATATTCACCTCTGGCTGGGCCGATCCTCGCTGCCCGGTGCTGGCTCTGGCTCTGATCTTTGCCGTTTGGTTCTATGAATATATGTATGAATCAAAGCTCAGATGGCTCCTGGAATTGAAGCCCGTGCGTGTCGGACTATTCGTCGCTATGATTCTTTACCTCGTAATTTTCGCTCCGTCGAGCGACCAGGCATTCATCTATATGCAGTTTTAACAATTACGCCCTCACTCGCACTCGGTGCGGCGATGGTTATCTCAGGCATATATCTGACCAACAGCGCTCTAAATGTTCTCTTGCTCATCGTTCAGTCAACAGCGATACTAATAACAGGGCGTAAAGGCCTGAAGCTCTTCGACTGGTTCGTTTGGCTGAAACTGTGTAAACTCCTGGTTTTCGTCCGCCGGGTTGCCCTCCGCAGGCCGGTTCCAGACTCGCAGGTCGGTAACTTCGACCTCCGTCCGCAGTTCGTCTCCGAGAAAGACCGGAAGCGACCGATAGCAGTGCGAAACGAAATAGCGGTGAGAGCCCGGCATGAGCGGACCTCGCCATTCGTGATCGGCGGCTATCGGCGTTGCGGCCCATTCGTTAGACTCTGACAGAATCTGGCCATTGGATCCGAAAACAACGATGCGCAAAGACAGAAGAGATACTATTTCACTGCCGTTATTGACAATCTTGATCTTCGTGCGGATCCTGTTGTGCTGATCGGACATAAGAGCCGTTACGGCCGAAATATCCAGCTTATCCACGTAGCCCGGTTCCCGATGGTCGTCCAGGACGTCGGCCAGAGCCGGCGGCAGCGCCTTTTGCAGATCGGGCAGCTCTTCGATTGCATCTGACACGATGGAAACGAGCTTGTCAGATCTTTCGCCGGCGAAATGTACGCCGTAGATGATTAACACCGTGCAACTTATGACGATAGTAATCACAATCGCACTGAGGCCCAGCGCCAGAGATGACAGAAACGTGTGTCTCTTGTAAGTAACTTTCGGGTAATCGCTCATAACAACTACTCCTTAAAAATCTGGTCTTTATACTGAGTTGTTAGTCGCGAATCACCCTGAATGATTTCTCTTTTTTTATACTTTTTTCTCCGTTTGAGCAGCTATTTTCGGCCTGAAACAGAGAAGGGCCTGCACCGAATCAATCAGTACAGGCCCGAATGGCACTTCCATAAGCGTTAAGGCCCTATAAGAATATAGAAAAACAGGC
>CAZRBG010000069.1:0-25680 GCA_964598225.1 uncultured Pirellulales bacterium
TAGTTATTACGCCAGACCATATACAAATCGGGAAGTTATTTCATGCACGATCCTAGTGGAATGAGATGAATCTTATGAGTTCTGTGCCACAGATTCATAAGTAACGCTGATTCCTACTGCTAAGGCACAAACAGTTGGCGGGAAAGCGTTTTGGCGTGTGAGGACTTGTTGTGCGAGAGGCTGCTGTCGAATAGGGGAGTACCTGGACAGCAGCCTCTGAGAATGTTTTGGGGAGTTATCCCGGCAGGACCAGCAGCAGGAATACGAAGCCGAAGAGGCCTACGGTTTCGACTATGCCCATGGCGATGATGATAAAGACCAGCCCCTTGCCCTGACCTTCGGAGATCGAGCGGCATCCGGCCGCTCCGATCAACCCTTGCAGCCAGGCGCTGAACAGTTCTGCAAGACCGCCGGCGATGCCGATGCCCAGCAGCGTCCCGGCGTGTGTCGGCGTGACGGGGCTATCGCCGGTGATCAGCGGCGACAGGCCGACCAGCATGAGAATGAAGCCGTAGATTGTCTGTGAGAGCGGCATACCCGTGAGTATGATGTATGAGAAGTTCAGGGGTTTTCCGGCTTTAGCTTCTTTTGCCCAGGCGCCCGCAGCCGCCTGTCCCGCGGCGCCGATGCCGAGCGCGCTGCCCACGGTCGCACCGCCTAAAACCAGTCCCATCGATAATTGTCCAGCGAATTCCACACCTGTCATAGTTAATTCTCTCCGATAGAAATATCCTTATTCTTCATAAAGGGCTGATACGCATAACCGGCCCATTTGACTCCGACGTTATTTGAAAATTCGAGCATATTCAATCGCACGCCGTGTGCGAAGATGGCAATAGCGGCCAAGCCAATGTTGAGGGCGTGGCCGAAAAGCACGATAGGGGCGCCGCCGATCCACGTAGCCGATTCGGCGACCTGTGCTCCGAGACCGTTGAACGCGGCAGCGATGTAATAACTGGCAAGGCCGACGGCAAACAGGCGGATGTAGCTCATGATATCGCTGAAAGTTCCCAGGAGCGGCAGTATAGACGACGCCAGGCCGACGAAGAATCTCTTAACAGGGTTTCTCACAGGTTCGGTGAACCAGCTTACTGCGATGAAACCGACGAGCAGGACCAACCCGACCGCTCCGGGAATTTGATCCGCTCCGATGAACATCAGGTACCATATAAGAACGAGCATATCGGCCAGGATTATCGACCAGGCGATCTGGGCATACGCCCTGACGTCGGGGAACAGCTTGAGAGCCGTATGCAGGTGTGCGATGATCAGATGCGCGCAGCCGATGATCAGCGATATTTTCATTATCAGAGCGCGAGCCTCTTCTCCATCGGAGCGCCAAAGCGGCGCGACGGCCTTCATAGCATTGGCGGCTCCCACGCTTCCGGCATCGATGAGGGTCTGCGGCGTCACGCCGAAATAGTTGGCCGTCAGGATGCCCCAGAGCATGGTTGCAAGACCAAAGACGATCAATAGGTGGGCAGACGGTTTACCGGCCGCACGGACGATCTTGTTATAGAATATGAATCCCGCACCGGCAAGGATCGCTCCGTAGCCCGCGTCGCCGATGAGCATGGCGGCAAAAAGCGGCAGGGCGATCATAAAGAAAGGCGAAAGATCGTACTCTTCGTAACCGGGCAGCGTGCCGAGCATGTCGAAGAGCGATTTTATAGGTCTGACCCAGCGAGGATATTCGATCAGTGTCGGCGGCTGCTCTTCGTCGTCAGGTTGCAGGATCTGCACTGCGGCGGAGATGTCTCGCTTGCCGAGCTCGTCCGACAGCGATTCGGCTTTCGCCGAGGGCGCCCAGCCCTGGAGTGCGAACAACGCTTCACTGGACATGCCGCTGTTCTGGACGACGCAGAAATCCGCTTCGTCTTGATACTGCTCCTGCTGGTAATGTATGGCTTCGATCAGGTTTGCAATCTCGCTCAGCCGCGTATTGTGTCGTTTGACAGCGGCGTCGACCTCGGCGGCCTCTTTCCTGACCGAGGGCAGATCGGTGGTCGGCCAGGGTATTTCTTTGGCGCTTTCGGGTGGCTCGAATTTGCCGGTCCGATCGATGACGGCTATGACCACCTCCTGGCCGGGCAGTTCCGCGACGGTCTCGACGCATTCGGCTTCGAGTCCCGGCAGATCTTTCTGAGCGACCGAGTAAAACTTTACCTCAACTCCGGACGCGCGAAGCCGCTCAAGTTGTTTGAGTCCCGTGTTGCCCCACATTTCAAGCTGATCGGCCGTTCGGTGCAGGGTGTTGAGACGGTCCTTTTCATCGGCGATTGTCTTGTGGATGGAAATCGTTTCTCTTGCCGCTTCGAGCGGGCAGAGATTCGGAGTATCGCCGGCGGGTTTGTATCCCTGAAGTATTTGTCGCGCGTGGCTAAGCGCGGAGATCGCGTGCAGCGTCAACTCTTTGGCGACAGCCTTCTCAGGTTCTACAGGTTCGACGTGAACGACTCCTAATTGACCAAGCGCTTCCAGGAGCCGGTCGCGGCTGTGGTTCTGCGTTACAACGTAAACCTTGGACATACGTACGATCATACAGCGACGGCCTCCCCGGATTCCTGGCGTTCCTTTTGCTCAAGCTTGGCCTTGGCTATCTTGGCCCGAGCCACGCCGGCGGTCATTTGATCGCCCAGCGCAATGCGAATCCGCCGGATATTTTCAAGGGTAGTCGGGATCATGACTTTTTCGAAGAGATTTACCCGCTGCATCACCTTCTTCAACTCAGCCTGCAGCAGATCGAGGCATTTTTGCAGAATGTCGAGTTCTGCTTTCTGGCGGTTCAGCGTTTTAAGGTCGATCAGGGCTCTGTCGACCCATGATGCGGTGCCGAACAGGCTGAATTGTGATTTGGGAAAGTGGATAGTCTTGAACTGCGGCACGTGTACGCCGGCGATGCTGTGTGTAGCCATGTCAATAGATTCCGGCGTGGACAGCTTCCTGAAATTTACACCGGAGACGTCATTAAACAAGCCTTCGTAGGCGGAAATCTTTTGCTGCGTCTTATCAACAGCTTGCTGCGTCTTCCGAAAGGAGCGGCGAGTCTGCACGATAGAAGCCTGAATCTGCTGTTGCTTGAGTTTGAGCGTCGGCAGATAGCGTCTGAAACGCGATAGTTTGTCGCGTTGTGATTTCAACTCAGTCCGTGTAAGTTTTATCTTTCGTTTGGCCATGTTATGGTTTTATCGGGACGTTACGGCTTCAGGCTCCGGCTCTTCCTGTCGTTTCTTCTTACTCTTATGCCAGTGCTTTTGGATAATGGAGTCTCTGATTCGAGTTTCCTCCGGCTCGAAGCATTCGGCGAGAATCTCCCAGCATCTGTCCAATGCGTCGAAGAGTCCCATGTTCAGGGTGAGGTCCATGATTTTTTCCTCGAACAGTTGTCCGTATTTCAACAGCTTACTATCCCATCCGGACAATTCGAAACCCATCTCGCGTTTTTCGCGGCTTTCCTCGCATTGTGCGTATAGCTGGATGCAGGCGTTCATGATGGCCTGATGGTCGTCGCGGGTTTTTCCGTTGACCAATTGTTTCAGACGAGACAGCGAACCGAACGGTTCGATGCGGCCGTTGCGCAGGTAGAGCTGGCCCTCGGTAATGTAGCCGGTGTTGTCGGGCACCGGATGGGTGACGTCGTCGCCGGGCATTGTTACGCAGGCGAGCAGCGTCATCGATCCTGCCCCGTCGAAGTCGACCGCCTTCTCATATCGCCTTGCTAATTGAGTATAAAGGTCACCCGGATAGCCGCGATTGGAGGGAACCTGTTCCATCGTGATGGCTATCTCTTTGAGCGCATCCGAAAAAGCCGTCATGTCCGAGAGCAGCACGAGGACGTTCTTACCCTGCAGAGCATACTGTTCGCCGACGGCCAGCGCCAGGTCCGGTATCAGCAGACATTCCACTACGGGATCGGCGGCCGTGTGGATGAACATGATCGTCCGTCCCAGCACGCCGGCTTCATCGAAACGACGGCGGAAAGTCAGATAGTCGTCGTGACGCAGGCCCATACCGCCGAGGATGATAATCTCCGCATCCGCCTGCATCCCTACCCTCGCCAGCACGTCGTTGTAGGGCTCGCCCGCCACCGAGAAGATCGGCAGCTTCTGAGAGCCGACCAGCGTATTGAAAATGTCGATCATTGGTATACGCGTGTGGATCATCTTATCCGGGACTCTACGATTTACGGGATTAACCGCAGGCGAGCCGGTCTTTACGGCTTCGGCCTTGACCTCCGGCCTGCCGTCCCTCGGGCGTCCGGAGCCGTCGAAGACTCTTCCCATCAGCGCGTCGCTGAAAGGCATCTGGAATGAATGTCCCAAAAAGCGAATCTTGTCGCCGGTCGAGACCCCTTCGGTGCCGGCGAATATCTGGAGACTAACCTGATCGCCCTCAAGCCGGATAACCTGAGCCAGGGACGAGCCGTGGTCCGTTGTAATAACAGCCAGATCATCGTAGCCCATTCCCTCTGCTTTAACGGCTACAACGTTACCTGCTATTTTAGAAATCTCATCGTAAAATGTTCTCATCATTAACCGCCTTATTTTATTCCGCGTTGTACTCTAAACGCCGTAGTGAACTCCTGTAATAGTCATCTTTATGTTGAGACAGGTTTGCCGCCGGCCATCGATTTCAGGCCGTTGCCTCCTCGAGTTCATCTTCTGTCTCAGATTCATCTGCATCACCGACAAGCGACTGGACGTATTGATCGATTTGGGCGAGAATCTCCTTGAAGTTTCCACGCTCGGCTTCTTCCTGCTCGTCCGTGACGGTCATTTTCTTCTCATGTTCATCTTGTCGCTCCGACTCGGGAATAACAGACTCGTCCCAGCGGGCGTAGTTCCAGTTAAGGAACATGCTTCCGAGTTTCTGGAAAGTGCGCCGGGCGTCGTCTTTATTGTCGAAATCAAAATCCGTCTCGATAATTTCGAGTATCTTATCGAAAACGAAACGCTGTCTATCCACGGAAGTTGCCGCGTCGACGTCGTCGAAGGCGTTTTGCTGCAGGAACGCCGAGTCGAAGAATGCGGCCTTGAGCATTACGGTGAAGTCTTCGGTGGGGGTTCCTTCTTCGCCGACAACCGTCATCATCTGGCGTATTTCATCGCCCCGCCTGAGCGTTTGCTTCATTCTTTCGACTTTCTTGGGATCGATGATGCCGACGTACTTGCTCCAGCTATCGAGCGGATCGATTGCGGGGTAGCGACGCGCATCGCTTCGTGCCCGGCTCAGGCCGTGGAAGGCGCCCACCACTTTGAGAGTCGCCTGGGTTACAGGCTCGTCGAAATTGCCGCCGGCGGGGCTGACGGTGCCGCCGATGGTAACGGATGCCGTCCGTTTGTCACGAAGCTCGATCGCTCCGGCCCGCTCGTAAAAACTCGCGATTCGGCTTTCAAGATACGCCGGGAATGCCTCCTCGCCGGGGATTTCTTCCAGACGGCCCGAGATCTCACGCATGGCCTGTGCCCAGCGGCTGGTCGAGTCGGCCAGAAGCAGGACGTTCAGGCCCATCTGGCGATAGTATTCCGCCAAAGTCATGCCGGTATAGACTGACGCATCGCGAGCGGCTACGGGCATCGCCGAGGTGTTGCAGATTATGATCGTTCGTTCCATCAACGTCTTGCCTGTGCGGGGGTCCTGCAGCTCGGGGAATTCCCGGATCGTATCGACAACTTCACCCGCCCGCTCGCCGCAGGCGGTTATTACCACTATGTCCACGTGGGCGTGGCGCGAAGTAATCTGCTGCAGCACCGTCTTGCCGGCGCCGAACGGGCCGGGGATGCAATATGTGCCGCCCTGGACGATGGGAAACAACGAATCGATGATTCGCACGCTCGTTACCAGAGGTTTGGTCGGCAGCAGTCGCCGCTTTGCTACGCATAGCGGCCTCTTTACCGGCCAGCTTTGCTCCATGGTAACGATGCGTTCTTCTCCGGAAGCATTGGTGAGCGTTGCGATTTCCTTCACGACAGGGTACGAGCCCGCCTCGGCGACAGATTTAACTGTATACTGACCCTGCCAGTCGAACGGCACCATGACGCTGTGCTCGAAAATGCTCTCCGGCACGCTTCCGAGCGTATCTCCGGCCTCAACTACGTCGCCGGTTTTAACCTTCGCAGTCCAGTCCCATTGGCGCTCGGTATCGAGAGCGTGGATATAGTTGCCCGGCTGGAGAAAATAACCGACCTTCTCGGCCAATTCCGGCAACGGATTCTGAAGGCCGTCGTATATCTGGCCCAGCAGGCCCGGGCCGAGCACCGCCGAGAGCATCTGTGCCTCGAACTCCACGTCGTCTCCGACCCGCAGGCCCCGCGTTTCTTCGAATATCTGAAGATCGACAGAATCGCCGCGAACGCGGATAACCTCGGACAGCAGCTTCCTGCCATCGCTTCGCACGCAGTAGCCCACGGCGTTCTTGATGACCCGGTCCTCGGTCTGAGCAACGACCATATTTCCAAAGACGGCTTTGATTTGTCCTTTCACAATACTTCCTCACTATCAAGCGATAATAATAATCATAATAAAGCCCAATTCAGGCTTGTGCCGAAACAGCGTTACTTTCTTGTTTCTCCGATAAAATACGGCGCCAGTGGTGCAGGAGCACGAGCCTGGCGGCATACACTTCGATCTCGCGGGCGGAAAAACTGTACCAGCCTTCGTTCTCATCGAGCCAGTCCCATCGCGCCTTGTCCAGAGCTTCCTGCGCCGCCAGTGGATGGGGGGCGTTCGACCACGTTGATATCGTGTGAGTATAATCGATATCGCGATCAGCAAGATCAGGTGCTACTAAATAAGGCTCGGCGTCTATATTGAGAGCATGAGCGCGAGCTGTAACGAGTGCATTTCGAAGGCCGACCTCGAATCCGATCCAGTCCCGCAGGAGCTCGCTGCCGCGGCGTTTCGCCACCGATGCGGCGTGGTAGAAATACCGCGACCATATTGCATCTGTCGATGCGCTACTGTTTTGCTGTTCGTCCGTACCTTCTTCCGGCAGCAGAAAATTCGGCAGCTCTGTTTCTTGTTCGCCTTTGCCGGGCGAGATTACCGCCAGATCGACCCTGTCCTGCTCCACTTCCTCCGCCAGGATCGCCTGATACTGGACCAGGTCGTCACTAAGCAAAAGCACTTCTACCGTCTCGACGGGGCCATTCGATTCCATAACCTGCTCCAGGAAATCGCTCTTGCTCATCGGCGGAATACTGCCTAACGGCTCTAACGCCGGCAGGACGCTTAATAAATAGTCATATCTGCGGGATATGCTCATTATCCTAAGTTTGAAGAGAGGCTTAACACATTATGTTGTTTCTGCTTCGACCTGGCCTGCTTTCTCGAGAAATTTCTGAAGTTCCGGATCTATCATCTCAGATAGAAGGGCGGTTACGGATTCTGTGCTGACTTCCACTGTCGAGCCTTCCACCTTGTATTCGAATCCTGACTTGGCCAGGGCATGTTTGGCATTTACCTGGACGTTCTGATCTTTGAGCGAGTGTGAAAGCTCTCGCAGCGAGCTTTCCAGAACCCGGCTTTTCATGTTCTGTGCAACGTTGATCTCCGTAACCTGTGTCTTCTCCGCGTCTGCCTTGGCGTATAAAGGGATCACCTCACGCAGCACTTGCGAAAGAGTTTCCTCATCACTGAGTGTTTTGTCTACATTCAATTCCAGCAGGATTCTGAGCTGCTCGGCGAGCTTCTCGCGAAGCTGAAAAATTGCGTCTCGCGTGGCCAGCTCCAGACTCGAATTCATCCGGGTCTTTACCTTATCGGCTTCGCTTTGTGCATCGGCAATTATCTGCTCGGCTTCTTTTTTGGCTTCGGCAACGATATCGGCTGCTTGTCCTCTGGCCTCGGCCTTGATTCTGTCGGCGGCCTTCTTGCCAGCTTCTACTCCTTCAGATTCTAATGTCTTGACAAAGGATTCTATATTTGCAGGCATAACTTCATTTCCTTAATATTTCCACTTGCCCAAACGAGAAGCGGCACGACTTTTGTTTCAGTTTCTTAATCAGATTTCGTTTTTTTGCCTATCCTAAACCCGTTTGCGTCCACTATGAACGCCTCCCCATTTAAAAAGTTGTACAATATACTATTATCCGGCGGATGGCAACAGATAACCGATGAAATTTTTTATCTACAGAAGGCCGTCAACTTTTGCCGAGAGATGCTTGACGTGGTTAATGGATTTCTCCAGCAGGGGCCGTTCGGATTCGTTCAAATCGAGTTCGATGACTTTTTCGACGCCGTTGCCGCCGAGGATAGCGGGAACGCCCACGAAGTAACCGCCCACGCCGTATTGGCTGTCGCAATAAGCGCAGCAGGGCATCACGATTTTCGTGTCTTTCAGTATCGCTTCAGCCATTTTTACCACACCGGCGGCGGGGGCATAATAGGCGCTGTAGCCAAGCAGATTCACTACTTCTATGCCGCCTTTGCGAGTCCGCTCGATCAATTCGGCTATTCTCTTTTCATCCAGCAGTTGAGTCAGCGGTATGCCGTTAACCGATGTGAATCTGGGCAAAGGCACCATGTCGTCGCCGTGCCCGCCCATTAGCACGCACTTTATCGCCTCTACGCTCACGTCCAGCTCGGCGGCGATAAAATGACAAAAACGAGCAGAGTCCAGCGCTCCGGCCATTCCCATTATCCTGTTTTTCGCGAAGCCTGTAACCCCGGCGGCGGCGTAAACCATAGCGTCGAGGGGATTGCAGACCACAATGACAATACTGTCGGGAGAGTACTCTGCAATCTTTTGACTGACATCTTTAACTATGCCTGTGTTCTTCGCCAGCAGGTCGTCCCGGCTCATGCCCGGCTTACGGGGCAGACCGCTGGTTACGATGACTACATCACTGTCTGCTGTTTTCTCCCAATCGACTGTGCCTACGATGCTGCAATCATAAAGCTGAACCGGCGCCGCCTCGGACATATCCAGGGCCTTGCCCTCTGCGAGACCTTCAACTACGTCGATTAGTACAATATCGCCGAGTTGCTTCGTGGCGGCTATATAGGCAGTGGTGGCGCCCACCTTTCCGGCGCCGACTATTGTGATCTTGTTCCTTGACATAGCAATTCTCTCATAAATGTGTATATTCTTTCTATTGGCTCATTTACCCGAGCCGACGGTTCGCAGCAGAAATTCCTCATACTTTCGATATCGGGTAAGTTTCTTCACGTCGCCGCCGAGGCCGTGCCCGCCGGTGGGATCCGAACCTGACTCTTATAAAATCGTCGGCGTGCATGTACATATATCCCGACGCATCAGGCAGCCACGCGATGCGCCGTTCGCTGTCTCTCGTTCGGGTTAGCCGCTTTGGTTTCTTCCTGCCGACTTTCCATCGGTAGATATCACGCTCGGACACGAAGAGCAGCTCATTCGCTTTCGGGGACCACTCGAATGATTTTATGCCGCTATAGCGCGGCGCCTCCTTGTCCTCGGCATCCTCGTCGCTCACCCAGTCTCCTCGCTTCTTGAGCCTTTTCAGTTCTTTTTGCTTTTGCTTGTTCTTGCCTCCATCCTTTTTCTTTTTCTTCTCTTCCGCCTTTCTTTTTCTATCCGCTTCCTTTGCCTTCTTGATCCGATCTCCTTTTACTTTTCGTGTGCTCTTTTGGAATCGCGACATTACCGAGGCGGACGTGATGCGGCGGGATTCGTCTTTGGCGACGTCGTAAATCCACAAGTCCGAACCGTGCCGCCGCTCTTTGTAAGGCCGATACAAATATGCGGCATATTTGCCGTCAAAGCTGAATTCCATGAAGCGTGCCGAGGGGCCGAAGAAACTCTTTTCGGGAAACAGCTTCTCCAGCGTCAATTCGTCATTCTTGCCGTCTTGCCTTTTCTTGGAAGATTTGTCCTTATGTTCGGCAATAAGGAGCGTGCAAAATGACAGACAAACGAGACTGATGGTAACCAAGCTCTGCTTCAACATTCATGCTCTCCGGAACTTCGTTTCCTGCAGGGTGGGCTTGTCCCGCCAGACCGATCTGAGGAAAAACTCTATGCTGTTATTCCTGCTCTTGTTCTTCAACACGCCATTCGAGGATGCCGGCCGAAAACCCAGGTCGCAACTGTGCTTCCAACCTCAGTGTTTTCGTCCGAATCGTTTCGAACTCCACGGTATTAAATTCATCCTTTTTCACCTCATACTTGCCATTTGCGGCGACTTCCGACCACGCGTTGTCTGTTTTGTACAAAAGTCGCCAGGATTTCGGTATTCGGTAGCCGCCGGTGCCGGTGTCGTCGAACCAATAGACCGATACCCCCGAGATCTTGCGCGGCTTCTCGAAGTTGTACTGTACCCATTCTGTCGTACCTTTGCGTGGCCACCAAGTCATCCTTGGAATGCTGTGGTCGTTTGAGCTTCGCGGAACGAGGTCATCGCTCAATGCCGCGACAGTGTCGCCGCCCCAGCAGTGTGATGCCGTTGCCGGCAGAGATTTCGGCGGCTCTTTCCACTCGTGAGCATCCGGTCCCGAACCTATTGTCGGAAACGCTGAGATACGCAACCTTGCGCAGCCCATGGGAATCAAGGTGATATCCTCGGTCTGCTCATCCGATTTTACGGGGCTCGGCTGGAGCTTGCCGACCAGTCCCAGATGGTCCTTCTGCCATTCCGGGATTCTTTTCGCTTTGGCGCGTAACTCGATTGGTGCGGCTTCGGCTTCGAAGGGCTGATCGCTCTCGGGCCAGTCGTTGCGCACAACGCGGAACGATGTTTCAGGCTTATCTTCATTAAGCACCAATCCGTAGTTCCACGGAGTCGTAGGATGAATCTCCCATGCTGGCCATATATCCGTACCTCCCTCTCGCACGTATTTTTCGCCGATCTTCAAAGAATATGTAAGAGGCCCGCGATCCACCGAGGCACTGTTATGGTTCTGAGTCCATTTTCGAATCGCAATCTCCATCGGCAGGATGAGTTCTACTACGTCGCCGTCGGTCCATGTCCGATCGATCATTATGTATGATCGAGGGCTGGTTTTCGCCGATGATGCTTCGCCATTGATTTTCAGCCCGGGATTCTCGCACCAGCCGGGAACACGCAGATAAAGCGGGAATCGAACGGGCCCGCTCGCGATCACGGTGAGTTTGATATCCTCGTCGAACGGATACGTCGTTTCCTCAATGATAGAGATGGTTTCCCCTTCGCCTACTTTCGCTGTCACCTTTGAGGGAGCGTACATTACCGCGGCCAGCCCGTTGCCGGACGTAGCCAGCCAGAGATGCTCGGCGTAGTATGGCCAGCCATGGCCGGTGTTATGCTGGCAACATCGATGGCGATGCGGATCGAACAGCAACATCGGCCCACGATTTTGAAGACCTGGAGACTTGTTGTGCTTGTCGCAGAGAATCATGTTCGGGGCCGTCAGATAATGCAGCGCCTTCATGTCGGGTGTAAACGCCGCAGGCAGTGAGTTGAATGCTACATCTTCGCAGCGGTCGGCCCACTTGACGTCGCCGGAGATTGTCAGCAGCGTCTCGTGCGAGAGCATCATCTCCACCATGCCGCAGGTCTCCACAGCCTGGCGAGGGCCGGTGAATCCCGGCCGACAATTCTCGTCGCCGCCGAACATGCCGCCCGGGACCTGGCCGTATATATTGCGTATTTTGCTCCAATTGCGTTCTGCAGCTTGTAAATGGTCCGGGTCCTTCGACTGTATATAATAAGTGCCCGGCTCACCGAATCCCTGTGACATGTTCACATTGTGCCAATTGATTACGTCCTTTTCCCATTCGGCGGTCTTCCGGTGTACCTTCCTTGCCAGATCCAGGAGGAACTTGTCGCCGGTGCGGTTGTACAGCCAGTAAACGCTGTAAAGAAGGTCGCCACCCCGCATCCTGGGCCAGTAGCCGACAAGAAATCGATCTTCCGGAACGGTCGTCAAGTATTGCATATATTTGGTCATCAACTCAATGACGCGCTTGTCGCCGGTAAAGGAATAATAATCCTGAAGGCAGAACAGCATGATCATGTTGGGCCAGAGGTCTTCACGCCCCTGCAAACGTGTGGCAGCGCCTTTCCTGCCTTTGTCCGGGCCGAACCAGCCGTCGTCCTGCCGGCTCGCAAGTGCCGCTTCGATCCAGATTTTGGATTCGGCCATCAACCGCTGGTCGCGCAGAATGTAGCCGCAGTTGCTGAAGCCCTTGAGCCAGTAGGGCGGTTCCTCCCAGCCGTGATCTCCCTCACCGGCCGGGCTCAGCCACGCGTTGCCTTCTTTTTTGAGGAAGCGGCTGATCTCTGTCAAATGCCCGTGAAATCCCTGTGCCTGCAATTCGAGCTGCTTGCGAATCCAGCCTTGCGGCTCAATAGCTCCTACCGGCAGCTTCATAAAGGGACTCGGCGCCAGCGGCTCCCGATTGCCGACATAGAAGTCGTTTCCCGGCTCGGTGTCAGGTCGATCTACCATGCGTACCTCCGCATCAACTGGTGAGCAAAATCCAACAGGCAGAATAATAATAGCCACAGTGATAAGTCTCCGTTTGTTCATTTTCTCTATCCTTTCGTAATGTAGCGTGGGGCTCCCTTAGGGATGCCTTACGGTATTGCCCCACCGATTGGTCTTGGCTCAGTAATCAAATTGAACTGCGATCTTACGCGAAAAACAGACGCCTGCCAAGTCAAAAGAAGCACCGCCGATTGTTGACCTTATCGGTGTTGTGTGTCGATTCAAAATCTCGAACAAACTATGAAAATCGCAGCTCCTTGAGGATTCCTTGCTCATTAGATATAGCCAAATTGCCGATAATTCTGTATAATGCGCTTGTATACAAACGTAGCGAGGAACGCAGATGCGCCTGATTCTTAGAAAAGACGGCAAGACAGTCAAGGAATTCCGCTTCAGCAAAGGCCCTGTCTATATCGGCAGGCACGTTCACAGCCAGGTTTTCCTGCCGGACAGGGACGTTTCGAGGCAGCACGCCGTGATCTATGCAACCAGAGAAGGGAAATGGGTGGTCGAAGACCTCGAATCCGCCAACGGCACCTACGTCAACGGCAAAAAAGTCCACCAGACGCAGCTCAAGGGCGGCGACGGCTTGCGAATCGGCAGTTTCGCGATAGAAATCAGCCTCGAATCCGGCGAATCGCCGGGCGAGCCGACGCATCTGGGGGACACGCTCATGCCGTCGCCGGGCAAACGGAAGCAGGCGCCGTCGAAGGCCGGCTTGGAAATCATAGCGCGAAGGCCCGACATCGAGCAGGCCCCCGATATACGCCTGCCGGCGAGAAGGGCAAGGGAATTCCTTCAGGCCACCGAGCTTATCTGCCGGGCAAACGGCCCCGAGGAGGTGCTACGGGCACTCCTGAGTATACTGCTGAAGGATTTCAAGGCGTATCGCTGCTGGGGCGCGCTCAGGAATGTGCCGGAAGGCCCCATGACCTCGCACGCCGGCAAGAGCGCCGACGGAAGCTCCTTGGAATTTAAGGAGATAGAAGTAAATAAGAAAGTGACGCAAGCCGTCGATAATAAAGAATTCCTGCTGATTCCGCAGATTTCGTCACTGACCGATGTGGCAGAGCCCCGCTCGGCTATGATCGCGCCGATAATGGATCCCACCGGCTGCTTCGGCGTCCTCTACGTTGACAATCAGCTCGACGATGGGCCTTACGCCCTGAGCGACCTCGACTACCTCATGCTACTGGCGATCCACACCGCCGCGATAGTCGAAAACTTCTGATCCGCATCCGGCGTAGACGCATCCTGCGGAGTTGCCGGCTATTGGCTCTTTACAGTTTTCATATCAGAGGAATTTTACGAATTCAGTCTTGAGCCGGGGCGTAGGAGATTTCCCCGGCGTCTGAGGACAAGACACGATCTTTCGCGGGGTGTTTCTCTTGGGATTTCAGTAAATCAAACTCTTCGAGAATTACAAAGCTGACGGGCACCAGGATCAGCACGACCAGAGATGAAGCGAGAGTTCCAACTCCCAGCGAAATTGCCATAGGCACTAAAAACAGGGCCTGCTCGTTGGTCTCGAATATCATGGGTCCCAGACCCAGAAACGTAGTTACAGCAGTTAAGAAGATGGGGCGGAAGCGGCGCTCGGCGGCCCTGACGGTGGCTTCTTTGATAGAAACTCCTCGTGCCAAGTAGCGATTCCTGGTCATAACCAAAACGAAGCCGCCGTTTACAACCATCCCGCACAGAGCGATCATACCCAACGCGCTGAAGATGCTCAGATCAAAACCCAGTATGATATGGCCCACGACGGCGCCGGCCAATCCCCAGGGAATAGCCAGTAACACAATAACCGATTGGATGTAACTTCTTAGAAATGAAGCCATAATAGCGAAAATAGCGAACAGGGAGGCTGTGAGTCCGACGCTCAGACTTCTTGTTGCCTCGCGCTGTTCGCGCTGCGTTCCTTCGAAGGAGTAAGTCAGGCCGGGGAAACGTTTCATGAGCTGTGGCAGCTCTTTTCTTTCAAGAGCAGCCAACACTTTGTTTTCATTTGTAATGTTATAAAGCACACTGGCTGTTACATTGAGAACCCGACTTCCGTCCACCCGGTCGATTCGTACCGGTGCGGTTGTTTCAATAATATCCGCCGCCTGATTGATCGGAATCTCGGCGCCATTGTCTGCCTTGACCAAAAGTCCTTCCAGACCGCTTAGAGACCTGCGGTCGGATTCCGGCAGCCGCACCATTACCCGCAATTCCTCGCGCTGCCGGGGCTGGCGCAGCGCTTCTGCTCCGTAAAATGCATGGCGGATCTGCTGCCCCAAATCGCGAGCGGTAATCCCCAAAGCTTGCCCCGCCGGCTTGATCTCAAAGCTGATTTGAGGCATTTCCCTGCCAAAACCTTTTCGAATATCGGTCACTCCGGGATAGCGTGCGACCATCTCACCGAGCTCCTCAGCCGCACGACGTAAGGTATCAACTTCCGGATGGGCCAGTTGAATATCAATTGCCGCCTCACCGCCGGGGCCCGCCAGATAGTCGAAAAAGAGGGACTCCATGTCGGGAATTTCGGGTACCTCCGAGCGCCACAGTCCAACGAAGCCGGCGCCGGTAACTTTGCGCTGGCTTTGCGGCACTAATTTGCAGGCGACCCTGGCGTGATTGCTGCTGCGAGATGCCACTGAAACCGTTATGCCGCGTACGATTCCCTCCTCGCCGGATTTTTCTATGGCTCTCTTCGCCGCAGCTTCGATCATAAAGGCCACATCCCTGGTTCGCGCCACCGGCGTACCGGTCGGCATTTCGATCTCTCCCTGGATGTAGTCATTTTCAATGGTGGGATTAAAGGTGAAATTCACCCGGCCGCTGAAAAGGTAACCGAGGATAATAAGGAACGAAGAAACAAAGACCGCCAGGGTGATGTAGCGAAATCGAATGGCCGCCGCCAGTATGGGATGATAGAAACGCTCCATGGCCGCGTCGATCTTAAGGCGAACTCCGGCCTGGGCCCTGTCAAATCGGGAAAAGATGGAGTTTGGGTGAGGGTGTTTCCTGGTGAAGGCTAAGTGCGAAGGCAGAATGAGAAGTGCTTCCACCAGGGAAACGGTGAATACGGCTATGATTACCGATGGTAGCACGTTGAGGAAGCGGCCGCTTCTGCCCGGCACAAACAGCAACGGCAAAAAAGCAATGATGTTCGTACTGACCGCAAAAATTACCGGTATGGACATCTCTCTAACGCCGGCCACGGCGGCGTCCGTCCGCGACATCCCCTGAGAAATTTTGTGGAAAATATCCTCTCCGACCACTACGGCATCGTCGACCACGATTCCGAGGGTAACAATAAAACCGAACAGAGAGATCATGTTCACACTAGCATCCATCAGGGGCAGCAGGATGAGCGAGCCGAGAATCGAGACCGGAATGCCAACGGCTGTCCAGAAAGCCACTCGCAGTTCCAGAAGCAGTCCCAGTGATAAAAGCACCAGCAGCAGGCCAATCACCCCGTTAAACCTCAACAGGTCGATGCGCTCCACGTAATCTTCGGTCCTGTCATAGGACACCTTCACTTCGACCGAATCCGGGAGGGTGGCGTTTACCTGTTCAACATACCTGTGTACCGCCGCCGCCACTTTCAAAGGCGGCTGGGATTCGGAAGCATACGTCCCGATCCATACCGCCGGTTTGCCGTTGTAATACGACTCTCGTTCGGTCTCCTCGAATCCATCCTCGACGGTGGCAATATCCCCGAGCTTGATTTCAGCGCCGGTATTGCTGCTCTTTATGGGAATCTCAAGGAACTCGCTGCCGAAGTGGCGACGCTCGGTGGTTTTCAGCAGAATATCTCCGCCCGGAGTTCGCATGGTGCCGGCCGGCACATCCAGCGCGGCGTGATCGATGGCGTCGGCTATCTCTCCGAGCGTAAGGTCAAGAGCACGGAGCCGGGCCTGGGGCACTTCGACTTGAATTTCGGGACGACGCACGCCGCGAAGCATCACCAGAGATACCTCGGGCTGGGCCAGCAGGCCGTCTTCAATCTGGTGAGCAAATTGGATCAGTGTACGTTGATCCACGTTACCAAACACCGAAACGTAGACCACTCCTCTGCGACGACCCCCTCCCAGCGAAATGACCGGCGGTTCGATCTCGTCGGGAAACATGCTGATGCGCTGTACCGCCGCCGTGACCTCCTGAAGCGCCCGGTTGCGGTCGAATCCCGGCATGATTTCGACTGTCACCGAGGCGCGTCCCTCGGTAGCCGATGATAAGATACGACGGGTGATCTCAAGGCTGCGCACCTCCGACTCAATGGGCAGCAGGATTGACTGTTCGACTTCTTCCGGGCTTGCGCCCCGATACTGCATGTAGATATCAACCGTATCAAGTTCAAAAATCGGATAGATTTCCTGACGGATATTGCAGGCGACCATCACTCCCACCACGACCACGGCCAACATCAACAAATTCGCCGCAACGTGATTGCGGGCAAACCAGGCCACAAGGCCGGTCGCCGAAGAAGTGTTATCAAACGGATTGCGGTCAATATCAGTTTTCATTTGGCGTTCCCGTCACCAGTTCGGTGTAAGCGGTGGCAGGTCGAGGGGCCACTTCCATTCCCGGAAGCGCCACCCGCAAATCGCTCACGATGAGCTGATCTCCTTCTTCCACGTTATTGGAGATAAGCACCGTTTCCTTTTTTTCGCGCCAAAGCACTTTTGCCGGCAGGATTTTTAACAAATGATCGTCACCAACAACCCAAATCCGGTTTCCTTCCCTCAAGGCGGCTCGGGGAATGACCAGAGTATCTTCCAAACTTCCGGCATCGATCCTCACTTCGACATAGCTGTTCAGAAGCAAGGGGAACCTGCGATCTGACTTGCGATGAATGTTGAGAGGATCCTCCACCGACACAACCACTCTTGCCATCCGGCCGAGAGAATCCAAGTCGCCCAAAAGACGTATGACCCGGCCCTCCCAGGTTTCTTCATCTCCCGCGTCCAAAATCACCTTTGCTGCGGCTCCGGGCCGGCCACCCTCGGGAAAACGCACCCATTTTAGCTGAGAAAAAGGAACTGTTACCTGGATCCAGAATTCATCCGTGCCCACCAGTTCACAGATATCCGAGCCGGGACTCAACAATTGCCCCATCTCAACCGATTCTTCGGTCACCACGGCATTGAAGGGAGCCGTAATAATGGTCCGGGAGCGCTCCAGCTCGGCGATTTTGATGTCGTTTCTCGCCTTTTCCATGAGTGCCTCGGCACGCCTGAGATGAGGTTCGCGCAATACGAGCGATTCGTTGACCTCTTCCATGTCCAGATCCGACTGAAGCTCGACCCATTCGCGTTGTGCGATCACTTGTCGGCCGCTTTCCACCTCCCGCTCGAAGCGCGCCTGCTCGAAGTTTGCCTTCACTTCGGCTAAGGCCAATTCGTAATCATTCGGATCGATGCGGATAAGTTCATCGCCCTCTCTCACGTGCCCGCCTATGACAATCGAATCGCTTTGCCAAATCACCTGGCCCGTGACCTGTGGGTTAATGACAACCTTTCTCGACGGGACTACACTTCCCTTAGCACTGACCGCTACCGAGCGTGTCTGCGGCACCAGCGGAATCGTCTGCACAATTTTCGCCGAACGAGGGCTTTCTTCCGGAAGCGTTTCGGGCCCTGTCCGCAGCAGCATGAGGCCCAGGCAGCCACTGAAGCAGATAATCAGTAGAACGGCAATAGACTTGACAAATATGGATTTTTTCTTCATTTGCGCCAGGAAAATATAATAGGAGTATCAGGATTAGGCATAGGCCCCCCCAATGCCCGATGCAAGCCGATGCGTGCAGTCAATACTTGTCTCCGGGAACTTACCACATTTCGTTCCAGACTTTGTACAATGGACAGGGCAGTAACCACGGGTAAATAATCCGTCAGGCCCTGGCTAAAACGGTTGCGAGATTCGGTGAGCAGCTTTTGGGCGGTCGCCAGTTGCCGCTCCAACAACACGAGCTGCTTGGCGTTTTTTCGCTGTTCGAGTAATGCGGCCTCAACCTCCGACAGCGCCAGAAGAAAGCGATCAGAGTAGCCGGCCAGGGCATCCTCCAGGCGTGCCTTGCGAAAAGCTACTTCGCTGCCCCGCTGGCCCGCGTCAAATAATGGTGCCGCCAAGCCGGCGAAGGCGGCAGTAACGGTGTCACCGAGACCGGGATCGCCTGTCCAATCAATGGAACCGCCCAGCGACAAGGTTGGCAACTGCTCAGCCACGGCTGCACCTACCTCATAGTCGAGTGCCAGCAGGCGTTTCTGTGCCGCCCTTAGATCGGGCCGGCGAGTCAAAAGTAGAGCCGGGACACCCACCGCAGGCAGCGGCGACGGGCGACCGAGTCGGCTTGAGGTCACATGGTTCGGCCCGTCGGCGGGGCTGCCAAGCAACACGTCCAGCGAGTATTCCAACTGCCCGATGCGGGCTTCGGTTTGCGGGATACGAGCCAGGGTAGCCTCTAATTGTTCCCGCTGCTGCAAAACGTCTACGATGGAAGACTGGCCCTGGCCGAAACGGAGCGAGGTCAACTGAAGCAGAGTCTCGTTCGTTTCGATTTGATCGCGGATCACCTCGAGCTGGCGGCGTTGCTCCTGGATTTCGAAATAGGTTTCGGCAATTGCGGCCGAAAGAAGGAGCCTTGCGCCCAGCCAGTCCTCGACTGTTGCCTGGGCCGTCAGTCTTTCCGCCCGCCGCAAAGATGACAAACGTCCCCAGACGTCCAGCTCCCAACGGAGTAGAAAACCCAAATCGGAAGCATCCTGCCGGTCGTGAGATTCACCACGTTCGGTTTCTCCGTCCCATTGGGATTCGTAATCGGCATCGAGATCCAGAGACGGATATAAACGAGCGCCCGCCTTGCGGGCAAGTGCTGTAGCCTGTTCGATGCGCGCCACGGATTGCCGAAGGCCAAAATTTGCGGCTAAGCCGGTTTCAATGAGATGGTTCAAATCCTCATCGTCAAACGTTTCCCACCAGGAATAATTCCAATTGCTCGGTAATGCCGCTCCGGCAACAGATTCGGAAAAACGGGGTGGGACTCCAACCTCAAGAAGCAGGGCTTCTTCATCGACACTGTGAACCGAGCATCCGCTCAGCAGGAACAAAAAGAGGCCAAAAAGCAGTCCCAGGCGATTCATAATCGATCTGAACATTCTCCGTTGTAGCCGATAGCTTATGCCGGCAGAAGTTTTGATTCTTCAGCCTCAGGGTATTATACCCTTTAAGGCAAGCCAAATCAAGGGATTGTGGCAAACATGATCATGTTTTGCGCTATCTCCGAAAGCGGCGCTACTTTTTCTGCCGCACCGCACTCGATGGCTTCCCTTGGCATTCCGAAAACTACGCTTGAGGCCTCGTCCTGGGCTAAGGTATTAGCGCCGTTTTGTCGCATTTTCAGCAATCCGCCGGCGCCGTCATTTCCCATTCCGGTTAGAATGGCTCCTACCGCATTTGCACCGGCGAATTCTGCAACAGAGTCAAACATAAGCTCCACGCTGGGCTTTTGCCGGCAAACCGGGGGTCCGTTCTTTACGTTGACGTAATAATTGGCGCCCGAGCGCTGCAGCAGCATGTGGAAACCGCCCGGAGCAATCAGGACGCGTCCGGGAATAACACGGTCTCCATCCTGAGCCTCTTTGACGTTTACAGAACATTGCCCGTTGAGGCGTTCTGCAAACGAGGTAGTGAACTGCGCCGGCATGTGCTGAACCACGAGTGTCCCCGGAGCATTGACGGGCAATGCGGCAAGGACGCAAGACAACGCCTGCACGCCGCCTGTTGATGCACCGATGGCGAATATCTTGTTTGTTGTCTCCAGCATGTGGAGCCGCTTAGTCCCGGTTCTTTGGCTTCGGACTACTGCGCTTCTGTCAACCCGCGCTCTGGAAGCGGCCCGTATCTTCTCTGCAAGCGAACGGCAGGCTTCACCGACGGAATATGCCGGGCCGGGCTTGCACATAACCTCCACCGCCCCCGCAGAAAGTGCCTCCATTGCGGTCCTGCCGCCTTTCGGAGTCAGTGAACTCAAAACGATCACGGGCATGGGATGATGCTGCATCAGTTTCCGCAGGAATGTGATGCCGTCCATTCGAGGCATTTCTATGTCGAGAGTCAGTACGTCCGGATCCAATGCTATAATTTTGTCCCGGGCTATATACGGATCCGGCGCGGTGCCCATAACCTCTATCCCGCGATGTTGATTTAACTGCCGGCTCAGAATCTTGCGTACTATCGCTGAGTCATCGACTATCAGCACGCCAACTTTTGTCTTTACCGAGGTCGCCAATTTAATCTCTCCGGCGGTTTCGTGTTCTGCGTTCCGAGTTGCTAGTTCCGCGTTCCGTGAAGCACGCAGTACGCAGAACCAATAACCAGTCACCATTCACCGGTCACCCTCTGGCTCGCCCCGCGTACCGTATGTTCCCGGAGACGAAGGCGAATTGGTGCCGGACTCGGTCATCTTTTGGATCGCGTCCCATACCCAATCCCTGAACCTGAGCAGCATGTCCGGGCGCCGACTCTCGCTCAGCTCCTGAAACGCGAATTCAGCCTGGTGACAGAAATCGGCTATCTGATCGAAACCCACCATGGATGCTTCACCCTTGAGTCTGTGCAGCAGACGTCTCACAGAGGCGTTGTTCTCTTCGACATCCCCACCGGACTCAAGAGCAAGAGCGGCCTGCTCGAGTTCGTCCACCATCGACCCGGCGGATTCGACATAGTCTTCCAGGAGGTCTTCTATATCTTCCGGAATCTCCACATCCTCGGGTTGAGGCAGAGGTCCGTTGTTTCTTATGCCTGAAAAGTCCAGTGTTTTCATAATGCATTCCAAAGCAATTTCAATCTTTTATAATCAGCCTGGTGCCGACCAGATGTCCTTCAATGTTCGACACCATATTATGCGGGTCGGCCGCAAATTCATGCCATTGCGAGGAATCATCGCAGGTCTTTAATCTTGGGACGCTTACCTTGAACGTTTCGGCGGTCGTCGAGGTGAGCCTCGGAAGAAACAGTCCGCATGTTACGTTTGACAGTTCCTTAAGCGCATCGCAGGCGTCTTCCCTGCAAGGTTCGTCCAGGTTGCCGATGTTCTCGGCAAGAATCCTGCCGAACTCAAGGCCCCCTATGATCTGAACGGAGCCGTTTCGCGGCCCCGTGAAATCCATTTCGGCCATTATCGTCTCTTCCGGAATTGGCAAATCGTCATCCATGGGCAATTCCGTGAGAAAAGCCATAGTCTCAAGCGCCTGTATCAGACCATCAGTAACGTCCTTTGCAGCAATAGTTGGTCTGTTCCAAACGGTCCGGATAGTCGCTCTGAATTCTTCCGGGGTAAAAGGCTTGTGCAGATAATCCTTTACGCCCTCAAGCAGAAGTTCCTTAACGCGGGCCGTGTTCGATTCGGTCGAGACTACAACTACGGGAACCGACTCGGTAGCTTTGTTGGTTCTCATCTCTCGAAT
The DNA here is from genome assembly GCA_964598225.1 of uncultured Pirellulales bacterium. Classification (GTDB taxonomy): domain Bacteria; phylum Planctomycetota; class Phycisphaerae; order Sedimentisphaerales; family Anaerobacaceae; genus SG8-4. Next base: position 21,894 of record CAZRBG010000069.1, read on the forward strand.
CATTTCTTCGCCCCCCATCTCGGGCATGTTCAGATCCGCAAGTACGAGGTCAACACTCGTCCCTTCCATGATCTTGAGTGCTTCGACACCGTTTCCGGCCTCGAAAAAATGCTCGACTTCCAGGTCGACCATTTCGAGGATTCGCAGTATTTTCTTCCGCGTCAGAGCCGAATCGTCCACTATTAATATATTCAGAGCCATTTTATGCCTCCATTAAGGCTTTGAGGTCTTAGTTACCGTTATAATCTCTTTTGCTGACCGCTGGATTTTACTGTCACCGTGCCGTCGGCCAAATCCATATACACATTCCGAGGAGAGAATCCCCCAACGTCCTCGGAATCGACAAACAAGCCGTTTTTCCACATGACCTTTCTAAAGGCCAGGTGGTTGCGCTTGCCTATATCAAATCCCTTGGGACCGGTGTCCATCGCCGCCCCTCCGGCTATCCTGATTTGCATCCGCTTCCTTTTTACTCCCATTGATTCAAGCCTCTCAACCAGTATTTTGATGCCGGTATCGGCAAACATGAACGGCTTGACTCTGGCCCGCTCGGGATCCATCTTGGAATCCGGAAGCTGGTAATGCAACATACCTCCGACATTCGTTCCAGGATCGTATAAGCACACGCCGATACACGAGCCGAGAGAATATGTCACCAGCATATCGGACGGACTGCCGGATATCCTGGCGTCGGACACATTGACTATTATCCTTCTCTTTGACATATCTGAATCCTAAGCTTTCCTGTATATTGTGGGCTGAATGTAGTCAAATCTGTGCTCAATGCCCGTCAAAGATTCGGAATGGCCCGTGAAAAGCACGCCTCCGGGGCCGAGCAAATTCCAGAATCGGTCGATCAAACGTTGCTGAGTAGGTTTGTCGAAGTAGATTATAACGTTGCGGCAGAAGATAAAATCAAGCGGACCCGTTATAGGCCACTCCTGCAACAGGTTCAGATAAGTGAAGATAATAATACCCCTCAAGCTTCTGCCCACCTCGTACACTTCCTCTGCTTGCCCCCGTCGCAGCACCAGATATTTGCTTTTCTGCATCAGAGGAACCGGAGCAACCCTTTCTTTGGCATAGATTCCTTTTTTGGCGACCTCGAGTATGCTGGTGGAGATGTCGGTTGCCAGTAGTTTGACGTCCCAGCGACCCTGTCCGGAAACCGCTTCGTGCAGAGTCATCGCAATCGAGTAGGGCTCTTCCCCCGACGAACAGCCTGCGCTCCAGCCTCGGATTCGAAAGTTGCGCAGCCTGCGTTTTTGTTCCAGCATCAGCGGCAGCATTTTTTCTCGCAAGTACTCGAAATGCTGTCCCTCGCGAAAGAAACTCGTCAGGTTCGTGCTCAGCGAATCGATAAGCGTCGAGAATTCCTTCCCTGTCTTGTCCGCCATCACATGTTTCATGTACTCGGCAAAGGTCTTGAAGTGGCCCGTGCGAAGCCGCTTTGCCAGCCGGGCGCGAACCAGTTCTTTCTTGCCGTCGTGCAAGTTGATTCCGCAATGTTTATAGACCATTTCGCTGATCGTTCGGAAATCTCTCTCGGACAAAACAACGTTTTCACTGGCTAACGCGTTCATCAGGTCCTAACGCTCCATTTGCGAGTGACTAAGTCTGTGCCAGTTTCATAAGACCCGGTATATCCAGAATCAGACTGACTTTGCCGTCACCCATTATCGCGCCGCCCGAGACGCCTTCCGCCTTACCCAGGGCTTCGCCGAGACTCTTTATTACCACCTGCCTCTGGTCCAGCAGTTCGTCCACCAGCAGACAGCACTTTTTGTTGTCCTCTTCGACGACTACCAGCAGCGCCTCGGTCGGATCCTCTGTCGTCGGGACCGTTTCAAAAAGCTTATACAGGCGGACCAGCGGCAGAAGTCGGCCGCGGACGTCTACCATCTCCCCTCTGTTATGAACGGTCGAAAGCTGTTGACAAGTCGGTCTGAGGCTGCGCACTATTGAATTGATCGGGATAATGTAGCGCTGCCGTCCAACCTTAACAATCTGACCGTCGATAATAGCAAGCGTCAACGGCAGACGAATCGTGAAAACCGTTCCTTTGCCGACCGTCGAGCTGATATCGATCTTGCCGTTCAGTGCTTCGATGTTTTTCTTGACCACGTCCATCCCGACGCCGCGGCCCGACACGCTCGTAATCTTTTTCGCCGTCGATAAACCCGCATGAAAGACAAGTTCGTAAATATCGCCGTCGCTCATCTCCTGTCCGGCCTCTACCACGCCGTTTTCGACGGCTTTGTTCAATATCTTGTCTTTATCGAGCCCTCTGCCGTCGTCTTCGATTTCGATGATGATGTTGCCGCCCTGGTGAAAAGCGCGTAATTCCACACGCCCCACGGCGTTCTTGCCCGCCGCTATACGCTCGTCTTTCGTTTCGATGCCGTGATCGACGGAATTGCGCACCATGTGTACCAGAGGATCCGCTATCTTGTCGACTATGCTGCGATCCAGCTCTGTTTCTTCGCCCTTTGTGGCGAACGAAACGTCCTTTTTTGTCTTGCGCGACAAATCACGGACCAGGCGGGCCATTTTCTGGAAGACGCCCTGAATAGGAATCATCCGCATCGACATCGACAGTTCCTGCAATTCACGCACGATCTTGCTCTGATGAGCCACTTTATGAGCCAGTCCGTGTTCGGCCGTCATGTTGCTGTTTACTTCCTCGGCAACCATCAGTTGTGCTATTACCAGTTCGCCGGCCATATTGATAAGATTGTCGAGCCGGGATGTGCTTACTTTGATCTTTTCATCCCCGGAGGAAGACTTCATCTTGACCGGGACATCCCTGATCTCCCGGCCGGCCTCTCCTTGCGGACCTGTTGCCTGTTCAATCAGGATTTCGTCCAGTTCCCTGTCTTTCTGCTGACCTTCCGGAGTACTGAGAATAGCGCCCTGATCCCTGCTTTCAATCGCCGCCTTTAACCGTCTCGTTAAGTTCGGCACGCCCTCCTGTTCCACTATTGGCCTGCCCGCCTCCACAGACTTTTTGAGTTCGACGATCATTTTCTTCAGCATGTCGATTGATTCGAAGACGATGTCGCTGTTCGAACTTGAGATAACCAGCTCGCCCTTGCGAGCACTATCGAGCAGATTCTCCGCACTGTGAGCCAGCGAGCCGATTTCCGCCAGGTTTAGAAAGCCGGCCATCCCTTTTACGGTATGAAAAGCTCGAAATACCTGGTTAAGTATCTCCTTATCTCCGGGTTTGTTCTCGAGTTCGAGCAGGCCCGTTTCAGCGGACTCGATGTGTTCATTGGTTTCAGTGATGAAATCCATCACCAATTGTGCATCTTCCCGGAGAACGACGCCAGGTTGTTGCGGCGCGGTTTCGGCGCCTTCGCGGACATCTTCTCCACCGTCTGGTTCGTTTGTGCCTTCGTCTTGTGCGAGTTGGCCGATGAGAGACTGAAGCGTGGAGACCGCCTGCGATACGGCCTCGATGGCACTTGTGGAATCTTCCACCTCTTGGCGAAGTATTTTCTGCAGTGTTTCAGCCGCATCAGAGGCCGTCCCTCTGGCCTGTCCCAGTACTTGCGCCGGGCCGTCACCTATTTCGTCGATCATCTGATTAACGTGATCGAAAATTGTCCGGAGATTCTCAACACCCGACGAGTCTGCTGGACTCAACATGTTTATTGCCACGGCCGCCTGGTTTATGCATTCGGTAAGCTTATCGTTGCTTTGCATTGTATGCTCTCTCTGGGCTCCGGTACGACTTAGGATCGTGCATGAAATAACTTCCCGATTTGTATATGGTCTGGCGTAA
>CAZRBG010000070.1:0-25646 GCA_964598225.1 uncultured Pirellulales bacterium
ATAGGAATCTTAAACAATCGGCTTGAGAAATTACGTAAAATGAAACCTGCACCCTATAAAACTGCCTGGTGACAAAACACTTATTGACTGCATGGACGGCAGTTTAGTCGACGGACTTCGATTGCTCAGCATAGCGGGTCTTAACGATTGCTTCTGTATTCTCAATCAGCCGAGGAATCTAAGCGCGGGTGAGAAATATCGCTTTCGTCTGGCGATGGCTCTGGCGGCGGGTAAGCAGTTTGTCCTTGCCGATGAGTTTTGCTCAGAGTTGGACCGGATCACTGCTGCAGTCATATCCTCTCGTTTGCACACATTTGCTAAAAGAACCAGCACAATATTCATCCTGGCATCGAGCCATGAGGACATAATCTGTGACCTGGAGCCTGATATTCTGGTGGTCAACGATTTGTCAAGGCCATCTGAAGTTACCTATAAGCTTATGAGGAGACAAAAATGAAGGCCTGTACTCCGTTGAGAGAACTTGCAATCGTGCCGGGCAGACTCGAAGATTATAAGAGACTTGCACATTATCATTACTGCGACAGACGGCCGGGGCCGATTGCTGCCATTTTTGCCGTCAGGCCCGGAGCAAAATCGAAGTTGAAATTTTATACACCGACCATAGCCGTAGTAGTCTACTCTATGCCGGTGCCGGAAGTCGGCTTGCGGGACGCCGCTACGGGAGGATTTTTTGCCGGATTCGATAGGAGCACGAAATGCACGCTGCTCAATAAGCACGTTCGCTGTATTTCAAGGGTTATCGTCGAACCTCGCTTTCGTGGCCTGGGATTAGCGAGCCGGCTCATCCGCGAAACGATGCCCCGGCTGGATGTGGCGATCATCGAAGCTATGGCGATAATGGGCCTGGTGAATCCGTTTCTTGAACGAGCGGGAATGATCGCTTACCGATCGCAGATTCCGGTGCGTTCGGTGAGACTGATCGAAGCATTCGGTTCTGTCGGCATCGAGCAAACGCAACTGTCCGAGCCGTCAGAGGTACAGACGAGCATCGATCAACTGGGCGCCTCCGAAGGACATTTCATCGAACTCGAGATCAGGCGCTTTCTTCAAAGCTACAACAGACGCCGAGATATGCCGCCGGGCCTGAAGCGAACAAGGTATGTTTTGAGCAAGCTGAGCACCAGGCCTACCTACTACATTTGGTTCAATCCCAAACGAATTGGTGCTGAGTACTCGATGTTGGACACAGATCGAGTATCGGCAAAGGAGGAAAATTAATGCCGGAAACAAGAATCAAGAATGAAGTATCAAGAATTTCTATCGAAAAACTTGTGGCCCATCCTGATAGTCCTAATCGGATGAGCAAGAGCAATTTCGCGAAACTTACTCGCAACATCAAACGTACCGGGCAATACGAACCGTTGGTAGTCAGGCCGTGTCCCGGACTTCGCGGTTTCTTCCAGATAATCAACGGACATCATCGCTTTCGAGCTCTTGGAGAGCTTGGTTACAAAACGGCTGAGGTAGTGGTCTGGGACATTGACGACCGCGAAGCCGATATGCTCTTGCTCAGTATCAATCGTTTGAGAGGCTCCGATCTCCTCGATAAAAAGTTGACGGTGTTAAACAGGTTAAATCGACAGATGCACTTAACCGAAATGGCCAAACTCCTGCCATTTAGCCGCACACAGATAGAGAGACTCACGAAAATCGGTACTCGACGACTAAAACCAATCAAGCCAACGAAGACAAGATTTGCAGATCCACTCGTCTTTTTCGTAGACAGCGGACAGAAGCAGATCATCGAAAACGCTTTATCTCTTGCAAGAGATAAAGCTGCCGGAAGAACCAAAGCCGAGAAGAATGCCACGGCCTTGGCGTGCATCGCCGAATGCTTCAACCTGAAGTCAAAAAAGACTTCGAATTCTGAGGAAACTCGAGAATAGCTTGAAGCGTACTTTTCGATTGAAACACGCAGGTACTCCCAAGCAGAAACGACAAAGAAGCAAACTTCTTTTATTGCTTATCTATAAAGAACTTACTTTAAGAGCGGATCCCACAATTTTATAAGTATTCGACTCAAGAAGTGCAGGTTCTTCTAATTGTGGAAAGGCGCACAGCACTCCTTTCTTTCGGCTCAGAATAGCCGAACAACATGAAAAAGCAGATTCGTAGCGGAAAGGAAAACCTTGAAGGAGCAAATCGAAGAGCTTTTAGAAATCGGGCGTCACATGGGATCCGGAGAGCTCTTATCTTCTTAACTTCCGATCTTCTTAACTTCCGCTTTTTAGCTTGACAACAAAACAGAAATGCCCATAATTGTCCTCCCTATGGGATGGCTTATCCGGTTACATGGGTTATGACCAGTTTCCTGGAGAAGGCCCTATAGTCAGGCTGCTATTTACTTTGTTCGAGCCTGCAAAGTTATTAACGATTGAGGTTTTGTAATGGCAAAAGACGGAGAAAAGGAACTTATCAAAGGGCCGTGGTCGTGGACGGCCGAAGATATCAAGCTGCTGAAAAAGCTTTATCCGCATGGAAACATCAAAATGATCGCTGAGCGGCTCAACCGTCCTCTGACAGCGGTGCGGCAGAAAGCTTATGATATGGGTATGAAGACCGATGTCTATCGCTATTGGACTGAAGATGATCTGAAGCTGCTCGCCAAGCTCTACCCGGATATGACGACCCAGGAACTGGCCAAGAAGTTCAACAGGTCCGAAGGGTCGATCAAAACCAAAGCACTCCAGTTGAAGCTCAGAAAGAGTCCGCAGTATCTTAAAAAAATTCAGTCTCGCCCTCGCAAGAAGCGCAAAAAGAAGAAAAATGCCCGTTAGTCCGCCGATGGCTGGGCCATCTCCTATGGAAGGCGGATCCCCTGGGCAGGGCGGACAAATCTACAAAATCTCCGAATGAGCATCCCGAAATCCGGACTCGTCAAGCCTGGAGGCGGATGATTTCTGTCCCTGCGCCGAGTGATTTCATATCGGCAATCGATTGAGGTGATGAAATGGCCAAAACGAAACGACTTACCGAAAAACAACTCGCGTTCATAGACGCCTTATTCGCCAAAGAATGCGACGAGCAGAAGACCATGAATACGCATAAGGTCAGCATTCGGCTCTATCGCAAATGGCTGCAAGACACGGCGTTCCGTGCCGAGTTAGAGTATCGCGTCAACGCCGGATATCGCCAGTCCGCGTTACTTCTCGCCGCCAAGGCCCGCGAGGCCGCCGAGAAACTTGCAGGCCTTGCAGAAAGCGGCAAAGGCGAAACTGCCCGCAAAGCCTGCATGGACATAATCACAATGAAACCGGCGACCCATCTGCCCGGCCTCTCCGTCCCGCGCAACGACAAAGAAGAACCTCCCCCGATCTCCCCCCAAACCGCCAGCCGCCTCCTCGCCGCGTTAGCCGAGGAAAACCAACTTCAGTAATTCTTCCAATATAAATTCCTAATGCAGTAACCACAAGAGCATCATCTTCGCAATCGAAAGAATAGCACAAACAAGTATTGAAATCGTATCACGAATGGATATAATTTAAAGACGTTGGTGTACTATGTTCCCGGTTGAGAGCTACACTGTGCGCCATTCTCGGTCACAATACTTGACTTTGACTTGTCAAAAAGAGGTGAATTGTGAGATTAGAGCCATTTAATTGGGATGTTGTCATTGTAGGACATTGGAATAGAGCCATACTAACTCCAAACGGTATCGCGAAGCGACTATTTAAGCTAGAGGAGGGCACAGGAATCGAAGTATTTGTGCCTGTTAATGTACTGGAACCCGCGAAGGTTAAGCATGAGGGTATCGTGGTGACCGTCGAGGAAAGACGTCTGGTTATCAGTACCGTGAAGCCAAGCTATAAAGCTATTCAGAGGGCAATGCAAACTGGTTGTAATGCACTCAAAGATCTTCCCGAAACACCCGTATTTGCGACGGGATTCAACATTCGATTTAAAATCACAGATTATCCTGCGCAGTTAGATGAGATGACCGACTCCTGGCTTGATACGAATTTATCGGATGCGGGCTATGAGATCGTCTCCAGAGGGGTGAAACGTCAGATTAGAGTTAAGGGCGGGATTTTAGCAAAGGGAATTGTTAATCTCTTGGCCAGCAAACGTGAAGACAAGCCACTCAAGATTGATTTTAATTTCCACCGGGACTCCAACAATGTAGCTGAACTGATCGAATGGTTGGATGTATCTGAAGCTAATTTGAATAGTGAGGTTAGCCAAGTTTTAAAAAATCTGTCCCTGAACTTCAAGGAGACCGAAGATGAGTAAAACGTCTGGAAAGGAACCAGTTTCCCCCCCTGATTACAGAAAAGCTGAAACCGGGGAAGTTGGTGAATCGAATCCAAGTACATATCAAATGCGATCTAGTTCTCGCTCAATCGCAACTTCGCGTACAGAAGGGACTATCAAGGTAATAGTCATAAACAAACCCGACCTGACGCAGAGCATCGACAAGTCGACCTCTTAGACTTTATCCGCCGGATCATGCCTTGTCATTGGACATATGAAATCATAGAAAATGATACTGCACCTCTGTTCCAGGGTGATATCTTATGGCCAACAGCCAATTTGAGGCGCCTCTTTAAGCAGGTCCATCCCCATTTCTGCGACCCGAAATACATCGCTTTTATTATCACTACCCAGTCCTGTGATCTGGTTAGAAGAAAGGGCAAGTCATGCAAGGCGGACTATATTAACTTGGCCGTGATCCGAGACCTGGAGACTTGTCTGTCACAATTTCTTGACACAGTTTGTGACAAAGTCTCAACGAGAGTCTACCTAAAAGCTTCTAAAGGAGAAGCACATCAACTTCTTGCGCGAATCCTGAATCAAAACGAACAAGCCCTAGGTTTGTTCTACCTACACCCTGATACTGACACTATCGGCATCAGTGATTATTCAGTAGCGCTGCTGCGAGTCACTGTGGCATTGCGTGCAAAAGAGCATTATGAGTTGCTACAAAAGGCCAGGAGGGGTCGCCTAGCTGGCCAATTCCGGAACAAACTAGGTTGGCTTGTAGGTAATCTCTATTATAGAGCCGGCACGCCAGATTGGGCTGATCAGGAGGGTGGCGAAGAACAGTTGATTGAACTAATTAGACAATTTATCGACTCGGGTTTATACACATGGGTCAGCAGGTCACTGGTGAATGCTGCCAAGAGCGCGGGCGTCACTGTAGAGGATATTCCTTCCGACAGACTTATGTCTACGCTTGAGGACTATCAACCTATTCCCTATAAAGAGCAGATTGCTGATGCGGCAAGGCAAGAGGTAGATAGGATACTGTCGAGACTTCCAGATCAGATATTGGAAGATATTAACAACAAGCTTCCTTCGGAAGACAAAAACAAGAAGCCCATTATGGGCTTGTTGAATGAAGTTATCAGAACTCGGATTAGCGAAATTCCGCAAAAGCTAAGAAATAGACTTATTAACAACAGTATTATCAGCAAAGCCGTGCGTCGGGACGAATTAGACTGACAGGATTTACAGAAACTGCGAAACTCATTAATCACTATAACCACAAATTCGCCAGAGCATGCCTTTGTCTGAGATGGAAACCATCCCTCAGTTTGTAAGGTGGGGCTTGCCCCACCGTTCTGATTCGTCACAAGAATCATGGTGGGGCAAGCCCCACCCTACATTCTTCGCAATGACATGCTGCGTTTTGATATAGTCTCTTATTATACTTTCAGGGCCTGAAGTACAATAAGGATTCGCTTATCAAAGATAAGTATAATAAGATGGTAAATACATGATGTTGAGCCGGATTGGCCAAAATGGGCCGTAAGGCACTGTAACAAAGGAGCTTGCAGCTATGAATCATACAAGGCGTGGCTTTTTGAAGGCGATGGGGGCCGGGGCGGCCATGCTGGCGGTTGGCGGGTATGAGCCGGCTCGCGGGCGGGAGATTTCTCGCAAGCCGAATGTATTGATGATTATGGTGGATGATCTGGGGTATGGGGATTTGTCGAGCTATGGGGCGACGAATTTGAAGACGCCGAATATCGACAAGCTCGTCGCCGCGGGGATGCGGTTCGATAATTTCTACGCTAACTGTCCGGTTTGCTCGCCGACGCGGGCTTCGCTGCTGACCGGGCGCTATCCCGATCTGGTCGGCGTGCCGGGCGTTATTCGCACGCATCTGCGCAACAACTGGGGCTATATGCCCTCGCACGCCGTGCTTTTGCCGAAACTGCTCAAGCCGGCGGGCTATCACACGGCTATCGTCGGCAAGTGGCATCTCGGCCTGGAACCTCCCAACATGCCGAACGACAGGGGCTTCGACCACTTCCACGGATTTCTCGGCGACATGATGGACGACTACTACAAGCATCGCCGTCACGGCATAAACTACATGCGGCTAAACGACGAAGAGATCGACCCGCCGGGCCATGCGACGGATTTGTTCACGGATTGGGCGGTTGATTACATCCGGCAGCGGTCCTCGAAGCCACGTGGCGAGGTTACGTGGCGAGGGCGTCCCGCCCTTGAAGTTGACAGACAACAAGATGCACACCCAACAACAGACCGAGGCCGGGACGGCCTCGGGACACAAGGGCAGGATGCCCTCGCCACAGCGCAGACGTCACAAGGGCAGGATGCCCTCGCCACGCGGCCGTTCTTTTTGTACCTTGCATACAACGCGCCGCACACGCCGATCCAGCCGCCCGAAGACTGGCTCGAACGAGTCAAGAAAAGAGAGCCCGACATGGACGGCAAGCGTGCTAAGCTCGTCGCTCTGATCGAACACATGGACGACGGCATCGGGAAAGTCATTGCGACCCTGAAAGAGTCGGGAATCGCTGACAACACGCTGGTGATCTTCACCTCCGACAACGGGGGCCAGCTTGCCGTCGGCGCCAATAACGGCCCGCTGCGTGCCGGCAAGCAGGACATGTACGAGGGGGGCATCCGCGTGCCGATGTGCGCGGTCTGGCCCGGCAGGATCACACCCGGCATGTGCAGTGATCGCGTCGCAATGACGATGGATCTGTTCCCGACGATCTGCAAGGCCGCTGGAGCGGTTATCAATCACCAGATCGACGGCAGAAGTATACTGCCAACCTTGCTCGGCAAAACTCAGTCCGAGGAAGATCGCTTCCTTTTCTGGGTCAGGCGAGAAGGCGGCGGCTACGGTGGACGGGCATATTACGCCGCACGCTACAGCGACTACAAGCTCGTCCAGAACAGCCCCTTCGAGCCAATGCAGCTTTTCAATCTCAAAGAAGATCCGCAGGAGCAGAATCCGCTGAGCAGGAATCACCCAATGTATAAAAAGCTGTTCACGGCCCTTCGCAATCACATAATAGAAGCGGGCGCCGTTCCCTGGGAGAAGTATCCGGCTCAAGTTGGCGGTCGTTAGAGCGTTTATAATTCGACTCTTTGAACAGATAGATCCTCATCTGAAAGATTCAAATGTGCGCTGAAAATGAAATCACTGGTATTTGCATGATACATAGGCTAAAATGTCGAAACAGGTACAAAAAATTGATCGTATACTGAGAATATGGAAGTCCGGGAGAACTTGCTGAAATGAAGAAGAAAATAAGCATTCTGAGCGTCTTATCGTTAGCCAACCTATTTTTTGTTGTCGCCGCCGGAGCGCAGACCGTTCTGGTCGAGGCTGAGAGTTTCGCGGGCCGTGGAGGTTGGGTCGTCGATCAGCAGGCTATCGACCAGATGGGATCGCCGTATTTGCTGGCTCACGGCCTGGGAAAGCCTGTCGAGGATGCCGTTACTACAGTGAAGTTTCCTTCTCCAGGCAGTTACCGCGTGTTAGTCCGCACTCGGGACTGGGTTGCTCCCTGGAATGCGCCGGGATCGCCTGGAAAGTTCCGACTTATCGTTGACGGCAAGAATGTTGAGACTCTCTTTGGCACCGAAGGCGCTCAATGGCACTGGCAGGACGGCGGGGTGGTCAACATCACCGGCAAGACAGCGGAGGTCAAACTGCACGACCTGACCGGCTTCGAGGGCAGATGCGATGCGATTGTATTCTCAACAGATTTTGATTTCATCCCGCCCAATGAAGGCGAAACGATGGCGGCTTTTCGCAAAAAGATCCTCGGCCTGCCGGACCGGCCGAAGGACGAGGGAAGGTATGATCTGGTGGTAGTCGGCGGCGGCATCGCCGGAACGTGCACGGCGGTCTCTGCGGCACGGCTCGGTCTGCAGGTGGCCCTGATACAGAACAGGCCCGTGCTCGGCGGCAACAACAGCTCGGAAATCCGCGTTCATCTCAACGGCGAGATAAATAAGCCGCCGTATCCCGCTCTTGGTAATCTTGTAAAAGAACTCGACACCGGCCTTCGTGGAAACGCCCGGCCCGCCAACCACTACGACGACCAGCAGAAGCTAAATGTCGTCAAGGCCGAGAAGAACGTTCATCTGTTTTTGAACACACACGCATACAAGGTGGAAATGAAGGGCGATCGCATAGCGGCGGTCATCGCCCGGCATATACTCAACAGCACCCGGCATCGATTCACGGCACCACTTTTTGCCGATTGCACCGGCGACGGCACGCTTGGATTCCTGGCCGGCGCTGATTACCGTATGGGACGCGAGAGCAGGGCTGAAACGGGCGAATCACTGGCGCCGGAAAAACCTGATAAGATGACTATGGGCGCATCCGTCCAGTGGTATTCATCTGCGACGGGCACGCCTGAGAACTTTCCCGATTGCCAGTGGGCCTTGCAGTTCACCGAAAAAAGCTGCCACTATTTGACTCGCGGAGACTGGAACTGGGAAACGGGAATGAATCGCAACCAGATAACCGAATTCGAGCTCATCCGCGATCATGCCTTTCGGGCCGTTTACGGCAACTGGGCTTATCTGAAAAACCACAGCAAGCATAAAGCCAAATTCGCCGACCGCAAGCTTGACTGGGTCGCCTTTGTTGCGGGCAAGCGCGAGTCGCGACGATTGCTCGGCGACGTCATTCTGCAACAGCAGGATATTCAAAGCGGCAGGGAATTCCCGGATGCGTTCGTGACGACCACCTGGTCTATCGACCTTCACTACCCTGATCCGAAGAACTCCAAACACTTTCCGGGTCAGGAGTTCCGTTCGATTGCAAAATTCAACAAGATTAAGCCCTACCCTTTCCCATATCGCTGCCTCTATTCGCGCAATGTCGAGAATATGTTGATGGCCGGCCGATGCATCAGCGTAACGCACGTAGCTTTGGGTACTGTCCGAGTCATGCGCACCGGCGGCATGATGGGCGAGCTTATCGGCATGGCGGCATCGCTGTGCAAGAAGCACGACACTAATCCGAGGGGCGTTTACAAAAACCATCTGGAAGAGCTGAAAGATTTGGCTCGACGCGGAGTCGGCAAGGACGCCTGGACAAGGAAGTAATACTCCGACTCGAAAAAGAACATAACAGCGTCATTGAGAGCCTGTTCGGCTTCACTCACGGCAGGCGCCGCGAGGCAATCTCAATCTTTACGGGGGTCTTTTTGCAACCTCACCGCCATCCTTTGCTCTTCAAGGCCAATCACATTTAAATCAGGAGGGTAATAAAACGACATCATTGATTACTTCCGAACTACTCGACGAGGTCAAGAGAGCCGCAAACGTCTACTCCGAACTCCGGAAGATACGACCGAGGACAAGGCTGGACCTGAAGAACTACGTCAAGGCTTTCCTGGGTGTTGATATTCCGGATAAACGAATTTGTCCTGACCATCAGAGTCCGCTGGATTATTTATGGCATGGCTTCTCAGCCGATAGCGGACCAGATAAAACAAGCGCACAAAATGCCGATGCGATAGTATGGGCGAACCGCGCAGGGGGCAAGACTGAGCTGGCCGCTATAGCAACCCTGCTTGACTGCGTACATAAGCCGAATTGCCAAGTCCGAATCCTGGGTGGCTCAGGCGAACAGGCCGGCAGAATGTACGACAATCTGACCGGATTTCTGCAAAACGGCTTCGAACGATTCCTTGCCCGTCCTGCTCTCAAGACAAAGTGCCGATTCGCCAACGGCTCGTCAGTCGAGGTTCTGACTCAATCGGCCAAGAGCGTTCGTGGTCAGCATATTCAGAAACTTCGGTGCGATGAAGTTGAACTCTTCGACAGTGAAGTTTTGGCGGCCGCTAAATTCACCACGCAGAGCAAAGCTGGAATTAAGGCGACGATGGAAATGATCAGCACCATGCATCAACCCTACGGACTAATGCAGGAAGCGGTCAACTCGGCCCCCGATTTGGGTACGCCGATCTTCAAATGGTGCGTCTGGGAAGTTATCGAAACATGCATAGACAGAAACTGCTCGCGGTGCCCCTTGTGGCCGGACTGCGGCGGCAAAGCCAAAAAGGCGAACGGTTACCTTTCCGTCGACGATTGCATCACCCAAATGCGCCGTGCAAGCAGAGCGTGCTGGGAGGCCGAGATGCTCTGCAAAAGACCCTCCAGGCAAAACGCTGTGTTCGAAGAGTTCAACCGGGACGTTCACGTAGAACGAGTTGATTTCGATCCCAATCTGCCCTTGTATCGTGCAATCGATTTCGGATTCGTCAATCCGTTCGTGTGCCTGTGGATTCAGGTTGATCAATCAGGTGCAGTTCGCGTGATCGACGAATACGTACGCAGCAGAGCAACCATAGACGTTCACGCAGAGCAGATTAAAAGCCTAACGCCGATTCCGGAGGAGCAGGTAGCGGCTACGTTCTGCGATCCGGCGGGCAGGAGCGTCAACGATGTTACGGGGACCAGCGCTGTCAGGGAATTACGCGCAATGGGGATAGCGTTGCGATCCAGGCGAAGCGGCATACTCGAGGGCATCGAACTTATCCGCCGAGCAATTCGTTCCGGCGAAGGCCGAAGCAGTCTGATAATCTCACCCCGATGCCGTCGCCTGATCGAAGCTATGGAATGTTACCATTACCCGGACTCCGGCAAAACCACAAGCGAACTCCCTCAAAAAGACGGCCTCTACGACCACCCCGTCGACGCTCTGCGTTACTTTTTCATAAACCACATCCGTCCTGGAAAAACCTCCACCAGGCAGTACTAAGCACTGAATCCCCAAGTTGGTCATAGACAAGAGCACCTTTTAATCTCGTGTTTCGGAAATATTGAGACGTTTATTCAGAAGCGAGTGTTTCTGCCCGATGGGTCCGGCAGCCTCGGACGGAATGAACACCGATTAAAGGGGGAAAAAGAGGATACAGGGCTGAGGTGCGGAGGGAGAGGAAAAAGCGAGATATCCTCAGCCCTGTGAATGTGCTAAAAATATCTTCTACTGCTCACCTACCAAAACTCAATATATCAGATTACTTCTGCCGAAGCAATGTTATTCTCAAAAAAAAATCGTAAATCTCGAAGAAAAAAACTTATATTTCAGTTGTCTGTAAGTAACTAAATTGCAAAAGTTTATGAAACTTTCTGTTAATTGCCGCCGTGAACTGTCAAGCAAAAAATGGACTAGAGTAACAGAAAAGGGCTGAGGCAAGGAGGAAAGGAGGATTGAAAACCCCAGCCCGTAATCCGTTGTTGCTTTATACGATCTATTGTTTCGATGGTTCATACAAATTCAGCAGGGAGCTACATTTAGCCATATTTCGCTTTTAATCACGGCGTAGATCGACCATAATCGTCTACGTGAAATCGGTATTTGATTCGAGTGCAAATTTTTGAAAGGAGTTAACCATGTTTTTTCATACTTCAAAGCATATTTGCCGATCGTTCGTTTCGTTTGTTACGGTGCTATGCGCATGCACGCCATTGCCCGCTGCATTCCCAAAATTCGAGTGCCACCTAATAGACAAGGTCGGCAGGCAAATGGGCCAGACATCATTGGTTGATATCGATAAGGACGGCGATCTGGACTGGGTCGTCGGACAGCGTCGTAAAACATGGTGGTTCGGATACGTTACACCGGACAAGTGGATCCGGTATGACCTGGGTCAGGGTAACCGTACCGACGTGGGTGGCACCGCCTTTGATATCGATGGTGACGGATGGATCGATCAGTTCTGCGGCGAAGGATGGTACCGCAATACCGGCAAGCCGCGTACCGAGTCCTTCGAGCAATTCGACAGCGGCACCATCGATTCTCACGATAACATCGCAGCGGACATCAACGGCGACGGAAAGGTCGACGTGGTCGCGATCAGCGATAAGGCGGACCACAAAGTCACGGTATGGTATGAGATTCCCGCCAATCCCCGCGACAAGTGGATCGGGCACAAGATAGGCGGCGGCATTCACGGCGGCGTCGGCCCGGCGGGCGTAGCGGATCTTGACGCCGACGGAGACAAGGATGTCGTTCGCGGCGACGTGTGGTTCGAGAATGCGGACGGCAAGGGTCATAAGTGGACAGAGCGAACCGGCCTGACACCGCCCGGAGGCAACCGACCCGACCGATACGGCCTTGCGATCAAGGTTTGGGTATGCGATCTGGATGAGGACGGGGACCTTGATATTGTCGAGGCAGAGGCCGATACAGTGGACGGGCGAGTCTTCTGGTTCGAAAACCAGGGCAAAGCTAAGGAATGGAAGTGCCACCTGATCTCCGCCAACCGTACCGGCCAGGATTTTCACTCGCTGGCCGTAGCGGATTTCGATAACGACGGCGACCTCGACGCCTTTTCCGGCGGCGGGCCGCTATCGCAGGAGGTCCATAAATGTTTCATCTGGGAAAACGTCGACGGCCGGGCCGGAAAATGGAACGAGCACGTTGTCCTCGAAGGCAAACGATGCCACGAAGCCAAGGCCGGCGACGTGGATGCCGACGGCGACATCGACATCTGCTTCAAACCCTGGAACGGCGACGAGCACATCTACCTGCGCAACATGCTTAGATAGACTGGGCCAGACCTTGACGGCCAGTCCTTCTTCGGCTATGCTTGAGACCTGAATCTGAGAATATCGCAGGACATATGGAATCGGTCTGAGTATGAGCCTTCACAAAATAATAATCGGCGATTCGCGAAGAATGGACGAGTTGAACGACGAGTCGGTACATCTGATCGTAACGTCCCCACCCTATTGGCAGCTCAAGGACTACGGCTCGAAAGACCAGATCGGCTACAACGACACCTATCAGGACTACATAAACAACCTCAATCTCGTCTGGAACCAGTGCCACAGGGTGCTTCACAAAGGATGCAGGTTATGTGTCAATATCGGCGACCAGTTCGCCCGTTCGGTGTATTATGGCCGATATAAGGTAATCCCGATCCGCACGGAGATCGTCAGATTCTGCGAGACCATCGGCTTCGATTATATGGGGGCGATTATCTGGCAGAAGGTAACGACCTGCAATACCACCGGCGGCGCGACGATAATGGGATCGTTCCCTTACCCTCGCAACGGCATAGTGAAGATCGACTATGAGTTCATTCTCATTTTCAAAAAACACGGAAAAGCGCCTTCGGTCTCCAAAGAGATCAAGGAGCAATCAAAGCTTTCGAAAGAAGAGTGGAACCAGTACTTCTACGGCCACTGGAATTTCAGCGGAGCCCGGCAGGACGCACACCTGGCGCCTTTTCCGGAAGAACTGCCCAAGAGACTGATCAAAATGTTCAGCTTCGTCGGTGATACGGTCTTAGACCCATTCCTGGGAAGCGGAACAACCTCAGTGGCTGCCCGGCACCTGGCGAGAAATTCGATCGGTTATGAAATCAATGAGGAGTATCTGGATACAATTGAAAAAAGGATGGACGAGGAAACGGGGCTGTTTGATTCTGAGAGCAGAATCGAGATCGTGCGGGACAAGGCAAAGCCCGTGGACTTCAAGGACAACATCCAAAAGTTGCCCTACGTCTTTCAAGACCCGGTGTCATTCGAGCGCAAGATAGATCCAAAGACACTGAGATTCGCTTCCAGAATCGATAGAGCAAGAACTCAAGGGGTAGTCGCCGTGGCCAAATAGGGATCTGTTTCAAAGCCTGCAAAGGCAACGAACACATCGATCTTGTAAACATCCTGGTCAGAAAATAAGTCGTACCGCAAACAACTATTTGTCCAAATGGCAATCTCCATGTTAATATCAGTAGAATTGAACAGTACGCGACCAGCTTGGAAAAGCAATACTGCCTGGGGAATATGGCGTTGAAGCGTCAAAATCATAAAAGAGATTGGTTCAAGATAGCCGTCCACTTTTGTTTTGGTGCCCTCTCCGGCTTCCTTATCGCTCTAAAGGCATTTCCATCAGGGAGATCTTCTTGGATCTTTGCACTAAGCGTAATACTGCCTTCTTTGATTTTCGGGACTGTGGCCGCAGTGTGGCTTGATCGGTTCTGGGAGTGGTTTCAAAACAACCGCTTTCTTAGACGAAGGTAATGGGTATCCGGTTGATTCGTGCGACCTCACGTCAAACGAAGAAGCTATTATTGACGGATGGGGGTTGTTCGGCTATCCTCTTGCCTATGTCATTCCCGCGCAGGCGGGAATCCAGGCATTTCGCTTGTTTCTGGATTCCTGTTCTTACAGGAATGACAAAGTTTCGATCTGTTATATCGATTGCCTGATGTCTTCTCGTAAGATAGCAGGTAGCTAAGTCATTTATTGGAAAGACATTGTAATGCTCAAGAGAACGCATAATTGTGCTCAGCTTCGGCTGGATGATGCCGGGGCGAAAGTTGTATTGGCCGGGTGGGTTCATTCCTATCGCGATCATGGTAACCTCGTATTTATCGATCTGCGTGACCGGGAGGGTCTGACGCAATTGGTTTTCGATCCTGAGACTCAGCCGGATACTCACAGGCTGGCCAGGACGGCCCGCTGCGAATGGGTGATTGCCGCCGAGGGCGTCGTTCAGCCCCGCAGCGAGGGGATGGCCAATCCGAAGCTGGCGACCGGCGAGACCGAGGTCGCCGTCGAGCGGCTGGAGATTCTCAACACCGCCAAAACGCCGCCGTTCGAGATCGATGAAGCCGAGAAGACCGGTGAGGAACTGCGGCTTATCAATCGATACATCGATCTTCGCCGGCCGGCGATGCTCAGCAAGCTGCGCACCCGCCACAAAGTGACGACGCTCGTGCGGGATTATTTCGATAAGCTGGGTTTCTGGGAGATCGAGACGCCGATGCTGGCAAAGAGCACGCCGGAAGGGGCGAGAGATTTTCTCGTGCCGAGCCGGCTAAGCCCGAACTGTTTCTATGCTCTGCCGCAGTCTCCACAGCTCTTCAAGCAGATATTGATGATCAGTAGTGTTGACAAATACTTCCAGATCGTGAGATGCTTTCGCGACGAGGACCCGCGCGCCGACAGACAGGCCGAATTCACACAGATCGATGTAGAGATGAGCTTCGTTGACAGTAACAACGTCATAACCGTTCATTCAAGCCTGGTTGCGCGGATATGGAAAGAGATACTGGGCGTGGATGTTCCTCTGCCGATACGGCGGATGTCTTACAAAGAGGCAATGGATAACTACGGAACCGACAGGCCCGACCTGCGTTTCGACATGAAGCTCAAGGACATCAGCGATCTTGCCAAACAGAGCACGTTCAAAGTTTTCAACGCAACCATAGAAAACGGCGGCGTAGTCAAGGGCTTTTGCGCGCCCGGCGGTGATAAATATTCCAGAAGCGACATCGAGAAAACGTTCACCAGTTTCGTCGGTGACTACGGCGCCAAAGGTCTGGCCTGGGCCAAGGTCAAGTCCGAGGATGGGCAGCTTTCACTATTGGGCGGTTGCGCGAAGTTCTTCGAAGGGAATTTGCAGCAGCAGTTGATCGAACGGTTTGAGGCGAAGGACGGCCATTTGCTGCTTTTCGTGGCCGACAGCGAAGACGCCGCTAATAAGGCCCTGGCGCCGCTGCGCTGCAAACTCGCGCGTGAACTTGAAATGTACGATCCGAAGCGGTTTGAGTTCGTATGGATAGTTGACTTCCCGCTTTTCGAGTGGAACGAAGATGAGAATCGGTACGATTCACTTCACCATCCGTTTACCTCGCCCATTGAAGAGGATCTTGGCAAACTCGAAACCGATCCAGGCAATATATGTTCGCAGGCCTACGACGTTGTCGTCAACGGCTCGGAGATCGGCGGGGGGAGCGTTCGTATCCATAACCCGGGAGTTCAACAAAAGGTATTCGATCTGCTCAATATCTCGCGGCAGCAGGCTCAGCAGCGCTTCGGTTTTTTCCTGAAAGCTCTGGACTACGGAGCGCCGCCGCACGGAGGGATCGCCTTTGGCCTCGACCGGATCATCATGCTACTGACCGGCACGGATAACATTCGGGACGTCATAGCATTTCCGAAGACCCAGCGAGGCCAGTGTCTGTTGACCGATGCGCCGAGCGAGGTCGATGCCAAGCAGCTCGACGAGCTTAATCTTCGCACGCAGAGACACTCACATGTGATCGAGCAGGAAGAAGATAACTCGAAATGACAGCGGACGGATTCTGATTCTATGCGATTCGACCGACGCTACATCAAGAAGAAGCTCCTGAAGATCAGGCGTATCTGGCCTCTATCGCTGGCGCGAAAAGTGCAGGCCACCTTCGGCGCCGCGGTGATCCTCGTACTGGCTCTGGCGCTGTCGATCCCTTATATCTGGATGGGCAAGCTCGCCACAAAAGCCGTGCTCAGCTCCGGGCGGGCGAGATCGAAAGTATTGCTCGATCGCCACTTTCAACTAAATGTGTCGGGTCAAACCCGTCGGCCGCTGGACGATGCCGGACAGACTCGCGATGCCAACGATACCGACATACGCTGGATTCGCTTTACCAAAGATGATCCGAATCTTGTTGCTGAATTCAGCGAAGACGTCAACAATATGGTCGCGGACATCAAAGACGACGAGGACCGAGACGAAAGTGTGCGCGTGCTAAAGACCGAAGCCGGCAAGGAAACCCACTACGTACGCATTTTCAGAGCCACCGATCACTGCATCAACTGCCATCACCAGCAGGGCACGGCAAGCCCGTTCATATTGAACAAGCCCGTAGGAGCCGCGCTCATACGCTCCCGAGAGCTCGCCCTCGACCGCGGCAACACAATTTTCATGAATACGGTCTGGATCTTTGTGGCGGGCCTGATAGGGGGCACAGGTGCTATTGTCACATTCTACGTGATAACCCAGCGTCTTATCCTTCGCCCTATTCGACAACTTAGGGCGTTGGCGAACAATGTTGCCGAAGGCAATCTCGAAACAAGAAGCTCAATCGCTACCCGCGACGAATACGAGAAATTGGCCAAAGCATTCAACCACATGCTCGATGTATTGCAGGCCACACAGGAGAAACTGCGCCAGGCGAACAAACAGCTTGACGCCAAGATAGCCGAACTTTCCAAGAGAAATATCGAGCTGTTCAAAGCCAACAAAATCAAAAGTGAATTCCTGGCCAACATTTCACACGAATTCAGAACGCCCCTGAACGCGATTCTGGGTTTCGCACAGGTCCTGCGCGAAAAACCTCTCGGGCTGCGCAAGGCCAAGGCCCAAAGGTACGCCGAGAACATTATAACCAGCGGCAACAGCCTCCTGAACATGATTAACGATCTGCTGGATCTGGCCAAAGCGCGGGCCGGAAAAATGGATCTTCATATACAGCGTGTTTCGGTATCCGACCTGCTCGAAGCCCTTGTTTCCGAGTTTTCTTTGTTGGCCAATGAAAGAAAAATCAAAATCAAGCTCCTTCTCGATTCGGACCTGCCGCCGCTTGTGACCGATGTCGGAAGAGTTCGGCAGATACTGTACAATTTTCTCAGTAATGCCCTGAAATTTACGCCGGAGCGCGGAAGGATCGAAATTCAGGCGATTTTTCCAGCACCCGGAAGCAGCGATACGGGGCCCGAGGAACGTATGGTCCGGCTGGCCGTAACCGACAACGGATGCGGCATAGCGGATTCGGATAAACAGAAGATATTCGAAAAGTTCCGGCAGGCCGACGGCTCACTAATCCGCGAATCGACCGGTAGCGGACTGGGCCTGACCATCAGCACTGAGTTAGCGGCGATGCTCGCAGGTAGGATAGGTTTGGAGAGCCCGCCGTCCGGGCGTGAAACGGGTTCGAGGTTCTGGCTCGATATCCCGATTACATTGAAAGAAGATGAGAACCGACGCCGAGCATAAGAGTGATTACGGGCTGGTGTGTTGTTCTCGGTCAAGGTATGCATGAATTTAAGGATCGTCGTTTCGGCTAATACCGGGTAAGGAGAGAATCATGAGATCGACAGGTTTGATTTTGTTCGTTGTGTTGTTTGTGGGAATCAGCTCCGCAGTTGCGACTGCCGGCGTCGAGACTCATCCGTTCTCCGTACATGATATGCTGGCGATGGATCGGCTTTCGGACCTGCAGGTCTCTCCGGACGGCAAGCAGATCGTTTTCGTTCGCCGCAAAACCGATCTCGAAGGCAATAAAGGACGGACCGACTTGTGGCTTGTCGGTGTCGACGGTGCCGAGCTTCGCCGCCTGACCTCGCACCAGGCCGGGGATTCCAATCCGCGCTGGTCTCCGGACGGCAAGTTGATCTGGTTCATTTCGACTCGCTCGGATTCTGCGCAGGTTTGGCGTATTCGCATTGATGGCGGAGAAGCCGAGCAGGTTACCGATGAACCGCTCGATGTGGGGAACCTTGTGGTGTCGCCCGACGGCAAGCGCATAGCGTTCACGATGGAGGTCTTCCCGGGCGGCAGCACGCCGGAAAAGACGAAGAAAAGGCTCGACAAGAGGGCCGAAACCACGGCAACCGGTCGCATTTATGACAGAATTTTTGTGCGGCACTGGGACACATGGAAAGACGGGCGCAGGTCGCACTTGTTCGTAATGCCTGGCGTGGGCGGCGACGCGGTTGATGTGATGCCGCACATGGATGCCGACACCCCGTCCAAGCCATTCGGAGGTCCGGAAGAGATTGCGTTCGCTCCGGACGCAAAGAGCATCATTTTCACAGCTCGCGACGCAGGCCGAAAAGAACCCTGGTCCACGGACTTCGATCTTTACCTCGCGCCCGTCGACGGATCGCGAAAGCCAAGATGCCTGACCGAAGATAACGAGGCGTGGGACACAAATCCTGTTTTCTCGCCTGACGGCGGGACTCTGGCGTACCTGGCAATGGCCCGACCGGGTTATGAATCGGACCGTCTGCGAATCGTTCTTCGCCGCTGGCCTGACGGCGAGACGCGCGTTCTCACCGAGGACTGGGATCGCAGCCCGTCGTCGATTTGCTTTTCCGAAGACGGAAAGACCATTTATTCGACCGCGACCAACCTCGGGCAGCGATCTCTATTCGCCATTGACCTGGAGACAGGCAATGTTGAGACCGTTGTGAAAGAAGGCACTATTCGCTCTCCGGGCGTAGCAGGTTCAAGAATTATCTTCGGCAAAGACACGTTGCACTCGCCCGTGGAGTTCTACTCGGTCAGACCCAACGGCAGGGACGTTCGGAAGATCACCGACATCAACTCCGAGAAGGTTGCCGCCGGTCGCATGGGCGATTATGAGCAGTTCACGTTCGCCGGATGGAATGATGAAACGGTCTACTGTTACGTCGTAAAGCCCGTCGATTTTGACCCGAAGAAAAAATATCCCGTAGCTTTTCTGATCCACGGCGGGCCGCAGGGATCTTTCGGCAACACTTTCCACTACCGCTGGAACCCGCAGGCTTATGCCGGGGTCGGATACGCCGCGGTCATGGTGGACTTCCACGGTTCGACCGGATACGGGCAGAAGTTCTGCGATTCGATCCGGGGCGACTGGGGCGGCAAGCCGCTCGTGGATTTGCAGAAAGGTTTGGCGGCGGCTTTGGACCGCTACCCGTGGATGGACGGCGACAGAGTAGGAGCGCTGGGAGCCTCGTTCGGCGGGTATATGATCAACTGGATCGCGGGCAACTGGCCGGATCGTTTTCGCTGCATGGTCAACCACGACGGCAACCTCTGCGAGCGGATGGCATATTACGACACCGAGGAGCTTTGGTTCCCGGAGTGGGATCACAAGGGCACGCCCTGGGAGAATCCCGAAGCTTACGAGAAGCACAATCCGATCAATTACGTCAAGAACTGGAAGACGCCGATGCTGGTCATTCACGGAGCGATGGATTTCAGAGTAGTGGACACCCAGGGCCTGGCGACTTTCAACGCTCTTCAGCGAAAAGGCATCCCGAGCAAACTGCTCTACTTCCCCGACGAAAACCACTGGGTCCTCAAACCGGCAAATTCCATCCTCTGGCACAAAACAGTAATAGACTGGCTGGATCGTTGGCTCAAAGATTGACTGCTCAGCCAATCGGTGTTGGAATGGTCAGACAGCGCAACTTATTGACAGCTACCCTGCCTTCTGATACCATATTGGATCAAAACAGGGGGTAAGTGTAGCGTATGAGAACGCCCTGATATTGACCCGGCAGTTGGCCAACAGAAAGGACATAACATGAAGGGTGAGTTTACGGCTGTCATCGAAAGTGCTCCGGAAGGAGGCTATTGGGCGATATGCCCCGAAATTCCGGGAGCGAATGGCCAGGGAGAAACAATCGAACAGGCAAAAGAAAGCCTTAGGCAGGCCATAGTACTGATACTGGAAGATCGACTGGAAGACATTCGCCGCGGCTTGCCCGATGACGCAATCCAGGAGACAATTGCCATCTGATGAAAAGAAGACAGTTAGAAAAAAAGTTGAGGATTGCCGGTTGCTATATGAAAAGAGAAGGCTCATCACACTCACTCTGGATAAACCCAAAAACAGGAGCCATAGAAGCCGTGCCCCGTCACACTCAAATCAAAGAACCTCTAGCCAGAAAGATATTGAAAAGTCTCGACGCAAAGTAGAGTCTTCCAATCTTGGCAATGAACAACCAAAATAACCCTTCCATTAATAGAGAATCAGTCCAGGAAATCACTTGGGGACTCAAAATTGACATACCCAGGACAAGAGATATAATGAGCGGGTGTCATTATGATAAAAGGTATATGAATGGCTGATAAGCATGTTAGGGCAATTTTTCCGGGGTCGTTCGATCCGCTTACGAACGGGCATGTGGATGTTATCGAGCGCGGGGTGAAGCTTTTTGACGAGCTTATCGTTGCTGTCGGGCGCAGTCCGGTCAAGAACCAGCTTTTCACGCCCGAAGAGCGAGTGGAAATGATCGCCGAGCTACTCGAAGATAAACAGATGCGGGCAGTATCGGTCGAAAGCTTCGAAGGACTGACAGTAGAGTATGCCGAACGCAAGAGGGCCAACGTTATCCTGCGCGGGCTGCGAAGCCTCACGGATGTCCAATATGAATTCCAGCTTGCCATGACAAATCGCGCCGTAGCGGGAATTGAAACCGTCTTCATCATGACCAGCGAGCAATTCGGCTTCACCAGCTCGACCCTGATCCGCGAAGTGGCTTCATTGGGCGGAGATTTGTCGAATCTGATCCCAAAAAACATAATCGAGCATCTGAAAAGGAAATCCGAAAGCATGAGGGGTTAACAGCCGGCCGAGCGGTATGTTCACAATCAGTGTAGAAACACACTTCCGAGCATCGCATCAGTTGACTCTTCCGGACGGTTCAAAAGAGCCGCTTCACGAACATGCATGGTTGGTAACCGCCGCCGTGGGCGGTGAGGAGCTTGACGAAATAGGAGTCGTGATGGATTTTCACGTTCTAAAAGCCAAACTAAGCCAAATAACCGCCGAACTCGAGGGTATGGCTCTGAACGAGGTGAAGTGTTTTCATCAGAACAATCCCTCGGCGGAAAACGTAGCTAAGCACGTGTATGGCCTGCTTCGCAAGCGGTTACCCGAAGGGGTAAAGCTTCGAAGTATTAAGGTAGTCGAAGAGCCGGGTTGTGCGGCTGAATTCACTGAATAATTATGGTCTCTGTCGAGAAGCCATCCAAAACCGGCTTTCTCATAAATACTGATTTTAGATCACGTGTTTTTGACTTGTTGCAACCGAGTCTTTGTTAGTATAATGAGGATTTAGGCGGAGATTAATTCGCCTTTCCGGGCGTGTTGGAATTTCTCGCCACGATTACTGAAGATCGAGAATCGAGGCAACTATGCAATGTCAGATATGCAAAAAAAATGACGCAACGATTCATCTGACGGAAATCTCCGGCGGAAAGCGCACTGAGATACACGTTTGCGAAAGTTGTGCCGTCGAGCAGGATATAGCCGTAAAAAGTCATATCCCGATAAACGAGCTGCTCAGCAATCTACTTGCTTCTCAGCCAACGGAGGAGGAAATCAGCGGAGCCGCCGAACAGGAGGCTGTCTGCCCTAATTGCGGTTTTACACTTGCACAGTTCCAGAAAGAAGGAACGCTGGGTTGCCCGGCCGATTATGAGGTTTTTGAGAAAATGCTTCTTCCGCTGATCGAGAAGGCGCATGACGGCGGGACGACTCACGTCGGTAAAATCCCGTCTAGCACGCCGCTGGATACGAAAGAACAAATGCAACTCTTGAATCTGCGTCAACAACTGGAAGCGGCGGTGGAAAGCGAAGATTATGAACTGGCCGCTAAATTACATGACGAAATCAAAAGATCAGAAAAATAGCGGTCGAGCGCCGCAAAGATGAAAAAATCATGAAGCTGACCGATATAAGCAACGACATAAACGAGTGGTTCGACGGCTCAGGGCCTTTGAGTGACATC
Organism: uncultured Pirellulales bacterium; assembly: GCA_964598225.1. Classification (GTDB taxonomy): domain Bacteria; phylum Planctomycetota; class Phycisphaerae; order Sedimentisphaerales; family Anaerobacaceae; genus SG8-4. Next base: position 22,534 of record CAZRBG010000070.1, read on the forward strand.
GTCATGTCTTCACGAATCCGTCTGGCCCGGAACCTGGCGGGTTATAAGTTCCTCAGCCGATGCTCGGCCGCCGAAAAAACCGAGATACTCGACAAGCTTAAGAAAGTCATAACCTCTCTCGATCTCGGCGACAAAGTCTTCTATGTCAGTGTCGACGAAGCTTCGATGCTAAACAAGAACTTCCTCGTAGAACGGCACCTGATAAGCAGGCACCACGCTTTCGGCAAAGGACCCAGAGGCGCCGTCATCGCCAAGCGTGAATTCTTCACCGCCATGATCAATGAAGAGGACCACTTGCGAATTCAGGTTCTCAAGGCGGGCTGTCAATTGTCGCATTGCGCCGAGCAGATAAACCGAATCGATGACATGATAGATCAGAAGGTCGACTACGCGTTCAGTCCACGTTACGGATATCTCACAGCGTGCCCAACCAACCTTGGCACCGGGATCAGAGTCTCAGTGATGTTGCATCTGCCGGCTCTGAAGATGACGAGCCAGATAGAGAAATTCTTCAATGCCGCGAAAGATATGAATCTCGCTGTTCGCGGTCTCTTCGGCGAAGGGACTGAGGCCGCAAGCGATCTTTACCAGTTGTCCAATCAAATAACCCTGGGCGTTTCGGATTCGGACATCATCTCGCAATTCGAGGCAGCAATTATCCCCGAAATAGTCGAGTACGAAAAAGCGGCCAGGAAGCAACTGCTCTCCAAGCAATCCGACATCCTCGATGACAAGATATCACGGGCGATTGCGTTATTGCAAAATGCCCACCTGATCAGCTCGCAGGAAGCTTTGTTCCTGTTGAGCCACCTGCGACTCGGCATTAACATGCAACAGCACATGGGGGCCTCGACGCCGGCGATTGACAAGCTTCGTGTGCTCTGCGACGCCGTGGAAGATTCTACTCCACTGTCAATCGCGAAGATAAACAAGCTTTTTCTGCTCACCCTGCCGGCACACCTTCAGTTAAACTACGGCAAATCACTCGATCCCACTCATAGGGATGCTCTTAGAGCACAGATCATCCGCTCGGCCTTGAACCAGAAGAACCCGCAATAAAGCTGAGTCCTCGTCTAACCTATATGACGAACAACAGTGCATTCACGTCGCAACTAAGCACAAAATGCAAAAAATACTGAATTCTCTGCCATTTCCAGTCGATGGCAAGGTTAAACGAAATCCCGTGATTTCCTGAACGCATTGTTCAATTCGTGATTTATCCCGGCAAAGCGGAGGTTGCCGGGATAAGCACATTTAATATCTGTGCGGAGGCTGGTAGTGGTGAGAAGGGTGATTCATTATCTATTAATTGGGATCATTAGCCTGTCCGGGTGTTCGACCGATAATGGCGCCAAAGTCTGTATTTCCGCCGAAACGGTACAAGATTGCTCTAACGGGAAAGGACAATGCCTGCGTGTTTGCACGGATCCTGATCTGAGCTACTTTGAGGTGCGCGACAGGACAAAGCCCTCATCGAATCTCCCGAAGGAATGGATGCTGCCGCGAGAAATACCGGCCGTTGAATCAATGGAGTTGTGGGAGAACAGTTATGGTTCCGGGCTGAGATTGACCACAGCCCATTATCGGATATTCACAACAATACTGGAGCCCGAGATATTGCGACGGATTCCGGCATTCATGGAATCGGCGTATCAGGCTTATAGAACCCAATTGATCGAAGCTGTCGAACCACAAACAGGGCTCACGACCTACCTTTTTGCCAACCGCAGGCAGTGGGAGGAATTTACGAAAGACTTCACCGGCGATCAGGCCCGGACTTTTTGCAGGATAAAGGCCGGAGCATATTATCACAACGGCTCCTGCGTGGCTTATGACATTGGGCCGGAGCGGACCCTTGCGGTACTCGGACACGAGGGATGGCATCAATTCAGCGACAAGCATTTCAAGTTTCGCCTTCCAAGCTGGATCGATGAAGGAATCGCAATGCTCTTTGAAACCAGTGATGCCGAGTCCGGAAAATTTCAACTGGCGCCGGCCCAAAATGCTTATCGACTGAGCTCGCTGAAAAAAACGCTTGAAAACAACAGCATGATCCCATTGAGAGAACTAATATCGTCGAATCCCGGCGACGTGCTTGCTACGGACCGGACCGAGGCTGTGATGGCTTTTTACAGCCAAGCGTATGCTTTAGTGCGATTCTTACAGGAGGCCGACTCAGGCCGTCGTAAGAAAGCGTATGACCGCTTACTCGTCGACGGATTGCGAGGCAGGTGGCGGCTCGACGGAAAGAATATGCGAATTGCAGTAGACAGAAGTATCCCGCGAAATATCCTCTGGAACCACGTCGTAGGTTTGGTATTATTCGAAGATTATGTTGGCGACGATTACGATCGCATCGAGAAAGAGTACTTGACTTTTTGCAGACAGATTGTAAATTAAGAAAGAAATGCCCGGACCTTGCAATTCTCAATTTTCAACTCTGATTCTGGCATCAGCTTCGGCCAGGCGCAAAAAATTAATGACTGAAGCCGGCTACAGTTTTACCGTTATCGAACCGGATGTTGACGAATCGCTTTTCCCTGCGGATGGTATAAGCGTCAGTGAATACGCCATGAAGCTGGCGCTTGCCAAGGCCGATAGCGTCGCTGCCGAACATCCCGATGCTATAGTTATAGGCGCCGACACGGTCGCGGAACTTCACGGTCAAATCATTGGTAAACCCGCCGACGCCAAAGATGCAAGGCGAATCACCGAGCAGCTTTTCACTACGCCTCATCAGGTAATAACCGGGGTCGCGATTGTCAGGCACCGCGACGGCACAAAACTCGTCGAAAGTGACAGCACTACTGTCTATCCCAGGAAAATGACCCCCGAGCAGATAGCGGATCACATTGCCGGCGGCTCGTGGCGAGGCAAAGCGGGAGCATACGCGATCCAGGAAACGGGAGACAAATTCGTTGATAGAATCGAAGGCAGCCTTACAAATGTAATGGGTCTGCCCATGGAATTGCTAACATCACTCCTTGCACGATTGGGTATATCTGCCGAGCGAAAAAAGGAAGATTAGCCCCTGCCCGGCGGTAACAGTAGGGTGTGCCCAATTACGGCAGGGGAAAATTCATTTCGGCGTTTTCGATGATGAGGATCCAGTC
>CAZRBG010000071.1:0-24433 GCA_964598225.1 uncultured Pirellulales bacterium
TCCGACGGAACTATCCCCATGAAATCGGGAAGTTATTTCGTGCACGATCCTTAGACTTATGTTGAATCACTGGATGGAAGAAAGATAGCAAATAGATAAGGATTAGAAAATGAGTGCTGAATCGATTACATGCAGGTGGTTGCTGGTAGTCGTGATGGTGCTGGTTGTAGCATGCAGCGGGGCTTTTGCCGACAGGATTATCTACGTCGACGACGACGCCACCGGGGCCAACAACGGCACAAGCTGGACCGATGCGTACACTTTCCTCCAGGACGCACTGGCGGATGCGAACTCGGCTGAAAAGCCGGTCGAAATTCGAGTAGCTCAAGGCGTCTACAAGCCTGATCAGAGCCGAAACCAACTACTTGGCGAGCGGCGGGCTTCGTTTCACCTTATCAACGGCGTCAGCCTCACAGGAGGCTACGCGGGACTTGCAGAGACGGATCCGAACGCAAGAAATGTCGGGCTTTACGAGACGATCCTTTCCGGAGACCTCAACGGCGATGATATAGATGTAAACGATCCCTGTGACATGCTGCTTGTACAATTTAACCGTGGTGACAACAGCGATCATGTTGTTAAAGGCAGCGATACAAACGCGAGTGCCATTCTTGATGGTTTCACGATCACAGGAGGACATCTTATGGCTGTAAGTATGGGACCTCCGACAGGTGGTGCCGGAATGTATATAGCCTCAGGAAATCCAACAATTATAAATTGCACTTTTAGGGGAAATGCAGCTTCTCAGGCTGGTGGGGGCATGTATAACATTGCCGGTAGTCCAATGCTGATTGATTGTATGTTCGAGGACAATTACGCAGAATTTGGGGCGGGAATGTATAATTCCACTACTATGTATTTGCCACAAAGGAGCAAGCCAATACTAATCAACTGTTCATTTAGTGGTAACTACTCCGGCCGTGAAGGTGGTGGCATGTATAATTTTAAGAGTGATCCAAATATAACCAATTGTGTGTTCAGCCACAATTTTGCTCTTTCATATGGTGCGGGTATCTACAATTCATATAGTAATACTGAATTGATAAATACTTCATTCATTGAAAATACGGCAGGAAGTGGCGGCGGGATATACAGCGAAGATAACAGCAATCTTATGCTATCAGACTGTGTTCTTCGGAAGAATATTGCCAAGTTGGGTGGAGGAGGTATGTGTAATGCTGATGCCAACAGCATACTACTAACAAATTGTCTATTCAGTGATAATTCTGCCGAACAAGCAGGAGGTGGTTTGGCTGGTTCGGGTAACAAGGCAACTTTGGTTAATTGTACTTTTAGTGGAAACAAAGTATACTGGGAATCAACCAACTTCAGCAAAGGGGGTGGATTTCATGCTTTTGGCGATTCGGTATTGATTAATTGTACTTTCTGCGGTAACTGGGCACAACAGGGTCGAGCTATTTCTCAATACAGCTTGTCTGAACTTAGGCTAACCAACTGCATTCTTTGGGATGGTGGAAATGAAATATTGATAAACAATCCATCAACATTGGTAGTTGCATATAACAATATACAAGGAGGCATGGAAGGTGAGAGCAATATCAATGCTGATCCGTGTTTTGTCGAACCTGGATATTGGGTCGATATGATTGATCGCAACACTGTAGTCGAACCAAATCATCCCCATGCTATCTGGGTGGAGGGTGATTACCACTTGAAATCTCAGGCAGGCAGATGGGATCCGGTCAGCAAAAGCTGGGTACAGGATGACGTGACGAGTCCGTGTATTGATGCCGGGGATCCTAATTCGGATTGGGGGGATGAAGTGTGGCCGCATGGGGGGCGGATCAATATGGGGGCTTACGGCGGGACGCGGGAGGCGAGCATGTCGGTCGAGCCGCAGGCGATGTTTCTGCCGCGAGTTGCGTATATCTACGGAAACGATATGGACGCAGCGGAGAGTTTTCAGGCTTTATTTGTCAGCTATGGATGCTCAACCGAGTTGATTAAGTTGAGCGAGGCAGCGGTTACGGCATTGGATTCTTACGATCTGATTGTGATTGGGAACGACACGGGATTCACGAGTAGCTGGGGTGATACCGAAACCGTGGCGGCGATCGAGGCTTCGGGCAAACCCGTGGTCGGCATAGGCGAGGGAGGATACGCCTTTTTCGGGAAGCTCGGACTCTCCGTCGGCTGGCCCAACGGAGCGCACGGCAACCGAAACAGCATCGCCGTCATAGATCAGAACAATCCACTTTTCAGCGAGCCGTATCCTATCTATCTGCCTGAAGATGGAACTCTTCAACTATACACGGAAACCGAGCACGTAGGCCTCTATCTCTGGCCGGTGCCCGAGACCGTAACCGTCCTCGGCAGCGAAGTCGACAACCCCGGTTATTACCCACTGGCGCTTGAGAATGACCGATACTTGTTATGGGGTTTCGAAGATTCGGCCCAAAACCTGACCGAAACCGGCAAAAAGCTGCTCGTAAACACCGTAATCCGCACGGCTAACGCCGCGTGGGAAATGCAAACAAATTAGGAAGAATCGCTACGCAGTATCCCGCATGGGCAACAACTTGCCTGTCCTACCGACTCCGAACGTACGGGAGACACAGGCAAATTGCAAAATCACATGTTCGATGAACAATGTAAGTATCGGTGCAGTAGAAAATTATGGAAAGCGGGTGCGAATGTGAGTACATAAACCAATCCCGGTCTATTGCCCGTGTGTTCTGAGTGCTGCGACAACGAAGTTGAAAACCGAACTTGATTTCAGTGTTTATTCGGGTAGATCCGTGGTTACCCTGAAGGAGGAGGCCAATTTGTGGAAATGACCGCTATTTTGCGGAATTGGTGTAACAGCATAGATTTACGGCAATTTTCGCCAGAAAAAGGTTGCATTAAAGGACGTGTTAGGATACAATAGTAACAGTTATTTGAGGCTTTTCACGGAAAGTCCCCCATTGGAAATGAAGTAAGCCGCGTTATCAGGCTTTAGGAGACAGGTGATTATGGCAGGAATGTTCTATTCATTGCAGGAGGCTCTCGAAAAACTCAACATGACCGAGGAAGAGCTCAAGCAAGCCGTTGCTGACGGTAAGCTGCGTGAATTTCGTGACGGCCCGAATTTGCTCTTCAAAGTCGAGGAAGTCGAGGCCTTGGCGCCGCAAGAGGGAGACGAAGAACTCGAAGGGACCCTCGAACCGGAGACGCCCGAGTCTGGGGAACCCGAGCTGGTGGTTGCGGAGGACGAGGAGCAAAAGCCGTCCGACTCGGAAGAACCGGAGCCCGCGGCGGGCGAACCGGATATGATCGAACCGGAAGATTCCGAACCGATTGTTATGCCGGAAGAAGACCTGGAGTCGGCGGCGGCAGAGCCCGCGGCAGCAGAACCGGAAAAGGCCGAGGCCGAGCCCGAGCCCCCTGCCGAAGAACCGCAGGCGCAGGAGCAACAGGTAGAAGAAACAGAAACAGAGGAGCTGGAAATAGCCGAATCGCAAGCCGAAGAGCCGAAGGCAGAAGAACAAAAGCCTTCCACCGAGCAGCCAGCCGAGGGGGAACTGTCGGACTTTGACATCGAGGCCCTCGGCGATACTTCCGCCGAGACCCCGGACGCCGAAGCGCTGGAAGCGGAAATGGCCGAAGGCGGAGAAGAAGAGAAAAAGCCCTCAGAAGAGGCGGCCGATACTGATGAAATATTACTCGCTCCCGAAAGCGGCGCGGCGATGCCCAGCGATCTTACCGACGCCGACACTGCAATAACGAGCATGGGAACTAACGTTCTCGGCGAGTCGGAAACCGATTACGACGTTACCGACGATACGATGGCTGAAACGGCGGCCCCTGCGGGTTCGGGACAGGAAGAACAACCGCTGGAAGAGATAGAAGAAGACGTAAACCTCGACAGCTTCGGTTCCGGCTCCGGCTTGCTGGACCTTTCGCTCCAGGCCGATGACACCTCTCTCGGCGGGATTCTCGACGAGATTTATACCGCCGAGGATGAAGGCGCCGAGCCGGCGGAAGGCGCGGTGGAAGCGCCTCCGGAACCCGAGATGGCCGGTGAGGTCGAGCAAGCGGCCCCCGAGGAAGAACTCGCGGCACCACAAGCGGGCGCAGAAGTCCCGGCTCTGGCCCGCCCGATGGTCGAGGCGCCGCCGGATGCCCAGAGCAACACGCTGGGAATGCTGTTGTTCCTGCCGCTGCTGATAGTGATTTATACTACGGTTGTGGCCATATCAGGCATGTTGGGCGTGATGCCATCGATCCTTCAGCCGATTCAGGACATGGTATGGTACATCATGGGCGGTGCGGCCGCGGTTGCGCTGGCGGTTGTAGTTGCGGCTTTCATGTTCACGGGCGAGCGCGACACGTCTGCAAAGGCGACAAAGCCAAAAAAGGAAAAGAAGGCCAAAGAGCCCAAGAAGGCCAAAGCAAAGAAGCCCAAGAAGGAAAAGAAGCCCAAAAAAGAGAAAAAGGCTAAGAAGAAATAACAGTCCGAAACGCCTTCTCACGGTGGCGAGAGCGTCTCGCCCTTGTTCAAGGCCGAGGCAGCCTCATGACGCAAGAGCGGGACGCTCTCGCCACGGAAGTGGATGCTTTGTCACTTCCGACAATCGAAACCTGTCGATACTGCTATTTGATCTCGATCCCCAGAACGTCCGCCATGGAATAAAGCCCCGGCTGTTTTCCAACGAGCCACTGGGCCGCCCGCAACGCTCCTCGAACGAACGTATCTCTGCTGTTGGCGGTGTGATTGACGGTAATCGTCTCGCCGGGTGTACCGAAAATCACCGAATGAACGCCCGCGATGTCGCCTGCGCGGACGGCGTGCATGCCGATCTCGCCTTTTTGACGCTGGGCATCTGTGCCGGATCTGCCATGTACGAGCGATTCGGCTGCATCACGACCCGTCGCCCGGCAGATGTTCTCGGCCAAGGTCTTGGCGGTCCCGCTGGGGGCGTCCTTCTTGAAACGATGGTGCTGTTCGACAATTTCGACGTCATAGTCTTCACCGAGCATAGAAGCCACCTTGCCCGCCAGTGCGAACAGGGCGTTCATTCCGACGCTCATATTGGTGGCGTAGAGAACGGGGACCTGTTTCGATGCATCTTTGAGCTTGTCGCGATGCTGATCGTTCAGGCCGGTTGTGCCGCAGACCAGTGCGATGTCGTTTTTCAGACAAAAATCGGCGGTTTGCTCAGATGCTTCGGGAAGTGAAAAGTCGATCGCAACGTCCGCCTCGACGGTCTCGCACGTATCCGCCAGCAAGATTTCAGCGGAACTCGAATTCGCTGCCGGAATGAGGCTCTTGCCGAGATCGGGATGACCCGGCCTCTCCACGGCGGCAACGATGTCGAACTGACCGAATTCGGCTGCCAGAGAGAGGATTCGACTACCCATTCTGCCGGCGGCCCCAATGACAACGAGCTTGATACCCATTTGCAGACCTCACTTTGAAGAAAACTCTATATCTTAAGCCCTAAATCCTAAACAAATTCAAAATTCAAATGAGCAAAATTCTAAACTTTACCGTTGCTTGCCCTATCCCGGAAATTGACTGTAGGGCGACGGGCTTGCCCCACCGAAACAGTAAATTTAGCCAAGGACGGCGATAATTGCAAAAAAAATCTGTTGAAATGTCGATGAATAATGTTATCATACAGGTTTTGCGAACCCTGGAGCTTAACGGTTATGAAGAAAGATATACATCCGAAATACGAGAAGGTGGTCGTTCACTGCGGCTGCGGCAACGCGTTCGAGACGCGGAGCACAACCAAGGAAATCCACGCCGAGATATGCTCGATGTGCCATCCGTTCTATACCGGCAAGCAGAAATTCGTAGATACCGCCGGTAGAATCGAACGGTTCCAGAAAAAGTACGGCACAAGTTATATCAAAGAGAAACCAAAAAAAGAAGAAGAGAAAACCAACCAGAAATAGCTTCTCTTGCATGCCAGGATACGGTCTCCCATTTTTATCGTGCCAAAGTGGGAGCTTTTTGTCCATTTGGCCATTCGGTTTTTGTATTTAGAAGGCGCAGAACCAACGGCCCGGGTATGCAGTAAAGTATAGAGATGATTGAGCAAAAAGCAAGCATACTGGCGAAACTCGATGAGATCGAGGATCGCTACGGCGAGATAGAAGGGCAGATCGCCGATCCCGAAATCGCGAGCGATCCCGCCAGGCTTATACCTTTGACCAAAGAACAGGGCAAGTTAAGGTCAATGGTGGCGAAATATCGCGAGTACAAGAAGGCTGCCGCAGGTATCGAAGAGGCTGAGCAGATACTGGCCGACAGCGATGCCGAACAAGACTACAAAGCCTTGGCGGCGGAAGAGAAAGACGAACTCGAGGCTAAAAGCCGGAAGCTGCTCGAAGATATCACGAACAGCTTTTTGATGGCCGACGATATGGATATCGATTCGGTCATCATGGAAATCCGGGCCGGCACCGGCGGGGAAGAGGCGGCATTATTCGCGCGCGACTTGTACACGATGTACCTAAGATATGCCGAATCTCACGGATGGAAGGTCGAGCAGCTCGAATTCAGCGGCTCCGAAAGAGGCGGCTTTAGGGAAGTTATCTTCGGCGTGAAAGGGCCGGGCGCGTGGTCGGAACTGGGCTACGAAGGCGGCGGCCATCGCGTTCAGCGAGTGCCTGAGACCGAATCCCAGGGCAGGGTTCACACCTCGGCCGCGACCGTTGCCGTCCTGCCCGAACCCGAGGAACTGGATATAGAGATCGCCCCCGATGACGTAGTCGAGCACGTCAGCAGATCGGGCGGTCCGGGTGGACAAAGCGTCAACAAACTCAACAGCGCAATCAAGCTCGAACACACCCCGACCGGAATCACAGTAAGCATGCAGGACGAGAAGAGTCAGCACAAAAACCGGTCCAAAGCATGGCGAGTATTAAAGAGCCGGATTTACGAACATCACCTGAGTCAGAAGAGAGCCGAGCGCGACTCGCAGCGAAAGAGTATGATCGGCTCGGGCGACAGATCGCAAAAGATCAGGACATACAACTTCCCGCAGAACCGCGTAACCGACCACAGAATCAACCTGTCACTGTACAGCCTGGACAAAGTCATGGCAGGCGACCTCTCTGAATTGATCGCGGGCCTGAAAGACTACGACCGACAGCAGCGTCTGCAAAACCTATAAGCAGTGAATCGACACTTGTCATTCGGATCGAGTCACCCGTAAGTATTGACTCAGTGTTTCAGTATGGCAACTGAAAACTTCGCTTGAAATGTAACGTTGGCCTATCTCGAACTTCGGCTGACCGACCGGGCGCTGCCCATTCGCCCATTATACGTGCTTATCCAGCGGCCCTGATTATCAAGATTGTCGATTATCCGGCTAATCTGCGATTCGAGAGCCACTTTGGTTTGGTCGGACGTCTGTCCCGCGACGCCGTCTCTCAGCCTGTTGTATAGGGCTTCGAGATCGTCGAGTCGAGAATCGATTTTCCAGCCGTAGTGGCTCGGAAGATTCGAGTCGTCGTAAGTCAAAGTATAGACGCCGCCTCTGCGCTTCATATACCGGTAAACGCCAATAACAGAGCAAGCATATACCTGCGCGCCATCACGTCCTGCCGTTCAAGCAAAATGCTGCTTCAAAGCATCCAGCAGCGCGGCGTAGATCGGGCTGCAGAAATTGCTCACTGCACCGTCATTGGAAGATTCGTAAGTGGACTGCCATTCGACGAAGCTCTTGCCGGAGTCGGTTACCGGCGCAACGCGAACCGTGCCGACATAGTTTTTAATCGAGTCTTTCGACACAGGCTCGGGACCGTCGTCGATGCTATAGGTGAAAGTACGTTCGTCGTCATTCAGACTCAGCAATGTCTCGTGGAAAGCTTCGTTGAGTATCCGCTTGGCGCCGACCTGATCGCCTTTGAGGTCGCCTTCGGCTTGCACTTTGGTAACAACACCCGGCGCCCAGCTAAGATCGTGAAAGTTGCGAATAGTTTGCCAGACCTTCTCGCACGGAGCGTCTATCACCGCAGAATTATAGCATTTGCCCATAGTTATACCTTTCTGCCTCTGAATTGCCGATATTAAAGCGTGTACTTCTCCTTACAAGGTTCTATAGTTTTCACTGCCACGTCTATTGTGAATTTTCACCAAAATGAACTCTTTTTCAAGAAGAAATTGTTCCCTGATATCAAGTATCTTGACAACATGAGATGGCAGCGGCAAAGATTCATTTGCTATCAGTGTGGTTATTTTATATCGTACAGATTTGCAGATTTATGGATACTTGGTAAGACTTGCCCTGAACGCAGTCGAAGGGACGGACTCGATATGATTGTAGTTGTGACCGGGATGGTCGGGGTCGACAAGAAAAACTACCTCGAAAAGGTTTGTCAATTTGCCGCCGAGAAGGGAAAAGATGTGCAGTTGTGCAACGTCGGCGACCAGATGTACGCCGAGGCGCCCGACATCACACCCGGCAAGATACTCGACATATCGATGAAACGGCTGCACTCACTGCGGCGAAGCGTGTTCAAGGACATTATCGCGAAAGCTCGGAGCAACACCAACGTGATAGTCAATACTCACGCAACCTTCCGCTGGCGGCACGGGCTGTTTCCCGCGGTAGATTTCGATCAGATGCGCCAGCTCGACGCCGACATGTACATATGCCTGATCGACGGGATTGTCGCTCTGCACTCACGATTGGTGGATGAGCACGCGGTAGAGCACAGTCTCAAGGATCTGATTGTATGGCGGGAGGAAGAAATCATCGGCACCCAGATGCTGTGCAAAGGCATCGACGAGAAGGTCCCGTTCTACTGTCTGGCTCGCGGCTCAGACGGTCTGACCACTGAAACTTTCTACGGCCTGACGTTCGAGCAGCAACGCAAGAAGGCGTATTTGAGCTTTCCGATGACCGCAGTGGTTGATATGGAGGACGTCCGGGAGGCTATCTTGAAATTCCGGCAATTGATGAAGCGCTCATTCATCTGCTTCGACCCGGCCGACCTCGAAGAAGCTTTTCTGCCGGAGAGGGCCCGGCACGCGAGCGAAAGCGGCCGGGACTACGTTGAAGTAAATATATTGGGCCGGAATATCCGGCTGGACCTGGACGAGGTTCAGCAGATCGAACGGGATATCAACAGCCAGACGTATGCACGCGATTTCATGCTGATCGACCAGGCGGATATGATAATCAGCTTCGTGCCGAGTCTTTCGGACGGGCGGGCGGCAATATCAAGCGGTGTTGAGAGAGAACTCCAGCACGCCCACGAGGCCTCTAAGGAGGTCTACGTAATCTGGACCGCCGAGCAGACGCCGTCGGTTTTCGTAACCCAGACGGCAACAAGAGTCTTCGCAAGTCCGACCGAGGCGGTCGAATTCTTCCGGGACAAGGGGTATATCGCACAAGCCGGCCCGAAAGACTATATCTGCGAGTAACCGGTCGGCCGCAGGATTATGTCCGTGATGTTGGAAACCGTGCCCCTGTATTGCGGATCGCTGCTGATCTTCTTCCACTGAGGATCCACGCGGAACACGTCCCACATCGCATCGCGGTGCTCAAGATCGTCGAAGACCAGCATGTACGTCAGGTTCGGCATCATCGGACCTACTATCGTTTCGCCGAAGAAGACCGGCGCAAGACCCGTCTTCTTGAATATCTCAATCTCGCCACCTTCGTTGAACATTTCGATTTTCTTCTTCGATGCCTTGATGCTGTGGCTCTCGTACGTGCGAAGCTCGAATATCCGGTTTTTGCCCTCGGCTTTCTGCTTCGGCACGGCCAGCTTCGGCATATCCTTAAACGCGACCATCAGCGAGCTCCTGATGCGCACGTATCCGGGATCGGACAGAGATGCGTTGACAAAATCGGAATTGCGGTACTCCTCGTCTTCCATCAGCCGCGAGGCGGAATTTACCACCGAATCCAGCGACTTGTGTACCAGCAATACATAAAGCGTAGGATCGCTGCGCCCGTATTTCGCCTGAAACACCCCGACCGGTTCAATCCCGATGCGATTCATCGCCGGTATGCCGACCTTGCGCAGAAAATTGCCGACATTATTCTTATTCGATCCTGTGCGCAAATGATATTTCCTGAACTCGAAATACTCCCGATCACCCCCGTCACCCTCAGCCGCCCCGGCCAGCGACGTCACGCCCGCCACACCGACGGCACTCGTTGCCGTAAAGAATTCGCGTCTGTTCATGTCTTATTCTCCATGTTGCAAAACTCCCTTTGTCATTTACGTTTTCACGCCCGATTCGGCTTGTGCCGTAAAATACCCGAAATCTCACGCCCCGTCAACGCTCCAGTAGTTGTCATCTGTGCCCTTCGCAAGGTCTCTGGACAAAGAGCGTAATTTCCCATATCTTTTCGTTAGTCACTGTCGGGCCGGAAGACTGAATACATTATGAGAGTTAGAGACAAATACAAACCAGCCGTCGCGAGAAACATCCTGATGTTCCTTGCAGGATTTGTCTGGATATGTGTCGGTGTAATGCTGCTGATTCTGGCGTCCTCGTGGTTGTCAAACGCCGCAAACACAAACATTGCCGTGTTCGTGGCAGCGGGCGTGGTGCTGGCGCTGCTCGTTCATCATTTCGGATTCCTGAGAATAGTGAACAAGAACTTGAAGAGGATCCTTTCGATGGACGGCAAGAAATGCCTGTTCGCTTTTATTCCCTGGCGAAGTTATCTGATCATTGCAGTCATGATCGCAATGGGAATAATATTGCGCCGCTCAGCAATCCCGAAGCAATATTTGGCGGTTCTGTATATTGGCATCGGTTTAGCTCTGATACTGTCGAGCATTAGATACATGAGAATCTTTATCAGGGAAATCAGAAGACAAAAACAGGAACAACTATGAGCGCCCAGACCAGACAGATTGTCAACAGGCTGCGAGAGCTGGGCGATCCCGACATCGCGGCCCGTTCGCAGCGATTCTTCAAAACCGCCCCCGGCCAATACGGCGAAGGCAACAAATTCCCTGAGCCCCATGGGCAGGCGTACCTTAAGGGGACCAGATAGAGTGCTAAATATTCCGGACTTACTGTCACAATTAACAACGGGGATGCAAGGCGTGCGATTTTATAGAGCATTGACGGCTCGCAGGTAAAGTCTTAGAATATGGCCGTGTTTGTAGAAGAGCAAGGGCGAGACGTCCTCGCTGCGAACGCCTTACGGCGTCACTACGAACGGTGGGGCAATACCTGAGGCATCCCAAAGGAGCCCCACCTATGATTTTGTGCCAACACGTGGTTGAGTTTTGAAGATGAAGAAGAATCTGGAACAGATCGCCAGGGAAGACACCCGATACCATATCTCGGGGATCAGGTTTGTGTACGAGGGGCTGGGCTATACGGCCAAGAACGTCGCTACCGAGCCAAAGCACGTCAGCGGCCAGACGCTCTGCGAAGGGCTGCGAAAACTGGCCCTCGAGAAATGGGGCAGGCTCGCTGTGCTGGTCCTTAACCATTGGGGCATAAAGGGCACGAGAGACTTCGGCGAGATCGTCTACCTGATGATACGGCACGAGTGGATGAGCGCCCAGCCGACCGATTCGATAGACGACTTCAATGACGTCTACGATTTCAAAACCGTCTTCAAAGACCAGTTTGCCTTTTAGATTGACGATTGAATATTGAATGACCTGTCGTTTGTAGTGTGCCCGTGAGGGCATCTTGATAAAACGCCTTACGGCGTCACTACCAACGACACAAATAGTCAGTCATCAATAGTCAATTCCAGGACGTATGCCCGGTCGCATCTTTCGGATATATGGCCGGCCTGGTATTTCTCAAAGCCGTAGCTTTCGTATAAGCCAATCGCTTCCTTTAGAACGAAAGCCGTTTCGAGAGTGATTCTTTTGAATCCCAATTCTTTAGCCTGCGCCAGGGCGCTATCCAGCAGGAGCTTGCCGAGACCTTTGCCTCTGTGTGCCTTTTCCAGATACATCTTGCGAAGCTCGCACGTCTGATCTTCGAGAGGGTAGAGGCCGTACGCAGCGATTATCGCGCCGTCCCGATCTTCGAGCACTAAGAATACGCCGCCCCGCGCGAAATAAGACCGCTCTATATCGTCGAGGTCGGCGTCCGTCTCAGCCGGATCGGGCCTGAGGCCGTATTCTTTCAGCACGCCGAAGACCAAGTTTGTGATTTCTGTGCAATCACGATTGTTCGCTCTCCTCAATGTTAGTGCAGGCTCATCAGCCATCGAGTTTCTCTTTCAAATCATCGATAACGCGGTAATTGTTTCCCCGGCCGCGATATTTTCCGAAATGTACGGCAGTCTGTCATGCAAAATTTTCTACCGCTGACAGCTACGATAGTCAAGACAGTTATTCCGCATAGCGCAAAGAGAAATCGCCCTAAGCCGCCCTTCGGGGGATTCTATAATTCTCGCGTATTCGGTCTTTCGATCCGGATTACTGCTCCTCCAACGCGCGGAAGGTGCCGGTCTGTTCGATAATTACCGGGTAACCCTCGACGACGGGCGGGATTTTGCCTTTCAACTCTTCGGTAGGCACCGATGAGAAAACCTTAATACAAGGTTCACCCTCAAAAAGCCCGATCCCCGTCCCTTCAACGCCGGAAATCTCCATCCACTGGTCGGTATACGCCTCTTGGACCTGCTCGATAGTCCTCTCTTCGGCCATAGGACCTCCTTTCGGCGCGTACTGTTCCTTACGGTCGGAACAGCCGGCTACAAAGACACAAAGAGCAATAAATGCAACCTGCTTTTTCATTCATAGCCCTTTAATCTGCCGTCTTCTGCAAAGGAACAATGCCCCTTCTATCCGGCGGTCTCCGAACTCCGGCCGGTGTTCCTCCATAAACTCCAGCCAGCCTATATACAGCCTCGAACGCCCGAAGCACGACGACAGACATTGTTCAAAGGCTAAGGCGTAACAGTAAAGCCGTTATCGAGCACTCCCGTGGAGCCATCGGGATTGGTCACACGCACATCCCAGACTCTTTTGCGTGGTGGTCCGCCGCTCTTTGCCGTCACCGTTGCGGTGATGGTGTCTAGCACTTCATCGCCATCAACATCAGTGACAACAACATTGGAGGCCTCCGGCGCCGGGCCGCTGCCGTTCTCAAAGGTTACATCGGCGCCGGCAGCAAATCCTGAGCCGCTAATGGTTACATCTGTGGTGCTACCTGCAGACATCGAGTTAGGCGTGATGCTGTCCACAGTTACTCCTGCCGAAGGCTCGTTGTCTACCGTAACACTTATCGAGTCGCTCGCAGTCTGGCCGGCGGTGTCGGTAGCAGTGGCACTCACTGTATGAGACCCATCGGCATAGCCGGTCGTATCCCAGCTCGCAGACCAACCATCCGAGCTGTCGCTGTCGACGCCTATACTGCCGCCGTCAACAAAGAACTCGACTTGGGTTACAGCATCGTCGTCACTGGCGTCGGCGGTTACGCTCACCGTACCAGAAACAGTATCTCCTTCTTCAGGATTAGCGATGCTAACGCTCGGCGGTGAATCTGTCGTACTACCGCCAGTGCTGCCATCAACAGTCACGTCAAATCGACCAAGTACCGCGTCAATCGGATTGGCTATCGTCGTCGATTGACTACCAGCAAATAACAGGCCCACGGGTCGCTTATCATTGGGCGGATCGTCAGGATAATCGGTAACAATCAGTGAACCGGAATCTCCACCCGCACTGAAGTTGCCGCCTCTAATTCCAATTTGGCCGACGAAAGTTGCGACGCCGGACTCGTAGTTGACATTAACAGTGACATTAAGCGCATCAATTTTTCCGGTGGTTAAACCCGTTGTGCGACCATATTTCTGGATCGGCATACGAAGGGCAGGCTCAATCGTCGTCGATTGTGGCACGCCGTAACCGTCTGCCAGTGTAGCAGTGTCAACAGAATCTGTGGTCGTGCTTGCAATCGCGGCATCGATGTAGTTGTCTGAGCCATCAAATAAAATTGGCTCAAAATCATACAGCGTACCGATAGAATCATCCGGATTACTCCCCCCATCGTAAGGACCGGGCTGCAACACATTGTCGCCTTCAGTTGCACGATTTTCATCCGCATAAACGTGATTGTTGCTCAGAGCATACACATACGTACCATCAGTGACTCTGCAGCCAATCGTGCCTGCGGTTATGTCCGGGTGACCTGTTGAGACGCCGATTGGCGCAGGTCGATATTTGGCCGTCGTATCCCCGCGTGCGTAAATCTTTCCGGTGACCATCACTCTGACCGGAACACCTTCGAGGTTTTCCGGGATTCCCGGCACACCGCCATGCTCGAGCAACACGAGTAGCACGGGTCGAGCTCCCCCACCAAGGCCGATGCCGGTACCTACTACTGCAGGGTCGGCCATCAGCGCTTCGGTGTATATTTCCTGGACTTCGGCGACGCGGTCGAACGCTTCATCACCGGGCCCCTGGGCGTAGAGGTTGGCGGACAGGGACAGGAGTCCGAATACGGCTACCACTATCGCTAATAGCGTTCGTAAAAAGATTCTTCTGGACATGATCATACCTCCCAAAGTTATCAGGTTACCTTGAAATCAATTCGAGGTGCGCCGTGCAGGCGCACCAACACAGCTTAATACAACTTATATTATCGCAATTTAATCCCGGATGTGCTATAAAAAATCGAGATTACCGAAAATTTTGAGACTTTCTCATTAGTGATAAATGCCGACACTCACTACTCTTGCAATAAATGTTTGTGACAACCGTAGTTATGAGCAAACGCCGGCTGGTGGCGTTCTCAGGCCAGAAATCGCAAGATGATGTTCTGGTAGTGTTCGACAGCTTTTTCGAGGTCGCGGATTTGGATGTACTCGTCCGGTTTGTGGCAGAGGTGGGGCTTGCCGGGGCCGAAGATTAATATCGGAGCCCATAACGGGACAAAATGCGGGCCGTCGGTTGTGAAGCCGATTGGTTTGGTTTCATCAGCCCCCACGCAAGAGCAGAAATCCCTAACGAAAGCGCAATTACTATCGGTCTCCAGCGCGTCCATCGTGCGGCAGACTTTTACGCCGGCGTCAAATTGCGGGTGCCCGGACTTTATTCTTGCGAAAATCTCTTGGAAATCGTTTACGAGCTGCTCGTTGTTCTGGTCCGGCAGCGTGCGTATGTCTATCCTGACGGCGCATTTATCCGGCACGACGTTGAGAGCCTTGCCGCCTGCGATAGTATTGACGCTCATGGAGCAGTCGCCCAACATTTCGTGCGGTTCGGCGGGTATTTCATATTCGTCCAGCTCGTTGAGAAACAGCCGCATCGAGTCTATCGCGTTGACGCCCAGCTCAGGCCTGGAGCTGTGCGCCGCCTTGCCGTGCGTGGTAACCTCAAGCCACAACATGCCGCGATGTGCTGAGACCACATCGAAATCCGTAGGTTCGGGGATAACAACTCCTGCCAGGTGGGGCAGATCCTTCGGATCGGCGGCGAATCTTATGGCCCCGCAGCTATCGACCTCTTCGCCTGCCGCGGCCAAAAAGACTATGTCGCCTCGGAGCTTCGTGCCGGACTCGATGACTCGTGTTATAGCGGCAACTATTGCCGCGGTTGGGCCTTTCATGTCCGTCGCCCCCCTGCCGTAAATCCTGCCGTCAGCTTCGACGGCTTCGAACGGCGGGTGCTTCCAGGCCGACTCGCCGGGTCCGACTACGTCCAGGTGGCAGGCAAACAGCAGCGCGGGCCGTGATCCGTCGGAGGTGATGCGCGCAACGAGATTGGCTCTGTTGGAATCCCACGTATCGATCCGGCAATTGATTCCCGCGCGTGCGAATTCAGTTGAAATCACCTTTGCCGCGGCCAATTCGCCCCTATCCGGCGTGCTCTGAGCCTCGATCAATGCTTTGACAAGTTCCTTCATTACGCAGAAGATTATAAAGTGAGCGGTACAAAAGAAAAAAGAGAAAAATTTTTGTTGCAGTGCCAAATTCAAGGTAGCATAATACAGGGCTCGAACGTTTGAAGGCTGGCGTAAAGGAGCATAAATGGGACCTGTATTAAATGGGTTGGTGAAACTACAAAGTGTTGAAAATCGTTTACGCGCCGAGAAGCTGAAGCTGACCAGGTGCAGAAGAAACGTAGTGATACAGGAAAACCTGATAAGAAGCCTTCAAAGCGCTCTGGAAGCCAAGAAAGAGGAAGTCCAGTTGACCAGGGTCCAGTTCAACCGGCTGGAGATGGAACTCAAGAGCAGGGACGAGACGATAAACAAACTGAGAGCCTCACTCAACAGCGCCAAGACAAACAAAGAATACGCGGCGGTCCTTACACAGCTCAACACCACCAAAGCCGACAACTCCAAAATCGAGACCCAGTCGCTGGAATTGTTGAAGGATATCGAAGCCGACGAGGCCGAGTGCAGCGATATACAGAAGCAGATAGACGAGCAGAAAGAGACCCTCGATGAAACACGTAAGGAAAGCGAGGAGCTGGCGGCCAAATATCAGGTTGGAATCGACCAGATACAGGCGGAATGGAACGAGGTCGCAAAGAGCATTCCGGACGAGGCGGTTGACCTGTTCAACCGCGTTGCCGAGACCTACGACGGGCATGCAGTGGCGGAAATCGATCAACAGGACGAAAGGCGGGGGCTCTATAGCTGTGGAGGCTGCTTCATGGGTATCACCGCCGAGAGCGTCAACCTGCTCATGACCAAGGACGATATCATTCGCTGCCCCAATTGCACAAGGATCCTCGTACTCGGCGATTCACAGGAGAGTTGAAGTCCCGGCTCGGCAGCAGAGGACGCTGTATCTCGTGCGAGAAGTCGGGAGCAAGTTCGAACCCATGCCGATCACACATTGAGGAGTTTACATAGTGCCTGAGAAGATAACCGCTCACATAGACGGCGGCAGCAGGGGTAATCCCGGTCCCGCTGCGGCCGGTTTCACATTGACCGATGAGAAGGGAAAGCAACTGCTGGCACGGGGAGTTTTCCTGGGCCGGGCGACAAACAACGTTGCCGAATATACAGGGCTGCTCAGGGCTCTCGACGCCGCTGCAAAGGTACATGCCAGAGAGCTTACGGTTTTCAGCGACAGTGAGCTGCTCGTCAAACAAATCAACGGCCAATACAGGGTCAAGAGCAAGCTGATCAAACCGCTTTTCGAGCAGGCCGTAAGTTTGCTGGCGCAATTTAGGAACTGGCAGATCCGGCACGTGCGCAGGGAGATGAACGCCCGGGCCGATAAGCTGGTAAACCAGGCGCTGGACGCCGGACACGATGTTGAAATAACGGCAAAGACGCATAGAAGCAAGAAGAAACCCATCCGACTCGGCGTGCTGATCAGCGGCGGCGGCACGACGCTGATGAACATCCTCGAGTACATCAAGCAGGGGAAACTCAACGCCGAACTGGCGGTCGTGATAAGCTCGCTTTCGAAAGCCGGCGGAGTCGTCAAAGCAGAGAACACCGGGCTGGACGTGAAGATCGTCCGCAAGAAAGATTATGCCGATATCGACCAGTTCAGCGCCAGGCTCGAGGCCGAATTGACCGCGGCGAACGTCGATCTCGTCGTCCAGGGAGGCTGGCTGTGCCTGTGGAAGATTCCGGCGCGGTACGAGAATCGCGTGATGAATATCCACCCCGCCCTGCTGCCGAGCTTCGGCGGCCAGGGAATGTGGGGCCATCACGTCCACGAGGCCGTGTTGAAGTACGGCTGCAAGATAAGCGGCTGCACGGTCCATTTCTGCACGAACGAATACGACAAAGGCCCCATAATCGTCCAGCGAGCCTGCGAGGTCAAAAGCGACGACACTCCGAACACATTAGCCGCCCGAGTCTTCGAGCAGGAATGCATAGCATATCCCCACGCCATAGAATTATTCGCTGAGGGCAGAATCTCCGTCCAAGGCAACATAGCGAGAATAAAAGAATGAAGTGCGTTCACGGTCAGGCGGTCATGAAGCGGAGAACCGCACCTTGAATGAAGCAGGAAATCCCAGCGATCCATCTTCAAGAAAGGCGTTTGACGAGATCCGGAATCAGCCGTTTTTTCATCCTCCGGGCTGAGCCGAATCTCTTGTCAAACGCCTGTTGATAGCACTGCAACGCTTATTCGGACTGCGACATTGCCGCTTCGCTTTCACTCTCGCTCTTTTCAGACTCAGGTAATTCCTGGCCTTCGAGCTTGAGGTGCTCTTCGTCCTGGACGTCGATCTTGATGAAATTTTTGTCCTTGAACTTGCCGGCCAGCACGGCTTCCGATAGCGGATCTTCGATGTAATGTTCGATCGCTCTTCGCAGCGGCCTGGCGCCGAACTCGGGGTTGTAACCCTTGTCGATGATGAATTCCTTGGCCTGGTCGGTCAGCTCGAGTTTCAGGCCATGCTCGGTCAATCGCTTGAAGACCTTGGCAAGCTCGTAGTCCACGATAGTTTGCAGATCGCCTCTGGTCAGCGACTGGAAGACTATCGTATCGTCGAGCCGGTTGAGGAACTCAGGTCTGAAGTGATGCTCGACTTCCTTGTGGAGCAGGTCCTTCATCTTCTCGTAGTTCGCTTCCTCGGACTTCTTGCCGAAGCCGAATCCGGACTGATTCTTGATCAAATCGGCGCCGATGTTGCTGGTCATGATAAGGATCACGTTCTTGAAGTCGACGCTCCGACCGAAGCTGTCGGTCAGCCGGCCTTCGTCCATGATCTGCAGCAGCATGTTGTAGACATCCGGGTGCGCTTTCTCGATCTCGTCGAGCAGAAGGACCGAGTACGGGCGCCTTCTGATTCTCTCGGTCAGTTGGCCGCCCTCTTCGTAGCCCACGTAGCCGGGAGGCGCCCCGACGAGGCGGCTGACGTTGTGCTTTTCCATAAATTCGCTCATGTCGAGCCGGATTAAGGAGTTCCTGTCGCTGAACATGAACTCTGCCAGTGCCTGCGCGAGAAGTGTTTTTCCGACACCGCTGGGGCCGAGGAATACGAAACAGCCCATCGGGCGATTCGGGTCCTTCATGCCGCTTCGGCTCCGCCTGACCGCTTTTGCGACGGCGTTGATGGCCTCGTCCTGCGAGACGACCGTCTTGTGCAGCTCGCTCTCGAGTTCGAGCAGCCTCTGGGTCTCTTTCTTCTCCAATTTAGTTAATGGTACGCCTGTCATGTTGCTGACGACCTCGGCGATGATCTCGTTGTCGACTACGCCCGTCGCCTCTTTATTTTCTTCGTACCATTGCTTATGCATCTGCGTCTTCTCATCCACGAGCTTTTGGGCCTCGTCTCTCAAGGACGCAGCCCGCTCGTAGTCGGCGTTTCTTACCGCTTCGTCTTTCTCTCTTTGGAGCTTCTCTATTCTGCCCTCGATCTTCGTCAGATCCGGTGGAGGAGTCATGTTCTTAAGCCTGACTCTCGCACCGGCTTCGTCGATCACATCGATGGCCTTGTCGGGCAGACACCTGCCGGTGATGTATCTGGTAGACAACTCAACCGCATGGAAAAGAGCCTCATCGGTAAATCTAACCCTGTGGTGCGCTTCGTAGCGATCCTGAAGGCCCCTGAGTATCGACAGGGTCTCTTCTTTGGAGGGCTGCTCGACGATGATGGTCTGGAACCGTCTTTCGAGCGCCCCGTCTTTTTCGATATGCTTCCTGTACTCGTCCAGGGTGGTGGCGCCTATACACTGCACCTCGCCCCTTGCAAGCGCAGGTTTTAGCACATTGGACGCGTCTATAGCGCCTTCGGCACCGCCTGCTCCGACGAGTGTATGAAGCTCATCGACGAACAGAATGACGTTCTTGGCTCTTTTGACTTCGTTGATGACTGCCTTGATCCGCTCCTCGAATTGGCCGCGATACTTTGTGCCGGCAACCATCATGGCGAGATCGAGGACGACCATCCGCTTGTTCTTGAGAATTTCCGGCACCGATTTGTTGATTATCTGCTGGCTCAGGCCCTCGACGATTGCCGTCTTACCGACACCAGCCTCGCCCAAAAGGACCGGATTGTTCTTCGTCCGGCGGCAAAGTATCTGCACCAGCCTCTCGATCTCTTTCTTCCGGCCTATCACCGGATCGAGTTCGCTGTTTTCAGCCAACTGTGTCAGGTCTCTACCGAAGCTATCCAGTGCAGGCGTCTTGCTCTTTTGCTTGCTGCGGCCGGATTGCGGGGTCATTTTCATCCCGAGGGCAGCCGGGCCGTCATCCACTCCGGCACCGAGAAGATTCAGTACTTCCTGGCGTACATCTTCGAGCTTCAGCCCGAGATTCATCAACACCTGAGCCGCGATTCCTTCGCTTTCACGAAGAAGACCCAACAGGATATGCTCGGTGCCGACGTAATTATGATTGAGGGACCGGGCCTCTTCAATCGCATACTCAATGACTTTCTTGGCTCTGGGCGTCTGCGGCAGCTTGCCCATCGTAACCATATCGGGCCCGCTCTTGACCAGCTTTTCCACCTCAAGCCGCAATTTTTTGATATCGACTTCCAGGTTCTTCAGGACGGTAGCTCCGACGCCACTGCCTTCCTTGACCAGTCCGAGAAGGATATGCTCGGTTCCTATGTATTCGTGGTTGAATCGCTGAGCCTCCTGATTGGCCAGCGCCATTACCTTTCTTGCTCTATCTGTAAAGCGTTCAAACATCTTTATCCTCGTATTCCTTTTATAGTAGAATTTAATTCAATCAATCCGTAAGACTCCATTAACAATGCGGCTATTGGCTCCCATTTCCTTATAGTCATTCCACCAAAACTGCATTATAACTCCCCCCAGCCCGTCTGTCAAACACACGCCCTGAAGCCGCCCGTATCCATTCGGCTGGAGTATCACTTTATTATATGTCGCGACCCGGACGGATGTTCATTAGCGGACGGACGTTTTTACTTCCTGCGTATTTTATCGACAATAATAACCCAAAACTTTGCCGCAGAGCCGACAAAATCCGGATAAGAGGTGTAAAAATAAGGTTTTCCGGCTCGAAGATATCTATTCGAACTATTGAAAGTACTCTCGGATCATTGCATCCGCGGAAGTTTCACTTCCTTGCTGTGATGTACACCAATCTGTAAGGTCTCGCGCCCGGGCATGTTCATGCCCGGCAAGCCATTTCCTGGAGGAATTATTCCGGCAAGCGGAAACAGGCGGACTTCACATTCCTGACTTCAGCTTCTTTAAATTGCAGGGTTTATCGACTTCTCAGCCGTCGTTCGTTTCTTCGAGCAGTTTCCTAAGATACTGATTCTCCCGACGGGTGGCTTCCAGGTCGAAAACCTGATACTTGATGCAGACCCGCAAATAATCAAGCGACTCCTGGAGGGTGTCTATGCTTTTCTCAAGCTTTTTGCGATTCGCCCGTGCCTGCTTGGCGAGCTTTGCTAATTTGCGGTTTTGGGGATCGGACACATCTCCAAATTCTTTTACCAGTTCGTTAAGTTTGTCTTCCAGGTTAGTCTCATCCATCACTACCACTCCTCACGACCGTCCGTCCGTAACAAACAGCCCCATAACAACACATTGCCCCCAAACCATTCAAAGGAAAAGCACTGCAAAAATTATGCCCAAACCGCGTCAGACGTGATTTCTCGCTCGGCTCTGTCGACAAAGCCGCTAAACGGACAATCAAAGCAGTTCAACCTACGGGCTATTCGTCCTGTTTTCATTTTCCCAAGAACACCCGTTTTGAGGATTGAAACTGCATGTTGCACAAAAACAACGTGCCGGATTGCTATAATGTTACCCGTCAAATCTAACAACGGCAATGTAAAACAGTTAGAATGGCGTTGCGTGAATTAAACATTCTCGTTGTTATGAAACATCAATTGTTACCGATATCTCCACCGCGATTAACCACGGATTGCCCGGAAATTTTTGTTAACTGCGGAATTTTGCGACCCTCGAGGTTTTTCTTATACTTTAGTGAAGCCGGCCGCGATACAAGCAATCGCTGCCTGCTCACCATTCATCGCATGGGGAGGAGAAAAAATGGGTATAAAACAAACCAGACAAGAGATCGAACAACTCAAAGGCAAGCTGAAGGCCACCAAAAAACAAAACGATGCCCAACTGCTCAAATTGACGCTCATTATGGTCATACTTGCCATCGTGGCCGGCATCGTTTACGGTCGAATTCAACTGTGGTAGCGCATCTAAAGTCTCCGGTCGGTTGCAGGATTTGGAAAATATACCCCCTTCCGGCGCTATCTCTGCGGCAATAGCGGCTTGACGGGGTGCAGCTACTGTAGAGGCTGAAGCGGCAGACTCAACTGTCGAGTACCTGCTCATCCTCGTGCCTCCAGGCCGGGTCCACAATGCACAGAAAAACCAGTTCGTCATCGCCAGTATTCTCGAGGTGTTGCA
Source organism: uncultured Pirellulales bacterium (assembly GCA_964598225.1). Classification (GTDB taxonomy): domain Bacteria; phylum Planctomycetota; class Phycisphaerae; order Sedimentisphaerales; family Anaerobacaceae; genus SG8-4. Next base: position 22,232 of record CAZRBG010000071.1, read on the forward strand.
CCGAATTCGGCCGGATGTAAACGGCAGACTCCGGACCGACTGCGAAGCCCTCGTCATCAATGTGCATCAAACCCCGTCCGGCGATTATGTAGTAAACTTCGCTGGATTTGAGCTTGTGCGGCACTGTTTTGCAGCCCTCCGCAACCTTTGCATGAGCCAGGCTGTAGCGTATTTGCACATCGGCCTTATCCGGGTGCAGAAGCTCGCGCAATATCGACCCATCACCGGCAATGAATTCCTCACAATCGCTCAGATTCTTCAGCATTTTCAGACAAGCCCCAGAGTTTCCTGAAGGCCGAAGACGATATTCATGTTCTGGACCGCCTGGCCGGAAGCACCTTTGACGATATTGTCAATCGCAGAAAAGCCGATTATCCTGCCTTTGACAAATGTTGGGAAGATGTGGCAGTAATTTGTTCCGACCACGTGCTTCAGCTCCGGAGCGCCCGCCAGTACCTGCACAAAAGGCTCAGACTCGAAGAAATCCGCATAGATATTCGCCAGTTGCTCGCGGCCGATCTCTCCGACGGGTTCGGCATAAACCGTCGAGAGAATCCCCCTGTCGAACGGTCCTACGTGAGGCTGGAAAAGCACTTTAACGTCCGTTCCGGCCGCTTCTCCGGCGATCTGCTCGATCTCCGGCATGTGACGATGGACGCCGATTCCGTACGCAAAGAGGTTCTCGTTCATGTTCGGGAAGTGGAACTTGTTGGACGGGTTCTTTCCGGCGCCGGATGCGCCGGTAACGGCATTGACGATGATCGAGTCGGTCTTGATAAGCCCTTCTTTCAACAACGGCGCAATCGCCAGCGTCGCCCCGGTGGGATAGCAGCCGGGATTAGCAACCAGATCGGCACCCTTGATCTTTTCGCGAAACAATTCCGGCAAGCCGAAAGCGGCGTGCGCCAGGTTGGCTGTGTCTGAATGTTTCACCTTGTAGAATTCTTCGTAGACCTTCACATCCCTGAGCCGATAATCTGCACTGAAATCGATAACTTTGAGCCCGGCATCGAGCAGCTTCGGCACGAATCCCATCGACACCTTGTGAGGCAGACAACAAAGGGCAACATCCGCCACGCCGGATAGTTTATCAAGGTCCAGAGGTTCGATCTGCAGATCGCATCTGCCCTTGAACTGAGGAAAGACCTCGTCCACAGCTCCGCACTCTTCCGGCAGAGCAGTGAGGTATGTCAGTTCGGCTTCTTCATGCCGCAGAAGTATCTTTATCGATGCGGCGCCCGTGTAGCCGCTGGCTCCGATTATTGCTACTCGTATCATTTCTTACCTCATAAAAAAATAGCCGCTGAAATCATCTCTCGGCGGCTATTGTAAAAATCCTGGAATGAATTCGCAAATCAACGCTTCGAGAACTGGAATCTCCTGCGGGCGCCCCTGCGGCCGGGCTTCTTTCGCTCGACCATCCTCGGATCGCGGGTAAGATGTCCGCCGTCTCTCAAAGCCTGGACGTAGCTGTCATCGTAACCCTTCAATGCACGGGCTATACCCAACAGAGACGCTCCCGATTGACCTGTAGTCCCGCCCCCTCTGACATTAATGAAAACGTCGAAAAATTTCTCCGCCTGGACTGCCTTCAGTGGAGCCATAACAGCGTTGCGATCCTGCAACCTCTTAAAATAATCGGCAAGCTCTTTCTTGTTGATCAGCAGCTTGCCGCTGCCCGGCTTGATTCTCACGCGGGCCACGGAACTTTTTCTTCTGCCGGTGCCCCACCAGTAGCCGCCTTTGGATTCCGTCTGCGGCTTCGGTGGAGCCTTTGGTTTGGTCTGTTCAACCGGTTCCTGCGGGGTCTCGGTCACTTCAATATCGGGATTTTCAACCTTGTTTTCGGTCATAGTCGGCTATCTCAAACTAATTCAGTTCTATCTTCTCCGGTTTCTGGGCATGATGTTCATGGTCGGGCCCGCGGTAAATCTTCAACTTCTTCAGCATCTGTCTGCCAAGGCGGTTCTTGGGCAGCATTCGCCTGACGGCCAGTTGAATCACCTTCTCGGGGCTCCGAGCCATCATATCGGCGAAACTTACATACTTATGCCCGCCCGGGTAGTGCGTGTAGTAGTCGTAATCTTTGATCTCGGCCTTCCTGCCGGTAACCCTGACCTTGTCGGCGTTAACCACGATCACATAATCGCCGGTATCGACGTGCGGCGTATACGTGGGCTTGGTCTTGCCCATGAGTATGGG
>CAZRBG010000072.1:0-23434 GCA_964598225.1 uncultured Pirellulales bacterium
CATAATTTTGATAAATATATATTTACTACACATCTAACACAACTACAATTTTAGTAACAAATACTGCCGTGTCAAAGAAAAATGTTGTATTTTTACAAAAAATTCTATAAATTTCTGTAAATGCAACTATCAGAAGGATTTCTATTCAAAAAGATTTATTTTTGCCGAATGAAGCGGTTAATTGGGTTATCAGGCCGTATGAAGTGAAGATGACCGTCAATTATGGCTATTTGTCTCGATATCCCGCTCGCATCGCCCTTGTCGCGGTCTGTTGAATAAAAACTGCCAATGCGACTTTAAAAAATCGGTTTTAGGTCTTGAACTGAAACTTTTTCCTGCGATGATGGGATCTGTATAAAGATATTCGATAATAAAACCTAAAAAGAAGTAGCTATGAACGATATAGGCGATCGATTTCAGCGGGAGACCAAGTACGATCCGCACAACATGCCGAGCCACAGGCTCGATTGGCAAAACAAACCGGGAATTTACAAAGAATATTCCGAAGCCGTAAAGATTGATCTTCCGCGTTTCGAACCTACTCGGGCAATAAGTCTCGATCAGGCATTGAAACAGAGAAAAAGCATCAGGAAATTTCAAGGTAAATCAATCAGTACAGGCCAACTCGCGTATATGCTATGGGCTTCAACGGGCATCCAGCGAACCGAGGGCGGATATGAATTTCGTACGGCCCCCTCGGCGGGAGCGTTGTATCCGATAGAAACCTATCTCGTCGTCAACAACGTAAAAGGGCTTGAACCGGGTATCTATCACTACTCGATCAGTTCGCATCAGCTTGAGCAACTGAGAAAGGGCAATTTTGCAAGGCAAGCAGCAACGGCCGCTCTCGGGCAGGGCATGTGTGTAACAGCCTGTGTGGTCTTTATCTGGTCGGCCGTTTTCGAACGGTGCAAGTGGAAGTACGGCCAGAGAGCATACAGGTACATTTATCTCGACGCCGGCCACATCGCGGAAAACCTCGCTCTGGCGGCCACGAGCCTCAATCGTGGCAGTTGTGAAATAGGCGCTCTGTATGATGAACAAGCAAATGAGATCGTAGGCATCGATGGAATCGATGAAAGCGTTATCTGCATGGCCGTGGTCGGCGTTCCTGACGGCGAGCCTTGAACGGGGCAGTGTTTTATGCGTAACATGGACAACCTATTCGCAGCTTTGTGCAGATCGAATTTTCGCAGTCGATTTCGACTTTCCGGCAAAGAAGCTGAATATATGAAACAACTATGAACTATCATGTAAAAAGCTCTTGCATTTGATGATCGGTGAAGTAGACTCGCAGTCCGAGTTTTGAGTTATGAGTTCATTGAACTAGGAACTATCAACTATGTCAAAAAGGAATCCCAAAGTTGTGGTAATCGGCGGCTCTTACGCAGAAATGGCTATACGCTGCGGGCAAGCACCCGCACCAGGACAGAGCGTCGCAGGATCTGTCCTGTCCTACACAACAGCCGGGCCGGGTCCGATCCAGGCCGCGGAAGCCTCCTTGTGCGGATGCCACGTACATCTGATAGGAAAAGTCGGCGGTGATCACTTTGCTCAGGTGATAACCGATGGGATGGAAGAATTCGAGGTTAATACCGAATTCGTCTCAGTCGCAGAAGCGATGAACACGGGGGTGATCGTAACCATTGTTAATGCAGAAGGCGAGAACGCGGAGTGCTTATGCTGCGGTGCGAACACCGCTCTGACACCGGAGGACATAACTGGCGCCGAGCGGGCAATCGGAGACGCCGACGTCTGCCTGATACACGGACGATTGCCGCAGGAGGTCATCATAAGCGCTCTGCGATGTGCGGAATTATACGGCGTGAAGGTCATACTTGATCCGGCCAGGCCACTCGAACACCGGGGGCAGGACGCATGCGATCTTCCCATAGAATATTTCTCGGCCGACCTGCTGATTCCGAATCTCGAGGAGGCTGCGGAGATCGCCGAGCAGCCTGCAGCGAACATCCGCAACGCAAAGTTGATCGGGTCGGATCTCGTCGCCCGAGGAGTCAGATATGCTATTATAACAATGGGCAAACGCGGATGTATGGTTGTCGGCAGAAACAGCGCCGACCACATACCGGCTTTCGAAATCGAGACAGTCGACAATACGGGCCGCGGCAGTGCGTTTGCAGGAGCGCTGGCGGCCTACCTGGCAGTCAAGAACGATATCAAAGTTGCGGTTCAATTCGCCTCCGCCGCCGGAGCTTTGGCTTGCACGAAATTTGGCGCGATCGAGGCGCTTCCTTCGAAAGCTGATATTATTGAACTGCTGCAACAAACAGACATCGAATAGAGATTGCCTCTACCGAGCAACCGTGTAGCTTCTGTTATATCCCCCGCCCGGTTTTATCAATAGATATTGAGGGCTTTTCATTGCCCGGAGCTTAAGTCTTTCTGTCTTCCATTTGATGGCTACTTTGCCGCCGTAAAGGCCGACCAGCGTCACCTCACCGGGGTCGATTGGAAGAATTACATTATGCTTGTCATTCAACGTCCAGAAAGCTATTGCCTCTCTCTCACCGTTAGTGAGTCTGAAAGCAAAATCTCTTTCATCACCCAGATCGAGCCGTTCCTCAATGCGATAGCCGGAAAGTGTTGAAGAGAGAACCTTAGCTGCGAGATACGCCGCCTTGGGATTGCAATCATGTCTTACCAAACCGAAATTATGTTCCCTCTCGTCTGGGTCGATCCCGTCATTCTTCCAATCGTACCATATACTGATGTCGATGCCTTGATGAAGGTTTATAAGAAACATGCGTGCGAGATATTCGGCCTGCTGCTGCTCGGAAAGACGTGTCCGATCCCAATTGAGATTTGAGTATCCCCATTCGCCGGATATGATGGGGATTTGTTTTCCCTGCGGGGCATATTTTTTTACAAGATTGCTAAGGTCGGCATAATCCTCGGTGACCGTCTCCGGTCGCTGGGATCTGTAAGGATGAACGCTCAAAACGTCAATCCACTCTAACAATCCTTTCTTAAAGCACTCCTCGATCCATTCGAGCGGTATCTGAGATGTAGCACCGGCAACAACCAGGCCGTTAGGATCGGCTTTCTTAATACGCGGAGCGGTCAGTTGAACGAGTTTACAGTAATCTTCGACACTTGGTTGCGGATCCCAAAAATGCTCTATATTCGGCTCATTCCATATTTCCCACAGTATTCCTTTACCTGAATAACGCTCTGCGGCGGCCTCGGCAAATTCGGCAAAAGCTTCACGCCCGGCTTCAGTACGGACACTTCTGCTATCCTCGTATAAGGTATTGCTATAGTCGAGAATGTAAAGCAGGCGTAAGCCCCGTTTGGTGCATCCTTCGGTAAGACTGTCATAGCCGAGTTTATCGAATTCGTAAATGCCTTTGCTGTTCTCGATAAGGGGCCAGGTCAGATCCATTCTGATGAAGCTGAATTCCGCTTCGGCAATCATGTCAAGATCGGCCGGCTGGCCTCTGAAGTGTATATTGACGCCGAAGCCTTCAGGAATGACAGGCTCGGGAAACAAATTATAACTATTCGAAGCGCTTGTTGCCACACCCGCACTTGACAACGCTACGATAACCAATGCGAAAAGGGCTACGAGGTTCTTATTCATATTCTGCCTTTCCTTTTTGTTTAGCCATCTCAGCTCCCACAGAGCTTTGAGCGGTCAACAAAAACAGTATAGAGGAGTTGTGAATTGTTGTCAAAGGAAGTTTCTCAGCTGCTTTTTGGATGCGATCTTCACCTTGACGTCAAATACGAGAAATTTCAACTTAATCACGCAGGGGCACTCAATCGAAAATCAAAAGACAAGAAAATTTTTTATCGATTGTATCGACAGCACTTATGCCGAGAGAGCCGCCTATAATTTTGTGGATTTCGCATGAAACGTGCAGATAGCTCTAATAGTAGAAGGCCGCAGCCGGCCAAAAAGGCAGGTAAGCGGCAGTGAAAAAAAACAAACCAAGAAGCGGAGTCCAACAATGGGATTTGAACTTGACATATTTAATGATCCACAACTGCAAAGTGATTTTCTCCATTGGCTTGTTGATGAACAATCCACAAAGGCTCAGTCACACTTTGAAAAGCTCTGGCTTTACTATGCAAACCCGAATATTGAAGCAACCGGCTTAGGCACATCTAACAGGAAGCTGAATGAATCCGGACGCCACTACGTTCAGGCACAGGAGTACGGACTGCCGGCAAGAATCACCGGTCTTGTCCACTCGGCCAATCGAGGTTTTTTCAGTACAAGACCGGTCAATCAGGTTCAGCGCAAAGAAGTCGTTATCGAAAACGACATCGCCTGGCGGATCAACGCCGCTGTGGATTTTTTGTTCGGCAAACCTGTTAGCTTTGTATCCAAGTCGCCCGACGGCCAAAAAAGTGCAGAAATTGAGGTGTTAATAAAGGCACTGTTCGAGGCCAACGGCTCTATAGGATTTCTCCAGGATATGGCAGTGCTCGGAAGCGTTTACGGCTTTGTCGATTGTTTCGTCAGGCCTGGCGATGAAATCATCGAACGCATCACTTCCCTCTCCTCACAAACCTCCTCTTTGAGTTCCCGCAAGCCGGGATCCTTCGATGATGTGCTGAAACTCGCACAGACAATCGACCTTGAATTGATCGAGGCGCCAAGAGCATTGCCTGTTCTGGAAGAAAATGATTACAAGAAAATCAGATACTACGTGCAGCATTTCTCTCAGCAGAAGAATGCCCTGAACAACGAAAGCACATTTCTTTCCAGACTGCTCTCTTCCAGCGGTCACAGTAGCGGTACTCGTCAGGTCGTAACAGTAACCGAGATCACCTCCGCCGACGCCTGGCAGAGATATGAGAACAAGCAACTTGTCGCCGAAGGCGAAATACCCTGGCGATTCCTGCCCGTCGTGCATATCCAGAACATCGCTCAGCCCTATTACTACGAAGGTCTCAGTGACGTCGAGCCGCTGATTCCGCTGCAGGACGAGCTCAACACGAGACTGAGTGACAGAGCCAATAGAATAACTTTCCAGTCGTTTAAGATGTACCTCGGCAAAGGGATTGAAGGCTTTGAGGACAAACCCGTCTCGCCGGGCAGAATGTGGTATACCGACAATGCGGAAGCCTCCATAGAGGAATTCGGAGGCGATGCGGAAACGCCGAGCGAGGGTCTGCACATCAGCGAGACCAGAGAGTCACTGGACAAGATCAGCGGCGTAACGCCGATAGTTGCCGGCGTTCTTAAGAACAAACTCGGCAATCTCACAAGCGCCGTGGCTCTCAGACTGACGCTCATGGGAATGCTCTCCAAAAACGAACGCAAGAGATTTACCTACAGCGAAGGACTGAAACGAATTTGCAGAATGGCTCTGGCTGTGCTCGATAAAGCCGGAATTTACAAGACGAATGAAGCTGACAGGGAAGTGGACGTGGTATTCCCAAGCCCGCTTCCTGAGAACGTGATGGAAAAACTAAAAGAGGCCCAGATCAAGAAAGAGCTGGGTGTGCCGTCTGAGCAGGTGCTCAGAGAGTTGGGATACGAGAGTTCATAGGTCATAATCGATCTAACCTGAACTCAAAACTGTGAAAACAAAGGGAGGTTCTATGAGTCCGAATGAGACGCAGGATAATCTGTCAGAAGACACAACAGTAGCGAGCGACAATGACAGCACGAAACTCGTCCCCGTAGCCGAATCGATCCGCTATCGTAAGAGGGCACAGAGTGCCGAGAAGAAAATCGAGGATCTGAGCGAGCAGTTAGCTCAAGCAAATGCGAACGCCGCACAAATGTCCGAGCAGTTGAGCGGTATCCAGACCGAACAGAAACTGATGCGTAAGCTGGCCGCCGCCGGGACTGTAGATTTGGAGACGGCTGTGCTGCTTGCCAAAGCCAGAATTCAGGACGAAAGCGAAGCGGATTTGGAGGGCGTGATTGAGCAGTTGAAGAGCGAAAAGCAATATCTGTTTGGCGGAGCATCCGGAACTGTAACGGCAAAAAAGACCGCCGGCGCCAGAGAGAGGATGTCAGGCAATCAGGCAATGATCGAAAAGGCCGCCAAGAAAGCGGCAACAACGGGCAGCCGAACAGATTTGCAGGAGTATCTGAAGCTGCGGAGAAACTACCTGTAGAAGGAAAATGAAAAATGAGTATCAAGCTCGGACATAGAAACTATCTCAAGACGGCGAATGTCGTTGCGAGCAGCGCAGCGACGAAGCAATCTCAATCCCGGGAGTTGGAGATTCCTTCGCGGAGCCTGCCCTGAGCGCAGCCGAATGGGCTCGCAATGGCAAGACACAGTCTGATTTTGAGATTGCATCCTGGTCCGGGAAATCTGAAGGGAGAATCAAATGGCATTTACAGGAAAAGCAACTTATACAGCGGGCACGACTCTGCCGGAACTGGCTGAGGATGTATCGGATTTGGTCGGTATAGTCTCACCTTTTGAGACGCCTCTGCTGAACGCTCTGGGCGATCCGATGCGGGAAGCTGCGAGCACACATCACGAATGGCTCGAAGACGAGCTTCTGCCCAACAAAGACGCGATCAACGACAGCACCTATACCGACCCGAGCACCGACACCGAATTTGTGGTCGATAACGGCAGCCGATTCCGCATCGGCGATCAGATTCAGGTTGAAGGCAGTGAAGAACTGATGTTAGTTACGGCCATATCGACAAACACTCTGACAGTGGTTCGCGGCTACGCGGGCACCACTGCTGAGGACCTTGCAGACAATCAGGTTATCAACATCCTCGGAAATGCGGCACTTGAGGGTGCAGACAAACCCACAGCGAGATTCACCAATCGCACCAGGTGCGGCAACTACGCGCAGATATTTACCGCCGCGGTGGAAGTCAGCGGCACAGACCTGGCCGCCAGCCAACTGGGCCTTGCCGACGAGATGGATCATCAGAAGCAGAGCCGACTGCGGGAGATGATTCGCGATCTCGAAAATACCGTCATCAACGGAGGACTTCCATCGAGCAACCCCCAGGGAAGCGGGACGGTCAGACGATCCATGAAGGGGATCATTCAGCACCTGTCTACGAACATGTTTCATACGGGCGACAGCGGCTTCCCCACCGGTACCGGACTTGATGAGGACAAGATCAACTATGTGCTCAGGCAGATCTGGAACAACAGCAGCGGCAATGTCGATCTGATCATCGTCGGCGGTTATCAGAAGCGGCAGATAAACGGCTTTTTGGCCAGCAACCGTGCTTATGGAGCCAATGACACGAAGTTCACCGATCTGATCAGCATCTACGAAAGCGACTTCGGCGTTTGCAGCATCATCACCACGCGATGGATGCCGCAGGATGCTGCGTTGCTGCTGGATTCGTCTCGAATCAGCGTGCTGCCGCTGGCGGGAAGGAGCTTTCACTTCAAGCCTCTGGCGAGCAGCGGAGATTACGAGTGCGGCGAATTGATCGGCGAATACACTGTTGAGTTAAGAAACGAGGCCGCACACGGTATCATCCGCGATCTGAGCACCAGTTGAGGTCAGCGCGTGGCGGATAGTGGTAGGGTGCGATGAAATCGCACCAGTTGTCTTGGCAAATTTCAATGGTGCGAAATCTCGCACCCTACAGACTACCGGAAGGAGCAAAGGGAAATGACGAATTTCTCAAATGATGTGGACATTTTGAAATACGAACCGATCCTGTTCGGCGAACTTCACTTACCATGGCAGGTGTTGACATCTGGGGTAGGCGGCACGCTTAGTGGTACGACTTTTACAGCGAGCGGGGCGGACTTCGTCAGCGCGCAAGTCTCGGCAGGCGGGGTCGCTTATCTACAATCTGCGGATGGCTCGCCGGACGGAGCATATGAAATAGTGTCGGTAGATTCGGCGACTCAGCTCACCATATCTGTTGTCAGGCCCGATTCAAGCGAGGAAGCCGTCGCACCTCCTTCTGCTTCAGAGATATCCTATCGCATTAGTACGTTTGAACCTCAGGCAAATGAGATCGGTTTTCAGTTGACCGAGTATTTCGGCATCAGTCCCGGCAATCCCGCATCCGAGATTGCCGTCGAGGATGTTTTGGATACGAGTGTACTACGGCTGGCATCCGTCTTCGGCGTAATATCGAATGTATACGCAACGCTAGCCAGCAAATCCGAAGATGACAATTTCTGGAGCAAAAGTCTGTACTATCAAAAGCTCTCAGCCAAAGCGAAAGGCCGGTGCCGGCTGAGTATCGATGCTGGCTCGGACGGTGTGGCCGACATCACAAAGCTGGGAGGCTCCGGAAGGCTGGTGCGGGATTAGTTTGCCGGGAGAGGAAGAATGACTGTGACTATAGACGGCCGGGCACTGTTTGACGAACAAGGGTTGACAATTGCTGTTGCTAGCTTCAGCCGCAATTCGATCGAGCGAAAGATCCCCGGACTTGACGGCGTGCTAAGCATCGACCTGGGCCGAGGCAGTCAAAAGATACGCCAAACAGGCACGCTGCGGGCGAAGAGTCGAACGCAATTGAATGAAAGAATCAACGGGATATCAGGACTCATGGACGGCAAAACACACACGCTGGAGACAAAGACGGGAGATACTCTGGCCAATCTCAGGATGGATTCTTTCGAGGTCGGCAAAGAGCGAACAGATGGCATCGGCATGATTGTCGATTACGAAATCGTTTACACAAAATTGGCGTAAAGGAACAATGGGACCTGTCAGAAACGGCATAGAATCGGTCAGAGCATTTGAGTTGCCATCCGGCATAAGCGCCGACGGCGGATGCGCCCCAACGCCTGGATTCGCATTGGTAAAGTGGCGTTCGAGCCTGCAAGATCTGTTCTACCAGGTCTACGTCAACGGCCGGTTTGCAGGAGCCACCATCGACAGCTGGCAAAGGCAGATGGTCGTGCCGATACCGGCTTCGCTGAAATCACCCGTGCACATCGAGGTTGTCGGTATCGGAGCCGAGCAGGCTGACACCGATTTTAGCGGCGAGCTTGAGCAGCCGCCAGCCGATAGCGGACGCGTGCGAATAGCCCTGTTGCGTGGCCAGAGCCTGCCGCTCGGTGCGACGACTCACATCTACTTCGACAACGGCACAGGGCAAATCGACTACGACAATCCTCTTACAGATTCGCCGATACGAATCTGGCCCGCCTGGCAGGATAAAGCCGGTTTTGCAATGGCTGGATTCGGGCTTGGCGATTTTGGCTACGATTCTGCAGCGGCGATCGGTTTCGGCAAGGGCAGTTTCGGCAACGGTCAGTTTGGCCTTGACGCCGACACTATCGAATGGATTAGCCCGCCCCTGCAAAGCGGCACCCACAAATTCGGTGTCAAGACTGCTGACAAATCGGGCCATCAGAGCAGTGCTGTCGAAACCGAACCAATCACAGTGACACCGGCGGCAAGACCGGCCGACGAAATTCGGGTGTCGTCTTTCGACAAACAGACAAATCAACTGCTGCTTGAAATAATTGAAAACTGACATATCGACATTTAAATCCATCCAGGGGAGAAAGTCATGGCAGAAGTATATCCATCCGACAGCGAGCTGCTCAACATCCAAGCCGACACGGAAACCGGCGTCGAGTACATACCCACCGGCACCGCTCCGTACTACCTTCAATTCAGAAAGCTACTGTATCGACTGCTCCTGACCTCACGACGAGCAAACGACCTGAGAGTCTACGATGAGGGCGGGCTGGACATCGGCATAAAGCCGGGCAAATTCTGGCTGGGGACAGGGTTGATTAGCCATGCCGGTTCTTCAGGGAACACTCTTGCCGACAACAAGCAGAATATTTACATCTACCTGGATTCGTCCGGGTCTCTCATAACCGATGAATACAGCGGCTTCCCGAGCATGGCCGCCACTGCTCACGTTCGCCTGGCTCAGGTCACTACCTCCGGCGGCGACATCGACTCGATAACCGATTGTCGGACCGGACACAATTTCATTGTTCCACCTGGTGCCGGAGGTCTCAAGAAAACCATCGAGGCACACACAAGTGACGACACGCTGACAGAAGCCGAATCCGGAAGTGTTCACACCAACCTTGGCGCAACGGCAACAGTTACGCTCACACTTCCCGCCTCAGCCGCCGGCACTGTCTTTAGTTTCGCAGTACAGGCTGGACAGGAGTTGCGCATCGATCCCGGCACGGCAACGATTCGAGACGACAGCGGCCAGACAGCGGACAAGTACAAATCTGCTAATAGCGTCGGGGCGTGTCTCAGTCTTGTCGCCGATGCAAATGGCGATTGGGCAACAATCGCAAAAAACGGAACCTGGACTGAAGAGACGTAAGTAACTATTGCATGAGCGCCGCGTTTTGTCATTGCGAGCGCAGCGAAGCAATGCCCCACTCCAGGGTTTGAGATTGCCTCGTCGCGGAGTTTATCCTGAGCGGAGCCGAAGGGCTCCTCGCAATGACATGGTTACATACTTCTTGTTACAGAGTACTGCAATCCTTAGTGATAGGAATCAGAAATGGCGAACGAAATACAAGTTGACTACGCATCCGGCAACACACTTTACGCCGTCGTTCGAAACATTGCCGGAGACGTCTGGTATATTGCCGGACAGGTCTTCGAGACATGGGGAACGGCCGGCCGCACTGCAGACGATTATCACGTTAGTCTTACCGACAAAAGCGGCAGCAGGTACGTGGGTGATTTCGATACGAATATCCCTGCAGGCAGGTACTATGTCCAGACGTTCCTTCAAGCCGGAGCCAACCCCGCCGATGGCGATACACTTGTGACAAGCGAGGAAACAGTCTGGTCCGGTACGGGCAGGGTGACTGCCGACAAGATTCTTGCCAACAAGGCTGTACAGGCAAAATCAAACGGATTGATAACCTACTATGACGACGACGGGCAAACAATCCTATTGACACATACTCCGGCCGATACCCAGGCAAATCTAACGAGGACGCCGAGTTAAGGAGGAAAGAAAATGGGTAGTTTTACAGATTACTGGGAAGACAAGATTCTCGATCATGTATTCGGCAAGGGAACTTACACGCCGCCGACGATTTACGCGGGGCTGTCCACGGCAGATCCGCTCGATGATGGTTCCGGCTTGGCAGAGCCAAGCGACAACGGCTACTCGAGAGTACAAACTTCCGCCTCAGATTGGAATGCGGCATCGGGTGGATCTCTCGACAACGCAAACGAGATCACTTTTGCCCAGGCCACGGGAAGCTGGGGGAGTGTCACCCACTTCGCTTTGTTTGATGCGGCGACCGGCGGCAATATATTAGCTCATGGCTCTTTGAGCCAATCGACGGCTATTGATGTTCTGGACACAGCGAGATTTGAACCGGGTGATCTGGATATAAGCCTCGACTAATTATGGATAATTGCAGGAGTTTACAATGGCAACAATTACAAGAAATTGGGCCGCGCAAAGCCAGATAACAGGCACGGGCGACGGCTACATTACGCTGTCCGGGACTACCGAGTCGTATTCTTCGGACGTGGACCTCGAAACGAACGGGTATGAGGGCGCTCACGTTATCGTCGAGATTAACTATGACAACACTCCCACCGACGAGATCAAGATTAAACTCTACGGGTCTCTCGATGGCTCAAATTACGACGACAGCCCGATTTGGGAGATGCAGGGTGACAAGAGCGTCGATCCGCAACAGTTAAGCTTTGTCGTTAGAGACCTGGCTCACTTCAGAATCGGCGTGCAACAGACAGGTTCGACGGACAGCCACGACGTCAGGGCGTACGTGCAATGCTGGAACTATCAATCAACATAAGGAATCAAAGGCGCCCGACGTACATATAGGAAAAATAACGCCGGCCGAATCCGGCAAAGACAGAGTACGATTGTTCTATGACACTCCCATCGATGCTCCGGTCACCGGCATAGTTCCTACACCTACAAGTTTTACGGAGTGACACTCAATGCCACTGCTTAAACCCCTGCGGGGAACACAACTTAACAGAACGCATCCCCTTAGTCGCAGTCTTGATTTATGCTGGCTGTTCAATGAAGGCGCGGGCGCCAAAGTGCTTGACTTGAGCGGCAATGGCTATATCGGCACACTTCAGGGCGCTCCCTCTTGGGCGGCAGGCCGATTCGGGTCTACATTATACTACAACGGTAGCGATGAATGCGTTCAAACAAGCTCGCCGGTTATCATTTCGCCTGCGATTTCGGCATCTCTCTGGTTCAAAGCCGACGAATTACCTTCGGCCAGAGCGGAAAACGCAACATTGCTCGTCCAGAGGACAGTTGGGAGTCCGTACCAATCGTTCAGAACTCTAATCAGTGACACAAACGACAAAATACTTCTCTTAATCTACAATTCAAGTGGAGCCAACACCGTCAATATTAGTTCCGACTCTGCTATTCAGACCGGTGTCTGGTATAACGTCGTCTTCATACTGGATTCTAACAATGATGCCTGCATGTATGTAAACGGAGTTCAACAAACAGACACCGGCAATGCGGGAAGTCTCTACACCGCCAACGATGTCCTGCGTCTCGGATCGAGGACTGGAACGGCGGATAATTTCAAGGGCAAGATCGATGGCGTTACTGTCTTCAATCGTTCCTTGTCAGCCGCTGAGCTTCGCTTGCTTAACCGTGAACCGTTCTGTATGTTTGAGTGCTCGCAAAGCATCGAACGGATTTTGTCTGCGCCGACGGTGATTCCCGTTGACGGTTCAGTGAGTGCGCAATCTACGGCGTCGGGCACGTTAAGATCGATTTCGAGCGTGACTGACAGCAAAAGAAGCCGGCTCAATGCGGCACTCTTTAATGGAATGACCCACAATGCTTTCAAGCTGGGTACAGCTTTAAGTTTGGGCTGGTTCTGGATGCGAACAGCCGGCTGCTCGGCGCTCTATCGCGGTCCTGATATGGTGCACATTGATTTTACAGATATTCTGGAAATCGCCTCACTGGACGCCGAAGTCATCTCACCACCGGGATATGTTTCTCACGATTCTAACGCGACGTACTTCTATGCGATTCGCCGATTTAATCCCTGCGGCTATCAGGAGAAAACTCTTGCCGCTGCAACTAAAGTCACATTCGATGCGGATGGTGAACTTCTCGAGCCTCACGCAAATAAAATATTCGCCATAAAGTCCGAGCAGACAGAAAAGAGGGGTATCCTGCTTACCTGGTTTTATAGTCCGCTCGATCAGAAATCACAGCCCCTGCGTTTTAACATTTACTATGACAACAGAGCCGGACAAATCGATTATCAGACTCCTCCGGCCACAGTAAGCTATCGAGGTCGCAGGTTCTACACGTATCGTAGCGACACACTTCAGCCGGGAAAATATTTGTTTGCCGTGCGAGCCGAAGACACCGATGGCTCAGAGAGCAATCCCACGCAAGTTGCCATTGAGGTCTGCGGCACGACCCCCGATCCGACAGAGATCCTGAGTGCAAGCTGTATCTAACGTACCAAACCAACAATAAAAGAGATGAATCATGTCCAATACGACCGATCTTTTTCAATCAGAGCAAAAGCAACTTACTCTCGTGGCAGCCTCGGTCTCGATCATGGTTGATGGCGCTTTGTCCTCCATCCTGGAGCCGATCGAGATCGTTCGCAGCGGCTGGCCCAATTTCAGTTGGGCCAGACTGGCTTATAATGCCGCGGCATGCACAGACGAGACGTCGGAGGCGGTCGAAGACGTCGAGGCCGACTTTGCCGCTGGTAAAAAACTATGTATTCGGCAATACTATAACGGAGTTCCGCCTGGTTCGGCGGTTTTTAGTCTTCCGATCTTTCACGGCCACATCGACAGCGTTGAGACTAAGCTGTCATCCGAAGGCGAGTTGGTGGAAATTGTTGCAAGAGATTTCAGCGCTGCTCTAAAACGGCTCACGGCCTACGGTCGGAGAGTAGTGAGGGCAGACGGATCAACTGTTTTCCTGCCCGGCCTTGACGCAGTCTTCAATCCGGACGGCAGGGGCAATGCCGGCTCAACACCTACAGCGGTCGGCGATAAGACATACACAGCGTTCTGTGCTGAGCCCTCACGAGGCAGGCTCTGGAGCGGTGCCGAGGTAATTGATTATCTTCTCTGCGAACACGTGCTGACAGATCAGTTACGGAGGCCTGCTCTTGAGCAATTGAAGATACTGACGGAAAACCAAACGGTCCGCGATCTTGACGTCACGGGGCTGAATCTTGCCGAGGCTCTTCGCCGTTGCTGCAAGAGGATCGGTCTCGAATTCAAGTTTGTGCCGAATCCTGCGTGGACGGGGCCGGACCAGGCTATCGAGTTCTACAGAGCCGGCGCCGGCAGAACGGTGGAATTAAACTGCCAGCCGAGCCGGGATCAACTCAACATTTCCAAGACAAATGTTGCGACTTTAAACGGCAGCAGAAGCTTCTGGCCCATTACACATAGATACATCGGACAAGGGGACTTCAAAGTCTATGAGGCGACATTCGATCTGGTGAAGGCCTGGGATCCCAATCTCGAAGACACCGACTATGATAAATTCTCGCCCTCTACTAATCCAGCTTTTTATCAGGTTAAAGATGTGTATCGCAAATGGTGTCTTAACGAAACAGGGCAATACAGTGACGCCCCGTATAATCAGGGCGATGCATTCGATTTCTCGAGAGTCTTCGGTGAAAACGGTTATATGCGACATCGCAGACGTTTCTATCCAACTCTCAGCGCCGACAAACTCGGCCGGTCTTTGGGCTATTTTCTTCAGACTTCTTTGGGAGATGCCCGGAACAACTGGTGGCAGTATCTTCACGCGTTTAATGTTCTGCTCAACGAGTGCGGTATATGGTTCAGCAGCGACCAGCTCGACGTCGATACGTGGTTTGCATCCCTGCAGGACAAGCTGAAATTCAGAATTACCGCCACGGTCGTCAGCGACCAGAGATTAACTGCAACGCTTGCCGACGGCCCTGTCAACTCGACCGCGCCCGTTGTCGATCACTTAATAACCCTGCCGCGCCGGTTCAAGTATCGCAAAGTCTCGGCCCAAAGCATCTTTGCCGACTCCGCCGTTGACACTCTGGGAACACCTGATGAGGTAGATGATTCCAATGTTCTTCGTCAACATATTCGCATGATCGCGACTGCATCCCCTGAAATCATTGAGACCTTCGACGTTCAAACGCCCAATCTGGCCTTTAATTACCAACTCGGTGACATGGTTGGTACAAGCCCGGAAAGCAGAGATCTGTTGGACTGCCGCAGTGATAATAGGAGCCGAAATCGGATAGTGCGAGTGCACATGGATTTTCGCGAGCAATGTACGAATCTTAAGGTCGTTCGAGAGAGGTGTTGGAAGTCATGAGTGAGATAACAAGCAACGACGATAGTCGCCAAGTACTGGAACGGCTGACTCGTCGGGGATCGCAGGGAACGGAGGAGGTCGCAGTTGTAACCTCGCCGGGAGCCAGAACCGCCGCCTGGGCGGTGAAGATCAAAAGCAACTCGTCGTACAACATTTACAACGTCATCACCGTGATAATCACTGCTCCTGGTTTAGAGCCGAGCGAAATCGGCCAACAGGTCGAGGCTGTAAATCTTGCCGAATCGTTCACACAGCAGGGAACGCTGCCGGCAGGAACGTATGCTGTCATGTCAAGAGTAGGTGACAAGAACGTCTTCTACGCCAAACCGTAATCGTTCTTTTTGAACTCGGATTGCTAATTATTCCCGGAGGCGACTTATGCCGCAGAGAATCTCCAGATCGTGGCGCTTGAATAGGCAGATAAATATCTCGGTGATCGTGCAATTGATCTTCCTGGCGTCGCTTATCGTGGGCAGTTGGCTCAACCTCCAGAGACAGCTCGACTTGTTGCAGCGGGACGTTGGCATGTTGCTGCAATCGCAGAGCAGCCTGGAGCGAAAAATCGAATCGCTCTGGACCAAAAGTATCTCATACGAATACCGCCTCCAGGCGATTGAGAAAGCCAATCTTGATGATAGCGCCTTGTGAACGATTTAACGCTAACGAACCTAAATTACTCTCAAGTTTGAGTAAGGCAAGAACGGAACATCGGAGTCAAACATCATTTATGAACGAAACGCTGAAGAAACTTGTATTGAATGAGTTGTGCCCTGATGGTACATGGCGCCTGACTAATGTAATGAAATCCGGATTGAAGCTACAATTATCTCGACTGCCGCGAGGAGAAGTCTCAGAGGATGAGAGGCGTTATCCCACGAGTTCAGTTGGTATGCGGGCTTTCCTGCTCAGATTCTTCACGAGACATATGCTGCAAACACAGAATAGCCTCTTCGATTATATGATATCCGAAGATTTCCTTAGCATAATCAGAAACGGCAAACTACGAATCCTCGACATAGGTTCGGGACCAGCCGTCGCTTCTCTGGCGATCTCGAACATGCTTCGGTGTATGCTTAGACATATCGGAGAGAACGAAAGCTGGCCAATGGGCAAAAAGTTGAGTGTGGACTATGTACTCAACGATACATCCGGCATATGTTTGGGGACCGGCCAGCGAATGTTAGCGGATAACTTTCAGATTTCAGGCAGAAACACCAGACCAATGGTCCGAAGAAGCACAATCAACATACAAAGAGCATTTCCTGATAATATGAATCAGATTCGTCGGATAATGCTTAACTCGGGTTTCTTTGACATAATTATTCTCTCTTATGTAGTATCGCCTTTGGATGAACACGCCGGACTCGAAGGTCTATTTGCGGGATTGCGAAATCTTGAAACTTTTTGCAGCCGACGTGGCAGGATTCTAATTTTGCAGGACAAGTACGAGACGACACTCATGAGACAGATAGGCGGGGCTATCGGAGAGCCAAGTCGACGAAAAGAATCCAGGCAGGAAATATTTCCAATAAGAAACATGCTTGAGGCTTATACCTATACTTATTATAGCTTCTTGTATTCGCCTGTAGACAAGTTGATTACAGCAAAAAACCGAAGCGCGTAAAGCCTACCATATCATGCAGTTACATTTGCCGGGCTTGCAACGATCTTTGAAGATGTTCCATATCTCGGGTGATTCTCTACATAAGCTGATTGAAACTTCCTTGTTGAAGCTGCGAATTGTCTCGATGAGAAAATCGTAGAATTCTACGCGCTGTTTTGGAGGATATCTGAGCTTGCCGTCTGAAGCTCCTCTGACGAAGTTGTGGTCACGAAGTTCTTTGGCGTGATTGCCGTATGCCGCGGCGGCAAGGCGGCTATGGCCGGGCAGAAGTCTCAACATACCGAGCGTTATGTTTTCAGGTTCGATGGCAGTCAGCATCTCTTGGATCAGGGCGGCATATCCGGTTCGCCAGTTCGGATAGAGAATACCGGGATCTATGCGAATTCGGATTCGACAGCCGTGCTGTTGGCATCGTCTGGCCGCATCGATGCGTTCGGTAAGGCTCGCTGTGCCTGATTCGTGACGCTCGATCATTTCCTGGCTGTTCATGCTCCACGAGACGACGGCCTGTCCGGTTGGCTCGACGGCTAATAGGTTGTTGATGTTGCTGCTCTTGGTAAGAAGCATCAGAAAACCGCGGGAGAATCCGGCGAAAAATGGAACGAGCATAGTGGTCAGGTTGGTTACATGATCGAGGGCGAGGCTGTCGAGCATTTCGCCCATGTTGAAGCTTACGTTGCCGTGGGCTGATTTCATCGCTTTGCGTACTTGCTTGAACATTGCGTCGTAATTGATATTGACCTTGATAAACGGCGAAAACTTTCGATAGACAAAGGCCAGATAGCAATAGGTGCAGTAATAAGGGCAGCCGTTTGAAATCGGCACAAGCTTGTGATATGGACAGCAGCGAATATTCGAGCCGAGCCGGCCGTCGAATCTCCCTACAAATGACGTAGTTTGGCCGATCATTAGCGTTCTCCTGCCGGCCAATAACGCCTGTGGTTGTGAAACTCTCAAGGAAAAAGGATTTCGTTGATGCTTCACTATTCGAACATCGGCCGAGGGGAACAGTCTTAAAATCTTCTGCGCTTCGGGATGTTCGGCGACTTTTTCCCACAGCAGTATTGTCTCAGGTTTGAAGTTCTTTGCCGTGTCCATGGTCGCCTTATGAATCGTTTCTGACCGTTTGTGCCGCATCGTGAATTATAGAACAAGAAGCTCAGGTTTACAACAAAAGGAGAAAAAAAGATGAGAAAGTACGAGAGGGTGACAACACTAATCCTTGCAGTTTCTGTTTGCGTATGTGTGGTCCTTCTATTTGCCGGGTGTGACAGCTTGCGTTTCGCGCCTAACGAAGCACAAAAGCAGAACGCGTGGCTGCACAACCGCACCGCGATAGTTACCGCCGAGACGGCCCGGGCGGAAGATGCCTCGGAGAAACTGCAGGCGCTGACGCAGCTTGGCGAGATGCAGAGCAGAGCGTTCACGTCTTACTGCGGCCTGCCAAAAGAATTCCCAAAGGCGCAAACCGCTGAGGACGTTCTTGCCGAGTCGAACTGGCAGCTCGCTCGTACGGCTATAGAGGCCGGTGCGCAGAGGCCGGATGCATGGCAAGTCGCCGACGCTGCGATAGAGCTGGGAATCGGGATATGTGCTTTGCTCGGCGGCGTCTATGGCACGCGAGCGGTAAGATTCTTACGAGAAGCGAGAACAAAGTCGAAGGCCCTGCAGGAAATCATCGCCGGCAACGAATTGTTCAAGAAACAAAACCAGGCTAAGGCCGCAGCTTTCAAACATGCCCACAGCAACCAATCACCCCAAACCCGGCAAATAGTAGTACAGGCAAAAACGCAAGGGATATCCGAATCTTGAGAGGATCACAAAAAGGCCCTGAGCTTTCTTGGCTCAGGGCCTGTTGTTTTGTATGATAGTGTGTTCAAAGTAAGGGATTCTGAATTTTTAGAGGTGTCAGCCAAACCAGGGCGGTGGCCTTATTTGCGCATGTGAATGTGGCTTTCTCTCCGGTTCATTTTGCTGGCTGCGCCGCGTCACAAGTTTGAACGCCAGCTCTTTATTGATCCAGCATGTGGATACGGAAAGAACCAGCCACAATATTTCGATTGCGTAAGTACATATAATCATATTGTAGCCCCCAAATATTCATTCATCCTGCTTGTGCTATCGGTATCTGTTCAATTTTTTCCTTAGTCAAATTTCCATCTCATACGGCGCACGGAGGCTTATAGGTTCGTATCTAAAAAGCCGATATCAGCATGAAAAAACGATATATCTGAATCAACAAGTTTGGGGGTTCTCGTATATACCTTCGGCCCCAACGTTCTTTGTGCTGGTACGAGGATTTTTTAGGACGTAATCTGGAAGGGGGGATCGCGTAGTATTTATTTTTTTGAAAAAAAATTCCAGAGCGTCGGAGTCGAGAGCGTCTGGTTAAGGCTATTTCGTTCTCTGCAACAGAACCGCAGCCAACTGTCGGAGACAATCAGCCTTCTGTCCGAAAGGTTCCAAAGCGGCAATAGCAGCGGATGTAAGTTTACCCTGCATTTCCTGCGTTTTATCTATGCCCGCAACTGCCGGATAAGTACACTTGGCCGATTTCAGGTCCTTGCCGGCGGTTTTGCCTAACTGCTCGCTCGAAGCGGTTTCGTCTAAAATATCGTCCGCTATCTGGAATGCGAGACCGATATTCAAACCGTATTGGCATAGGCTGTCGAACTGTTTTTGCGACCCTCGGCCGCAAATCGCTCCCATGGCGGCGGCACACCTGAACATCTTCGCGGTTTTGTTAATGTGGATATATTCCACATTCTCCTCCGTGCCGATAGTCTCTTCAGCTTTCAAATCCGCCACCTGACCTGCGATCATGCCGTCGGCGCCGGCATCTTGCGCCAATTGTCGGATTAGTTTTACCGCCACGGCAGGCTCTTCAATCCGAGTTGCCAGGACTTCAAACGCGAGCGTCAGAAGAGCATCGCCGGTCAGAATAGCCGTTGCCTCGTCAAAGGCTTTATGACATGTTGGCTGTCCTCGACGCATGTCGTCATCATCCATTGCCGGCAGATCGTCGTGTATGAGCGAATAAGTGTGAACCATTTCGATCGCCATAGAGGCGACTTCGGCGTCACAGTTGATCCGTCCGGCAACAAGTTCGCAGCACCAGAGCACGAGCACCGAGCGCACGCGTTTGCCCGGCGCACCAAGAGTATACTTAAGTGCAGTTTTCAAGTCTCCGTGCATCTGCTGATCGGCCAGTAAATCCTCCAGAGAATTACTAACAGACCGCGATTGTGTTTGTAATCGAGTATTGAAGTCTATTGCTGAACCAGGATTTGTCATGTTCGATCTGATCCTACCTGCATGCTGTTGACAAGTGCTTGTCGTTTGCCGATTATTGGGACATGTTAAACGATAAACGCCTACCAGTAAACGGAAAAATGATTCTGATTCTCGGCGTTACCGCATCCGGCAAGGGGCGGCTTGCCTTCGATCTGGCTCGGAATATGGATGCCGAGATAATTAGTATCGACTCGATGAAGGTCTATCGCCGAATGGATATCGGCACGGCCAAGCCCTCAATAGAGGCCAGGCAGCGCATCAAGCATCATCTGATCGACGTTGCCGAGCCCGGCGATTCGTACAATGTGGGCACTTTTATCGATCAGGCTCAGTGTGCCATCGAACGGATAAAGAGTCGAAACAAGAACATCGTTGCGGTCGGCGGCACGGCGCTTTACATAAAGGCGCTGCTTTACGGTCTGTTCGAAGGCCCCGGCAGCGACGAGAAAATACGTGACGAATTGCGACAGCGTGCCGAAGCCGAGGGCCTCGCCGAGCTGCATCGCGAACTATCTCAGGTCGATTCGGCGGCTGCAGAGCGCATCAATCCGAATGACCGGAGGCGTATCATCCGAGCAATCGAAGTCTACAGAATCACGGGAAAGCCGATATCAAATTTTCAGAAACAATGGGAGCAATCCCGTACGAACCATGACTGGACGATCATTGGTTTGCGCAGAGACAAAGCCGACGCCAGCGGCCGAATAAACAGGCGGGTAAAGAAGATGATAGCCGCTGGTCTTGTCGACGAGGTCCAGTCTTTGCTTGCTGAGGAGAAGCCATTGAGCCAACAGGCTCGCTGTGCCATCGGCTACGCCGAAATAATCGACCATCTGAAAGACCGAACGAGCCTTGAGGACGCCGTCGAACTGATTAAAATCCACACCCGCCGCTTAGCCAAAAGCCAGCGCACCTGGTTCAAAACCTTCAGAGAAGTGAACTGGCTCGATGTAGAAGCAGATGAGCCGGACGAAAGAATCCTTGAAAGGGCACAAAGCACTTTGAACGATGCTGCAACCCATTGATTCCTACAACTCCAAGCCGTCCGCAACGCATTTGGAAAGATAAATACGATGTCCCTACAATTCCACGCCCGCAAGCGGTAGTCGAATCCGACAGTTCCGAAACACTTAAGTTCCACTGGAAGGTTTCTTCCCAGCAGGGCTGCGATTACCTCGAGTTCTATATCGACGGCACACTCAAGGATAGCATCAGCGGAGAAGTCGACTGGACACAGAAGACCTACTCTGTAAGCTCCGGCTTCCATATCCTCAAATGGCGCTACGTCAAGGATTCCAGCGGCTATGCGGGCGACGACTGCGGCTGGGTGGACTTCGTCCAGTGGACCGGCGCAAGCCCCGTGCCGGATTCGGATAACTGGCAGCAGTTGGACTTCAAATACGACGTGGCAGGCCGCAGAAGCGAAAAGCTCGTAGACGGCTACGGAACAAGGTACCTCGGAGCCTGTGGTGAGCAGCGCCGAATCCAACGGCGAGCTAAAAGAGTGGTCCCTCGGCTGCGCTCGGGACGCCTGCGCCCGCGCGCCCCGAACGACACGGGACGGCGTGCACGGCGAATACGACGGCCATCCACAGGACGGCTTAGCCGCAACAACCTGCTGAGAAAGTACATCTACGGCCCCGGAATCGACCAGCCGGTCAGCATGATCGAGGTCGCAGACAGCAACGCCGCATACTACTACCACAGAGCCTGCCCCGAGCGCAGTCGAGGGGACGCCCTCGGCTCGGTTATTGCGCTTAGCGACAGCACCGGCGACACCGTACAGACCTACGAATACTCGGTCTTCGGAGAACCAGCCGTAGAAGACCCCAACCACCCCAACCCCTACATGTTCGCAGGAAGAAGATACGATATAAAAATTGGCCTGTACTACAACAGGGCGAGGTACTATAATCCGTATACAGGTAGATTTTTGCAGACCGATCCTATCGGCTACGAAGATGGGATGAACTTATGGTTCATCCGGTTAATGCGTAGGTAACATGGCGATCCCCAAAGACCGAGAAAAATCGTTCGGGGCCCCAGATGTCCAAATTACGCCCCCTGGCTGCCCTAATTTGCCCATCTGCCCAAACGATTTTTCTCTCGATCTAATCCCAGAGTCCCGATCTATACAGTGACCTACTCATTAACCGGATGAAGCGAACTTATATGCCTATTGCGGAAACGGACCGACTAACAGCGTTGACCCAATGGGTCTTTGGGAGTCTTACGGCTTCCTAGACGAGGACCATAGGGAAATCGAGAGGGATGATGAAGGAAATCCAAAACTTACTTTTGCCCGTTTTGAGGACGGGGAATTCAAGGAAGTAATTAAGTCCTTTAAAAACATTGATGAGTGGTGTGACTGGGCACCTGGATTTTATGAAAAAAAGGGTTGGAACCTTGAAGATCAAGTTGGCTACAAGCTCTCCCGGAATTTCAGTTCAGGGCCGTTTGACTCCAAAAAATACACCAAGGATTGGTTTTTCTGGCGACTGCGTTTTCTGGAACATTTGGGGATATCTGGTAATATTTCTTCGATAGAAGAGGGCATGAAAGAGGGTAGAACTGTGAATGTAGTACTCAACAACGTATGGAAAAGAGAGTATGGGGGATTCGATGGCTTCAAATATGCAGGAGATAGCGGCACCATCGAGTGGCATCCTACTTGGGAAGGGGAGAATAGTCCGATACCAGATTTTCATCCGCTCATTGGTCTGGTTCATGAATTGAGCCGTGCTGCTGATTTTGCATGGGATGGCGAGATGTTCCCCAATACACGTCAACGGGAAAACATTGCCACCAGTGTCGAAAACACTGGGCACATTCAGTACAATAACAAAGTACCAGGCTGGCCAACCATGCAATTACGATAGTAGTCATGTGATTTTGTACTTGTTTATTTTGTGAAATTTAAAATCAGACATGTTATGCTAAATGTATATCTGAGTAAGGTTGAGGATAAGATATGTATAGATTTGTGATACTGATACTAAGCCTATATCTCATGGTAGTAACATCAATACAAGCACAGCCTCAAGCTAATTCTTACACTAATAGGAAGGTCTCTGTCGTGAGAATCACCATCACCTCACTCGAAGTAGGGGAGAAGGTTCTCAAATTAGGCTATGAAATAAGGAACGAGGCTAACTACGACACTTGGATTCTAGGGGGTATTGGCAAGTTCGATTTGAGCGCGGAAATATTCATTGAAAACTAGGGACAGCCACGAATGGCACTTCCATAAGCGTTAAGGCCCTATAAGAATATAG
>CAZRBG010000073.1:0-23358 GCA_964598225.1 uncultured Pirellulales bacterium
TTATTACGCCAGACCATATACAAATCGGGAAGTTATTTCATGCACGATCCTTACTTCTCATAATGAAAGTAAATGTCAAAAGAAGATCGTCTCTCCCCAATTATCACTACGATCTTACTTCTTAGGATAGAAGACACCTAAGATCATGAACTGATGCTGGAAGCGATTCATGTTTCCTGTAAAAAAGTGCACGTCATTGTTCTGGGAACACATAAGGTCGAGCCAGCGTTGTTTGATCTTTTGAAGCAACACTTCTTGTGGTTTGTACCTGTGTCGCCATTTTCTATAAGATTCTTTCATCTCCCAGTCAATTATTGGGAGCTTGTGGCCTGGGCAGTCTGGTTTTCCATAGCACTTGAAATGGTAATAGAAATCGAAGGGTATCTGCTCGATAACTTTCTTCTTATTATCAAATAAACGAAGCTGAGCGTAACATGCCTCGCGTTTAGCTTCACTTTCCAATGTAGCCTTTTTCCAAGATAACTTAATGTCACGAGGCTTGAAGACTCCCAAAGATTTATCATTTTGAGCATCATACAAAATACCACAAATGGTGGTGACACGGTGGGAAGTACAATATTCTTTCTGCTTTCCCAATTTCGTTTTGTATCAAGATGTGATACAAATTTGATACTGTCCATGTCGATCTTGTAGCTCTCGACACGATGGTCATCGGGAGCTTTCCAACATTTTACTTCAATAATGTCGTACTTCTTAAACTTCTTGGGATGATCCAGGTCCCTGAAGGGTACGGGATATAACCGAATCCACTGTGAAGTATCCACCTCAATACCAGCAGAGCAAACCGTCTCAACATATGTTTTGCTCGGATTTGGATAGGCTTTGACAGTGATTAGAACACGTCTTGTTGTGGGTGTCGTCACGTTTCCCTCCGCAGACTAACCTATATGTGTTTTATCTGAATGTCCTCTCCGTTCGTTGCTCGTATCTTCTCTGCCACTAATTTGCGATGGCATTGGTCTGAAAAACGCTCGAAACAAATAAGGCAACAGCGAGCATTGATAACGTGATCATAAGCTTGCCGAATAGCTTCCTTCTGGTCAGCGAGATACTCCTCCATTTTCTCAAAAAACGCCACGTAGTCGCGAGTCGATTTGAGTCTTTCTCTGATATCTTTAGGAGTACCTAGTTCCCGAAAATGAATGTATTCAATTTGTACTCGTTCAAGCCTTTTGGCAAGCTGTGTTTTAGAAAAGCCCGGTTTTCTTGACAATGGAAGGGCTCTCACGTCTAAAAGACAACTTATATCGTAAGCCAGCAAACTATCAATGAAACTTTCAATATTTGTGCCTTCATAGCCCATTGTGAACAACTCTGTTGCCATTCCGCACTTCTCCATTAAGATAGAATGATAAGAAAGTATATCATTTTATTCGGCATCTTGTTCCAAATTCTCCAGTTTTTGCATTGTTTCTACGTATAGACCTGGAGGTTTTGTTCGCAGTTGAAAACCACGTATTGTCGCCATGGTTATAGTTGAGCCGCTTGGCGGGACTGTTTTTGATAGATTCCTCGGCAAGCTCGGAATGACATGGGCAAGCTCAGAATGACGTGAGCGGGCTCGGGACAACAGGTGCACGGCGTCCGGGCACGTGTGTTCACTTGCCGAGTCTTTCTTTCAGGAACTTTGCGGTGTAGCTCTTGTTGTTTTTGATTATGTCCTCGGGCTTGCCTGCGGCTACGATTTGGCCGCCTTTGTCGCCGCCTTCGGGGCCGAGGTCTATGATGTAGTCGGCCATCTTGATAACATCAAGGTTATGCTCGATTACGACTACGGTGTTGCCGCAGTCGGTCAGCCGCTGAAGCACGTTAAGGAGGTTGTGAATATCGGCGAAGTGCAGGCCGGTGGTGGGTTCGTCGAGCAGATAGAGAGTGTGTCCGGTTGCGGCCTTGCCTAATTCGGCCGAGAGTTTCACTCTCTGCGCTTCGCCGCCGGAGAGGGTCGTCGAGGCCTGGCCCAACCGCATGTAACCCAGCCCGACGTCGTCAAGAGTCTTAAGTATCCGCACAATCGTCGGGAAGTTCGTGAAGAAATTGAGCGACTCCTCGATCTGCATATCGAGCACGTCGGCGATACTCTTTCCCTTGTAGGTCACTGTGAGAGTTTCAGGGTTGTATCGCGTGCCCTTGCAGCTCTGGCACGTCACGTACACGTCCGGCAGAAAGTGCATCTCGATCTTCTTCGTGCCCTGGCCCTTGCAGTATTCACATCTACCGCCCTTGACGTTGAAGCTGAACCGTCCGGGTTTGTAGCCTCGAATCTTCGCCTCGCGGGTCATGCTGAATAGTTTTCTGATCACGTCGAAGGCACCGGTGTACGTCGCGGGATTGCTCCTCGGTGTTTTGCCGATAGGCGACTGGTCGATCTCGATGACTTTGTCGATTTGCGCCGTACCGAGTACGGTCTTGTGCGCGCCTGGCTTGCCGCGAGAATGATACAGACGCCGTTTGAGAGCTTTGAGCAGGATATCACTGATCAGGGTGGACTTGCCCGAGCCGGAGACGCCGGTGACGCAGATGAATACGCCGAGAGGAAACTTGACGTCGATGTTCTTGAGGTTGTTCTGAGCGGCGCCTTTTACCTCGATGCATTTTCGCAGACTGTAGCGGCGTCTTTTTACGGGCAGCTCGATCTTTTTCCTGCCGCTAAGATATTGGCCGGTCAGCGATTCCTCACAGTGGGCTATATCGCTGAGTTTGCCCTGTACCACAACCTCTCCGCCGTGCGCGCCCGCAGCAGGGCCGATATCCACGACGTGATCGGCCGCTTGAATGATGTCCTCGTCGTGCTCGACTACGAGTACGGTGTTGCCCGACTTGCTCAGCTTCTGCAGTATCCCGAGCAGCCTGTTGTTGTCGCGCTTGTGCAGGCCGATAGTCGGCTCATCGAGCACGTAGCAGACGCCAACCAGGCCGCTGCCGACCTGCGTGGCCAGGCGTATTCGCTGGGCTTCTCCGCCTGCCAGCGTGCTGCTCATTCGGTCGAGCGTCAGGTAGCCCAGACCGACGTCTACCATGAACTTGAGGCGCGCCTTAATCTCCTTGAGCACTGCGGCGGCGATAACGGTTTTCTCCTTGTCGAGCTTTAACTTGCCGAAGAAGCTCTGAGCCTTATCGATGCTGAGAGCGGTCAGCTCGTTTATGCTTTTATCTCCGACTGTGACGGCGACGGCCTCGGGCCTGAGCCGGGCGCCGTGGCAGCCCTGGCACGGCTGCTGCGAAAGATAGCCCGTCAATCTGGTTTTGACGTATTCGCTGGTGGTGTTCTCCCATCGCCGGACGAGATTCGGGATGACTCCCTCGAAGGACATGCCGTATTTCTTTTCGTCGGCCGCCGTCGTTCCGTGCATCAGAATCTTTGCATGCTCTTTCGGTATTTCGCTGAAGGGTATGGCCTTGCTGATGGCCATCTTTCGGCAGAATCTCTTGACAAGCCTGTTGTAGAAGATGTTCATCCTCTTGCCGCCCTTGCGCCAGGCTTCGATCGCGCCGTTTTCAAGCGATACGGATTTGTCCGGCACGATCAGCTCCGGATCGAACTCCAGGATCGTTCCGAGGCCGTCGCATTCTTTACACGCTCCGTAGGGGCTGTTGAAGCTGAACAGCCTGGGCGAAAGTTCTTCGAGGCTGGCCTGCGGATGCTTCGGGCAGGCGAATTTTTCGCTGTAGACGATCTCCTTCCACTTGCCGTTGCCTCCGTTCTTTTTATCGCCGCCCGGTTCCTGCAGCAGGACCAGAATCACGCCTTCGGCCAATTTCAGCGCTGTTTCGACCGAGTCGGCCAGTCGAATGCGGATCGTGTCTTTGATAATCAACCTGTCTACAAGAGCTTCGATGTTGTGCTTTTTGTTCTTGTTGAGTTCCGGGACCTCTCTGACGTCGTGGATTTCGCCGTCTACGCGGACGCGGACGAAGCCTTCGCGCTGGATCACGGTGAAAATATCCTTGTGCTCGCCTTTTTTGCCGCGAACCAATGGGGCGCAGACTTGGATTTTCGTGCCCTCCGGCCGGTCGAGGATCGAATCGACTATCTGCGAAGGGTGTTGACTGGTGATTTCTTTGCCGCATACCCAGCAGTGCGGCCGGCCTGCGCGGGCGAAGAGCAGCCTGAAATAGTCGTAGATTTCAGTCGTGGTCGCCACCGTCGAGCGGGGATTGTGGCTTGCGCTTCGCTGCTCGATGGCAATGGTCGGCGGCAGGCCCGTGATATCGGAGACCGCCGGTTTTTGCATCTGTTCGAGAAATTGCCGGGCGTAGGCGCTCAGCGATTCGACGTATTTCCGGCGTCCTTCGGCGTAAATCGTATCGAACGCCAGAGAGCTCTTGCCGGAGCCGCTTATGCCGGTAATAACGACGAGCTTATCACGAGGAATGCTCAGGCTGATATTCTTGAGATTATGCTCGCCCGCACCGGTTATTCTAATTGATTTATCTATATTCCCAGCCATCCTAGTTTTGTTGTTTCCATTAACAAAGTGAAAATTCTACCTTGATACAAACGAATAATTGTACCATAGTGGCGCAAGAAGGTAAAACGGTTATTATCGGGAAACTTGGAAAGACTTTCGGGACTCCATGAAAAATTTGCATAAGTGGAATTTATCGTATGCACGGGCCAGGGAAGTGCAGACGAGCCTTGCCGGCAAGGTGCGATTTACGCCGCTGCGAAAGAAGCCAAAGATGGTTGCCGGTGTCGATTGTGCGTTCAGCAAAGACGGGCAGCGGATTCTCGCTGCTATCGTGGTTCTAAGATTGCCCGATTTCGAGCTTGTCGAAACAGCCAGCGCGGTTCGGAAGGTCACATTTCCCTACATTCCGGGGCTGCTTTCATTTCGCGAAGCTCCTGTTTGTATCGCCGCCGCCAAGAAGCTGCGAGTCCGGCCCGATGTTTTCGTTATTGACGGCCAGGGAATCGCACATCCCCGCAGGCTCGGCCTGGCGACACATTTAGGTCTATTCCTCGACAGGCCGACAATAGGCTGTGCCAAGAGCAGGCTTACCGGCGAATATGACGAGCCGCCTTCGCAAAAGGGGGCTTATGCGCTGCTGACCGATAGATCCGAGACAATCGGCGCCGTTGTCAGGACGCGCACTAACGTCAAACCGGTTTTCGTCTCGGCAGGCAACAAATGCACACTGGAAAATGCAGTAAACGTTGTCCTGGCCTGTGCCGTCAAATACCGCTTGCCCGAGCCGACCCGACTTGCCCACCAGAAGGTGGGAAAGCTGAAGCTGAAAACATAAAACTCTCCGAACCGGCTGCAAATAGAGGTGTCTACTGTGAGACAACTCTGGCCGACTCGATTATTACAGGTTCGACCGGCACGTTTTTCCTGCCGGCTCGTGTTGTGGTTTCCACCCAGGCGATTGTGTCCACCACGTCCATCCCTTCGACGACTTTGCCGAACACGGCGTATCCGGGATTCCGGCTGGGGACGTCATCAAGGCCCGGATTTGCCATGTGATTGATGAAGAACTGAGAAGTAGCGCTGTTGGGATCACGACCTCGCGCCATTGCGATGGCGCCTCGCTTGTTCTTCAAGCCGTTGTCGGCTTCATTGACGATCGGATCGCGAGTTTCCTTCTTCTCCATATCCGGGGTAAGGCCGCCGCCCTGTATCATGAAGCGGGGTATGACCCTGTGGAAAATTGTTCCATCGTAGAAGCCATTTTCTACGTACGTTAGAAAGTTTTCCACGGTGATTGGTGCGGCCTGCTCGTTAAGCCGGACGACAATGTCGCCCATGCTCGTTTTCAACTCCACTGTTACGGCCTGCGGCTCCGGCTCTTCAACCTTGTCAACAACATTTTCGTTAGTCGTTTCACTATTGCAGCCGCAAAGAATAAAAGCGGCCGTCAATAACAAACAGAACCATTTTTTGGCAATCATAATATTCGCTCCCAGCTATCTGCGTAAAATTTATGTAGAATTATTCCGAAACGACCGTGGCCGATTCAATTACCACCGGTTCGACCGGGACATCATCCATGCCCTTTCGTTTAGTTGTTTTCACAGCGGCGATTGCATCGACAACGTCCATTCCTTCGGTAGTCCTGCCGAAAACAGTATATCCCGGATTGTCGCTGCCGGCGTAATTAAGAAAATCGTTGTCTCTGTGATTGATGAAAAACTGAGCGGTAGCACTGTCGGGATCGCTCGTTCGCGCCATCGCGATGGCGCCTCGCTCGTTTTTCAGGCCGTTGTCCGCCTCATTTTTTATCGGATCGCGAGTCTTGTCCTGCGTCATATCGGCGGCAAAGCCTCCGCCCTGGATCATGAAGTTGGGTATGACCCTGTGGAATATCTTTCCGTCGAAAAAACCCTCCTTCACATATTCGAGAAAATTCTTAACCGTAACCGGAGCAGCCTGCTCGTTCAGTTCGATCATGATATCACCCATAGTTGTTTGAAGTTTTACCATAGCCATGTACACCTCTGCCTTTCTTTTTTTTCATTGCGGCTACGTGCCAAAAGAACGTTCCTGTCGCTACGACTCACCGTCAATCTTATCGCGCCATTTGTTCTTTTTGACGGAGGTTAGTATCTTGTTTGCGCATTCCAATGCAGCCAGCCCCTCTTGCGCGCTGACTTCCGGCATCAGTTCTCGGTCAGCGGCGGCCTGAAGGAACGCTTCCTGTTCCAGACGTATCGGTTCTTTATCGGAAATATCAAGCTGCTCCACGTGCAGCAGGTCGGGCCAGTTTACCGTCGTCATGTCGAAAGTCCCGGCCTCCTTTTGCTCCTGAATCCACTTGACGACGTTGATGTTGGGATCGGCCTTTATGATGATTCCGCTCTTCTTAAGATAATCCATGCTCAGATAAGCCTGCCGGCTGAACACCCTGACTCTTCTGTCCGTTTTCAGCCCGAGCCTCGACGCGGTGATGTTTGCTATACAGCCATTCTCGAAAACGATCCTGGCATTGCAAATGTCTTCTTCCTCCTCGACGACGTTAACTCCCACGGCCTCGACCCGCTTTATCTTGCTTGCCGCCAGCGACAGAATGATGTCGATGTCGTGGATCATTACATCCAAAACAACACCAACGTCGGTCGAGCGAAACGGATACGGGCTGATTCGATTGGCTTCGATAAATTTAGGCTCGATGTCGAGCCTTTTGATTGCCTGGACTACCGGATTGCATCGTTCCGAATGTCCCACTGCTACTACGACATTATTCCTCCTTGCAAGGACTACGATTTTCCGGCCTTCTCTGACGTTGGCGGCAAGCGGCTTCTCAATAAGCACGTCGATTTTATTCTTGATAAATGTTCTGGCCAGTGTCAGATGGGTAACCGTAGGGGTGGCTATCGTTACCGCATCGACCTGATCCAGAATCTCGGCACAGTTGGTCGAGGCTGTGCAATCGTACTGATCGGCCAGATTCTGAGCTTTCCCGGCATCGACATCAACGACGGCAACGAGTTCGCTCTGGGGCAACTGCGAATAAACCTTCGCATGTATTGTTCCCATTTTGCCCGCGCCGATAACGGCGGTTCTTATCTTTGCATCTTGCATTCTTTTCTCTTGTAACGAATCATGTAAAAATTACCCTGTACCGCCAGAATCAGAGTGGATGACAAACAGCGCATGGTAAACCCCGTTCTATCTGAATGTCTCCAGGTATCTGCCGTACTGGTGCTTGTGACTGTTTGTTATCGCAACTATCATGGCTCGAACATTTTCATCCAGCCCATCTTCAGCGGCAAGAGCCTTTGCGTTTTCGAGCAGCGTTCCTTCTTGCCTGTAGAGTTTCTTGTATGCATCGAAAATTCGCTCCTGCTGCTGTTCGCTGAGGCCGGCCCGGTCCAGACCTCGTTTGTTGACGTTACGGACTTTGGGCGGATAATGCCCGCTGACTGTCAGGAAAGGCGGGACATCCCGCGTAATCCCCGCCAGCCCGGCTACAAAGCACCATTTGCCGACGGTTACAAACTGATGCGAAGCGGCCAGACCGCTGAACCAGGAGCCCTTCTCGATCCGGCAGTGTCCGCCTATCTGAACGAGATTGCTCAGGACGGTATCGTCTTCGACAGTGCAATCGTGTCCGATATGCACGTTAATCATGAAGAAATTGTCGTTGCCGATCGTTGTCTTCCTATCCGGGTGCATACTCGGATGAATTGTCACGTGCTCGTGCATTTTGTTGCCGTCGCCTATAACAAGACCGCCATATTCGGACTTTTGCGTCAGGCGCATAACCTGCGGCTTGCTGCCGAGGACGCAACCGGAGAAGAAATGGTTCTCCTTTCCGATACTGACATTTTTGCAGATGGCAACGTTTGCTTCGAGTCTCGTCCCTGAACCGATCGAGACGTCTCTTTCGATAACACAATTGGGGCCGATCGTTACGTCTTCGCCCAATTCAGCATCTTTGTGTATTACGGCACTTGGATGTATCTGAGTCATGTTACCTCTTGGGAAAAAGTTCTTTTATACCTTTTCATCGTCTATGAGCATAAACTTAATTTGTGCTTCGGCGGCGACTGCATCGCCGACCATCGCCTTGCAGCGACACTGTGCCGTTCTCTTTCTGAGTCTCATTGTCTCGGCCGTGAGAATAAGCTGATCGCCCGGCACGACTGATTTTCGCAATTTTACATTGTCCATACTCAGCAGAACGGCCAGCTTGCCGGTATGTTCCAGCCTCTGCGCGAACAGCAGTCCCGAAACCTGCGCCATTGCTTCCACTATCAAAACGCCGGGCATTATGGGCGTTCCGGGAAAATGCCCCTGGAAAAACTGCTCGTTGAAGCTGACGTTCTTTATGCCTTTTATACGCGTATCGCCTTCGATTTCAACCACCTTGTCGACCAGCAGAAACGGATATCTGTGCGGCAGGATTTTGGCGATTTGTCGGATATCCAGGATCGCATCGGTGCCGAATTTGGCTATGCGTTCCTGCTGAAGGGCCGCGTGGTATAGTTTTCTGCAGAGCTGCTGATTCAGGGTGTGACCGCTCTTGTAGGCCACCACCCTGCCCCTGATAGCCCGACCCACCAGTCCCAGATCGCCGATCAAATCGACGATCTTGTGCCTGACGCACTCGTTGGGGAATCTATAGGTGTTTTTGATCGGCCCGTCGGAATTGATAACCAAAATGTCCCGCGGGCTGACGTGCGTTCCGATCCCGCGGGCCTGGAATTGCTTCGCCTCGGCTTCGAGCAGAAAAGTCCTGGCGGGCGCCAGATGTCTTTCGAATCCGTCCGGCGTCAGTCGACAACTGAATATCTGCCGGCCGATGCCGGTATGCCCCCCGTAATCGAGATCGTAAGTCACGTTCAGTCCGTCGTCGGAATAAGGCAGTGCGTAAATACAGGCGTCGCCGGCGCTGACGGTAATCGGCTTGTCGATAATATACTCTTTGCGGCCGACGTTCTGCTCGACGATTCCGGTGCGGCGAAGCACCTTGAAATACTCGGTGCAACTGCAATCCGAAGCCGGCAGCTCCGGCCCGTGTACTTCGACCACTACGTTGTCGATCTCGAGAGCGTTGACCGCGGCCATGCAATGCTCGATAGTTTCTATGCTCACCGAACCTTTCTTGAGCGTTGTGCGACGACTGCGCTCGGCAAGATTTGACGCGACAGCGGTAATACGCACGGGTTCCGGGATATCCGTACGCACGAAAGCTACGCCGGAATCGACCGGGGCCGGACGAAACACCACCTTCGCCTCCTTACCACCGAACAGACCGCGACCGCGTATTTTTGCTTCACTCTTTATCGTTTTCTGCAGCTTCAAGTCTGTCAGTCCTCTTGCTGAGTTTTTTCAACTGCTCGGCCATCTTCGGCAGGCGCATCACCAGGTTCACAATTCTAAACGCATCTTTAGCCTTGATCGCCGGTGTCCAGGCCACTTTCTGTCCGGCCGGAATGTTGTCCATCACGCCGGCCTGCGCGCCGACCATCGCTCCATCGCCTATTTCGATGTTATCAGCCAGGCCAACCTGGCCCGCCAGCACGACGCCGTCGCCGAGCCGGCAACTGCCGGACAGGCCCGTTAACGCTGCGATCAGGCAGCACTTGCCGATAACCACGTTGTGGGCGATTTGCACGAGATTGTCAATTTTCGTCCCGGCGCCGATAATAGTATCGCCGAACTTGGCCCTGTCAACACAGCAGTTGGCCCCGATGTGAACAAAATCCTCGATTACCACACCGCCATTGTGAGGAATCAGTTCGTGGGCGCCGTCGATGAACGAATAGCCGAAGCCGGTCGAGCCTACCGTGCTGTTCGCCTGAATGACCACGTTGTCGCCAAGGCGGCAGTTGTGATAAATCACGACGTTGTTGTCGATCCGACAATTGCTGCCGATTGTCGAATTTTCCCCCACCTTGCACCCGTCGGCGAGTATGCTGTTTCGGCCCACTCGCACGCCGTCTTTTACCACTACCCCGGCTCCGACGAACGCGCCGTCGGCCAATTCAACATTCTCGGCAAGCTTCGCGGTCGGATCAACACCCGGTTCCAGGGGTTTTAATGCAGGGGCGAAAGCAGTCAGCGCTTCGATCAGTGCGGCGTCGACGTTCTCGACAATAAGCTGCGGCTTATCGAGATCGTCGAGCTTGTCCGAGACAATTACCGCTCCTGCGCGGGATTTGCCGATCGCGGCTTTATGTTTTTCGCTCTTTATGAAGGTAACTTGATTTTCATCCGCTGCTTCAATCGGGCGCACCGCTTCTATCAGCCGGCTGGCATCGCTTTTGTCGCCGGTCAATCTGGCTTTTAGTCGTTCAGCTAATTCTGCAACTGTCATTTCCATTGCGGTTAATTAAAACCGAGTACGTCTTAGCATTCCATCGTTTTGTTCGAATACTATTTGATCAATGTCGATTCGATCTTATCAAGCTCGGCGATAACTTCCTCCGTGACGTCCTGGCATCCGTCGCCGTACAGCACCTTGTGTGTGCTGAGGGTCATCATTAGCTGATCTGCGTTCTTTATGGGAAACTCCGGCTCGCTTCTTTCGATTACCAGGTCCAGGTCCTTGTTGGCCGCGACTTCTTTCGTTATGCGGAGGATTTCCTTATATACCTTCTGAGCCCAGGCTCGCTGACTTACCGATCTTTGCTCTCTGCGATATTCCTGAATGGCTTGCAGTTCCGCCTGTTTCTGCACGAGCTGCTTGTATTGTTCCATATAATCGGGTGTCCCCGGCACCAGAGCTCGAACCGTGCCTTTTAACACGTTGATTTCATCATTGAGCGCCTTCTCATTTGCCGCCATTTCTTCCTCTTCGGCTTTTGCTTTTGCTCCGAATGTCGCCGTAGCTTTGCACTCACGAAGGGCGCGGGAAACGCTGATCAGGCCGATCTTCGAGACCGTAGCGGGAGCGCTTGTCTGCGCAAAGCTGAACTCATGTACAAAAAGAAGTGCAATCGCACCTATGAAACAACCTAAAACTACTGTTTTGAATTTCATCAAACTTTCCTTTCCGCCAAACGTGTCCTGTTCGGCAATTGTACAGTAATGCTAAAACAGGCTTCCCATACTGAAACTGAAAACCTGCGTTTCATCATCGTCGTCTCTTCTGATCGGCGTTGCCAGCTCGAATCTCATCGGAACCGGGCCGAAGAACTGTGGTATCTGTATCTGTATGCCGGTTCCTATAGAAGCACGGTAACTGCCGGTGTCTATCGTTCCGCTGTCGAGGAATAACAGCCAACTGACGTTATCTCCCACTAACGGCACGGAAACTTCGGTATTGGCCAGAAATATCCAGTCGCTTCCTATTGGATCCTTCCTTTCGACGAACGGCACGTTTGTGCGCAGCCCCCTCGTGCTGACGCCGCGATACTCGAATCCGCGAATCCCGTACGTCCCCGTGCCGCCGGCGTAGAACTTCTCGAACGGCGGGGCGTCGGAGAAAGTCATCCCTCCCAGCAGCTTGAACGCCAGGACCGTCTTGCGTTCGGCAAGGTCTTCGTATAGCGTCCAGTATTGTACTCGGGAGCCCTTCAATATACCGAAATCCTCATCGCCGGTGACCTGTTCGTAGTTCACGTTAAACTTCCAGCCGCTCCCTGGGAGGAACCTGTCGTCGGTCTCGTCCTTTCCGATACCGACGCTCATGCCGATCAGCGAGTTGTTGCCTTCGACTTCCTTGATCTCCACGGGCGCATCCAACTCAACGTTTTGGACGTCGACGCCTTCGACTCTGAAGCCCACGCTGCCACGCCAGCGGCTCTTATAGCGCTTTTCCAGGCCTACGAATCCTTTGGTTCTTTGCTCGTCGTAGCTTTCTCTCCACCTTTCCCAGCTCGATCCGGTAATGTCCAGCGATGTCGGCCTGTCGTTCAGATAAGGCTCGGTAAACGTTACCGCATAGTAACTGACTATCGTCCCCGGCTCCAGCGTCACTCTCAGTCTCTGGCCGGCGCCTTTGAAAGCTTTCATCGTGATGAATTCCTCGAAGCTTTCGGGCCAGTCGGTATAGTCGAAATTGCGCTGCTGCCAGATCAGTCGGCCTATGACGCCGCTGTCGCTGCCGACCGCGATGCCCGGGTTCCACATCCCCGTCAGGCCCTCCTCGACGTCCACAACCGCGTCTTTTCGGTCAGCGGTTCCGTCGGCGGCCGGCACGGGTTTGATGATTACCTCCTCGGCCATCGTCATCCTCTGTACGTACCGCTCTAACTGGCCCTGGCCGCTGGCCTGTTTCGGCGCCATGTGGGCATTATACCATTGCCCCGGTGCAAAATCGTATTCGTCCAGTATTCGCCGAACGACTTTGTCCTGTGTCTGTTGGTTGCCGATGATGTCGATCTTGCCGATCCTGAACTGCTCGCCTTCGATAATCCTGAATTCGACGTCGACGGTGTTCGGTTCGGAAACGAACACCGGACGAACCTTTACAATGGCGTCAATGAATCCGTTCTCGCCGTAGAGCTTTGAAATCAGCTTGGCGTGAGCCCGGGCCTTCCGCCTGTAGTAGGGCTCTCCGGGTTCCAGCTTCAAACCGGCCAACAGCGTTTCATCGTCAAAATGCGTGTTACCGGTCACCGTAATGTCCCTGACCTTGTATACCGAGCCTTCTTCGATCACGAAAGTGATGTGCGACCGGCCTTCCACTTCTATGTGGTGATTGAGATAACCCCTGTCCCAATAAGCATCCTGCAGTTTTTCCAGATCCTCGGCGACTTTCTCCTCGGTGTAATAAGTTGGCCAGAACAGCCAGCTTCGCGTGCTCGTGTCGATAACGTTTCGCAAATCGCTGCTCTTGAGCTTCTTGTTGCCCCGGAAGTTCACCGATTTGATCCGGTACCTCTTGCCTTCGGCTATCTCATAAACAACCCTGCCCTCGCTCAGCTTGTCGGTGTCCAGCGTGACTTCGATGTCGGCGTATCCCTTCGAACGATAATATTCGGCGATAGTCGTGGTGCCGGTTTCGGCTAAAAGAATATCGAGATGCCCGCCTTCGGCGAAGTCCAGTTTTTTGTGCAGTGTCTTGTCCTTGTACTTCTCGTTGCCCTCGAACTCTATCGATTCGATTACGTTGCTCTCTGCCGCCGATGACCCCGACTCGGCACGTGCGAGTGTGCTCGAAAGCAGCGCGGCTATCAGAGCAGCCATAATGATATTTCGCATTCGGTATCTCGTATCTTGCACGTTTTGCATCGGGCTTCTCGGCACTGCCAACCTGCGGCTGACTAAAACGGCGCCGCCGCCTCTTCCACGTGGGAGGCGTTCTCGAATCGCGTCGTCTTCTCCATAAATGTCAGTTTAACTGTTCCCGTCGGGCCGTTTCGCTGTTTGGCGACTATGAGCTCGGCCGTATTGTTCGGCTCGTAGCCGTCTTCACCGCGATGGTAATAATCCTCGCGATGCAGCAGCATAATCACGTCGGCGTCCTGCTCGATGCTGCCGCTCTCTCGTAGATCGCTCATTCTCGGTCTGTGGCCCTCCCGGCCTTCCGGAGACCGGTTCAACTGGCTCAGCACCACCACCGGCAGGTTCAGCTCCCTCGCCAGCGACTTGAGGTATCGCGAGATCGTCGTAATCTCCTGCTGTCGCGATTCGGTCCGCCCGGAGCCGAGGTGCATCAACTGGAGGTAATCGACCAGCACGCACTGTATGTCGTACTTGCTCTTGAGCCGTCTTGCCCGGGCACGAAGCTCTAACGGTGTCAGTGTCGATGTGTCGTCGATAAAAATCTGCGATTCTGACAGCTCGGCGCAGGCATCGGCCAATTTCTTGTAATGTTCGTCGCTGAGCAGGCCTCGCCGCACCTTCTGGCTGTCGATGCCGCTTATGCTGCAAAGGAACCTCTCGGCCAACTGCTGCCGGCCCATTTCCAGCGAGAATATAGCAAGCGGCGTCCTCTCCATCAGCCCTAAATGCTCGGCGATATTGAGCGCCAGGCTGGTCTTGCCCATGCTCGGCCGGCCGGCGACTATTATCATCTCCCCGTTTTGCAGGCCGCAGGTCATGTCGTTTAGCTCGTAATACCCGGTATCGAGGCCCGTAACGTGCGTGCCCTGGCGGCTCTCGATCAGCTCGAACGAGCGGACAACCAGGTCCTTCAACGCTGAGGCGCTGTCGGTGACGTTTCTGTCGGTGATGGCGAACATCTTGGCTTCGGCCTCATCGAGCACCTCGCCGGCGTTGCCCGTCTGATCGTATGCCGTGTCGAGAATCGACCCGGCCGTCGCGATCAGCTCACGAAGCAGCATCTTGTCTCTGACCACTTTCGAGTAGTAGACAACATTCGCCGAAGACGGCACGGAATCCAGAATCCTGGCGATGTACTCGACCCCGCCGGCGTCTTCGAGCGTGTCTTTACGCGCAAGCTCATCGCGCAGCAAGACGGCATCGATCCCGACGCCCTTGTTTCTCTCATAGAGCGAAATCAGCGCTTCGAATATGTGACGATGCTCGATCCGGTAGAATGCGTCGCGTTCGAGCAGCTCGACCACGTCGCCGATGCACTCCGGATCGATCAGCATCGAACCCAGCACCGCCGCCTCAGCCGCAAGCGATTCCGGCATACTGCGCATCTGGGCCGTCGCCCCACCAGTATCCGGCGAAGCATTTACCGAAGCTCCCGGTTTTTCCCCTTGATCCCCTCGTGTTCTTGCCATAATTCACTAACCTGTAGCCTGCAGCGTTTAGCAGTCAGTACAGAAAATAGAAAACAATCAAACCAGACTTACACCCGTTTTTAGAGTAATTACGCATTGTACCGCTACTAAGAGCCGTCGTCAAACACTTGTTCCAATAAATGGCCCCACGAAAGAAATGGCATTAAATGCAGGAATCCTCTGATAAGATATCTGCCGATTGCTCAGTGAAACGTCGAAGAAAATTTTCACACAAATTGGCCGGTTCGTCCGCAGGAGCCCATAAGGCCGGCCGGCTGCTGCCATAACGGCAAATACTCACATATCATCACAATCATAGCTATGATCCGCCGCTTTCCCATTTTAGCACTTGCCCGAACAAAGCAGTCCCGCCGAAATTCAGATATTCAAATACGCTCCGTTGGCGGTCAAAAACGTCAGGCTGTGCTCGGCTCCGTTTTTATTGGAGGCAAGGCAATGGTAAGCACGTCAACAATCCATACACTACCGGGATTGTGCTTATAGCAGCAGTACGATATTGCTTGTAGTTGACTGCATTTGGGGTATAATTGAATTGCTGAGTCTTTCGCTTTCTTACGGCCGGCCAAGAGACGTTATGGCGGCCGGTTTCATGAAGAGGACGGCTGAAGTTCCTCTAAACCAAAGGGCTGGATTACTTTGTAAGATGTAATGTGGATTCTGCTAAATCTTTTATTCAAAAGAGGAGCGAAAAAAATGAATATGAGCGACTTAAACAGACGACAATTTCTTGCTGCCGCGTCGGTCGGTTCCATGGCCGCGGTGGCCTCGCCGACCTTTGTCAACGCCCGCACTAAGGCAGATGAACTGGCCATTCTCGGCGGTCGGCCTGTTAGGACCAAGCCCTTCCAACATTGGCCGATATGGAACAAGAACACCGACGAGGAAAGGGTCCTGGCCGTGCTGCGAAGCGGAGTATGGTCGAGGAACAAGGTCGTGGCGGAGTTCGAGAAAAAGTACGCCGAACTTATGGGAGCCAAACGTTGTATCGGCACGACCAATGGAACCAATGCGCTGCTGACCGCGCTGCACTGCCTGGACATTGGCATCGGCGATGAAGTCTTAGTGACACCGTACACCTTTGTCGCTTCTATTCAAGTTATCTTTCTGGTCGGCGCGCTGCCGATCATGGTCGATCCCGATCCCGACACGTTCCAGATCAACCCCGACAAGATGGAAGAAAAAATCGGCAGGCACACCAAAGCCATCCTGCCGGTTCACATCCTCGGCCTGCCCGCCAACATGGGCAGAATCAACGCCATCGCCGGGAAACACAACCTGGTCGTCGTGGAGGATGCGTGTCAGGCGTGGATGGCGGAATGGAAAGGCAGGAAGTGCGGCACCTTAGGCGACCTCGGGTGCTTTAGCTTCCAGAACTCGAAGAATCTGCCGTGCGGCGAAGGCGGCGCCATCCTGGGCGACGACGAGAAGCTCATGGATAAATGCTACTCTTACCACGATTTCGGTAGAGGACACGGCTCTGTGGGGCAGGTCGAGGGCACGGGTTTCCGGCTCCTGGGCAATAAGTGCCGCATGGCTGAATACCAGGCGGCTATCCTCCTGGCCCAGATGGAACGCCTCGAAGAACAAACCCAAACCCGCAATGAAAATGCAAAATATCTGACGTCACAACTCGACGATATTCCCGGCATCGTTCCGCACAGATTGTACGACGGCGTTACGCGGGCGGCCTACCATCTCTATCCATTCCGCTACGAGAAAGAGCGTTTCGGCAATGTCCCGCGCGGCAAGTTCATGGCCGCTCTGAAGGCCGAGGGCATTCCCTGCTCCAGCGGATACAATCGCGTTAACAAGAACGCTTTCTTCGAAAATGCTTTGCGCTCCAAGAACTTCCGCAAAGTGTATTCCAAAAAGAGACTGGACCGCTGCCGGGAGCTAAATCATTGCCCTGACGGCGACCGGTTGTGCGACGAGGCCGTATGGTTCTCGCAGAGGCTCCTGCTCGGCACGAAATCAGATATGGAAGATATCGCCGATGCGATCCGGAAAATCTACCACAACCGAGCCAAGCTGGTGTAGCTGCCGTGTTGATAATCGATGTAGGGCCTGGTTCGAAAACACGTGATTTGAGGTGACAGTGGAGGCAGAGCCAGGTTACCACGGTGCGTATCGGTTGTGGTTGAACAAGAAACGCAGCAAATCCAAATAGTCATTGCCGATATGCCGCCACAGGAAGAAATAGTTCTGCAGGCGGCTATTGAGGTTTTCGACCAACGAACTGGCGCGGACGCGTCGGACATCGCCTCGATGGCGGCGGCTTCAATCCGATGGTGCCGCTATCCTGGACGTACATTGCCCGCTTACAAAGTTGTAAACACATATTTCCTTAAACAATATATGCCTAATCTCCATTTTTTTCAAAACTCCTGTCAGAATAATCATCAAACTTGCTTGAGCCGCATGCAGCCTGTATGTTAGAAATGTGTTAGCAATTGGTTAGGATTACGTTAGTATTTTGCTGTTTCCGGCGACAGACCGAGCTGATCGCGGCGGCCGATGCCTTTAAACCTTTGGTTGGATTGAATTTAAGAAAGAACGAAATGCCCACAACTTTCAAGAAGGTTCTGCGAATCTCAGTGTTTGTCTTGCTTCTGTGTGTCGGTCTTTGTATTGCCCTCGAAAAGAGCGGTGCAGCAGAATCCGCCGGGGATGCCGAAGAACGATTGTCCGGAGAACAGGTCGAGATAATCCTTGAGCGAATTGCCAGGGAGGACTTCGCCAAGGCCGAATCACTGGAAATGCTGTATCACAAAGACCCCGGCAGATTCACCGAAGATGAGATCGCCGGATCGCTCAGATGGCTCGAGAAGAAAGGGCCCGAAGGAGAGAAAAAGGCAGCCGAACTCAAAGATTTGTGGAAACAAGACCCCCGTAAATTCGGCGTCGCAGTTACCAATCTCGTGGAAGAAGAGTTACTCGAAGCGGCAAAGAATCAGAAGCGAGCGGCGATTAGGGACGGCATCTTCGGGACTGTGGGAGGACTTGGGCTTTTTCTGTTCGGAATGGGACTGATGTCCGAAGGTCTGAAGAAATCGGCGGGCCAGAAATTCAGGAGTCTTCTCGGAGTATTGACGAAACATCGACTCGTCGCGGTTATCACAGGGGCACTGGTAACCGCCCTGATCCAGTCGAGCTCGGCCACTACGGTGATGACGGTGGGACTT
The DNA here is from genome assembly GCA_964598225.1 of uncultured Pirellulales bacterium. Classification (GTDB taxonomy): domain Bacteria; phylum Planctomycetota; class Phycisphaerae; order Sedimentisphaerales; family Anaerobacaceae; genus SG8-4. The sequence goes on from CAZRBG010000073.1 coordinate 18,310, forward strand.
GTAAATGCAGGACTTCTGACGCTAAAGCAAGCGCTTTGCGTTGTTCTGGGCGCCAACATCGGCACAACAATCACGGCGGGCGTGGTTTCGATTCTGGCACTGTTCAAGGTTACAAATTACGCTCTGCCTGCCGTTGGACTCGGGTTTTTGCTTATGATCGGCGGCAGGTCGCCCAGAGCCCGAACCGCGGGCGAGATACTGATCGGCTTCGGCGTACTGTTTCTGGGAATTCACTTCATGAAGGATGCGTTCGCACCGCTCAAAGACAGCCTGGACGCACAGAATATTCTGATATGGGTTGGGCATAATCCACTCCTGGCGGTGCTTGCCGGCACGGCCATTACAGTACTTTTGCAAAGCAGCTCGGCATCTATCGCGATGATTCAGGTTCTTGCGTGGCAGGGCGCCTTTGGTACGAACTGGGATCAGGTCCTGAGCGTTACGATACCTTACATTCTGGGCGACAATATCGGCACCACTATCACGGCTCAGATCGCGGCGCTGCGCTCTTCACGAAACGGCAAGCGAGCGGCGATAGGCCATACGATATTCAATGTTGTCGGTGTTCTCTATATGTTGCTGCCGGTCTGGTTGGGCTGGTATGCCGAAGTCGTCAAGTGGATTACTCCGGGCGTCCTGAATGAGAATACCATAATGAGGCACATCTTTGCCGCTCACTGCACTTTCAATGTTTTCAATACGATTGTTTTCCTTGCTGTCATAAAGCTGCTGCAGTCAGCCGTCATGAAATTGATCCCTGTTACACAGAGCGAGATCGCCCGCAAACCCGTGGCCCTGGAGACCCATCTTCTCAAGACGCCCGTCATAGCACTCGATCAGGCCAAGCGGGAAATCGTCCGTATGGGCAAGGCCGCCCGCAGAACGCTGATGTTATCAATCGACGGGATTCTCGATGACAACAAACGCCACCTCAAGACAGTGCGCGAGTTGGAGGATTATATAGACGAATTCCAGCTCGAGATCACCTCATATCTCTCTGCTTTGTCGCGGCAGACGCTTTCCGACGAGTTATCCGTTGAGCTGCCCGTGCTCCTGCACGCCGTCAACGATCTCGAGCGCATCGGCGACCATGCCGTCAACATAGTCGAGATAGCCGAGAGGAAGCTGGAGCAAAAAATCGATTTCAGCAGCGAAGCACAAGCTGAAGCCGAGCAGTTGAAGAAAGAGATTAAGGAGATGTTCGACTGCGTCGTGGATGCTCTGGAAAAGGATGATCCCGACGAAGCCAGGCGGGCGCATCCTCACGAGGAAATGCTCAACCGGATGCAGGTGGACTTCAGACGCAGCCACGTACAGCGGATGAGCGACGCGAAGTGCTCTCCGGAAGCAGGCCTTATTTTTATAGATCTGGTGGACAACGTGGAGAAGACAGGCGACCATCTTACGAATATCTCCCAGGCCATAATCGGGGGCCTGCAATGGGAGGGCGTCAAACCGAAGATTTCCGCAGATTCCTGAGCAATGCCGAATAGGGCAAGCTCTGAGCGTAGCCGAACGGGCGGGAATCCAAGCTTGTTGGCTTTGATTGGCTTTGTTTTCCTTGACTTATTACAAGCCCTAATTTGCACTAAACCTGTGTCACAAGTGAGCTTATGCCCTTTTCGCCCTTTCGCAAATTGGCTTTGTTTTTACGAATTCCTTTACGCAGTCCCATGGACTCCTTTCGGAGAACGCACAACGCAGCACGAGTAAATTGGCTTTGTTTTACAAATTTTGATACAGATTTCACTGTTTAACACTGATTCATATAGCATTTCCGGCTGCCCGTCTGTCATTCCCGCGGAGGCGGGAATCCATACGTTCGTGCCCATCTGGATTCCTGCCCCTGCCTCCGCAGGGGCGACAATCCTTCGCGGGAATAACAGCCCGCAAAGCAACTATGGGGTACGACTCGTCGAGAGCACAGAGAAAAATAGTCAATAATCAATAGTCAATGTCAAAGCCCTCCTGATTCTCTGGACCGCACTTGCTGTTACCCTGGTCATCTGATCACCTTGCCTGCTGTATTCTGAGTTCTGAGTTCCGTATTCCATTTTTGAGTATTATACCATATTATTGAGTAAATATCAAACATAATCTCCAGAAACAGCTAATTTAGACAGGATAACACAATTGACATGGATTTCCGTTTGCCACCAAGGCACGAAGGCACAAAGCTGGTTAATATCATTATTAATTCTTTTTATCTTTGCGTTCTTTGAGTCTCTGTGGCTAAAATCTCTGTAAATCCTGTAATCCTGTCAAAAAAATTGTTTGTCTTTCCCTGGTACAATAGATAGAATCGGGAATGGTTTTGGGAGCTGTAATGAGAGCGAATCCCCGTTCGACTTCGCTCAGAGCTTGCCGAATGGGACAGGCAGTGGCGAAAGAACCATGAGAAAATATAGCACATATAGCGGATAGCTTCAATTCGCCCGAATCCTTAGCATGAATGCGAGGGGTCAAGAGGAGAAAATTATGTGGGAAAAGATCCGCGATGATTTAATCCCAGCTTTAGCTCAGGTCGTACGTATGGCCTTTCTTTTTATTCCGATGACCCTTGTTGGTCCCATGTTGTTTTTTGCAATACTGTATTGGTGGTTTGTGCCAGCATCAATGAGACTCGACCTCCCTTTAAGCTTCCCTTCCACAGGTTTGAAGATCGTGGCAAGCCTGTTGGCGCTACCAATGTTGCTTGTATCCCGGCACTCAAGCGAGGTACTTGCATCTTCGCTGCCAGAAAAATGTACAACATCTTTGTACCGCATAGTTTCTCCTGCTGCCTTTATACTCCGTATCTTGTTCTTTCTCTCGTCCTTGCGTCTTTTTGCACCAGTGGTAGGTATTCCAGCGCTTCAGCCACCAGCCGTCGCACTTGTTTTCGGTTGCTTCGTACTATATGTTTGGCTACAAAACTTAAAGATAGGTCTTGGCATATTCGTGCATATAGACATTGGTAAACGAAGACATCGCTATATTGTCGGACCTTCTGCACCTGAGCTTCTCACAACTGACAGGCGGCCCCCCATCGTCTATTTGAGATCTTTCGCAAAAGAGCGCTCGAGAGCAACGATTCTTGGACGACTTGACTACATTAGAAATTCCTTTGTGGGATTTTACGTAATGGCTCGCCAGCCAACAGATTCGGGCGACTTTTCCAGCTTCCTCCGTAAGCGGTTAGCTTGGAGATGCAAGCAGAAGCTCCTCGACTCAAACCGCTCTCCCCATGATGAACAAGCACTCTTTGCGGAGTTTTTTTCCGAATACGGCCCGTACATTGCTATTGGAAGACCAGGCGAAGCTTTTGAGAGTATGGATCTCGGCGCAGCTAAGTACTACATTCCAGATGAGGAATGGAAGACAAAAGTGGTTGAGTTGATCAACTCGTCTGGGGCAATAGTCATAGAGGCTGCTGAATCTGAAGGGCTTTCTTGGGAGATTCGAGAAGTATTGAGCCGAATAGCGCCGGAGAAGTTGCTTATCATTCTTCCCCGTAACGACGCCGACTATCGAGAGTTTTGCGTATTCTCAGCAGGCTTGTTTCCGCACCCGATGCCAGAAGAGCTTCCTAATACGCGATTAATAATGTTCGGGGCAGACTGGTCGCCTATACCTCTTGAAAATTTCACACTAATTCTTGAGGATGCGCTGCAACCGTTTGTAGACCGTCTTAATCTGATATCATCACATGATAAGAAGACAAACCATGCTAATGAAGCCGACGCAAAAAATCACGCGGCTGATTAGTAACATTAATAAAACTCGAGAGAGCCACGTATTAATCTCTGGGGACAGTTCGCAGAAAACTATGACTATCCTTAATGAACCCTATTAAAAGATAATTAAAAAGATTCTATTGACATTAATTCCTGCAGGGAGAATATTCCTTATAGATTTGAAGAACTAAGATTTCACTCTGGTTATATAATAGTAACAAGAGATCAATCGTTGCCGTTAAAGGAGTCCTCTCATAGTCGGGGTTAAAAAGAAAAAAATGAGTTTCTGGGACATTTTCAAGGATAAGATTTTCATCAGCTATGATTACGATCATGATCGACGGTACAAGAACTTATTAGTGGCATGGAGTGTCAATAAGCAGCTCTCATTGACCTTCTTAGACAGGTCAGTTGATGTGTCTGTTAATAGTACTGAGGCTGGTCCGGTTAAACGTGTCATTTCTCAGAAGATCAGTAAATCAAACTATCTTCTATGTATTGTGGGTAAGTATACCTACCGCAGCCAGTGGGTTTCTTGGGAGATTGAAAAGGCGAAGCAATTAGGGACGCCACTTGTTGGAGTGAAGATTAAAAGGAATTTCAAAACACCGAAGGAGCTACTTAGAAGTGGGACGTCATGGGCCTACGGTTTCAAGTCAGAAAGCATACAGAATGCACTCCTCAAAGCAAGTGATGGATTCTAATGTCTTGTTCGGTTAATCGAACAGAAATTGACGTGTAATACCAACTGTTAATGCTATTAACGACGCATGTTAGTTTTGAGGTTTTATTAATATGGATAAGCAGGCATTCAAAGAATATATTGAGGGCCGATATAATGATCAGATTGATTGGTATAGTAATAGGGTATCAAAGAATAAACAACTATACGTTATCTTTCAATGGGGTGTGATTGTTTTTTCGGCTTCGCTACCAGTACTCATTGCTTCAGTTCCCAACAAATGGCAATGGTGTACTGTTTTTATTTCTATTGTCCTGGCAATTGGAACTGCCGCATTGAAGGTGTTTAAATTCCAAGAGAACTGGATAAATTACCGCACAGTGTCTGAAACACTTAAAAAAGAAAAATACTACTATGACGCAGACCTGAATGATTATGCCGATGTTACTGACAAAGAAGCTACTTTTGTAGAGCGTGTAGAAGCAATGATTTCACGCGAAAATAGCCTTTGGGTAACTACACACATGCAAAAAGAAGATGAAAATTCGTCAAGGAAGTAAAAAAACAACTAGGGCCGAGGAAAATAGGGACTGCCATGAATGGCACTTCCATAAGTATTAACTTCCGTTGAGCAAACGTTTTCTGGCAATG
>CAZRBG010000074.1:0-23291 GCA_964598225.1 uncultured Pirellulales bacterium
TGAGGGCTTCTTTCATGTCCTATAAAATTGTGCGAAAAATATTTTACGTTATCTGCAGTTAGGTTCTTTCTTGAATGCCATAAGGGCTATATCGGCAACATAGCCACAAAAACATGATTATTATGAGACGCCTTGCGAAGAGTTCCATTCGACCAGAAGAGCCTCAGGAAAATAGACAGTTACGTGTGGACCTTTGATATGTGAAAGCAGGTTTGACTATGACAAATCAAAAACTTGGATCAAAACCATTAAGCCACCCTTGGCTGACGGGAGCCTTCTGCGTCGAAAAACCATGCCCTCAAACGCTCACCCAAGAGACCAAAGTACGCTTGTTTTGGGCCTCGTATCCTCCAGTATCTTCAGAGCTCGAAACGGCAGCCATCTACACGTCAGAAACGATCGCGCATAATAAGGCGTCCCATACCGTGGTATGGGACGCCTTATTCAGGACTTACTCCTTATCTTGTGATATCTGTGCGTATCACGAAAGCAGTATTAATCTCCGTCGATCAACGCAGCGGCCTGGCCGGCGCCACCATTCCAGAGGGCATCGATCTGGTCCTGCGATAGCGCCGCATCCCAGATCGCCACGTCGTCCAGCAGGCCGTTGAGAAAGAAGGCGTTCGGATTTGCGGCGATTGCGCCAAACGTCAAGGCGTGGGTGTTATCGATGCGACTGCCGTTCCACGTACCCAAGTCCGCCAAGGCAATCGTTGTCTCCATAACCGCATCGAGGTAAATGTCCACCTTACCGTTACCGCCGTTATAGTCGAAGACCCCGACGAGCAGATGCCAGTTGCCGTCGAGCGCATCGATGGTGTCGTTGCCGTTCGTTCCCTGGATGCGCCGGCCGCCGCCGTCTGACATGCCGGCGTCCACGCCGTCACCGATCATCCCGGCAGCATTGGTCCGCATGAAAAAGGTCCATCCCATCTGGGTGTTGTTACCGGCCCCGTTGTTGAGAAACCGATCGGAGTTCTCCTTGTCTGCGTCGGCGACGTTGAGCCAGAAGCTCACACTCATCGCCCCCGTGCCGATGGAAAAATCGCCCGCGGTACCGGCAGTCATGTAATCACCGGAGCCGTCGAAGGCCGCCGCTCCGGCGCCGATCTTGCTAGTGGTGGTCTGGAAACCGGCATCACCAAACGCGGCGGCATCCTTGCCCCCGACTGCATCGGTCAGGTCGGAGTCGAACGTCCAGTATCCTGCCAGTTTAGCCGTTCCCGGTCCGACCGGTGTGATCAACTGACGCTCATCAGATACCAGCCTGATAGCATCGAGCAAGACCATTCCCTGGCCGCCGGTAGCTCCCACAGGCTCAAAACCAATGGCCAGTTCTGTGACGTTGCTGATATCCACGCCGAGCTGGGCCAGGTCGATATACCACATCTGCCAGCCTGTCAGCGTGAAGTTCTCGGCGTCGCCATCATAGTTCACCTTGGAGGCGTTGATCTTCGCATAAAGCTGTTGCGGCACGTTGTTCGGATCGCCATAGAACCGCAGCGTCAAGCCTTTGATGCCGTGTTTGGACCAATCACTGGCGATGCCTAAATCAGCGACGTTCGCCGTGACCTCCGAATATGCGGCGGTTGTGTTATCATAGAAAAGCGGCGCCGACTGGCTGCCGTCGTAAACGAGGGTCTTTTCCATAGACGGCTGGAATGCCTCGGTATAGCCCATGGTCGAGCCGTTTGTTGCAACGCCAAAACCATCTACCCAGGTGATATAAACCAAATTGCTGCCTTCTTCTTCGGCGGGAATATCGTTGTAGGACTCGAAATCGTCCACGACCAGATATTCCTGCGTCGAAAGGCTCCAGATATCTCCCTGCCAGATTGTGGGAGTTTCGGCATCGTTGACCTCATCGATCCGCCAGTAATACGTGCTGCCTAAATCAAGGGAAGCAGCATAGCCGGGCTCGGTTACGGTGGCAACCGGCGCCGTGCCGTCTATCACGGCTTGCTCGTCGGTGCTGAGGTACACATCGTGCAAGGCCGCCTCTCTACCTGGTCTCCAGCTCAGCGTTGCATCCACGTCTACGTCTGTAGCTCCGGGTTCAGGCTCAGGCTCTCTTGCCAGGACAGGTATGCTCAGGAATCGAACTTCGCTCAGACCATACTGGTTCACCATACCTCCCCAGTTACTGTTGGCGGTGATCTTTACGTACCTTGCCGATGCACCGCCGAAATCAACGGTGGTGTTGGGAGCGTAACCATCCGAACCAGGACCACGGGCAAACTCGTGAGGCGATCCTAATGTGGCCCAGTCAACTCCATCGATCGAGTATTCAATGGTAGCTTCCTTGATACCGAAGCCGACGACGGGTTCAACGGAACTGTTATAGTTCCATACCAGCATCTGATACAACTTGTGGACTCTGTCGAATTCATACTGAATCCAGGCCACGTTCGGATCGGTAATATTAGTCAGCCACATAGCGGTATTCTCTGACGAGTGCAGGTCATCGTCATCCAGTCCGGATTTGTTTATAGTATTTTCGGGTCCCTCATCTTCTCTGTTCAAGCTGGAAGCTGTGACAATGATATCCTCGCCGGCAATGGGATAACCGACCGGCTCGACCGTGAAGCTCCAGACCTCACCCTTGAAAATAGTAGAGTTCGGCGGAGCGTTGACTTCATCCACACGCCAATAATAGGTCTGTCCAAACTCCAGACCAGCAGGCTCATATGCATTATTATCTTGTCCCTCACTCACCAGTACATCCCCGGGATTGTCCCTGTCGGCGTCATTCACATCGTCAAAGACAGTGCCCAAATAAACATCATGCTCGACAGCATACACTCCGGACTCCCAACTTAGCACCACATCGCGTAAGACATCACTTGCCATATCATGGGGTATCGGAATGTCGGCGTGCATCTTTAACATTGCGGATTTAATTTCTTGTTCACTCAAGGCGCCGCTGTATATGCGTATGTCATCAACCAAACCCGCCCAGTAAAGTTGGGTGCCTCGTCCTTCATAACAACGTCCCACATCAAACCGCAACGCCGGGCCGTATGCCGGAGTTCCCAACCTTGTGCCCTGGCTGATTCCATCTACATAGAAATTCAGGTCCTGCCCATCAAAGGTTAATGCGAGATGATACCACTGGCCGACAATGTAATCTGAGGTCGCAGCAATGTTCTGATTACCGGTGCCACGATCATAGTACAGTCCTTCAAAGTGCCCTTCTTTTGCACGGAACTCAATGAAGGGATCTGTTGGGTCTTCTCTGTCACCCACATGCATAACGGTTTTCCACTGACTGGTTTGTGTCTCAGTCGGTTTAATCCAGGCCGCTATGCTCCAAGGTTGACCGGCTGCTGGAAAGCCGGCAAACTCTTCAATTTTGGCATATGATGAATCGCCATCTAACTGAAGTGCGTAACTGCCAACTGCTTTATCCTCTGCTGAAAAGCTGGCCCCGGTGTGTTCTGTCAAATCATTTAAACCTAAATGATCCGTGTAATCGCCTTCAAAATTGTATCTGCTTATTAACTTACTCTGCGAATTAGCCTGTACACCTGCCACTGAAACAATCAGGGCAAAAACCAAAGAAATGTAGTACCTGTTCATTTGACCAATCCTCCATACGAAACGAAAAAGAGCGTGTGTGATTTACAGCCGCACCATACGGCTGAGACGATCATTGCAAGATATTGACCCTATCGGTTTTATTATGACAGTATTTAAGCAAAGTGGCGTCCTGATTAATGCCAAAACTATTCCGGTATTGTGGCTTTTTATGTGTTTACCTATAAACGTTCATGAATTATCCTGTACTGCGTTGATGACCCTATCACCAGTAATAGTCTCTCACATCACCGGACCAGTGCGTATATCTACTCTCACCTACCCACTTACCGTCCTCAAAGACCAACGCCGTATCCTCTTCACCCATATTGTTCGGCTTGATCCACTCAACGTGCCCATCAAAGTAAAGTCGGTTGGCCCCGGAGGGGAAGAGTTTGCCGCCCTTTGTATGGCTGGTTTTAATCCCTCGGTCAAAACCCGTGCCATCCCAATACAAATTGACATCCGCTGCCAAATGAGAACTGCTGGGGGCAGTAGGTTTCCAAGGGGATGTTTTACAATCTCCTAGACGGTGCAATAAAAATACCCCAATCAGCCGCGAATCCGGCCACGCACCATGCCCTTGCCTAAACACTAATTCACTCCCATCGAAGAGGTCTTGTGGCTTTTTTACTTCTCCCCTCAGAGTATCAATGTAACTTGGGCATACCAAAACCTTGGGCTTAAATCCATATCGTTTAATCTCCTGATAAAAGTCGTCTCTTATGTAAAACGGTAAAGGATAGGGATCCTCTGCACGTCGACCGAAGGTCAGCGGTAAACGATTGTTGTCGCTGATGTACAGATTAAACGATACACCAATGCTATGAAGATTGGCTTTGCACAACGTTTTTCGGGATTGCTCCCGCGCCAGGTGCATAGCGGGCAATAGAATACCCATGAGCAAAGCAATGATAGCAATCACAACCAACAACTCAATTAAGGTAAAACCCTTTGCTTTCATTTGCCTACTCCTTAAACACTCAATGAATGCCAATGCTTCTATTATAGCTGGAATTCAGGTGTGAGTCTTCCTGGATTAGGCCAGAAGCATTCCGGAATTGTGACTTTTTTAACATGATTCTGTGGATGCCTTCATCTCGTTTGCTGTGATGCTGAGTAATACTGTGCTGATCACGAGCTTCATCGTTCTATCCATCGTTCTATCCTTGGCGTCCCTGCAACGGTGCCTGAAGGGTATCTGCCGGCCCCGTGGTTTGGCTTAGTCGCCTTTCAAAGAAAGCCCAGCAGTGGCCGTTCGTTCTCCATCGCGTAGTACCGCTCGAAGAGCGCCACCCGCTCCTCAGTCGATCTGTGTTGCGTCTTGTCCATGGGCAACCTGCTGTGCAGCGCTATTCCTTCGGCGCTTCCTCCATATCCAGTGTCGAAACCGTTTCGCTGTAGACCGGATCGCCGCTGTAGCCGTCGTACCAGGTGACGATCACCTGGGGATGCGGGTAGGCCAGGAACTGGTAACCCGTTCCTTCCCCGTCCGGTCGCGGAGCGGTGAATACGTTGTTGACACGCACAACCGCGAAGAACGTCCGGCGCAGGCGTGAGTAGTGGACATTGTTGGGCCCGCTGCCGACCCACTTGATGCGCGCCCATCGCCCTTCGGCGTTGTACCAACCGGTATAGGGCATATTTCCAAGTGTCCCTATTGGATGGCCATTCGAGTTGAACGGCGCGACCATGAACTCCCAGATGTTGTCGGTTATCTGCGCGGATACCGAGGCATGTACGTCCCCCGTCAGGAACATGATCGGCTTGTCGATCTTGTCGAGTTCCACCAGTATCAGTTCGCGCTCATGCACAAAGCCGGGGAACCCGTCGCCCTTCGATTTATCTCCAGCCTCGGGCCGCCAGTGAAAAAGACTGTGCGGCACTACGACACCAACGCTGGACACGATAAAGATAAGGTCCGCGTCGGTTCGCTTAATTCCGTCCACCAACCACTGGCGCTGCGTGGCACCGAGCAGAAACGTTTTCGGATCGTGCAGGTTCTTCTGATTGAATTGCGAGCGCTCGCCTCGCGTATCGATCACAAAGAAATGGCAGTTGCCAATCTCCTGGTCGTAGTAGTGGTGCGTCCCGATGCTGAAGTCCACGGTCTCATCCTGTACGAAGGCGGGAGTCACCTGGATGCGGTGCGCATCGAGTACTTTGACAAGACCGTACGTTCCCGCATTCTTGCTCGCCGCCCCCGCACCCGTTTTGCGCCCCTTCTTTCCCACCAGGATGGTGCTGACCTGGTCCGAGTTGAGTGACGAGAAATCAAGCTCCGGAGCCTCAATGATGTCGGACTGCTTTTTCACGCTTGCCGTCCCGAACATTAACGGTCCTCGTTGGGGCGCGTCCGGATTGGCCCAGCCTGCATACTCATGCCAGACTTTAAGCTGTTTATCGCGGTTGATGTGGCGGGACCTCTGCCTTTTGAAACCGGCCTGTCCGGCGCCAAAGAGGTTGTCATGGACCTCGTGATCGTCGAACATCTGCAGCCAAGGGACGTGGCGCTGGAATCGACTCATGCCCCGGGAACGATCCATGTACAGCCGGTAGTTTGCCCGAATGCCGTTGAACGTTCCATCGCGCTTCTCTTCGTAGGTGTAGTCACCGTTCATGATGTGAAACATGATCTGCTTGCCGTATCGTCGGTACAGCGTATCCCAGGCTGGTGGATCGGTGTAGTGCCCGCCCCCCCTTTTCGGGTCCTGGGACCCACCTACGGCCACCGAGAAGCACAGGTTGAACAGTCCTTTGGGATTGTTCGGGGGATCGTGGGTGGTCGAACGGTCGGGCAGCGTGCGGAAGCTCGGCCAGGGATCGCGGTACGCAACGCGCGTGTCCGCCATCTGGCCATTCAACACGACCCCGTAGTAATAGCTCTGGTATGGCTTAAGCCCTGTGAGGTCAACGACGCCAATGTTGTCCCGCGCGGCCTCGGTCCGCCCCTTGACCGACGGACCGTCGGCATCCAACGGCAGTCCGGTCGCGTAGCGGATCTCAAACTCTACGGGTTCTTCCGTCCGTACCCACACGCGGACCGACGTTGCGGACGGACGGCCCAGCATAGGCCCTTGCACCAATCCGACCTTCGGGGCCGGAATCACGTGTTCGGCAACGGGGTCAGGCCATTGCGGAACCTGGGCAAGTGTCGTACTACAGATGGCCGAGAGCAGGGCCGATATCAGGTGTTTGTTTCGAAGTGTTCTGTTCATCTTAATGTTCCTTTCATCTTAATGTTCCTTGTGTTCGGGTGGTTTGGCTTAGTTCCTTTTCAAAGGTCTTAAGCCGGGCTTTAAGTTCCTTCACTTTGTCCGGGTATTGCGCAGCACGATTCTTGGTCTCCCCCGGGTCCTGCTTCAGATTATAGAGAGCGGTCCCCTTGTGCTTCCAGGTTCGAGCATCAACGTCGGCGATCAGCTTCCAGTCGCCCATGCGTACACCCGAGCGCTTACCGAAGCGGACGTGGTAAACGAACGCATCATAGGGTGTCTTTGCGTCGTTCTCACCCAGCATAAGGGACGTGATATCCTTGCCGTCGATCACCCGGTCTTTCGGTAGTTCCGCACCGGCCATGGCGCCGAAGGTCGGCAGGAAGTCCATGACCGTGGCGAGCTCGGAACAGATAGAGCCGGCCGGGATACGCCCCGGTCCCCACATTACGCAGGGTATGCGGAGGCCGCCTTCCCAGCCCTGCTGCTTCTTTCCGCGAAACGGCGCGTTCGAACCGAACCACGTTGCCTTCGTGCCCCATGGATTCGTGCAGGCGCCGTTGTCCGATGTGAATACCACGATGGTGTCCTGCGAAAGCCCCAGCTCGATAACGGTCTTGATGATTTCTCCTGTGCTCCAGTCGATGGTCTCGACCGCATCGCCATAAAGCCCGCCGGCGCTCTTGCCCCGGAAACGCCCGGACGCGGCCACGGGGCCGTGCGGCATGGGGTGAGCCAGAAAGAGCAGGAACGGCCGGTCCTTATTGGCCCTGATCCACTGCACCGCCTCCGCGGTCAGCACTTCCGTCAGATCCTCGATCAGGGGAAAAGGCACCTCTTCCTCCTCTCTCAGAAAGAGGTCGGAGAACTCCCCTTTCTTTCGCATCACCTCCGTGACGAAACAGTGCCCCAGCGGGGTGCCGTAGTAAGTGTCGAACCCATGGCGCGTCGGATAGAACGTCGGGTGGTGCCCCAGGTGCCACTTGCCGAAACAGGCCGTGGCATAGCCCCGTGACTTGAGCAGTTCCGCGAGGGTGACCTCGTCCTCATGCAGGCCAATAGTATCGGGCGTGTGCAGCGGGGTGCCGAGCCCAATCCGGGAGGGGTAGCACCCGGTCATGATTGACGCACGCGTGGGGGTACAGATGGGCGAGGTGGCGTAGAAGTCGGTGAATCTCATGCCCTCGGCCGCCATGCGGTCGATGTTGGGCGTCTTGATCCGGTCCGAGCCGAAACAACCCAGGTCTCCGTAGCCCAAGTCGTCGGTGAGGATGATAACAACATTAAGTTTTTCCGGACCACGCTTGGCCGTACGCCCATTGGCCGTAGGCACAGGCCAAAGCGCGTACAGCAGTGCTGCCGTTAAAACAAGATGTCTATGCATTTGAAGTCTATATTGTTTTACCATGGTGGATCTCCTTTTATTCGTCCCGCTATTTGACCGTGTCTTGCTCTGTCACGAAGTTGCCGACCGCTTCAGAGGTCCGCAGGAGACGGTTGTAGATCCGCAGGCTGAGGATCTCTCCGGCGAACGATGGCGACAATCGCAGCGTGTCCGAGCCGTTCACGCCGCCGATCTTCGCATCGAACCGGCCCCAGCCGAACTGGCGGGACCCGCCGCCGTCGCAGAGCTTGCCGTCCACGACGAAGGTGATGATGTTCGGCCCCCCATCGACGATCGCCGTGATGTGGTGCGTCTGGCCTGGCGTGAGCAGGCCCGGGTCGCTGGTCCACACCCCAGCCTTGTTCTTGCCGTCGGAGAAGTGAAGCTTAACCGCCCCGTCCTTGTCGACCATGAGCGCGATGCCCTTACCCCTGCTGTCGCGGCTATCGAGGATGACTTGACCGGCTGCCATTTCCTTGAACTTCAGCCGGAGGTCCAGCGTGAAGCCGGTGTTCGCCTTCGTCAGGTCGGTCAGGCGAGGCATGTCTACCGAGTCGGCCTCGGCCGCGTCGCCATCGAGCGAAAGCGCCAAGCCGTCTTTGGTCAGCCTGCCATCGCCTTCGAGTTGGGCCCACATCCCCTCGAACAAGGTCGGATCAATCTCGTGGACACGCGCGACCGTCTTCTGCGTTTCGGTGACCCAGTACTTGCCGTCCTGCTCAATCAGGTCGGGGTAGCTCATGCGTGTTTTCGGATTGGACGCGTAGAGCAGGATCTCCGGCTCAGACCAGTGCATCTTGCCGTCACGCAGGATGCCGCCCGAGACCCAGGCGGGGTTGCGGTCGGTGAAATTCTTCCCACTGTGGTTGTGGAACCAGAACAGGTACTTGCCATTCTCGCACTTGAACAGCTTCGGACACGCTCGCGGCGTCTTGATCTTCCGCCCGTCCGGCGAATAGGTCATGTGCACCGGCTCGGTCCATGTCCGCCCGCCGTCGCTGCTGTAGGTGTGGCACGGGTAGCCGGTGGTCGTGCGATAGACCATGTACATCTGCCTGGGCCCAATATGCACGTGGTTGTGCTCTTCCTGGACCGAGCCGAAATTCGGCGACCGGATGCCGTGGTCGCCATCCGGCAGCAGTCGCCAGTTGATCTTCTCGGGGTCGGGCTCGGTGAGGATGTTGTCGCTGTGCAGCATCCAGCCCTCGCCGTTGTCCAGCATGTACTTGCCCAGCTTGGTGAAGGCGAACGTCACGCCCATGTCGCTGATCTTGGGCTTGTCGATACCCCAGAATATCTGGACCTCGCCCTTCCATTGGTTCGCCCGGTCGCACGCAGTCACGCGTACTGGGATGCGGTAGCGTTTCGACCAGGTCTTGCCGTTGTCGTCCGAGTACTTGAAGCAATACCAGCCGAGCATGTCGGCGCGGATCTTCCTGTTGTTGCCAGGCAGCGTGTTGATGCGGTCGCCGTTGTAGGTGTAGAAGGCGTAGACGCGCCCGCTGGGAACGAGCAGCGGCACCACCCACGACGCCTCCGGGCCGTTCGCCGGTTCGATGTCAATCAGCGGCCCCCAGGTCTTGCCCTGGTCTTTGCTGATCGTCGCCACGACATGCTGGCCGAATCGGCCCTCGTGACCCTTGCCGGTGGTCAGTACGCACAGCCAGTTGCCGTCCTTGGTGATCACCACGTAGGGCTGATCGCAGTAGCCCTCGTCCGGGATGAGGTGCCCCACCTCGATGTGCCGCGGATCCACCGCGGCCGCCTTCTTGTCGTGGTCCGCACCGGCAGCCCACACCAGCGGGCCAGCGCAGAGCAGGATCAAAAGGAACAGTAAGGTAAATCCCTGTGTTTTCATGTGTACCTCCATAACTCAATCATCGTTTCTTAACATCGCCTGAACTATACCCGGCATCGTGTGCGCCAATCGCTGGGTGTTGCCCCGACATCGACTCGGGCGTCAAAATACGCCTCCAGGTTGGCCAGGGGAATATTGCCATGCAGCCCGCCGCAACTGGCCAGGGCAAATCCCTGGATACCATCGACCTTGCCCATCACGTCATATACCATGTGTCGAACGTCTTCGGGGTTTCCCGTGGTGAGGATTACCGTATCAATACCACCGATCATGAAACGCCCCGGTTCACCGAAATGGGCAATGACGTGTTCCAGTGGTGTAGCCGGATTTTCAAACATGAGTCCATCGACTCCCACATCGAGGAGCCTGGGAAGAAACGCCGTCATGTTTCCATCCGCGACAAATATCACTTTTCTATCTGCCTGTTTTGCTTCAGCGAATAATTCCTGATAGTGCTGAAAAATATAGGTATCGTACCATGAGGGCTCAAACAAGGGACCGGTTCGGCCGGCCAGATCGTCATGGACAAACAGAAACGGCGAGTCTGCCGCTTGCAGGATCTCACGGATGACGGCCTTGGACTTTTCCACACAGGGCAACAGAAAGTGCGTGTGAAAACGGTCGGGTTCAAGCGTGGCCGCCAACATGAAGATCTCGAAACCCAGTACCTCCACGCCCCACATGAAAAGCGTGGTATAGAGCATGGGGTAGTAAAGCCCCCGGTCGCCGATGATCTCCTGTCTGCGGCGGATATCCGGGGCCGTACAGGGATGCGGCACTGGGGTCAGCAAGTCCTCATAGCGGATGGTGTCCATATCCAGATCCCAGACCTCCTCCGGCGTCTTGCAGGGATAGGTATGACGCATCACTGTGTCGTAAATACCCAAGTGGGCATACCGGTAAGGTTGCGTCGAATGCGGGCGTATTTGCCCCGGCTCTGTGGGGGCAGATGCATTGCTGCTGGGAACACGGTTAACAAGATCGATACCTAAGGCGGTGTAGGCGCGACGGTAGGCCTCACTGGTATGACGAAAGACATCCAGGCCCGACACCAGGCCGACCAGTTCGGGATGATTCAATGTCTCTTTGGATACGATCTTGTGCACTTGACCTCCGCAGGCCCAAGTTAAAACATCTGCTAACATGATTCCTCCGGATGGATGTCGGAACATTCAAATGATTGTTGAGGATTAAACTCTCGGGCCGCTCTATACATGGCCTCAATGTTCTTCACGGGAATGTCCTCCTGGAGGATTTGGCTCGGTGCAAAGATATAGCCTCCGTTGCGTCCCAGGATGCCCAGGGTATCCCGGGCATGACGATAGACGCCTTCGACGTCGTTGACTGGAAGGACATACTGCGTATCCACTGCCCCGTGGAACACAATCCGATCCCCGAATTGCCGTTTCAGAGAACTGGGATCCATGCCCGCTGCGGTCACTTGAATCGGATCGAGGATGTCCACGCCGGCCTCGATGAGCAGTGGAATAAGGGGGGCAATGGCGCCGCAGGAGTGCATCATCACTTTCAGACCATAGCCGTGCGCCAATTCATTGAGCGCCCGGATGGGGGGCAAGAAGATATCGGCGAACGTGCCGGGACTGAACAGCAGTCCGCTCTGACTGCCGAAATCATTGCCCCAGTTCCAGATATCCAGTTTGTCTCCGATTTCCCGGAAGACCTTGTCGTTGAGCGTCAGGTAAAAATCCGTCATACGGTTCACCAACGTCCCGACGAGTTCTGGATTGTACGCCAGGGCCAGCAAAAAGTTTTCAAATCCCATCATGCGATAGCTGTCGCCCAGAATGCCGGTCCAGCATCCGCCCACCAGCACTTTGTCCGCGTGCCTTTCGCACTCTTGATGCAGGGACGTGACATCGAAGTCGTCGATACTCGGCCAGGAGTGCCGCAGGATATCTGCAGGACGGGTGGCCTTTTCCAACGGGCCAATAAGCGCTTCGTCCACTGCGAACTTGCTGGCATAGGCGCCGCGGGTCCAGCGAATGCCAAAGGGACACACCCTCTCCCGGTCGTTCATTTCCAGTGCCGGTCCGTGATAAAAAGGCAGACTGGATTCGTTTTGAGAAATGTCTCGAAAAGACAGATAGTAAAAATCAATCCCCAGCACATCGAGTAGATCATCCTGGGTGGCGACATCGTAGTACCTGCATAGCCTCGCATCGGTGGCAGGCGTGGCCAGATAGTCCATGGGAAACCGGTCGGGTAAGCGAAACTCGCAAACAGCCTGAAAACGTTCTTTGCTCTTCATGGGCAGCTACTTTCTGTTCTGACTTGCATGCGCAATACACTTCAGGGCCTGCCTGGCCCCTGTCTCCAGAAACACGTTGTCAAGACCGAGGCCAATCAAGGTATAGCCTTGATCAATGGCCTTGCTCACGTTCTTCGTGTCCGGTCGAACTATATGTATCCCCGCACTCCTGTCCCCATGTTGACATGCTTCCAGATAACGAGCCAGGGCATGCTTTACCTCTGGACAGGCCATTTGCCCCGCTTTTCCATAGGAGCCGCTCAGGTCGAGGGGGCCGATGAATACGCCATCAATATCAGGAACCTGAAGAATCGCATCGATATTCTCGATCCCTTTACGGTGTTCAATCTGGGCAATAATGGCAATCTCGTTGTTGGCTTCGACGATAGCCTCCTCGAATTTCATACCGTGCATATTGGCACGACTGTAGCCAAATCCCCGCTCACCCCGCGGCGGGTATTTGGCCGCACGCACGGCCGATTCAGCATCTTGGACGCTGTTGATCATTGGAACGATCAATCCCCTCGCTCCGGCGTCCAGACTCCGTCGAATCCAGACCGGATCATTGGCTGGAACCCGGGTGACGGGCACACTTTCATGGGCGTCGATTGTCCGGAAGAGATGAGTCATAGCCTCCAGGTCAATGGCACCGTGTTCCAAATCAACGCAGATCCAATCAAACCCGAGTGTGCCCAGGATTTCGGCGATAGCCGAATGTCCGATTTGCATCCACGCCCCAAAAACGGGTCGCCTCTTGAGCAGGGCAATACGTAACTTATTCTTCATGTTAGGACCCCAGTCTGCCTATTCTCTGCTGTTCTGGCTTGATGTTCTGATGCGTATACTCAATGATGTCCATTTTCATACGTTCATCCTGCTCTGCATGACGAATATTCTGCAGACAGCGTTCGGCCATACGTGCACACGCCTCCTCGGTGGTACTGCCAATATGCGGCAGCATGATGATATTGGGCAGCGTTCGCAAATCGCAAGCCGGATATGCCGGTTCGTAAGGCTCTTTTTCGAAAACATCCAGTCCCGCCCCGGCCGGACGGCCAAGCGTCAAGGCCTCAAAAAGCGCCTTCTCGTCCACCACCCCGCCCCGCGAGGTATTGATCAGCCACGCATGCGCCGGTAGCATACTCAGACGCCTTGAATTCATGAAGTGTTCTGACCCGCTGTGGTATGGAATGTGCAGGCTGACAAAATCGGCATCCGCTACGGCTTGCTGAAAGTCCTTCACCACGGTCGCGACTCCGTGTTGTTGTCTCAAGCGGTCGACATCCAGATCCCGCACATCACATCCCACGACCCTCATTCTCAGCCCTGCAGACGCAATCTCAGCCACACGGCAGCCAATGGCCCCACAGCCCACGATCGTTAGAACGCGACCGCGCACATCGTGCCCCGGGATCGCTCGCCACCGGCCTGAGGCGCAAGCAAGGGCTTGGGGGAGAATGTGTCTCGCCGCCAATAAAATCAGGGTCACGGTGAGTTCGGCCACGGACTGATCCAATATGCCCGGTGTATTGGTGCATATCAATCCGGCTTGTTGGGCTCGCACCACATCAATGCCGTCGTATCCCACTCCAAAACGGGCGATCACGCCGCCGCGTGGCAAGGCCCGGTACAGGGAATCGGTATATTTTTCCACACCCACAATAACATGTCTGGCGTCATAGCGGCGAATTGCCTCGCAAAGGGGCTCTTCTTCCACAGGAGCGGGAATGCATCTGATGTCACTGACGGCAGCAAAATGACACCTGCCCTTCTCGTATTCCGGCTCAGTGACTGCAACGATACTCATCCCCAGCCTCCTTTTCGCGTGGGCGCTCTTTGCTCACTTCCCATCGTAATAGTCTCATGTTATTCCTTAACGTACTTTCTATTGAACGTTTCGTATTGTCTCAAAAATACCCGGTGCCCAGTCGTTCTCAAACGCCGGAGGTAATGTCTGCAGTGCCAGTTGTTCGAACGCATCCCGGTCCACATCGACAAACTCGACTCCGCTTTCAACAAGCTTCCTTCGGTATTCCTTCTCATAGTCTGCCAGCAGCCCGTTCTGATACTCGGCAGCCTCTCTAATTGCTTCTGTCAGGATGCGCTGTTCTTGCCGGGAGTATTTTTCAAAGAAATGATCCCCCACAGCCACCGTATAAAACCCCAGAAGATGCCTGGTCTCCATGATATAATTCTGAACTTCATGCAAATGGCTGGTATAAATGACTTCCAGGGGATTTTCCTGGCCCTCCACCACTCCCTGCTTCAACGCCATAAACATGTCATTGTAAGCAACAGGTGTCGGATTGGCACCGAACATTGCCCAGGACTGGATGTAAACCGGCAACTCCGGAACACGCAGTTTAAGACCTGTCAGATCGTGGGGCGCGTGAATCTTCTTGTCGGTCGTTGTCAAATAGCGTGGTCCTCGATGAAAATGGGTCAGAAAATGAATACCACGTTTCCTGTTGATCGCGGCTTCGATATCCTTGCCGATCCGACCAGACAAAACGCGATCCAGATGCTGATAATCCCTGAATAAAAACGGAGCCTCGAGAACGCCGTATTCAGGGGCATACCAACCGATCAGCGCGGTTCCAGTAAGGACCATATCAACACCCCGCAGAGCCAGGCTTTCGACGAGAATACGATCGTTTCCCAGAACGCCGCTCGGATAAAGCCTGACGTCAATTGTTCCCTGCGTACGCTGTTTAACGAGTTCGGCAAACTTCTCAGCGCCCGCATGCGAGGTGCCGCCCGGAGACATGACATAAGCCAGCCTCAGTTCTTTTGGTGCGCGGCGCCCCCCAACACAGATAATCGTCACGACGATCAGGGCAAAGAAAATTGCCACCCATAATGTCGATATCAGCCTATTCATTTATTCAAGCCTTAACATTCAGCAGATGGACCAGCCACAGGGATACTGCCGGGACAAAGGCAATCAGCAAAATACCGGCCAGGAGAACCAGGTAAAATGGCCAGATATTTTTCAAAATGTCCTTAACATCTACATTGCCAGCACCCGCGACCACAAATAAAAGGATACCAACCGGCGGCGTCAGGAGACCCACCATAATGGCCAGCTGGAAAACAACACCAAAGTGTATTATGTTGATGTCGAACTGATTCAAAATGGGCAACAGTAAGGGGGTCAGAATAATCACGATACTCCCTCCTTCCATGACCATGCCCAGCATCAAAACAAACACAATAACAAGAAGCATAAAAACACAACGGTTCTGGGTGATAGAGGTAACGGTATTCACAAAAACACTTGGTTCAACCTCACGCGCAATGATCCATCCGAATAGTGACGCCGATGCAATAATAAACATAATCTGCGCAGTCTGCTTTGCACTCTCCGAAAAAATACGAGGCAATTCAGACAGCCTGATCGATTTATGGACAAGCAAACTGATCACCAGGCCGTAAACGACAGCCACAACACTCGCCTCAGTGGCCGTTACAATGCCGGACATGATCCCACCTATGATAATAACCGGCATCAACAACCCCCAGATCGCCCCTTTGAAACTGTTCACCATTTCTGCGCGGTTATGCTTTTCACCGGCGGGAAAACCGCGCTTGTGAGACACCACAAAGCAAATACCGATCATGAAAATACCGAGAAACAATCCGGGAACAATACCTGCCACAAAGAGTTTGCCCACCGAGGCATGCGAGACGGAGGCATAGATAATGAAGCCGACGCTAGGGGGAATCACCGGGCCAATCGTAGCGGCCGCTGCATTCACCGCCCCGGCAAAGCCCTTTGAATATCCTTTTTCCTTCATGGCGGGAATCATGACAGACCCTACCGCCGCACCACTGGCAATGGCCGCGCCGGAAATAGTCGCCATAATCATGTTGCTGATGACAACGACAAAGGACAGCCCTCCTCTGACACCTCCAAGCAGTGCCATGGAAAATCGCACCAGCCTGTCAGTAATACCACTGGCATTCATTATCTGACCTGCCAGCAGAAAAAAGGGCAAGGCTACCATCACGATCGAATCAGAACCTGAACTGATCTGCTGGGCGACAGTCATCACCGAGACATCAGTACAAAACACCAGGTAGATCATGGAACTGATACCGAGGGCATACGCAATCCTGACTCCCATGACCAGCAACAGAAACATGCACGCGAAGAGTACGGCCATTACTGCTCCCTCTTGAATTGGGAAGTCAGTCGCCTGATACCGTAGAAAAGCATCAACACGCTGCCAACAGGCAATGCACCGTAGAACACCGTATTCAACGGCCAGCCCAGTGCAGGTGTTTCGGTCCCGCGGATCCGAACGACCCAGGCAAAGCCGGTGACCGCCACAACACCGGAAAAAACAGATATCAACACAAGATTGAATCGTTGCACGGCCTGTTGAATCTGCACCGGCAGCAGGGACAAGAAATAATCCACGCCAATATGGGCCTTGTCCCTCAAACAAAGGGCTGCCCCTAGAAACGTCATCCAGACAAATAGATACTTGGCTAATTCCTCGCTCCAGGAGAGTGAATTATTCAGCACATAGCGAAAAAACACCTGAATGAACATGATCACAACGAGACTGCCCAACAAAAATGCAAGTAGAATATCCCAGAAATTTAGTCTCTCACTTTTTGGGGATGTTTTCTTGCCCATAACGACAATATCCTTAATCACATGATTATCGTCTATTCCACAGCCGTTCGCTTTTGCTCCAAACGTGTTCCGCCTCTTGGACGTTCTTGACAACCTTCTGCACAGCAAGACCGCGACCGGGCAGATTTAGAAACATCCATTCGAGATCTTCATCACAAATATCACCCCAGATCAACATCGGCTTGTGAGCCAATATCTCTTTGTGTACATCAAAGAGTTGCTCTGCGCTCGGTCCTCCGGCGTCAATGTGCAATTCCAGAACAGTCATTGAAGCGTCTAGAAGCTGTTTATACGGATAAAAACCGGTCGGATGCATATGCATAAAACATCCACCAAAGGATTGGGCTATCTTTCTATCACAGGGCTCGATGAATTCCCGATAGAGGCCAGGGTTTAAGAGGGAGGCGGCATCCTCCTGGTGCCAGAGGGATCCGGGTGGCGCCCACATGTTGTAATAGAATGAACCAACACCACCATGAAACAACGGTATCTGCTCGAGCTGGAACTTGCCAAATTCTACCCAGAAATCGGTAAGTCTTTCACACAACTGTTTAATCTGATCAGGCTCTTCCATCAGTTTATAGATAAATAACTCATTTCCAAAGACAGCAGCCAGTAAATCAGCAATGCCCCTCATACGCGTGCCAGCCAGAGGATACCCGCCGTTTGAATCCTGCGCAAATGTATGCAGAAATTGCACCACTTTTTGAGCCCACTCATTACCAGGATCAAACTCAAAAACAGTGATAGCGTTCGGTGCCTTTGCATGGATTGAACCGGTTTGGTGATCGGCAAAGACATCACAGCCAAGCATGACTTCAAGCCAGGGAATGCCCCAGAAAGCACTCGCCGCCCAGATAAAATCTCCACCAGCTTCCTCATGCAAGCTAAACAGTCTCTCGTTGTCGGCGAGATAATCTTCACATATAAAATCATCCGGCTGCAAGGGCCTGTCCTCAGGTAATGAGGCTGAAGCTGGATATCTGCGCAGAGGATACTCCGAATCAAGGAAGAAACCAAGCAATGGTCGTTCGTTAATTCTATTGTAATACTTTTTAAAATTAACAATGCGTTGTTCAATGGTAAATTGCATAAGCGTTGGTTTAATATCCTGCCCGATAATTTCCAATTGCCTCAGAGGTACGGAGAGACCGCTGGTAGACCCTCAGATGCTTCAACTCGCCCGCGACAATCTGCCCTGAGAATCTACCTCTCGTCGTATCGATCTCCGACATGAGCTTCAGAATCGGACCACCTGACACATCCGCCAGTCCCGGGGCAAATCGCCCCCATCCGTACTGACGCACATGCGTGGCACCATCACAGAGTCTCCCGTCTACCAGGGCTGTGATAACGTGGGGACCGGCATCCACAATGAAGACAATATGATGCAGCGTGTCGGGCTGGATAAGTCCTCGGTCAATATCCCACTTCCCCTTTTGAGTCCCATCCGAGAATTCCACAGTCATTGACTTCTCCGGTGTGATGCTGACGACAATTCCCTTCTGGTCCTGGCGACTGTCAAGGATAACCTCGGGCGCCAGAAGGTTGCCGCTCTTGTACCACATCTCAATGGTAAAACCTAAGCGATCGGTTAGGGCGGGCAACCGGGGCATGACAACACCGGTTTCCCGGCCTGCATGGATCGCCGGTTCGGCCAGATCCAGTGCCAGCCCCTCCTGGGTTACAGTATCATTGGTAAACTGATCCCATAGGCCATTGAGTAGATCAGGATTGATTTGGTGGACGCGGGCGTTCTCTTTTTCCGTTTCCGTAACGTAAAACCGACCCTCATCTTCAATGAGACATGGATAACTCACACGCTTGTTAACAGTATCGTGATACAGGAGGATTTCCGGCTGGGACCAATGGATTACTCCCTTTACTTCTATGCCACCGCTCAGCCAAACCGGATTGCGGCCCATGAAGTCTTTACCGCCGTGATTATGATACCAGAACAGAAATTTACCGTTGCTGCAACGCCATATCTTGGGACAGGCGCGAGGATTTCGCATAACGTGGCCACTAGGTGTACAGCGCATGGCCTGAGGTGTACTCCAGGTATGGCCGCAGTCCCGGCTATAAGACAGGGCTGGGAATCCCAAAGTGGTACGATAGACACAGACCAGATCACCGTTTGACAAGGCAGCAATATTGTGCTCTTCCTGAACCGATCCAAACTCAGGATGGCGAATCCCGTGCATACCATCCGGCAGCATCTCCCAATGCAGCAGACCCACATCCGATTCGGTCAGGATGTTATCCGACTTAAACAACCAACCCTCGCTATCCTTCAAGAAATACTCCCCTATTTTTGTAAAGGAGAAATGGACGGTGTCGTCCACAACAATTGGTTTGCATATACCCCAGAACATCTGCACGACCTGGCCGTCGACCTCCAATGTATCGCAGGCCGTGATGCGTGCGGGCAATCGATATCGTTCCCGCGACCATGTACGCCCGTTATCATCCGAATAGCGATAACAGTACCAGCCGTGAGTGTCATCCCTCCCCAGGTGAACCGCATCGCCATTAAAGGTATAGAAGGCGTAGATGCGACCGAATTCCGTCAACAAGGGGACGGCCCAGGACGCGGATCGTTTGCCGGGAGGCTCAATGGCAATAAGCGAACTCCATGATAGCCCCTTATCGGCACTAATTGTGGCATACACGCTCTGGCCTTCCGCCCCTTCATGCGCTACTCCCGTGGTCAACACACATACCCAATGCCCATTGGGGGCAACAACAATATAAGGCTGGTCCGCATACCCTTGAGAGGGAATCAGGGAGCCTGTCTCAACATTTCGGATATCCAATTGTTCTGCAGCACAACACTGGATCGGTGAAAATACGACTATACTCAACGTCAGCAGGCTGAAGCGATGTGATTCCTTTGTCATTCTCGGCTACTCCTAAGTCAGATCTGGCATGATAAGTTTTATTGTGTACCTATTCACAAAAAGGGCAAGAATCCAAGACTGTGAAACATACATGCATTTTTCGTTCTATTGTACGAGTCACACCCAAGACATCGAAAATACCCCAACCAAATACCTTAGATTAGTTTCGAGGTTAGAACACTATTAATAATAACACGATTTCAAAATAAAATCGCCCTGGAATACGCCATAAACACTCCGGGATTGTGGCTTTTTTCTTGTTGAATTTTGACAAGCATGAAAACAACTGCTTAAATGCATAGGATCTCATTCTGAAAATGTCTGGAGATGCAAATGAGCAGGCGACGTGGACAACGCCCTGACAATGCGATCATGCTGGAACGGTCCGTACAGACCTATTGGTCGGGGTATACCACGCCGGGCGGGGGCATCCGGCACCTGCACATCCATCCTCACGTTGAACTCAACATAGTGGAACACGGCCGTATGAAGCGTTTGCTGGGTGAACATACCCTCGAAATACCTCCTTGTCGCCTGACAGCCTTCTGGGGGGCCATCCCTCATCAGATTCTCGATCTTGGCAAAAGAGCACGTTTAATCACTGCGGGAATTCCTCTGGAAACATTTCTTGCGTGGCGCATACCCGCAGAATTCGAGCAACGCTTACTATTCGGTGATGTCGTCATATCTAAATACAATGCTGAAAAAACGGGAGATCTCGGCATGATGAAACAATGGCGAACCTTTGCCGGTAGTGAGACACCCAGCGAGATCAAACCACGATACGAGACTGTGTTCAAGCTGGAATTTCACGCTGCCTTATTGCGACTTGCCCTGCAGTTTCTTAATGATCCAGAGCGCCTCCAGAGAAACGAAACACGAAGAAAACCCAAGAAGTTCCTGCACATGTTGGAATATATGTGCAAGCACTATCAGGGGCCAATTCAACTACAGGATGTTGCCGCGGCTGTACATCTCAGTCCCCGATACGCAGGCCGTCTATTTAAACGGTACTGCGGCAGGAGCGTATTTCAGTACGTCAATGATCTTCGAGTGACTCATGCCCAAAGACTCCTGATCCAGACCTGCGACACGGTCTTGGACATTGCACTCACCACAGGATTTGGATCACTCAGCCGTTTTTACGAAGCCTTTGGTGAGGCGGTAGGCTGCTCACCCTCCGATTTTCGCAAACAGCACCTACCCGATTCTCCCAAGCCCAAAGACACGTGAGTCAATATTATGATTATGATTGTAACGTTTGCACTGTCTTCCCGCTTGAATTATGCAAGCATTTTTGAGCAGATACCTGACATCCCTCGCTATTAATCCCTTATCACTGAAGGGAAAAGCTACAATTCGTGACATGGATTTGACCACTTTTTTGCCGGGGATATCCGGGGACATCTCACTTATTTTTTGTTGCAATTACGTCTTAGACAGGTTAGAGTTGCGGCATGGCAAGGTTAGCACGAGTTGTGGTTCCTGGTGTGCCGCACCATGTTACTCAGCGTGGGAATCGGCGACAGGAGATGTTTTTTAATGAGGATGACCACAAGGCTTATCTGGGATTGATGCCCGAATGGTGCGGTCGCTGCGGCGTAGCCGTATGGGCGTATTGCCTGATGCCCAACGACGTGCACCTGACCGTGGTGCCGGAGTCGGAGGACGGCTTGCCGCGTGGGATCGGCGAGGCCCACCGGCGCTACAGCAGGCGAATAAATTTCCGCCAGTGCTGGCGCGGGCATCTGTGGCAGGGGCGGTTTGCATCGTTTCCGATGGACCGACGGCACCTGATGCTGGCGGTGCGGTATGTGGAATTGAACCCGGTGCGGGCGAAGCTGTGCCGGGCGCCGTGGCGTTGGCGATGGTCCAGTGCCGCGGCACACGTGGCCGGTCGCAATGACGGCCTGGTTGACGTCGGGCCGATGTTGAAACGCGTGAACAATTGGCGAGAGTACCTGGCGGCGGGCTTGGAGCCTGAGCAGGCCCGAACGTAATCGAGTGGCGCCCCGAGATCGGATGACGCCGAATAGATGTTTGGAATTCCCGTGAAAAAATCCCGCAAACGTCTTGACAAAAGCTTGCTCATAGATGTCCCCTGATTCCAAACCGTGATTGGCTTGTCACGCTGGATGACCATGTTAGATCCAAATACATTGTGAACTCGCAGCGATCCGTTCTCGGCGGACATGATCGTTGCCGGCATAACCGTTACCAGCACAACCGCAGTTGCCGCGACAAGCAGCATCCTGCCACGCTACTTTGGCATACCGCAACTTTCTTTCTTAACCATACCTGTGCTTTCTTTAACATGTGGTATCAACAACCACTTTCACCGGCTTTGGCGCACGAATCTGACGTAGATTCCGTTGCGTTCTGTGACAACACTCTTAACAATCCGGATAGGGTACTGGCCTATCGCTTATCAGCATCCTATTAAAAATTGTACAGTCCATCAAGGCTTCTCGTTCCCAAGCTTCAACATGCTTGGATCTCAGTCGTCCGTCAATAATCCTGTCGAAACGATAGATGAAATTCTTCAGCATGACGCCGCCATAAACACTAACTTTATCCATGATAGTAGCCGATAACCATCATTTTTTGGCTGGGGAAAAACATTTCCAAGGACACCAGAGTATTCAATGAGGATTCCAAATCTGAATAAGTTTGACATATAGGAGCTTTCTTCCTATTGTATAGATGTGGCAAAGTCTTGCTTTTGGTATCCGACATAATCTCGTTAATCGCGGTGTTTATGATGATGAACTGTGAAGACATAGAAAATCTGGCCAAAGAGAAAGAAGATGAGAATTGGGAATTTCGTAACTTCCTGAAATTCTGTGACATGCCAGATGATGAACTCGATCATCTTGTATTCAGGATTGCTGACCAGGTGAGTTCGACGATTGATTGCACTATGTGTGGGCGTTGTTGTAAGGAGTTGAAACCAGCGCTATCAGAAGAGGCCCAAAAACGGTTGGCTGCGAGACTGGAGCTAACTGTCGAACAGTTTAAGGCAAAACACCTTCAGTACGACGACGCGGATGAACGGGAATGGCGGATGAAAGATTCCCCTTGCTGTTTTCACGAAGACAACAAATGCATGGTTTATGGGGATCGTCCACAAAATTGTCGGGATTATCCTTATCTGCATGAGCCTGGCTTCAGATGCAGAACTATAGGAATGATCGAGCGAACATTCACCTGCCCCATCGTCTTCACAGTAATGGAAGAACTCAAGCAGGCATTGGAATTTGGTACCGGCGATTCTTATGATGACAATTGGTGAGCAACTATGAGATTGCACTTCGCATTGTATTTAGGCACTCCATAGAGATGCAACCTTTATCCAACGCCAATGATTGTCGAGAGGCTTCGTAACATCCCTTTATCCGCCGTACTGCTGGCCGCCGGCGCCAAACAGGATAGCTATGACAAGGC
>CAZRBG010000075.1:0-23052 GCA_964598225.1 uncultured Pirellulales bacterium
ACTGGGTTTGTGCCCAAAGGGGTAGTCTGAAAACCGGGGTTTCTCAGCGGAACCAATACTTTTTGTGGCTGAAATCCATAAGTTTATTGTTCTCTCGTTGAAATTCTCTCTTTTCCAGCATTCCCTGGGGGACGCCCTACGGCGGGGCAATCGGGCCTGGCTGTGGTGACCAGTGGATTCCCGTTTTCACGGGAATGACCAGGCCGGTTCAATGGATCACGTATGTCATGTCGAGCGCAGCCGAGACATCTGGCCGGAGTCTTTATATGCTGCCTGATCGAAGCCAGATCCCTCCACTTCGGTCGGGTTGACAGCGAAGGAGCCGGTCGGGATGACAGCGAAGGAGCCAGCCGGTATGACAACGAGCGGGCCGGTCGGGCTGACGGCGCTGAGGCCTCTGTCTGCGCATAAAGCCCCCTGTAATTGTAACAACCTGCATGACTTGATCGAAAACCTGCGGGATTGCAGGCTCGGTTTTTGCGATAAGTTGTTGTGCGGGCGGGCGTAAGACTTTTTTTGATGTTTTTTATTTTTGCTTCGAGGTCCCCGCAGCTTTGATCGAAATTGGTAGGTGGATTCCTTTGGGGCTTATGGTGGGGCAACCCGTTCGGCTTCGCTCAGGGCGGGTCCCACCCTACAGAACTGCCGCGCTTTTGTTGGGCTGTTGTATTGGGTGGCAGCCTCATTGCGATTGTCGTGGATCGGGATTGGGATGGTCGACATCACTTGATTGTACGGCAGCGTGCTTAATGCCGTGGCTTTTGAAACCCAGACGCGAGGTAAGTTTGTTCAGCAATACGTAGAGCGACGGCACGACTACAAGCGTCAGGATTGTGGCGAAGCCCAGGCCGAAGATTACCACCACCGCCATGTTGCGCCACCACTGGCTGGATTCGCTCTTGGTGGCCCAGCTAAAGGTGTGGAAGTCGTAGGAAATGCCGACGGCCATCGGAATCAGCCCAATGATAGTGGTCGCGGCTGTCAGCAGCACCGGGCGAAAGCGCGTTACTCCGGCTTCCGCCGCGGCGGCAACAAGCTCCATCCCCTGGCTCTGCAACTGCCGTGTGTACGCCAGAAGTACGATGGCGTTGTTGACCACCACGCCGGCAAGGCTGATCACGCCCAGGCCGGTCATGATGATCCCGAAGGGCAGGTCGCATATCAAGAGTCCCCCGAGCGCGCCGATCAGCGAGAGGACCACCGTCGTCATGATGATCACCGGCACCATGAGAGAGTTGAACTGGATCACCAGCACCAGTGTTACCAGCAAAAGGGCGATGCTGAAGGCTTTGGACAGAAACGCCTGGGCCTTATCCTGCTCCTCCTTCTCGCCGGCGTAGCGAATCTCGTAACCCGGCGGCAATTCAAGCCGCACGCTCGGAGCGATAAGGTTCGGCCATGCCGAGACCAGCAGCTCACGATTGAGAAACCGGACTTCTTCATCGGTCCACGTGTTGGGATCCCGATCGAGCAGTTCGGCGCCTTTCTCTGAAAAATTCGGGTCCGGAAAGGCCTTCTGAGTATACAGATCGGGCTTGCCGAGGGCTTCGTTTAGAGAGGCGAGGATTTGCTTCTTATTTTCTTTTGTTTGCGTCGGTTCGGAAAGCGCCTTTTCAAGTTTTTCCTGTGGGTCTTCCGTTAGAAGACTGAACGGCCCGGGTTCTCTGGAAAGGACTTTCCAGATGCGCTTTGCCGGGCCGGGAGCAGGCGCCGACTTGCCTTCCAGCAGAGTATCTCGCAGAGCCTGCCAATCGAGTACATCGTTTTCGCCGAGGCGCGTATCGCCGAGAGGCTTCAGAACTCTCTGCACGTCCGCCAGCACCTCCGGGCTCAGGCGCCCTTCGGCGTCGGCCGTGAGTGTTACCACGCGCTTTTGATCCACGCGGTTAATGATGCCGAAGCCGCCCTGGTATCTAAATTCCCCCATTGACCTGAGCGGCACCGCTTCGCCGGCGGCGTTGGGAACCCGAAGCTGGTACAGATCGTCTATGTTGACCCGTTCTTCGAGCGGCAGGCGGACGGTAATGTCGTACTCTTCGTTGAACTGACGGTACTCGCCGACCGGAGTGCCGAAGATAGCCATCTTGAGAAAATTGCCCACGACGGCGGTATTGACGCCCAAAAGCATAGCCACGCGGCGGTCGACGATGAAGGCCAGTTCGGGTCGTGTTGCCTCCAGGTCGCTGCGAAGGTTGACTACGTTTGGCACGCCCGCAATCATGCGCTTGGCTTGGTCGCTGAGCTTCTCGAGCGTTTTGAAATCTTCCCCGACTATGCGCACCGTGACGGCCGCACCCGTAGGCGGGCCCATTTCTGCGCTCTCGACCTGAATCTCGGCCCCCGGGATATCGGATAAGTCCTCGCGAACTTCGGCAATGATCTCTTTGGAAGGACGCTCTCGATCGGCAAAATCGTAGAAAACCAGAGTAACATTGGCCAGGTGCGGCCCGCCGGTGCTGCCCATGAGCGAACCGGTTCCGCCCGAGCCGACGTTCGTAACGACGTGCTCGATCCACTTTCGGTAAGGTTCGACGCGCCGCTCGATCTCGCGGGCAATCGCGTCGGTCTTGTGGATGTTCGTGCCTTGAGGAGCGCGCACGTCGATGACCGCCCGGTCCGGATCGCCCTCGGGAAAGAATTCGGTACCCTGGCCGATCTTGCCGTATAAAGTCACAATGGAGATTAACAGGCAAACCGCCAGAAACACAGTCAGTCCCGGATTGCTGAGTCCGGCGTTTAGAAAACGGCGATAGCCGTGGATATACCAGCGCTCTTTCTGTTGTGACGCCGACGATCGGCCCGTCCAGACCGAGCAGATAACCGGATTGAAAATAAGCCCTACGAACAGCGAGGCCAACAGCCCGAGAGTAAGGGTAATGGGCAGGTACTTCATAAAATCGCCCATAATGCCCGGCCAGAAGATCAGAGGAAAGAAGGCGCATACGGTCGTAAACGTGGAAGTTGTAACGGGCCAGGCGACCTGGCGGGTGCCGAGTATCGCCGCCTCGACGCGATTGTAACCGAGTTGAAGATGCCGATAGATGTTTTCCACGATGACAATTGCGTTATCTACCAGCATACCGAGCACCAATACCAGGCCGAATAAAACGATCATGTTCAACGTATGACCCAGCATCTGCAGGAGGAAGAAAGTGATCAACATGCTCAGTGGAATAATCATCGCGACGATTGTGCTCGGGCGCCAGCCGAGAAACAGCAGCAGAACGCTCGTGACCAGAACCAGTGCCGAAGCGATGTTGTTCTCCAGATCCCTGACCATGTTGCGCACCGTTGTGGACATGTCGAACGTTATGTCGAATTTCAGGGCTCCTCCGGATTGCCGGCGGGCACGGTCCACAACCGCTTTGACATATTCTGAAACATGGACTGCGTTGGAGCCGACGCGCTTGCTCACGCTCAGCGTGATGTTGTCGTAGCCGTCGAGGCGAGAGTAGGTGAGCCGGTCCTTGAAGGTATAACGAACCGTTACAACGTCCGCCAGATAGATGGGCTTATCGTTCCTTACGGTCAGCAGCAGGCGATCGACCTCTTCCGGCGTGACGAATTCCGCGGGGATGCGAACGTTGAATTTCACCCCCTCGGTCTCCAGGCCGCCGGCGGAGATATTGACGTTTTCAGATGGAATGAGGGCCAGTATCTCCGGGATTGTCAGGTTGTACTCGGCGAGCCTGTCGGGATCGAACTCCAGCCTGATCTCCGGCTCCAGATCGCCCGCCATATCCACCTTAAGTACGCCGGGCAGCGCCTCGAGCGCATCCTGCAGGTCGTCGGCGACCTCCTTGAGCTGGATGGGCGAGACGTCTCCGGCTATGCTGATGAGCATTATGGGCATCTCGGCGAAGTTGAACTCGCTGATGACCGGCTCTTCGGTGTCCGGCGGTAATTCAGCCTCGGCAAGGTCCACGCGGTCGCGAACTCGCTGAAGCGCCACCTCGCTGGGCACGTCGGGAGCGAATTCCACGCTTATCATCGACAGGCCCTCGGCGCTGCTGGAAGTGATTTCCTCGACGCCTCGAACGCCGGTCAGCTCCGTTTCGATCTTCATTGTCACCGACGTCTCCATATCTTCCGGAGAGACGCCCTCGTAAACCGTTGTGACGTTGATGAAAGGAATGGGAATATCCGGAGCGGCTTCCCGTGGCAGTGACATATAGCTGTAGGCGCCCATCAGGACTATGATAAGCCCCAGCACGGCAATGGTGGTCCGGTTTCGGATTGCGACGTCGGTTAGAAGCATGGCGGGCTATCTGGTCTCTGTAATATTTACCTCCTGTCCCGGGGCGACGAAACGATGGCCTTCGATAATCAGCTTGTCCCCGGGCCGGACGCCGCTTTTGATCCGGACGCGTTCGCCCTTGATGAAGCCAAGCTCAACTTCCCGGCGTTTCGCTTCGCTGGAGTTGACAACATACACAGAATTGCCCTTCTCCATAGGGATCACGGCCAGCAGCGGGATCATCATGGCTTCTTCCAACACCCTGCGAGTCAGGTTGACAGTGACGATCTGTCCGCTTCGGACGATTCGGCGCTCGTTTGGCACGGTAATTTCCATTCGCGTCGAACGGGTCTGCTGATCCGCCACTTCACTTATGAAAGTGATCTCTCCGGTCAGCCATTTATTGCCGTCTCTGGTGTGAACCTGAACGTCCGCCTGCCGGCCGACGTCGAAATATACGATGTCGCGCTCGGGCACCTGTACGACCACCTTTACGACGTTGGTTTCCACGATCTCCGCGACCGGGGTTCCTATCCCTACGTATTCACCCTCTTCGACCATAATGTCGTTCAGCATGCCGTCTATGGGAGCAAGGATGCGCGTCCGCTCCAGTCGGGCCGCAACCTCCTCCAACTGGGCTTTGCTGACGGCGAGCTTGGTGGTGGCGTCGTCAAGGTCGCGGCGGGAAGTCGCATCGTCCTCGACCAGTTTCTTCATGCGGTTGTACTCTATCTCGTCGCGCTCAACCTGGGCTTTGGCCTTTTCGTATGCGGGTCGGATCAGCTCGTCGTTGAGCTGGACGAGTAAATCGCCTGCGCTGACTTTACAGCCCTCTTTACATGGAATTCGCTCGATGCGTCCCTCGAACTCGGCCGAGACCGTAACTATACGATTTGGCTCGACAACCGCCGGAAGCTCGAATGTATCGGCAAGGTTCGGCTCGGCCCGTACGGTCATGGCTGTGACGTTTACCGGCGGTGGCGGTGCGACCGCGGTTTCACGATCCTTCTTGTCGAGCTTTCTAACCGCTACAACAGCCCCTATCGCAACAACAGCAATTACGATCTTTACAGCGTTGCGTCTGAGCCACCTCTTGATGTTGCTGCCTGCGTTCATCTTAGACGTTCTTTTGCTCATTGGTTCAGCCTGTCTCCCAACGGAAATGGTGGCCCATCCAATGAGCCAACTGTAAAACTATAATTTTATCATTGAAGAGGGCGTAAAGCAAGAGTCGGGATGTGATATTTTTTGACGGTTTGAATACGAAAAGTGCGTTTCTGAAAGGGTTTAACCGGGCGACCTTATGTGGTCGCCCATTCGGCTCTTCGTTTATAGATTTCCTGTCCAGTCCGCTTGCCGGGCGTCTTGATACGTTCTGAGGGTATACCTGAATTTGCGGATTGACCCGGGTTCGAGCGTTAACACAAACTTAACAGTATCGAGGTCCACCTTCTCTAAGCTGCCGGAGTCGCCGGCTCTTGTTAAATCCCAATATTGAGTATCGAAGTTCCGTCGAATCTCGACCTTGGCCGGGATGTCGCGGGTATTTGTGACCTCTACGGTGAATGTGCTGATTTCATCCCATCCGGCGACGTTGCCCATGTAGTCGAACCGGTAGTTCTCGGTCTCGAAGTCCATCAGCGTCGGCTCGACGATCACGTTTGCGGCGGCGCCAAGATTCAACTCGACGTCCTCATCGACGGGGATGTACTTGAACGAAGACTGCCCTGTATACGACAGATGCCCATTATCGCCGGCGGCTCTGTAGACCTTTAGCAAACCGCCGGGGATCGGAGTCTCGCCGAGTTCATGCTCCTTGTCGTTCTTGAAGCTCAGGAAGCGAACGACGGCGTCGCCGTAACGCTTCTGCTCGTATTTATACAGATTCACCACCGGCACGTTCTCGACGTCGAAGCTCATCAGTCTCTTCGACCAGCCTGTGGGGATTGTTTCGGTGCCTTCGATAGTGTAAAGGAAATACTCACTCAGGCCTTCTTTGACGATCTGTTTCGGCTCTGCCGGTGCGGCCATACCAAATGCAGCGGAATCCATCTCCATCAATAATCTCTTGGGCTTGCGTCCGCCCATTCCTGCTGCTCTGCCGTAGGTATCAACGGGGCCGGGCGCTCCCGGCCTGCCGTAAGGGTACTGCCGCCGGGCAAGCTCTGCGATCTCATCGAGTATGTGGACCTTGCCGACGATCAGGCGGGTCCGGGCGTTTTCATAGTCTTCGCCGCTGTTGTTGGTCACGCGAACGTAGCCCTGAAGGCGCATTTTTTCTTCGTTCTCGGTGAGCGTTCCCATGTAGAACGCTCGCCAGGACAGGCCGCTGGTCAGATACGTGATTTCGACCGGTACTTTGCCGCTGACGCTGCTGTTGATATTCCACAGGCCGAGATTCTTTACTCTCGGCGGATAAACCAGTTCAGTAATATCAATCTTGTCGGCATGCGCCTTAGGCAGCATCTCAAGGCTTGTCGGATCGATGAGAGTATTTTCCCATGAGAACTGTAATGCGTTCTTGCCGTCTTTGAGCGTCAGCGCCCGGCTCTCGCGCACCAGCGTCATATCCGCCGAATTATAGATCGTAAGCTGAACCGTGTCCCGTGACGGTAGAGTAACAAGGTCCACTTTGCCCTGCGCGGCAGAAATCATTGCGATGCTGATTAACAGTGTAAATATGCTTTTCATGTCC
Organism: uncultured Pirellulales bacterium; assembly: GCA_964598225.1. GTDB lineage: Bacteria > Planctomycetota > Phycisphaerae > Sedimentisphaerales > Anaerobacaceae > SG8-4. Next base: position 6,933 of record CAZRBG010000075.1, read on the forward strand.
TTGCCCTTACTATGTTATTGCGAAGTTGGTCTCCAGTCTTGTTGCCTTTCGCCTTGATACGTTCGCAGAACGTAGCCGAATTTCTCTGTCGATCTCGGTTCCAGAAGGAGTGTGAATTTGACCGTGTTCTGATCCACTTTCTCGAACTGACCCGAGTTACCGGTTTTGCTCAGGTCCCAGTAGCTTGTATTGAAGTTGCGCTTTATCTCTACCTTGACCTGAATATCCCGCGTGTTCCTGACCTCGATCTCGAATGTCTGAATTTCATCCCAGCCGGAAACGTTGCCGGTGCGGTCGAACCTGTAGTTTTCGGTCTCGAAATTCATCAGCTTCGGCTCGACTACAACGTTCGCCACGGCACCGAGATTAAGCTCCACGTCCTCATCGACGGGGATATACTTAAACGAAGATTGTCCCGTATAGGACAGATGCCCCGAATCTCCGGCGTCTCTGTAAACCTTCAACATTCCGCCGGGGATCGGAGTATCGCCGAGTTCATGTTCCTCGTCGTTCTTGAAACTTAGAAACCGAACGACGGAATTGCCGTAACGCTCCTGCTCGAATTTGTACAGATTGACTACCGGCACGTCGTCGGTGTCGAAGCTGATCAGTCTCTTCGACCAGCCTGTCGGAATCGTCTCCGTGCCCTCGATAGTGTAGAGGAAGTATTCGCTCAGTCCTTCCTTCGTAATTTCTTTTGGCTCGCTAGCTGGGGCTTCAGCGTCTGGAGCCAGCATTTGAGGTCTTGCTCGACGGAGCATGCGCTTGGCTTCTCCAAGTTGTAGCGACTCTTCCAAAAGCTCTCTTCCTTCACCCGGCCGGCCATATGGGTATTGTCTGCGTGCGAGCTGGGAGATCTCATCGAGCAGGTGGACTTTGCCCACGATCAGCCGCGTCTGGGCATTCTCGTAATCTTCGCCGCTGTTGTTGGTTACTCGAACGTAGCCCTGGAGACGCATTTTTTCCTCATTCTCTGTAAGCGTTCCCATGTAGAACGCCCGCCACCACAGGCCGCTGGTCAGGTAGCTTATCTCGACCGGCACTTTTCCGCTGACGCCGCTGTTGATGTTCCACAGTCCCAGGTTCCTTACCCTCGGCGGATAGACCAACTCGGTGATGTCGATCTTGTCGGCATTCGCCTTGGGCAGCATCTCAAGGCTCGTTGGGTCGATCAGCGTGTTTTCCCATGAGAATTGCAACGAGTTTCCGCCGTCCTTGAGCGTCAGCGCTCTGCTCTCGCGAACCAGCGTCATATCGGCCGAGTTGTAGATCGTAAGCTGCACGGTGTCCCGCGAGGGCAGCGTGACCAGATCGACTTTCGCCGAAGCGACGCTCGCCGCGGCGGCGATTATCAGTAATATATGTGCTATGCGTTTCATATTGCTGCTCCTTTAGAAACGAACTTACCTTCTTACCTTCTTACCTTCTTACCTTCTTACCTTCTTATCTTCTTATCTTCTTATCTTCCTATCTTCTTATCTTCCTATCTTCTAATTACCGGCCTCGGTTCCATTCCCGGCCTGATGTTCCGGCGGTGGTAGTACATCTTCAACTCCCTTACCGCCGGGCCGTCCTCGGTGCGTGCGGGCAGGTTGATCTCGAACTCGAGTGTGTAAGCATCCTTCTTCTTATAGTCGGTGCCGAGTTGCAGCTCTCTGCCGTCTAAGGTGCACGATTCCATGTCCCACTGGCCGGGGATGTGCTGGATCATTGTCAGGATTGCCTCGCTGTCTTTGAAGTTTTCGATTTTTGCGGTGATCCGCTCGTTGGTGTCGTAGAGAACCGCCTCGCCCTTGTTGTTCTTCCTCGTAATGATGCGCCTGTTCTCCATCTTTCGCTGTGTTACGACGATGTCGCGGCTGTCGCCGATGTACAGCTCCATCTTCTCGCCGACCGGCACCAGGCCCGTTACATCCTCGCCCAGGAAGATCGTGCTCTCGTGCCCGTCGTCCTGGAAGAGCCTTGCCTTGCCGCCCCAGAGAGAGAATTCACCCAGCTTGCTGTCGGAGTCGTTGACGATGCGATAGCTGACCGGAATCCCCACGTTCTGATTCTCCAACTGCTCCGGATCCCAGGGCTGCTGTGCCGCGTCGAACTTCCAAATCTTGGTGATCGGAACCTCCGGCGCCTTGAGGAACAGCATCTGCTTGGTCTCCTCGTGGTCGATTCCCTGCTCGAAGGCCTCGCCGTAATCCAGCAGCACGCGGGCCTTCTGGAAATCCTCCCCCGAGAAGTTCCGCAGGATCAGATAGCTCTTCAGATCAACGAAGGTCTCGGCTTTGTCTGCGACGGCCTTGTACGTGATCAGCCGGTCGATGTTGCTCAGCAGATAGCTGATGCGCACCGTCTCGGCGTAATTGCCGTCGCTGCTTATGTCCCAGACCAGAGCCGCCTCATTGGGCGGATAGCTTACGCTCAGTAGCGTAACGTTCTCCGGGTGGTCGAGCGCTCGCAGCCTGATCGAGTCGGCGTCAATCGAGACGGACTTCCACGAAAAGTCCACTTTGTTAAGCCCCTGCTGCAGCGTCAACACGCGTTCTTCCTCGATCAGCGTAGCCCGCGGATTGTCCAGCCGGATCACCGTCGCCGCCCGCTCCGGCAGCGCAACCAGCTTGATGCGGCCAAAAGCCGCCGAGCCGATTGCCAGAACCAACACTAATGCAATTGCTGATTTTGTACTCGTTTTCATTTTTTGTCTCCTTGTTCTTAGGTTTATTGATTGACCTGTTCTTGCCGTCTACCGTGATACGTCGTTACCGTGTATTCCAGTCTTTGTTTGCTTCGCGGCTGGAGCTGCGTCTTGAAGCGTGCGTGCTTGGCGTCGTGCTTATCATAAGGCGCTTCAGTTTGCAGCGTCCAGTATGCCGTGCCGAAGCCGCGGGTGATCTCGATCTCGACAGGAAGCGCCCGCGTGTTCGTTATCTCGATTTCCCACGTTCGTATCTCGTCCCAGCCGGCGACGTTGTCGTTATTGTCGAAGACGTAATTGTCCGTCTCGAACTCCATCAGCTTCGGCTCGACCTCGACCAGTCTCGCCGCGCCGAGGTTCAACTCGACCTCTTCACCCACCGGAATGTACTTTATATTCGTGCCGCCGACATAAGACAGATCGCCCTGATCACCGGCTTGGCCGTATATCTTAACACTGCCGTCGGGAATCGGAGTTTCTCCAAGATTGTGCTCATCGTCATTTGCGAACTTAACGAATCGGATTGTCTGATTGCCCCATCGTTCCTCGTCGTATTTGTACAAACTCTCGACGTCGATATCCTCAACATCGAACGAAGGCAGCCGTTTGCCCCATTTATCCGGAATCGTCTCGGTTCCCTCGATAGTGTAGAGGAAATATTCGCTCAGGCCTTCTTTTTTTATCTCTTTGGGTTTCAAAGCAGCAAGTTTACTATACCCTTTTCGCAATCCAAAGCGAGAGTACTTATAAGATATATCGGCCTTCTCGCCCAACCTTTCCTCAGATTCAAGATCGACTGGCCCGCCCGCCCGGCCGTATGCGTATCGTCGTTTCGCCAGATCAGCAATCTTGTCGAGCACGTTGATCTTGCCGACAAGTAGGCGGGTCTGGGCGTATTCATAATCTTCGCCGCTACCGTTGGTGACGCGGACGTAGCCTTGCAGGCGCATCTTCCTCTCGTCCTGCGAGAGCGTTCCCATGTAGAACGCCCGCCAGGACAGGCCGCTCGTGAAGTACGTGATCTCGAACGGTACCTGGCCGCTGATCTCGGAACGAATGAGCCAGCGGCCAAGCTCCCGCAGCCTCGCTGGAAACACCAATTGCTGCACGTCGATCTTATCGCCCTGCGCCGCCGGCTCCAGGCTCAGCGACGTCGGATCGATCAGCGTATTGGCCCACATAAGCTGAAGCCAGTTCCAGCCCCGCTTCAACGTCAGATTTCGCTTCTCCCGCACCAGCGTCAGGTCCGCTGAGTTGTAGATCGTCAGTTGGACGCTGTCCCGCCGCGGCAGCGTTACCAGTTCGATAGCACTTGCCGGTGCGAACGGCGGCTTCTCGGATATTTTCACATCGACGGGCTCTCCCGGTTCGCTTTCCGCCGCGAGCTTCTCGTCCCCGGGCTTCTTCGCCGGGGCGACCGTCGCGCGATCCGTCAGTTCCCGAGTCGGTTCAGCGGCGGCACTCAGCCTGGAGGTTTCATCTGTTTGCTCCGGGGCCGGTCTTCGCCCGCGCGTCGGCGCGAAAGCATAAGACCGCGGACTTATATTGGCATCCGGCCGAGTCGCCGAAGCGACCTCGGAACCTTCCAAACGGCTGCCCGCATTTGTCGTTGCTGCCGTCGGTGCGGTTTTCATCGCTACTTGTCCTTTGGTCTCCGCCTTTTCCAATTGGGCGGCACTTTCGTCGCCCAGTTCTTTCGCAACCAGCTTCAATTCCGGCCCTTTCTGAGCTTCCGAGAGAGCGGGCGGTCTTCCGTGATTTGTCTTTTGCTCCGATTCACTGTCCGCTGCAATTTCCCGCCGTCCAATCTCCTGTTTTTCGCCAAAATTATGGATCAGCAGCGTCAGACCAAGAAGCAGCGCTGCCGCAGCGGCTCCGAGCCAGGGAGACTTGTAAAACGCGATTACCTTTCGCCGCACCGGCTGTTTCGCCTGCGCGGCCGCCCGGGAAACCAACTCGTCCGATGCCGATACATCCTCTCGTAACAGATCCAGCGAGGCGAACTTCTGATCGAGAAGCTCCAGCCGCCGGCGGCAATCGTCGCAGCCGGCCAGGTGCTCGGCATGTGCCGCGGCCTGCTCGTCCGATGTCAGGCCGAACTTCTGCCGGATCAATTCTTCTTCTGTCAAATGACGCTTCATTTCGTTACCCCCGATATATCAGGCAAACGCTGAGCAAGCGTCCTTAGTGCCCTGAACATCTGTGTCTTCACCGTCCCGACCGAGCAATCCAGAGCCGCCGCAACCTCGCGATAGCTCAGACCCTGATAGTACGCCAGGACGACCGTCGCCCTCTGCCGTTCCGGCAGCGATTCGAGCGCCCGGCGGACCTGCTCTTTCTGCTCGGCCATGGTTGCCTGCTCCGATGGATCTTCGGTCTCTTCGGCCGCCGCGACTGAGCCCACTTCCGGGCAATTGTCGTCGTCGCAGCCGGCTTTACTGCTGAGCGAGACCATGCGAAGGCGGCTGCTCCGCCGGGAGCTGTCCATCGCCACCCGCGTCGCTATCGTGTACAGCCAGCCTTTGAAGTTGTCGCCGCGAAGCGTGTGGGCCTTTTGGTGGACCTTTCTGAAGGTCTCCTGAAAAAGGTCTTTCGCCTGCTCTCGATTCCTGCACATTTTCGTAAGGTAGCCCAACAAACTATCCCCGTATCGGCGAACAAGCTCGCCGAAGGCTTCGCTGTCGCCCTGCAAATGGGCGTCTATCAAACTTTTATCCGTTTTGTCCATCGAGGCTATATGCTCCAGCTACCCGTTAAGACGCTATCGTAGCCGAATGGTTGACAAAAAACACACATTTATACTTTTGATCGTATTCCGTTATGCGAATGCGTTTGGCACAGATGCAGGCAAGTGATTGTTCATTTCTCCATTCGCCCATTGCGTTTATCGCTTGTCGGCTGCCAGCAGAATGATGAAACCATATAGGCTGGCGAACCGCCCATATATTCTTGTTGTTCTTGCTGCATAACAGTTTTACCATACTTTTGCCGGCACGGAGGACAGAGCCCGCCCCGTTCGACAAGCTCAGGGCAGGCTCTGAGCGCAGCCGAACGGGGCAACGCAGGCGTGCGACCCGAGCGCCGTGTCGGTGCTATACAGCAGAGCGGCTCCGGGCAACCGTCGGAGCCGCCTCATTTCTGCTGGCAGCCTAAACGCGATAAACGCACTCTTGCGATAGTTGAGAACGTAGGGGGCTTGCCCCGCCGTCTTACGTAATACAACCAATCCGCGCTACATACAATACTTATCGGCCCAAGCGGGGGTTCAGGATTGAAAATATCCCATTGTATCGACAGACTTGGGATAACAATATCGTTATTCGGCCTTGCGCCGCCTGCCGTGGCGAGGGCGTCTCGCCCTTGTGTTGCGACGGGTGACAGCCTCATCCCGATTGTCGTTTATCGGGATGGGGCTGGCTTCTCGACAACGTGATCGCGGCAGCCAGGGGATGACGATATCGTTGTTGAGTTTTGCGCCCAACGTGTCGCGGGTATCCCCTTGACAAGCTCTGGGCAGGTTCTGTCCGCGCTTCGAAGGCAGGACGCCCTCGACACGATATCGATCTTCTCTACGTTATCGCGGCAGCCAGGGAATAACAATGTCATTATTGGGCTTAGCCCCGCGGTGCCATTTCAGCGTCCACAGCTCATACAGGCCGACCTTCTGCGTCGAGCCGTCCATGAACGACATGTTGATGGCCGTGCTGTGGCGGTCTATCGCGAAGCGGCACATGCTGCTTCTCCATGCCGCCGTCGGGTCGGTCTCCCACCAGAAGCGAAACTGCGGCGGGGCCGACTCGCTCGCGAAGCTGGGGTGTGCCGGATCGGGTGCGTTTGCGGGCTGGCCGCCGTACCAGGTGCAATCTCCGAGAATGGGGATGCTGCTGCTGTTATTGCTGATATCGGTCTTCCAGTGCAGCTCGGGTGCGTCGAGCCAGCCGTCGTCGCCGTCTTCGAGGGTGTTGATCCAGTGATTGACGCCGTAGCTGCCGTAGTCGTTCTCGTAGAAGTATTTCGTCGGAATCCCCGGCCCCCAGACCCTTTTGGCGCTGCCGTAGCGCCGCCAGTTGGCGTCGCCGGAGACCGGATCGGCCAAAAAGCACGGCTCCTTCGCCGCCGGGCACACGCGGAATTTGCCCATATCGCCGTAGAGCAATTCGAGCGCCCGCATCCACGTCCCGGCCGGATCGCGCCTCTGGCAGTACTCGATCCAGTACTCGTTGTTGTTGTCCATGGTATACATCGCAATAATCGTAGCCCACTGCTTGAGATTAGCCTTACAAACCGCCGCCCGAGCCTGATCCCGAGCCTTAGAAAGAGCCGGTATCAAAAGCCCCATCAAAAGCGCAATAACCGCAATCACAACCAGCAACTCAATCAAAGTAAATCCCCCTCGCTTCTTCATATCCACGTCCTTTCCGTCAGGATCGTAAAATGACTCTCCATTGGAGCACCGAAACACGCGACGTACCTCTGTAAGTCGAGCCTATCGCAAGCTGCAACACATCATATCGTGTCAAAGCAGAAAAAGCCAGGAAATATTGTTGGCATTGAGCTTAAACGTTTCCATGTTCTCTGCCGAATGCCTGAAGAGCAAAATCCACAGGATGAAACATGAATCGTACCTCGGCGTTGACACTACGTCTGCACTGGGTTAAACTACGGTCAAGATGCAACACCCGTAATTGCGTTTCGCCTATTGCAGAATAGAGTGGAGAGTAAATGCCTGTAAATCTCGACAAGCCGCACCTGTGGAAGAATGACATAGCCAGGTCTGTTGATTTTTACAACGATTGGTTCATGGAATTTGCCCCAAAGGCATTCCGAGAAACGCGAATACAGACAACTAAGAATGTCAAAGCGGCACTTGAATGGACTGAGGACCTTACGAACATAAAGCCTGAAGTGTTGGGGAAGAATCCTTCCATTCTCTCGATATTGCGAATGACGACTTGTCCACCGATTGCACGAGACCGGTTGATAGGTCTTGCTGGTGTCTCACCGAACTTGGTGCAGAATATGGAGCTTCACAACAGGCTTTCGCGGAGCATGGACAAAGTTGAACTGACGAGCCAACTGGGAAGAATTAGTGAAATCATAGAAAGGATGAGTGATCCTGACATCTTTGTGTGGAAAGAAAGAAACAGCCCGGGCACAGAGGAAGAAGTCCACAGGGCAGCAACCATCGTGGCCGACAGACTGTGTGGAGCTGTTGCTAATCCGATTATTCGGAACGCCCAGGAACGTAGGCAACTGGCTTCGATTCAAACGTGGCTGGAGGCACGAGGTTACAGGCAACTGAAATCCGCCGAAGCGGATGATTTTATGTCCATGCCTCCGGGCAGATTCGCGTTTCGGCTCAATGTTCCAGTTAAACTGGATCGGAAGAAGAAGGTTAATATTCCGATTGACGTCGTGATAACGAGAAAGGGTTCTCGGACCGGTGAACTTCCGTTGCTGGTTGAGGCAAAGTCTGCCGGCGACTTTACGAACGTAAATAAAAGAAGAAAAGAAGAAGCAGTGAAAATGGCGCAATTGCGAAAAACTTATGGAAAAGATATTATGTTTACGCTTTTTCTCTGCGGATATTTTGACAGTGGCTACCTTGGATATGAAGCGGCTGAAGGAATTGATTGGGTATGGGAGCATCGTATTGACGATCTCGCACATTTTGGTTTGTAATCGATGCGTGATATTTGTACTTTAGAACAAGATCGACAAAAATTGCAAAAGCTGCTCGATGCGCAAAAAACCCAGGAGGAACGGAATGCAAAAGGGCAGTTCCCGACGCCGATCAAGCTGGCCAAAGATATCCTGGCGCATGCTGAAAAATTGCTCTCAAATCAGGCAAGAATACGTTTTCTTGATCCCGGTTTCGGCACCGGGGCGTTCTTCAGCGCTCTGTTGGATACATTTACCTCAGATCGTGTAGTCGCTGCCACGGGCTACGAGGTGGATCCACATTATGCAAAACCCGCTTCGGAATTGTGGAAGGACACACTTCTTGATTTGCGTCTGAGAGACTTTACGTGTCAAGAATTTCCACAAACCGAATCGGAAAAGTACAATCTTATTATCTGCAATCCGCCATACGTCAGACATCATCACGTTACCAACGGAAATAAGGTGCGGCTACAGGGACTTACTTTTCGTGCCGCAAATATCAGATTATCTGGTTTGGCCGGCTTGTATTGCTACTTCCTGGCACTTTCTCATCGCTGGATGCAGAGAGATGGGATTGCAGGCTGGTTAATACCGAGCGAGTTTATGGACGTCAACTATGGAGAAGCTATCAAGCAATATCTTTTGCGGGCCGTCACTTTGCTTCAAATACACCGTTTTGATCCCAACGAGGTTCAGTTTGATGATGCCCTTGTCTCTTCTGCGATTGTCTGGCTGAAGAACAGGCCCACCCCTGTGGGGCATAAGGTGAAGTTCACTTACGGTGGCTATGTGGACACCCCCGACTGCGAAAGAGACATTTCCGTTTCCGTTTTGTCAAGAGAAGCCAAATGGACCAGGTTCCCCCTTTTCAAAGAACGCGAGGAAGCATCATTTCCCAAGATCAGTGAATTCTTCACAGTGAAGCGAGGAATAGCCACGGGGGACAATAAATTCTTCGTTTTGTCTGCAGATGAAATTCAGAAAAGAGCTCTTCCAATTAGTCAATTCGTACCAATCTTACCAAGCCCAAGGTATCTTACAGAAACGGAAATTCGAGCAGACGATAACGGCAATCCGGTAATAGACAAGCAAATCTTCGTGTTGGACTGTAAATTGCCGCTTCAGAATGTAAAGCGTAATTACCCGGAACTCTGGGAATACCTTCAGGAAGGTATACAAAAAGGAGTGCCAGAACGATACCTGTGCAGGCACAGAACACCCTGGTATTCCCAGGAGTACAGGTCTGCCAGTCTATTCTATTGCACTTATATAGGCAGAACAGATGGGGAGCGAAAGAAACCGTTTCGATTCATTCTCAACCATTCGAATGCTATCGTTGCAAATGTCTATCTAATACTATACCCGAAACATCATGTCAGAAAGGCAATATCTACCCAGCCGGAAATAGCTAAGTCCATAGTTGATGCTTTGAACACGATAACGGCACAGTCAATGCTCGATGAAGGCAGGGTATACGGAGGTGGACTTCACAAATTGGAGCCCAAAGAGCTTTCCAATATAGACGCTGGACCACTTATAAAGATTTTAGGCAACGTTCGCAGGGAGAAAAGACCTGTACAACTGAACCTATTCGCCGGATAAAAGCTGGTGGATCGGGTGGATTGAGGAAGTGCCGGGAGTGGACTGCCAGGAGCGAACGCACGAGCAGTTGCTGGAGACCCTCAAGATAACCCTGAAAGAGGCCCTGGAATTCAATCGACAGGACGCTATATCCGCTCTGGGAACGGATTTTCGTGAAGAGCAGATAGCGATATGAAACGCAGGGACCTACTCCGTCATCTTCGCTCTCACGACTGCGAACTTCCTAACCACGAAGGCACGAAGAATCACGAGGAAAATCACATAATTTAAGACTTTTCGTGTTCCTTCGTGAGCTTCGTGGTGAAGAAAAATCCGCGAAATCCGCGGTTGCGGCTCAGGTGATTTCTACCAGTTCGAGGTCGAAGGTGAGGTCTTCTCCGGCCAGGGGGTGGTTGGCATCTACCGTTATGCCGGACTCGTTTACGTCGGTTACGGTCACGACGGCCTTCTGACCCTCGCCCTGTGTAGCCTCTAATCTCTGGCCGACCTTCGGATCGAGGCCCGGGGCAATTTGGTCGGAGCTTATGTTTGCGACCAGATCGTCCCGGTGAGGCCCGAACGCTCTGTCGGCGCCGATTGTGATTGTTTTCGATTCTCCCGGGCTCATCCCGATCAACGCCTGTTCGAGATCGGGAAGCGTCTGCTCCGAACCGATTGTTACCGCCATAGCATCTCTTTCTGCGGACGAATCGAATACCGTGCCGTCGGGTAGTTTGCCGGTGTAGTGAACTTTGACTTTATCGCCTTGTTTTGCTTCTGCCATTTTAGAATCCTTTCATTCTCGAATATTCATAAACCAAGAGACGTCAGTGTCGATCCTGTGGCAATAGCCGCAGGTCAATCTGACGTCTCGTTTCAATTCAATTGTCTAAATCCGGATGGGCTTGGCGCCAATCCCGGAAAGCTTCGCAGCCGGATAGTTTAGTAGCGGCCTCTGCCGCCACCGCCACCGCCACCGCGATCGTTGCGGCGTCCGCCGCCACGCCCGCCGCCGCCACCGCCATAGCCGCCGCGTCCACCACCGCGTCCGCCGCCACGACCGCCACCGCGTCCACCGCCACGGCCACCGCCGCTCGGGCGTGGGTGTGCCTCATTGACCTTTATGTCCATTCCCTTCAAATCCGTGCCGTCGGCTTCTTCTATCGCTTTCTGAGCCTCGTCCTTTGAAGGCATTTCCACGAAGCCGAAGCCTCTCGATTCCCCGGTCTCCCTGTCTCTGAGGATATTGACAGATTGGACCTGACCAAATTCTTCAAAAACCCCGCGCAAATCGTCCTCGCCGACTTCGCCTGCTAAATTACCCACATAGATATTCACACATTTCTCCTTTATTTCAACCAGATATACGCTTTCAGTGTATCGGCATGTGCCCGAGATAGCAAAGCTTTATTTTTTTCTTTTTGAAATAAATCTCGGTTTGACCCGATTCGCCAGACTTGGCCGCGTTATGAACAAGGTGGCAGCAACCCTGCCGGCGTGAGAATATCGGTTACGACGCGACGAAGCCGTCTTGGGGTGGGATTGGCGACGAAGCCGGCGGGGCGCTGGTTTTTACCGGGGCGGTCGCCGTCGCCGAGGTCTTCACGGGCTTTCTCGGCCGGGGTTAGCAGCCTTCTTACGGTCTCCGGATACTTTTGTGCGAGGTTCCGAGTCTCTCGCAGGTCCGCTTTGAGATCGTACAGCCTGGCGGGGCTTGGCTTTGTTTTTCTGCTGAAGTTTTGCCATTTCGCCTCGAGCGGCAGGTACAGCTTCCACTTGCCCGAGCGGACCGCCTGTAGCTGGCCCATGTAGTAGTAATAGAAGGCCTGGTATGGCGAGCGGGCGCCGGATTTACCCGTCATTAACGGTCGGATGTCGTGGCCGTCGATTATTCGATCTGTCGGGACTTCGGCGCCGGCGAGCCGGGCAAACGTGGGAAGAAGGTCCATCATCGAGCAGACTTCGCCGCAGGTCTTGCCGGCGGGAATCCTGCCCGGCCAGCGCATGATGCACGGCACGCGCTGACCTCCTTCGGTTGTGGTGTATCCCCAGCCTTTCAGCGGCAGGTTGAGCCCCTGCGGCGGATTGCGCCGAGGCGCGCCGTTATCCGAGGCCCAGACAATCAGCGTCTGCTTATCGAGGCTAAGCTTCCTTACGGCCCGGAGAATCTCGCCGGTCGACCAGTCCAATTCTTCGACTGAATCTCCCCACGGGCCGTTTGCAGACTTGCCGCGAAAGCGGGCGCTCGCGAAGGGCGCCCTCGTGCTGCCGGGCATGGCGTGCGGCAGGTAGACGAAGAAAGGCCGGTCCTTGTTGGCCGTGATGAATTCTATCGCCTTTTCGGTGTAACGCCTTGTCAGAAGGTTACGGTCTGCCGGCGCTTCGATTACCTCTTCGTTCTCCATCAGCGGCAGCGGCGGCCAGTCTCGGCCTGGGCGCTGCGTCATGTCGTCGCTGTAGGGGATGCCGAGATAGTAGTCAAATCCCTGCCGTGTAGGCAGAAACGGCAACTGATCGCCAAGGTGCCATTTGCCGATGCACGCGGTCGCGTAGCCGCGGGGCTTCAGCACTTCGGCGATGGTGATCTCATCGGGATTCAGGCCCTTCTTCGACACAGGCCGCAGGACCGCGCCGCCGTCGGCGCTGACGTGCATATTGACCCGACGGGGATAGCATCCGGTCATCAGGCTGGCGCGTGAGGGTGTACAAACGCCGCTGGTGGCGTAGAAATCCGTGAAGCGCATGCCCTCAGCAGCCATCCGGTCAATGTTCGGCGTCTTATGCAGTTTCGAGCCGAAGCACCCAACGTCGCCGTAGCCCAGATTGTCGCCCAGAATCACGATAAAGTTGGGTTTCGGGCCGTTCCGGACAGATGTGGTAAATGCTGGTACGCTCGCGCAGCCAATTCCAAGCTTGAGTGTCCACCCAAGAAAATGTCTACGGGTCGCAGGTGTCTGCCTTTTGTGTGATAACTCAGTCATTTCAAAAGTTACTGTTCGTAGTGTGCTCGTAAGAGCATTTAACAAAACGCCTTATGCAATCGGGTGGCAGCTTCATCCCGATGTCGTTTGTGGCGAGGCCGTCCCGGCCTTGAGTCCCGCGGGCATCTTGCCCGCGCCACAGTACAAGGGCCAGATGCCCGCGCCACATGGGGCTGGCGCTTCCTCGAAAGATACGCAGTTCTCACCTAGCCCCAAGCCCTACCCGACAATGCTCTCCGCAAATGTCGTTAGCCTCTGTCCTTCAGTTTCTTCTCGATCCACTCGGGGCTACGGTGCATCGGCAGAACCGCCACAATGTAGGCAACCTGATCGACCATTTCGTAGTAAATGGCATACGGAAATCGCCTGGCCAACATTCGGTAAAGGCCGTGCGATTCGCGATGGATGCCTGCGTAGATTAGCAGCGATTCGATGTCGGCGAACAAGCTGTCCCAGAAATAGTCGCCAATGCCACGTTCCCTCTGGTCATAGAAGGCTTTCCCGTCGTTGAGGTCATGCACAGCCTCCTTCATGATGACGACGTCTCGAGCTTTCACGATCTACGACTCGCCCTTAGTTTTTCGAGAGAGATGAACTCTGCTTTTCCGCTTTCGATTTTGCGTTTCCTCTCTTGGAGGATCTCGCGGTGCCAATCCGGGGAATCGACTTCCACCTCATCCCGGAGCAACGAATCCCAAAGGGTTTCCATGGCCGCCAGACGCTCAATCCGGCTCATTTTGCTGATTTCACGCGTATCCATACCGTTTGTTTCCCACGACACATTTTATTCTCCAGCAGCCTGCGAATACATAACTTTATTATAGGATAGAACCGCTCCAAAAGCAACCGCGAAGTTCGAGAGGGCGAAAGTTGGAGTCGGTGCGATGCATCGCACCAATTCTTCCGCCGTGGCGAGAGCGTCCCGCCCTTGAAAACGTCTTCACACTGATAAAAAAATCCAAAAAATACGTAGTAATACGTATTGACATCTCTAACAAGCCCATCTATATTGATAATGTCACCATAGAAACGCGGCAGCTTTGAGAGACGTTACATGCGGACGCGTCACGATTGATGCGGCACTGGTCGTTTAAGCACGGAGGAAAGAAAATGTACTTAAATGGAGGACTTGATACAAACGTATAGTTATTTCCACAATATGACAGTCGCGTAGCTTCGGCTGCTGTCCACATCGAAACTGGCAATTTCAAATCACAGGACGGCGCATCGAGGCACGCCCCAAGTTGGGCGTGCCCGAAAGCGTTCCTGTGAGGGCATGCCAGTGCCTTGGATGGGGCGTGAGTAGGTCACGCCTCTTTAATTTTCAGCGAGAGCATGCGTGAACTACTTGTGCGACAAACCAAGCAATGACGTAAGTCATAGTGACAGGAGAAATATGTAAGGTGTCCCCTGAAGTCCACGTGAAAGTTAAGGCACGGCTCCTTCTGGCCGAAAAAGAAAGGAATCGCTATGGGCAATACTCCTACGTGTCCTGAGTGCGGAAATGAATTGCGGTTGGTTAGATCATCAGGAAAACTCACTGGCGAATGTTTATGTCTGAAATGCGACGCCTCCCCCCAAAACTGTCCTATATGTAACTATCCATTGAAGCACGCCAAAGCGGACGAATGTAAGGCATGTGAAAGCGAATGGAGGGAGATTGCTCCCGCACAGTCAGACAAAAAGCAGATAAGACTGTATAACAAACAAGAGATTATAGCGTGTTTTCAGAATGTTGCACTTACTGTAAGCGACAATGACAATGATATGTTCATTGGTGATCTGTATGTTTGCAAACACGCGCTGTACCACATGACCCTTGGATCGGTATCAAAAGCGGCTGAATATGCTGATCTACTGGCGGGGACTCTGTTTTATGGTCCCGTGGGCGGCCTAGTACAGCATTTCAGAAATAGTACGACTATGTAAAGTTTTTACCTGGGGTGGTTCGATAATGTACATGGTAAGGAACTTTAAGGAATTACGTTATGAAAACATGGAGGTCTTATCATGCCATTTCCACCTGCAGAGCCATTACGGCTGCGCCCGGGGGATCGAGAGATTCTGGAATCGATGGTGCGAAAGCGTACTTTGGCCCAACGTTTGGTATTTCGTGCCCGCATTTTGCTCTACTGTGCGGACGGGCTGCCGCATCGGGAAATCAAGCGTCGCCTCGACACTTCCGTGGACACCGTGCTGCGCTGGCGAAATCGTTATGAACAACAAGGTATCGACGGATTACAGGACCGACCAAGACCGGGTAGACCCCCGGCTTTTTCCCCCTCAGCAGCAACATGAAATCGTCGCCTTGGCGACGCGGCCGCCCGTGCAACAAGGCCATCCCATCACTCACTGGAGCATCAGTGATTTGACCCGAGCAGTTCTGGAAAACGAAATTGCCGGCTCCGTTGCTCCATCCACTATTTGGCGGTTGCTGGATCAGGCTGCTCTTAAACCCCACCGCTGGCACTACTGGCTCAACAGTCCCGATCCAGAGTTCTATCTTAAGATGTATGATATCGTCGAACTCTATCTGAACGCTCTGCAAATGCATGAAAGGGGCGATATCTTGCTTTCTGTGGATGAAAAGACATCCATTCAGGCTTTGAAACGTAAATATCCCCATAAGCCCATGACGCCGGGCCGGATTGAGCTTATTGAGCATGAATACAAACGTCACGGCACCTGTTGTCTAACCGCCGGCTTAGAGGTTGCAACCGGCGAGGTTATTGGCTTGTTGACACCCAATCGCCCCGCGGAAGTTTTCGCGGAATTCATCCAATGGATTTGCCAAATGTACGCAGAGTCCCACAGCATCCATATTGTGCTGGATAATCTTAACACCCACTATCATGCTTTGACGTGCCAGGTTGTTGCCGACTTTTGCAGCTGCAAGACAGGGCCGGTCGATACAGGCCGTCAGCGCAGGGATTTTCTAACGGATCCGTCCAAGCGTGTGGTGTTTCATTTCACTCCGTCTCATGCATCGTGGCTTAACCAGATTGAGATTTGGTTTTCTACTTTGGTTCGGAAAGTGATTCGTCGCGGTGATTTTAGTTCTGTCGATGATTTACAAGATAAGATCATCAGGTTCATCGAATATTACAATGCGAATTTGGCCAAGCCGTATAAGTGGACATATACAGGCAAGCCTTTGGCTGTGGAAAAGAAAGTTGCTTAGTCGTGATACTTATGAAATGCTGTA
>CAZRBG010000076.1:0-22291 GCA_964598225.1 uncultured Pirellulales bacterium
ACGAGTGGCTCAGTCTAACTGAGCACAGATGGGTCAGTTCTGGTGAACGCTATAGTCATGATTCATAATGTCAGCGAAATACTCCTCTGCTTTGATGCTACTGGATGTTCCATCAGGCCGAACACGAACAAAACAACTGCTCACAGGATCTGGCCGTGTCCAATTCTCAAGAGTAATCTGCTTGTAATTATTCATAGCTGTACCACCTATAGGAAATTGCCGAACATAATATTATATGGTTTATCGTCAATTCCTGATTGTATTATTCCAGGGTTAGTTATCAGGAAACTCGTTTTTCTTTTGAGGCATCTTTTTCCCTGCTTTTTACTATATACATCCATTGGCCGGTAATGGCAAGTCTATTTTAATTCTCAAACTGACTGGTTTTGTGACGGATATAAAAGTAAATCATTTAATGTCAATCTTGTAACGCATTTTGTCATCTCTGCCTTCGCGGGAATGACAGGGTGGGTCTGCGTTTTGTGTAAAAGATATAGTTTGTGGAGGGCTTTAAATTTCTACCAAAACAACATATTTGTATTTCTAACAAGGAATATCGACGATATTGTAGAAGCCTGAAAAATCACACCTAAACGCTAATTCGGCATAAGTATCGTATTTACAAATGTTTATAAAATTATGGTCCTGCACATAACCTACTGGCACGCTGATTGCAAATAGTTAGGTTGGCGTTAAGTGATAAAGTTGTACTCGGTCTAAAAAGGAACATTGAAGTGATAGTTAGAACAAAGGGTAAGACGATTGACTTCTGGAAGAAGTGCGCGGCTGCAATCATTCTGTTGGCGGCGTTGAACAGTAGCGCGTTCGCGGGCGATGGAGAATTGACTCTCGAACAGGTCAAGCAGAGTCTGGATACGGTCTGGGTGTTGCTGGGTGCGTTTCTGGTTTTCTTTATGCAGGCGGGGTTCGGGATGGTGGAGGCGGGATTCATCAGGGCCAAGAACACCTGCAACATCCTGACGAAGAACTTCCTGGATTTCTGCATGGCTTCGCTGGGCTTTTTCCTGATCGGCTACGGCTTAATGTTCGGCGACGGCAACGGATTTATGGGTCTAAAGGGCTGGTGCCTATTCGGGCTGGAAGAGACGGCAAACGGATTGCCCCTGTATGCGTTCTGGCTTTTTCAGGCCGCATTCTGCGGAGCCGCGGCGACAATCGTTGCAGGCGGGATGGCCGAGCGTATGAAATTCGAGGCGTATTTGATTTACTCGTTTCTCATTTCGGCTATCGTATACCCAATCGTCGGCCACTGGATATGGGGCGGCGGATGGCTTGCGAGCATGGGATTTGCCGATTTCGCCGGCTCGACCGTGGTTCACACAGTCGGCGGCATTGCGGCACTCGTTGGAACCAAAATGCTAAAGCCCAGAGAAGGCAAGTACGGCCCGGACGGTAATCCCAAAGTATTGGCCGGCCACAGCATTCCGCTGGCTTCGCTGGGCGTGTTCATCTTGTGGTTCGGCTGGTTCGGATTCAACGCCGGCTCGACGCTCGGCGTCAAGGGAGGTGCAGGAATAGCTCGTGTTGCGATTAACACAAACCTTGCCGCGGCGTTAGGGGGGATCGGCGCGATGGTGACCGTCTGGAAGCGTTACGGCAAGCCCGATTTGTCAATGGCTATGAACGGCGCTCTGGCGGGTCTGGTCGCCATAACGGCTCCCTGTGCGTTCGTCGATCCCTGGGCCGCTCTGGTAATCGGCGCATCGGCGGGGTATATCGTAGTTCGCGGCGTTGAAATACTCGACAGCCTCAAGATCGACGATCCGGTCGGTGCGGTTCCCGTGCACGGGGCCTGCGGTATCTGGGGCACGGTTTGCGTCGGAATCTTCGGCAAGGAAGCTCTGGGCCTTGCACATAACGGCTTTGTTTACAGTGCGAACCCGATGCAACTGGGAATCCAGATGGTCGGCAGTGTTGCAACAATTGTGTTCGTGGTCGCCGGTATGTGGGGCATATTCAAGCTGATCGACGTCACCATCGGCCTTCGCGTCAGCAGAGAAGAAGAACTGCGAGGCCTTGACATCGGCGAGCACGGCATGGAAGCTTACGGCGGATTCCAGATATTCAGCACCAGTTGAGGCAATACTCAAGTAAACAGCTAACAAAGGTGATTCGATGAAACTTGTAATCGCATATATTCAGCCACATAAACTCAAAGACGTCAAGAAGGCCCTTTACGACGCCAAAGTATTCAAGATGTCGGTGACCAACGCACTCGGCTGCGGCGAGCAGCAGGGATATCAGGAAAGTTATCGAGGCATAAAGTTCGAAGTCAACCTGCTCAAGAAAGTCAGGATCGAGATCGCCGTCAATGATGACTTCCTGGATGAGACCATAAACGCAATAGTCAAGGGAGCCAGAACCGAGCAGATCGGCGACGGCAAGATATTCGTCCTCGACCTGCCTCAGTGCATAAGGATAAGAACCGGTGAAGAAGGTAACAAAGCTATAGGATAATACAAAACCCAAATGCCAACGCAAAATTTTGAAAGGAAATGAAAGATGACACCGAAAGAGTTTTTCGAATTCGCAAAGAAGAACAACGCGAAGATGATTGATCTTAAATTCACGGACCTGCTGGGAACCTGGCAGCACTGTTCGTACCCGACGGATACATGGGACGAGAAAACATTCGAGGACGGCGTCGGATTCGACGGCTCGTCGATTAGAGGCTGGCAGGGAATCCACATGTCCGACATGTTAGCCATACCGGATCCGTCCACCTTCGTGATCGATCCGTTCTTTGCCGAGCCGACGGTCAGTGTATTGGCCAACGTTGTTGATCCGGTGACGAAGGAAGATTATTCCCGCGACCCGCGCCACGTCGCAAGCAAAGGCATCGAATACCTGAAGGAAACAACAATAGCCGACAGGTGCTTTATCGGCCCGGAGCCGGAGTTTTTTATCTTCGATGAGGTGCGATATCAGCAGAATCAGTATACCGGAATGTACCAGATAGATTCCGTCGAGGGAGCCTGGAACACGGCACGCTTCGAAGAGCCTAACCTCGGCTACAAGCCCAGCTTCAAGGGTGGTTACTTCCCGGTAAGCCCGACAGACACGTACCATGACCTGCGAGGAACAATGGTAGCGGAAATGCAAAAAGTGGGCATTGTTGTCGAGGCTCATCACCACGAGGTCGCCACGGCCGGGCAGGCCGAGATCGATATGCAGTACGCCGATCTGCTCAAGATGTCCGACCAGTTTATGTGGTACAAATACATCATCAAGAACGTGGCAAAACGACACGGCAAGACGGTGACATTCATGCCCAAACCGGTGTTCGAGGATAACGGCAGCGGAATGCATACGCACCTGTCGCTGTGGAAGGACGGCGACACTTTGATGGCGGGCGACAAATACGCCGGCCTGAGCGAGCTGGCTCTTCACGCCATCGGCGGCATACTCAAACACACGCCGGCGATACTTGCTTTCGCGGCGCCGACGACAAATTCTTATCGCCGCCTGGTTCCCGGCTTCGAGGCGCCGGTCAATCTCGTCATGAGCGCCCGCAATCGTTCGGCCGGTATCCGTATCCCGATGTATTCGGACAACCCGAAGGCCAAGCGGCTGGAGTTCCGGTGTCCCGACCCGACGTGCAACGGCTACCTCGCGTGGTCGGCTATGCTCATGGCCGCCATAGACGGCATACAGAACAAGATCGATCCGGGCGAACCGCTGGACAGGGACATTTACGACATGACGCCGGAGGAACTCGGAAGGTACAACAAGACTCCGGGGTCGCTGGCCGAGGCTATCGACGCACTCGAGGCAGACCATGACTTCCTGACCGCCGGCAACGTATTTACCGACGATCTGGTGGACATGTGGATTACCTGGAAACGTGAAGAGGAGCTCGATCCTCTGGCATTGCGGCCGCACCCATACGAGTTCCATCTTTACTACGACAGTTGATACTCGTATTCAGTCTTTCGGATGTCGTATGTCTGCCGGCGTCCGATGAAATATAGTGATGCTCCCCTGAAAGGGGTTGGCATTGGGTTGTGGGTAAGGCTTTCCCGCGGCTTCTCTGGCCGGAAACGGACAGACAAGTGGGATAAGCCTTGCCCCTTTTCTTTACATATCAGCAAGCTGCCACCCGTCGTACAATAAGCTGAATTTATGCTCACTATAAGAAAAATCCCAACACCAATCGCCATTTTCATCCGTATAAAGGACTGTACTACTCCGATAGGCCATGATATACATAAGTAACTTATTTGGCGTAATTTAAAAGGTTTTAAATGGCTAAGAAGCTCAAAGATATGGGATTGTATGAAGTCCGGCGCGAGCACGACTCCTGCGGCATCGGGGCCGTAGTGAATATCTCAGGCCGAAAGGACCACTCGATCCTCGAATATGGGAATCAGATACTACTGAATCTGCACCATCGCGGGGCTACCGGCGCCGACGAGACCACCGGCGACGGCGCGGGAATTCTGTTCCAGATTCCGCACGAGTTCTTTTCCGCCGATTGCCAAAAAGTCGGCTTCACGCTGCCCGAGCCTTCACGATACGGCGTAGGGATGGTTTTTGGTTCGAAGGATGCGGATATTCGCGAGCAATGTGATCACATTCTGGAATCCGCGATAAACCATTACGGCATGAAAGTCCTTGGCTGGCGGGATGTGCCCTGTTCGCCGGAGTGCCTGGGCCGGATCGCACTTGAAGCCGAGCCTTCGATCAAACAGGTTTTTGTCGATGGCGGTGGCTTGGAAGGGGAACACCTGGAGCGGCATTTGTATATGGCCCGCAGGCGGGCAGGTCGAAGAATAAGCGCCAAGCTGGGAGAACGAGCGGATGATTTCTACATACCATCGCTTTCGAGCAGAACTATCTGCTACAAGGGAATGTTCATGGCCTGGCAATTGTTCACCTATTACCCGGATCTGACCGATGAGCGCGTCATGTCGGCGCTCGCCGTCGTTCATCAGCGTTACAGCACCAATACGTTCCCCAGTTGGAGGCTCGCGCAGCCGTTTCGCTGCATGGCACACAACGGCGAGATAAACACTCTCAGCGGCAATCAGGCCGGCATGAGAGCGCGCGAGACAAAAATGTCGTCCGAGCTGTTCGGTGACGACATCAGCGATCTGCTGCCCATATCCTCGCCGGAAGCGAGCGATTCGGCATGTTTCGACAACACGCTCGAGCTTTTGGTACGCGCAGGCAGAAACATGCCGCACGCCATGATGATGATGATACCGGAGGCCTTCGGGTCAAAGTATCACATAAGCACGGCAAAGCGGGCGTTTTACGAATACCACGCCTCTATGATGGAGCCCTGGGACGGGCCGGCGGCGATGGTATTCACCGACGGACGTTTCATAGGCGGAACCCTGGATCGCAACGGCCTGCGCCCGTGCCGCTATCTGGTCACAACCGATGGTCTTGCTATTCTCGCCAGCGAGGCCGGCGTGGTGGAGTTTCCGCCGGAGAAAGTGCGCAGGAAGGGGCGCTTGCGCCCGGGACGCATGTTCCTGGTCGATACCGTCGAGGGACGGCAGATTTCCGACAATGAAATAAAGAGCAAGGTCGCTCGTCGAAAGCCCTATCGCAGATGGCTCGAAGAAAACAGAATCGAGCTTCGCGGCCTGTTCGACGCTCCCAGGCTCGTGCCCACCGACGCCGAGACAATCGCTCAAAGAATGCGGGCGTTCGGCTACACGAGCGAGGAGCTACGTACGGTCCTGACGCCGATGGCCGTCGACGGACAGGAAGCGGTCGGATCGATGGGAAACGACACTCCGCTGGCGGTGTTGTCCGACAGGCCCAAGCTTTTGTTCAACTATTTCAAGCAGCTTTTCGCGCAGGTGACCAATCCGCCCATTGACCCGCTTCGCGAGGGGCTTGTCATGAGTCTGATGATGTTCACGGGCAGAAGGCCGAATATTCTTCAGGAGACTCCGGAACATTGTCGGCAGCTAAAGTTGCCGCACCCCATACTGACCAATGAAGATGTCGAGAGGCTGCGAACCGTACGCCGGGACGACTTCAAGGTCGCTACCGTTCAGGCGATTTTTGAGCCTGATGCGGCCAATCCCGAAGAAAGCCTTCGTCGCGGTCTGGATTCGCTAACCAGCGCCGCCGAGAGGGAGGTTATAGACGGCGCCTGTCTGCTCATTATCGGCGACCGAGGCAGTTCCGAGTCAAAGGCGCCTATTCCGTCGCTGCTTGCCACAGCCGCCGTCCACCGCCATCTGCTGAACAAGGGACTGCACGATGAAGCAGGGCTTATTGTCGAGAGCGGCGAGCCGAGAGAGGTCATGCACTTCTGTCTGCTCTGCGGCTACGGCGCCAATGCGATTAATCCGTATCTGGCGTTCGAGTCACTCGATGAACTTCAGCGCCAGGATGAGCTTCCCGAAAAGATGGAACACATCCAGATAGCGGATAACTATATTGCCGCGATCAAGAAAGGCATCCTCAAGACGATGAGCAAAATGGGCATCTCCACGCTTCGCAGCTATCACGGCGCTCAGTTGTTCGAGGCAATCGGGCTTAATAAAGCTTTCGTCGAGGAATTCTTCACCGACACCAGCTCGCGTATCGGCGGTATCGGACTCGAAGAAATTGCCAAAGAGGCAATAGCCCGGCATGACTCGGCGTACTCGGAGCGCCCGAACGGAATGCTCGATCTCGAGTTCGGCGGCGAATATCACTTCCGGCAAACGGGAGAGAATCACCTGTGGAACCCGATCACCGTTTCAAAACTTCAGCACGCCGTTATCAAAAACGATCCTTCGACATACGCCGAGTACGCCGAAGCGGTCAACAACCAATCAAGAGAACTCTGCACGTTGCGCGGGCTGTTCGACTTCACAAACTGCAACAGAATCGCTATAGAAGAGGTAGAGCCGGCCTCGGAGATTGTCAAGCGGTTCTGCACCGGCGCTATGAGCCACGGCTCCATAAGCAAAGAAGCTCACGAGTGCATGGCCATCGCGATGAACCGCCTGGGCGGCATGAGCAATACCGGCGAGGGCGGTGAGGATGCGTCACGTTATATACTCGGCCCTAACGGCGATTCGAAAAACTCCGCCATTAAACAAGTAGCCAGCGCGAGATTCGGCGTTACCATCGACTATCTCGCTCACGCGAAAGAGATTCAGATCAAAATGGCCCAGGGGGCAAAGCCGGGCGAGGGCGGACAACTACCCGGACATAAAGTGACCGAAGAGATCGCCGCGATGCGCCACTCCACACCGGGCGTAACGCTAATATCGCCGCCGCCGCATCATGATATATATTCGATTGAGGACCTGGCCCAATTGATATACGACCTTAAGTGCAGCAATCCCGGCGTCAAGGTATCGGTCAAATTGGTTGCCAAGGTCGGAGTCGGGACAATCGCCGCCGGCGTCGCCAAAGGTAACGCCGACGAGGTCCTGATAAGCGGCCACGACGGCGGGACAGGCGCCAGTCCGCTATCTTCGATCAAACACACCGGATGCCCGTGGGAGCTTGGCCTGGCAGAGACACAACAGGTGCTCTTGATGAACGGCCTGCGGGATCGCATACGACTTCAGGCCGACGGGCAAATGAAAACCGGAAGGGACGTCGTCGTCGCTGCATTGCTGGGCGCCGAACAATTCGGATTCGGCACCGCGGCACTCGTTACGATAGGATGCACGCTGCTGCGTAAATGTCACCACGGCGCATGCCCATTCGGGATCGGAACGCAAGATCCCGAGCTGAGAAATCGATTCGCCGGCAAGCCCGAGCACGTCGAACGATTCATGTTGTTTGTGGCCGAAGAGGTTCGACAGATAATGGCCGAGCTCGGTTTTCGCAGGTTCGAGGACATGGTCGGCAGAGTCGACAAGCTCTCGACTCATCGAGCTATCGACCACTGGAAAGCAAAAGGTCTGGATTTCTCAGCGATATTTCGCAGGCCCGAACCCGGCAACGGTCAGGCGCTGCGGCAGGTTAATCCGCAGCCCTGCAAGACAGATGATAATATCGACTGGAAAATACTGGAAAAAGCCAAACCTGCACTTGAAGACCTGCAGAGAACAACCATCGAAATGCCGATTCGAAATATCGACCGAACCGCCGGCGCTATCTTGAGTAATCGTATTGTGAAAAAGTATGGCCCAAAAGGTCTTCCCGACGGCACGCTTGAAGTTACTTTCCGAGGCTCGGCGGGACAGAGTTTCGGAGCATTTCTCGCTCCCGGCGTGACACTCAGACTCATTGGTGAAAGCAATGACTACCTGGGCAAGGGCCTTTCCGGCGGCCGTATCGTAGTCGCTACGGCTGGGATTTTTCCCTTCCGCGCCCACGAGAATATTATCGTCGGCAACACGTTGCTCTACGGAGCCACTTCCGGCGAAGTATTCGTCAACGGCGTCGCAGGCGAAAGATTTGCCGTTCGTAACAGCGGCGCCACCGCCGTCGTCGAGGGTGTCGGCGACCACGGCTGCGAATATATGACGGGCGGCGTTGTCGCCGTCCTGGGCCAGACCGGCTGCAACTTCGCGGCGGGCATGAGCGGCGGCATTGCCTACGTTCTGGACGAGATACAATTATTCGACACGCTCTGCAATCTTGACATGGTCGAGCTGGAAAACGTATGGCACCAGTCCGACAAGGATATTCTGCACGACCTGATTGAGCGGCATTTGAAGTGGACGCAAAGCGAGCGGGCCCGGTATATCCTGGACAACTGGGCCGATATGGTCGGCAAGTTCGTCAAGGTCATCCCGATAGACTACAGCAAGGCGCTCGAGAGAATGCGGGCGGCGGAGCAACGAGGCACAGAGACAACCCCCGCAACCGAGGAGGTATTTCAATGGGCGAAGTAAAGGGCTTTCTAAAATACAATCGCCGAAACGTGGGACACCGTCCGGTCGCCGAGCGGATTCTGGATTTCGCCGAGACCGATCTGCCGCTAACGCCCGATGAGATACGTCGGCAGGCGGCCCGCTGCATGGACTGCGGAATACCATTCTGCCACGGCGCCGGCTGCCCGGTCGGCAATTCGATACCGGATATGAACGAGTTTGTCTACAGAGGTCGCTGGAAACAGGCGTGCGACTATCTTCATTCGACAAACAACTTCCCGGAGATTACCGGTCGCGTGTGCCCCGCTCCCTGTGAGACGGCATGCACGCTTTCTATAAACGACGAGCCCGTTCTGATCAGACATATTGAGTTCCAGATCGTCGAGCGAGGCTTCGAAGAAGGCTGGATCAAACCGCTGCCCGCCAAACATAGAACAGGTAAGAAAGTCGCAGTGATAGGCTCGGGACCGGCAGGTCTGGCGGCGGCCCAACAGTTGGCTCGCGCGGGACATGATACGGTCGTTTTCGAGAAGAACGAGCACGTCGGAGGTCTGCTGCGATACGGCATACCGGACTTCAAGCTTGAAAAACGCATCATCGATCGCAGGCTGGACCAGCTCAGGGCTGAAGGCGTAGAGTTCCAGACCGGCATCGACGTCGGGAACGATATCTCGGTTCGCTACTTGCGCAAGATGTTCGACGCGGTCTGCCTGACGATGGGGGCGGGTCAGCCGCGCGATCTTGACGTACCGGGAAGAAATCTGAAGAACATTCTGTTCGCAATGGACTATTTGTCGGCGCAGAACAGGCGATGCTCGAATGAGGTGACAGATGAAGCCGATGTCGTCCCGGTCACGGCCCGAGACAGAGTCGTCGCGGTTATAGGCGGCGGCGACACCGGCAGCGACTGCGTCGGCACGGCACGCCGCCAGGGCGCTGCAAATATTTATCAATTGGAAATCCTGCCCAAACCACCCGAAAGTCGACCGCCGGATACACCCTGGCCGATGTGGCCGCGAATCATGCGCACGTCCTCATCGCACCAGGAAGGCTGCGACCGCCGATGGAGCGTCATGACCAGGCAGTTCGAAGGCAACGAGAACGCTCTGAGCCGGCTGAACTGCTGCGAGGTCGAATGGACCAAGAACTCCGACGGCTGGAAAATCAAGCAACTGCCCGGCACAGATTTCACAATCGAAGCGGACCTGGCGATTCTGGCGATGGGCTTCGTACACGTAGTCCACGAGGGACTCATCGAGAACCTGGGGCTGCAACTCGACGCAAGAGGCAACATCGCCGTGAACGACTACCAGACGAGCGAACCGTGGGTCTTCGCCGCAGGAGACTCGGCCAACGGTGCTTCGCTGGTCGTCCGCGCCATCGACAACGGCCGACAAGCCGCCGACGCCGTGAACAAGTGGCTTAGCGCCGGTTCGTGAGAGCATAACGCATAAGTGCTGCACACTTGCGATCAGCTCTCGTAGGGCTTGGCTCACTTGGAAGCGAGGGTCCGCTGCTTAACCGGATGAGTCGAATGCTCCCAGTTCTCCGGGTAAGCATCGACATAAGATACCCACTGAGACTGAGATCGATCCGGCAGAACACATAGACTCTGCGGATTCCCCTGGCTTACCTGGCCTCGATGATGATGGTGCCTGCACCCTGCTGCGCAACAAAGAAGCACAGCACACAAGAAAAGTTTTACAGTGGAATTTAACACTTCAGTTGCTCCAATTCACTGTTGCACTGCTTTATATTGATTCTACGATTTTGCCGCACCACGTGTCAATCGCAGCGGCGCTCCGAGGCCCGGCACAAAGCAACACTCTCAAAAACCTTGATTTCAACCCAAAAAAGCCGTCGGCGTTCTCATATTTGAGAACCACTCAACCGACCCTTTGTGTCGCGCTAAAAATATAACTTTTTGTCAATATTGAAATTAGTGAGTCAGTCAAAGAAGTCAACGAACTTTCCCATATTTGGCAAAAAGCAACGGATAGCGGCCCGCAAAAAAAAATTTTAAATTACAAATTTTTTTGAGAAATGCTGCGATCGAAACTACTTTGAGAAGTGATTTCTGCGCCGGACACGTGTAGCTTCACCGACTGTGCCAGGTTACGCAAACAGCCCATCTGCGGACTGAAGCCGGCCGCCGCCCGGCGAGCCTCTGTTATCTCGGCGTGGCCACCATCCGCCTCGGCATCGGCAGAGCCAAGCGGCTTTCGAGCATTTTTGTCTCGCCAAAGGCATATTCCCCCTGTGATTGGCCCGGCTCCGCAAAAGTCATGTAGCGCGCGCATAGTACACCATGATTATTTCAGTGCGATGCGCCCTGTCTAAATGCGCCATGGTGAGCGCATAGCTCGGTCGAGCATTCGATTTGGGTAGACGTCGTCGATTATTCGCTCTCGCTTCGGGTCCCATCGGATTTTGCGTCCGACGATCATCGCGATGTTGCCCAGGTGACAGACCGTCGCGGAACGATGACCGATTTCCGCCGGAGTTATCGTCGTCTTGCGGGTCTTGACGCAATCGAGGAAGTCCCGCCGGTGTCCCTGGCGATGGTCGCCCGCCGGCCTGGGCAGATGTATCTCGTCGGGACCGATTATGGTCTTTCGCAGTTCGGGCGGATCGGTTGTCACGCCTCCCCGCGTCACGTGGACCCGGCCCGTCTCGCCGATGAAGCTCACGCCCTGCCTGCAATAGTTGTTACTGGCGACGCGCATCACGAGGCCGTTGGCGTATCTGCACTCAAAATCGTACGTTACCGCCGCGTTCCACAGGCCGTCCGCTGGAAAGACGCCCTTGCCGACAACCTCGACCGGGCCGGTGTCGTCGCAGTTCATGCCCCAGTGCGCGATGTCCACGTGATGAGCGCCCCAGTCGGTAACCTGGCCGCCGGAGTAATCCAGTATCCAGCGGAAGTTCCAGTGGCAGCGTTTCTCGGTGTATGCAGCATTAGGCGCCGGCCCCAGCCACATCTCATAATCGAACCCTTCGGGTACCGGCATGATCGGCTGAGGGTCGATCCGATACATCGTCTCCCTGACGCCGGGGCTTTTATAGCCCGGGCCGATGCCGACCTCCGCCCTTTTCAAGCGGCCTATTCGCTCGTTTCGGACCAGCTCGCAGGCAAACCTGAAATGGTCCGTCGAGCGCTGCCAGCTTCCGGTCTGCCAGACGCAGTTGTACCGTTTTACTTCGTCAACAATCGCCCTGCCCTGCGCAATCGTCAGAGCCAGCGGCTTCTCGCCGTAGATGTCCTTACCCGCCCGGACACCCGCAAGCGCCAGAGCCGCGTGCCAATGGTCCGGCACGGATATGCAGAGGGTGTCGATATCGCCGCGAGCGATCAGCTCTCGAAAGTCGTCATACGCGGCACAGTCGGCATTCTTGTAGTGGCCGTTTATCTCCTTAACCGCGTCGCGCCTGCGCCCGGCGTCAACGTCACAGACGGCAATAATTCGGCAGTCCTCTTCCTGCAGAAATCCCTTGACGTGCCGCATCCCCATGCTGCCCAGTCCGATCATGCCCATCGTCAGCCGATCGCTCGGCGCAGGTCGCGAGCCGGCGCCCAATACTGAGGCCGGGACAACGTAAGGCAAAGAAACAGCCGCCGTACTCTTTAGGAAACCTCGCCGCGAAATTCCCGTATGCATCCGATCCATTTGTCGCTGTCTCCGAAGAATCAACTTTTCTCGGCCTTGTCGCGCGCCTCTATCAGCATTTTTATCCATACGCCTACGTAATATCCGTGGTCGTGGTAAGTCCGCCCGCTGACCAGATTTCCGTGCACGACACAGGGATCGTTGACGAAAATACCGCCACACACCTCGAGATCGAATTTGCACTTGGGAACGGTCGCCATCCTGCGGCCCTTTACACACCCGGCGTAAGCCGGTATCTCCACGCCGTGACAAACGCAGGCGACGGGCTTGTTTTCGTCGAAGAAGTGCCTGGTGATGCACACGAGGTCTTCGTCGTAACGGATATACTCCGGCGCGCGGCCGCCCGAGAAGAATATACCCACGTATTCTTCGGGCTTGACGTCCTTGAAGGCAATATCGGCCTGCAACGTATATCCCGCCCATTCGCGAGTCACGTGCCCGTCCCAGTCCGGCGGAATCTCGTGCATAACCGTATGATACCGCCGCTTCTCCGGCCCGGCCACCACCGGCTCGAAGCCGTCCTCCTGCAGGCGATAATAAGGATACAACGTATCCACCGTCTCAGCAGCCTCGCCGATAACAATAAGCACCTTATTCATCTCTGAGACCTCCCTGAAAAAAGATTCTGAGATTCTTCCCCCCGAATATAGACCCGCCGCCGAACATTGTCAATGCCGAACACACACCACGTAGCACCATGTGTTTAGCACATAGCACGTAGGGTGGGGCTTGCCCTACCATTTTGATTCGATGCAAGGGGCTGCCCGCCCTATTGCGTCCCGGCAGGGAGCACTCTGGCCGACGGCGGCAGATCGTACAGGAACTTGCCCGCCGGGTCTTTCAGGATAAGTCTGATTCCCTTCCCGGCGTCAAGCTCAAGAACGGCCCGGATTTCGCCTGCGTCGTCCACAAAGTGGAGCTTTTCGACCTCAACAATTGTCCGCTCGGCCTCCGCCTTCGCCCAGCGGTTGGCAACCCGAGCCGAAGCATACCCCGCTATCCCGCCGCAGATAACCGCCGCAGCCACTATCAAGAGAACGTCTTTCGATTTCATAGCGATTTTCCCTTCAATTACCAAATCTATATCATTTCGACGCACCCCACGCGGCAAGTGTTGACGTGGAAATCTGGTTTTTCCGCACAAAAAGGAATGATCCCATCGCCGCATTTGTGTTCGAACGGGATAATTAGTATTTCAGACGCGACCCTGTTTACTTTCTGTTTCCTTTTTGGTTTTTGGGAAGGGTATAGAACGCAAAGAAAAATGTGGAAGTAAAGAATCGTATCGCCAGCAAAGAGGGATATTGTGTAGTGGAGGATTTTTACTATAATTGGAAAGCGTTTAAGATCGACTACAAAGCTTCTGAATCATTGAAATTAGAAAGAAAGATTGAGATAGGACAATGACACGAGATTATCATGACCTCAAATCTAACGCGTTTATCTGGTGGCCGGCAGAAATTGCTGAGAAGGAGCAAAAGACAAGTGTCATACCATTATTACTTGAAACCCAAGATAGCTTTATAAGTCTGTTACACATTTCAGACAAGTCTCCAATGAGCTGGAAGGAAGTATTGCCAAACACGAAGAGTCTTTATCCGAATTTGTTCTTGAAACACTTGATGATTTTGACCGATATCGGTGGAGAAAAAACGAAAAGGCTTAAGACAGAACTGCCTGATATCCTTGGGGGAAATGTCTTAAAATATATTTGGAAGAAGCAAGAGTACGAGTACAAATTTCAAACCTTTAGTATAACAGGAACTTGGAGCAACACTCATTTGCAGGTAGATGGAAAAGAATTGTTTACGCCGACAGAACTCACCAAGCAAATGGAAGACATAATAATGCTACTCATGTTTGGGGGCAGCTGCTTAAATGCTCCATTGCCTCAGGAAATACTCGATAAATGCATTATTGGAACTCTTTTAGGGAATAAGAAAGATTTAGATACATTCGTGAGGCAACGGTATATATGGGTAAGCAGAATCACAGGTGGAGCAACGGCCAACGCAATGGGTTACCTTGTCGAGGAATATGTAAAAGAAGAGCTTAAGAACTACCTGAAAGAGTGGGATTTCTCCAAAAAATCGATACCGGGCATTAGTCAGAATGAAGGCAGAACGAATACATCCTTTGATATCGTAGCTGAATCCCCTGAGAAGAAATACTGCGCTATAGAACTCAGTTTTCAAGTGACCACAAATAGCACTATAGAAAGGAAAGCAGGCCAAGCGAAAGCAAGACAAACAGTCCTGCACAATAAAGGGCATCATATTGCTTATGTTATTGATGGAGCAGGTAACTTTGAGCGACGCTCTGCGCTTTCTACTATCTGTCAATATAGTGACTGTACAGTGACATTCAAGGATTCAGAAATAGAAAAGCTTGTAGAGTTTCTAAAAGGATTGTAAAAATATGGCTCATCAAAGCGAACAGTGTAAATCCCTACAAATGAAACAAATCAGGGTAGAGGATTTCAGTGGTCTTAACAATATTAATCCTTCCGATCCCGCTGTGTGGCTCTTCATTTTGCCATACGGTTCCTCATATGAAGAAACCAAGATTAACAAGGAGTTTCCCGACTCTTTGGAAGAGTTAATCGGCCGCGCAAATGACCAAACAGTAATGTGTTTCTTAGCTTCCTCAAGAACGTCAGCAGAAATGATGCGCATTTTACAGGATAAATTGCACTACAAACTATGGATTGCGGTTAAATACAAGCAGCCCATTATACAACAAGGCAATTTATCAAATAATCATTGTGCTCTCCTAATTCTCACTAAGTACAAGGAAAACCTGAAACATACCAAGACCAGAATTGCTTACACCTACTGTCCTGCCTGCGATAAAACAACAAAAGACTACGGAGGGAAGAAACACACTTACCATGAATATGGAACGCTCATGTCTGACATTTGGAGGGATATTGCAGTAAATCCGGATGTCTTTCCAAAGCCGGTGATTGATCGACTAAAGGATGTTTTTGGACTTGCTCCTTATAAAGAACTTCTTGTTGTTGACATGCAGGCACTATTTGAATTCAAAAAAAGCGTTCCAAGTAAACGGGGATTTGATCTAAAGAGTACTGTTGGATTAGACCCCAAATTTTGCAATATACTTGCCAAGGGAAACTGTTTGGACATACTCAAAGAAATCCCTTCTAACAGCGTAGACTACTGCTTTGCGGATCCTCCGTACAACCTAAGAAAGAAATACGATAACTGGCAAGACGATTTGGATATACACGAATATTTTCAATGGTGTGATAAGTGGTTATATGAGTTAGGGAGAATCATAAAACCTGGACATGTAGTTTCGGTCTTGAATATCCCCTTATGGGCAGCAAGGCATTACGAGTATATGCGGAAGATTCTAGATTTCCATTCGTTAATCGTTTGGGAGGGCTTGAGTTTACCTGTGAGAATGATTATGCCCGCAAACTACATTATAATGTCCTTTTCAAAAGGTAAACCGCGTCCAGTGTATGTGCACAATCGAGATGCGGCCCTCACAGTTAAAGAATTTTACTGCGTAAGACAAAGTTGTATCAATATGCGGGAAGAAGATAAGGAACTGATCACAGATTTGTGGTGGGATATTCACAGACTAAAACACAATACTAGAAGGGTAGATCACCCTTGCCAACTCCCACCAGCCTTAATGAGGAGACTGATTTCATTGTTCACCGAAGAAGGCGAAATCGTCTTAGACCCATTCAACGGCGTTGGCACTACATCTCTTTCAGCAGCCGAACTCGGTAGAAATTATTTTGGAATCGAAGTGTCCGACTATTATCACAAGATTGCACAGCAAAGACATAAAGAATTGTCACACGGATTAGATCCTTTTAGGAAGAATCACTCTACTCCCAAAGCCAAGAATAGCCCCGTCCCAAGATTGAAACAGCAGAAATATGAAGTATCCAAAAAAACGCTGCAATTAGAGGTGAAGAGGATTGCTAAGGAGATCGGCAGACTCCCCACAAGGCAGGAAGTGATGAAGTATGCCCGGTATCCAATACATTACTATGATGAGTATTTTATAAGTTGGGGCGAAGTATGTGCTGCCGCAAGAACAACGGGTATGACAGAAATAAGAAACACAAAAAGCAAAGTTCGCGCCGAGGAGTATCAGCTTAGGTTGTTTCCATGAGAAAGTAACCCAACTGATGTCGAGATAAACCCTAACAGATCAGTTGCCTAATAGGATAGGACTCTCCTTTCTAATCAATACTTTCGGAGCCGCCTTATAATCCAATTCTTGAACTCATCAAAGATTTCTGCGATGCCCGATAGAATTTGGGCTATGCTCCTTATAATAACACCATCGAATTCTATGCGAAGTGGAGTCTTCTCTTTATTCCTCCGTCGCCCAGGTTGGTTGGGCGACACATGCTTTCCTTGCATTTAATAAACACCTCTGGTTAAACCGCCAAAAGGATCAAAAATACGACTTCTACGCACGAAAAGCGAAGCATCAGAGTAAGGACAGTGGGCAGTTCTGTCAACATATTTTTTACATTTTTGTCGGAATCACAGAAAGGCTGGGTTAAATAGGGGTTAAATAGCCCCTAGAGTGTAGTGCATCGCACCCTCCGTATTCTTTCGTTTCTCTGAGTTCTCTGTGGCCCCAAAAATCTCTGCAACTCGTGTAATTTCGTCTAATTCAGAAATTTCTCTTGAAAACATGGCGTTAATATCGTGTAATATACATCTAACCAATTGAATAGTGTTTGTAAATATTTAATCTATAGGGTGTGCACTGCACACCAAAAGACCCATCCGGCCCCTTGAAAGCAGAAAAAATTTTAGGTGTGCGGTGCACACCATACCAATAGCGTTAATTCGTGTTTATTGGTGAAAATTCGTGGCACAAAAGAAGGGAGAAGAAAATGGCTACAGAAGCTCAAATCAACGCTAACCGGCAAAATGCACAGAAATCCACCGGGCCGAAGACGGTCGAGGGTAAGGAGGCATCGTCGCAGAATGCTTTCAGGCACGGGCTTTTCGCTAAGAAGCCCGTCGTCAGGGGTGAAAGCCGGGAGCAGTACGACCGGCATCGAGAGGCGATGCTGGCCGACTGGAATCCCGTCGGTGAGGTGGAGAACATCGTGGCCGAGAGGCTGGTCAATCTCTCGTGGCGGCTGGAGCGCGCCCAGAGGATGCAGGATCAGGCCATCGACTATCTCGGCATACGGCATTCTGGCAGTTTTGATGGCGAGCGTTTCGAGAAGCTGTATCGCAAGGCGCACGACTTGTCCCAGTCCGACGAGTTGCCGGTTGCCAGAGACCATATCCTTCTCGGACGTCTTGCCGTGGATGACTGGTCGAGCAACCGGGTTGTCGACAGGATGATGATGTACGAACGTCGGATCGAGAGCAGCATGTACAGGGCGATGAGAGAGCTGGAGAGATTCCAGAAAGCCCGCAAAGCCGAACAGGACCAAGCCACATGTCGCGGGCGAAGGAATGCCGACGGGACTCAAGGCCGGGACGGCCTCGCCACGAACGACAATCGGGATGAACCCGCCAACCGGCGACCGGTTCCGGAGCAGGATAGTTATCGCGCAAAACAAAGCCAACCCGCTTTGTCGCAAGTGAGCGCAAGGCTTTCTGTAATAAGGTCTTATGGCGATAAGCCGCCCGCGGACACGGCGGGGAACAAAGCCAATCAAAGCCAAATCGACACGCAAGGCCGGGCTTGTTGCTCCGACAAAGGAGAGGTTGCCGCGTCCGGGTGGGCTTTGCAGTGACGTTTTAGGGCGAATGTCACCAACAAATGACGCGCAAGCGTTGACTCGCCGGCCGGATTGAAGCCCAAGAGGCTATCACGAACGGGCCTGTTAATGAGCTGCTGCGCTGTTATAAGGATTCCTGGGTTTGAGGCTGCGGGTCCGGGACGTGGCCGTATCTTTCTATCGCATCTTGCCTGATGTAATCCATGATCGGGGCAAGATGGATTACCGGCTCGACGCGGTCCGTCCGCGGTCCGGCGCCGGAGCAGGCGACGTCGAGGATGGCGTCTGCCTCCCAGATTCGCGGCTCGATCTCGAACTTGATCTCGAAGCCGTAGTCGGCAAGAAAATCGAGGTTCGGCACGGGAAACGGCCTGGGATCGGTCCCTTCGCACTCAGCGACTCCCGGAATCAGCGTCGGGGTAACGTAGCCGTCATCGAGGCCGAGGTCGAGGTTCCTCTTCTTCATCGTGATGTAGAAATAGTCGCCCGTAAACCAATAGCCCCGCACGCTCTCGGATGCTCGCCTCGAAACGCCGGCCGGCTGCGCATCCAGTTTTCGAAGCTCTTTATCGAAAGCCAGCGTTATCGCCTCATTATACGTGTGCCGCTCGTCCTCGAGGGCAAGCATGGCTACATGTGTGCCGAACAGGTTGGAGAAAGTCTCTTCCCAGGTGAAGGCGGACGGGTGCTCGGGTTCCAGGCCCTTGCTCTTGAAACCGAACCAGGTGACAATCTCGTGCCAGGTGACTCCGACGAAGGCGAGATACCGTCCGACGCCTGCCGCGACCTCGTACGCGATACGTCGCTTGTCCTGCTGCGGCAACTTGTCCCAGTTTTGCGGATAGGTCAGCCGAACGAAATATCGCGAAGGCTCGTAAAGCTTGTATGAGAACTCGGCTTCGTTGCCTTCCATTATCTCTCGATAGACCTTGGCGGCCAGAAAGACCGTCCAGTCAGTCGCCTTTCGTGCATGGCCGACATCTATGGGGCCGGCCTTGCACGTGTATACGATGCCGTTACGTTCCGAGAGGTTGGGCCTGTACCCGTGCTGACCCAGTTGCTCCGGGCCGGAGAACACCGTGCCTAACGTCGGCGTGGGCAGATACCCCACGCGGATTCGCGGCGCAGCGCCGAGTCCGCCGCAAACAAGCTCGGCGGCCGTCCTGGAATCCGGCGCCTTAGTGCCCGCCTGATAAATATTCGCCCCAGCCCACGTCAGCGCCTCCTGACACCCGCTCGTTCCGAACAAAAGCAACGAAGAAACAATAACTACAAACCAGCGCAACACCATAGAATTCCAGTTTCAGTCACAAATCAAAGACGCAGACAGCCGATTCAGATTTTTCAAACAAGATTGGAGCCGCTCGATAAAAACCGAAGAACTCGGTGGTCTTAAAATCTATAGAACAGGCCGATGGAAAGAACGGGGTAGAACTTAAAGGCATCCAGCTCATCTTGTATCTCATCCTCTTCTTTTGCCAGATCCGCTGCCAGGGTGGACCCTGGAGTTGCTCCGGTTGCGGAAAGATCAACATCAGGAGAACCTGCAAATGCCACGCCAAGATCGGTATAGAACCCCCATCTCTTCTTGCGGCCGAGAGTGTCACCCCAGCCGATTCCCACATACGGTGCAAGATCGTCGATTTCCGCGGTGCCCGACAAGATGCCAACCTCCGCAGGTGTGTATTCGTTATCGCCAATATCCAGGTTTTCGTCCAGTTCTGCATCCAGATCGAGCTCGTGATCCAGCGACACGACGCCACCACTGACACGGAAAGAACCGTCGAAGACATACCAGTCAACCAGCGCCGAATATGAAGAAAAATCCAAACCGATATCGTATTCATTATCTTCTATGTCGCCATCGAAATCAAAGTCGAGGGTATTGAGACCGACTCTTGCATTAACGTTTTGAGAGACTCCTGTGGTAAGCTCGCCGCCCAATCCCAAAGTGCCTGTCTTTCCGGAGATTGCGAGTCCTCCCCAATCGGCACATCCGGCTCCACCAGAAAGCAGAACAACCAAAACCAACAAGAGAATTGCAGTAAATTTCTTATCCATAGTGCTCCCTTTCTTTCTCTGAATCAGCGTGGCATGCTGTATATATCAGCCTTGTTATTGACAGTCAAGTGAAAAAACAGGTCTTTCCGAATAGTGGCAAAAAATACGTAGTTACCTCAATTATTTGTTGAAACTCCGAAACGTGGCTATTATGATTCTCGATGAAGAAAATCGGCCTGCAGCAGGAACAAATGCTATATTCGTCACTGAAATTTTGAACTGCAAAGAAGATTTAGGAGTCAGAGTAATGAACAAATTGCACTTGTTAATGGGCTTACTGGCTGTAGGTATATGTTCAGGCTGTCACTCCGACATTGTTGTAACGAACCGGCTGAAGATGCTCGAGCACAAGTGTGTTCACGTCTCGGCCATTCAGAGCGAGGATCCGCATGTAGGTCAGGTGATCAAGGAGGTCCTCGTAAAAGAGTTCGTAAGAAAGGGCGTTGACCTGTGCGATCGCGACATGGCTAACGTTTTTGTGACCGGCACAACTTTTCTGACGGTGAGAGCCCCATCAAAGCGTAGTCAGCAGGCTATCGAAAGCGTTACCGTGGAAGCAAGGGACAAGGACGGAGAAATACTATTATCGGCTTCCTATGATAATAAAGAACAATACACTGCGAGCAGGCTTGGCAAGGAATTCGGCAAGGCTTTAGCCGACAAGCTCAAGTAGAATTCCGTACCGATTACAGTTCGCTTGCGGTGTTTTGACTGCGCATAGGTTCTGTTTAAGCACTCGGAAGGCAATAACACGGGAACAACAACGCCGGTAGCTGTGGGGCAACCGTGTTGGCTTTAACGAAGATTATCGCTGCAAGACAGAGAACAAATGACGCCGTTCATTTGAAAGAAGGAGATATCCCTATGAGAACGACCTGTTTCCTATTCATAGCAGTCAGCGTCACTTGTGCAATCAGCGGCTGTGGCTCTGAGATCAGTCCCGAACTCAGTATGGCGAGACAAAGAAAGTACGGTCGGCTGGGGATCATCTGTGCGCCGAAGCTGGACGCAAATCCGGCCTACGCGTCTATGATACTCAAGCAAGCCGACAGCATGAGCGCGCACCTGAGGTTTCTTGAAAAGGTGGATTGTCTTTCAGATGTACCGGTTGACACAACGTCGGCACCTCCGATTGTCGATGTAAATGACGTGAGTGATTATGATGCTCTTGTGTCACTGGTGTATTATTATGATGAGGGCCATGTTTACCTTGATTTTTATATGACGGATATCCTCACAAATGAGCAGATATGGTATCATCAGTTCGATTCGCCGGATCCGGCAATAAAAGAGAGGTTGCTCGCCGACGGCCTTTCGGTGCCCGCCGTTATTAAGAAACGATTCTATGGCCTTTAGCACAACGTCGGCTTCTCTGAATTGAGACCGAACCTCAGCGTGGGCTTGCCCTTACCGTTGAATCCGAACTACTTTTGACGGCATAGGGCCCAGTTCAGATATTTTTCGGTCGCTTCTTTCAGTACGTTGCCGCAATGCGTTCGCACCATCACTATGTGATGCTCCAAGCCTTTCCCGGCAGAGGCGAGCCGGCAATTCTCTGAGCCGAGGTGCAGAAACGGCACAGAGCATCTTAACCCGAAATGCGAAGGCTTGCCCATGAGTCACATGTCGCGGGCGCTGCAAAAATAAATCAGAAAATTTAAAAAATACGTACTTTCCCTAATGGACAAAACCGAATATGACATTATACTTTGTCACCAAAGGAGTCTATATTCAGGCGAATAAATTAGAATGTAGGCGATTTTTCCGCAGCATAGTGTCACCGAATCGCAGCGGGATTTCGGCACTGTGTATTCGGTGTTTCTGTTTCTAAGTGAAGTTCCTTGTCAGCAAGTTCTATACTTACTTGCATTGTTGAATACGTACATTGCTTTTTGACTTTACTGAGAAGTTACGTGTGGAAAATGTTTTTTGACAGTCAGACAGGTTATGTATACTCTCGCCTTAGGATCGTGCACGAAATAACTTCCCGATTTCATGGGGATAGTTCCGTCGGA
>CAZRBG010000077.1:0-22147 GCA_964598225.1 uncultured Pirellulales bacterium
TCCGACGGAACTATCCCCATGAAATCGGGAAGTTATTTCGTGCACGATCCTTAGAAGTTCTTAAAGGGTCTGCGGGGTTCGGCTTGGGCCATTTGTTTTTTCCAGGTTTGAAGACGTGACTTCATCTTTTTGAGCAGTTCGGGCTTTTCTTTTGAGAGGTCGTGTTGCTCGCCGATGTCTTTGGACAGGTCGAAAAATCCTGAGCCGCGGGATGATTCTACCCATTTGATATCACCGACTCTGGCGGCTTTGTCGGCTCTACGCTGCCAGAACATTTCTTTACGGCGGGATTCCCGCTCGCCCGTCAGCACACCTTTCATGTCGAAGTCGTCAAGGACAACGTCGCGAGGCGGTTTTGCCCCGGCGGCGTTGCAGACCATCGGCAATATCTCCATCAGGTGTCCGGTACACTTTTGAGGCGTGACATCAGGGTTAATACCCCTTCGGCTGGCGCTTCGGCCTTGCTTAGGGGTTCGGCTTATTCGGGAGGGGGTTAATATCCATTCGACGTTGCTCAGAGTCAGGGCAGGCAAACGATTTACGATTTGGGATTTACGATTTTTTTCTTCGTGGCTCTTCGCGCCTTCGTGGTAAGAATCAAAATAAGATCAGAGAATCGGTGGGGCAAGCCGCCACCCTACGAGAAATCTGCGTACATCAGCCCCATTCGACTACGCTCGGGGCATGGTTAATCTGCGGTTAAGAGTCATTGGTGCGAAGCATCGCACCCTACGTGTTTTGGCCGTGTTAATCCGTGAAACCTGTGAAACTTGTGCCACTTGTGCCTTAGGTATAGGTGTCAGTGGCTAAGGTTTTACAGGGATTTTACGGTTTGCGGGCGGGTCTGCGAGAACTTTGTTTACGGATGGGGCGTATGGTTTTATAATAGGTAGTGTGGGGCTTGCCCCACCGCCTGAGCAATGGTGGGGCAAGCCCCACCCTACGAAAAGGGAGTGTTCGCATGGAAAACGCGCTGCTGGAACCGTTTAAGAAGAATCTTCAAAAGGTTATTTACGGCAAGAGCGAGTGTATCGACGTTATGATCGTCTCGCTTCTGGCGGGCGGATCGGTATTGATCGAGGACGTGCCGGGCGTGGGCAAGACCACGCTGGCCAAGGCACTGGCCAGGAGCATCGACGCGAAATTCCGCCGGATTCAGTTCACGCCCGACCTGTTGCCCGCCGACGTTCTGGGCTCTTCCATCTACAATCCCGTCAGCGGGGACTTCCGGTTCGATCCGGGTCCGATATTCTGCAATATCCTGCTGGCCGACGAGATCAACCGCGCCTCACCGCGAACGCAGTCGGCTCTGCTCGAGGCCATGAACGAGAACCAGGCGACGATCGAGGGCAAGCGGCATACGCTGTCGAAGCCGTTCATGGTGATCGCGACGGAGAATCCGATCGAGTTTCACGGCACTTATCCGCTGCCGGAGGCCCAGATGGACCGGTTCCTGGTCAAGCTCGACATCGGCTATCCGACGCTGGAAGTCGAGGTCGATATCCTCAAATCGCACATCCACGAGGAGCCACTCGAAGATATCGAGCCGGTCCTGCGTCTCGAACAGGTGCGCGAGCTTCAAAAGCAGGTGGCGGACGTCCACACCGACGACAATATCCTCGAATATATCGTCGAGATCGTGCACACCACGCGGCGGGATAATCGCCTGAGGCTCGGTATAAGCACGCGGGGCAGTCTGATGCTCTCGCGGGCGGCGCGGGCGAGGGCGTTCTTCCAGAAGCGGGATTTCGTCATCCCCGATGACGTGCTATGGCTTGTGCCGTATGTGCTGCCGCACCGCATACTGCTGACTCCGAAGGCGCGGCACGGCGGCACGACCACCAGGCAGGTCATAGAAGATATCGTAAGCCGGATTAAGGTGCCGGTGTAATTCGTCGTGCGCGATGCGTGCTGCGTATTGCGTTCTACGCAGGATTCGGACAACGAGATACGAGAAATGAAGAAGCGCAGGGAAAAATCGCGGGTCAATTTGACTGATGCCGGTAAGACTGTATTACACGGCACGTTTTTCGTTGCGCTGGCCGCGATGGTCGTTCCGGCGTTCGGGGTGCTTTCGGCACTTGTTGCGGTACTGCTCGTGTCGCTGGTAGTCGGCTATTTCGTTCGACCGAGAATTGAGATAAGCGGCAACCTGCCGGATCGCATCGTCGCGGGGCAGACTGCTACGTTTACGTTTACGCTGAAGAACGTCGCCCGTTTGCCTGCTTACAATCTCAGCGTGCAGTTAGAAGGCCTGTCGAACCGAAAGGACGAAAGACGAAAGGACGAGGGACGAGGGGCAACGTCCGGAACTACGTCTATCGTCCATCGTCCGGCGTCCATCATACCCCACCTGGGCTCCGGTGAGACTGCCGAGGTGAATATTGCTATACGACCCCGGCGTCGCGGCATCTATAAGATCGGCAAGCCGGTCTGTCGGTCCTGCTTTCCGTTCAATCTTTTCAGTTTCGCAACCAGCAATGACCGGCGGGAAACTCTCTTAGTGCTGCCGGTTTTTTCGCGGCTCCAGATGCCCGCCAGACGTCTCGGCAGATACGTCAGCGCGGGCGGCACAAAGTTCGCGGGATCCGCGGGCACTTTCCCCGAGTACGCGGGAAACCGGCCGTTCGTCCCGGGCGATTCGCCGCGGAGCATCGACTCACGAGCCTGGGCGCGTCTGGCGGCGCCGGCGACGAAAGAGTACCACGATGATTACGACAATCACACCGCGCTGGTATTGGATACGGATGTGCCCGAAACGTTGCGGCGGACGAATTCAGGCGATGTCAGAGAATTCGAGGCCGCCGTGTCGCTTTGCGCTTCGGCGGCTTTTACCATAAGCAATCAGTGCCTGATAGACATGCTGGTCGCCGGTCTCGACCTGCACTCGTTCGAGGGCGAGCCGAGAACGGTTCGCCTGCACAAGATACATGAGATTCTGGCCGGAGTTGAGCCGCAGGAGAGCCACTATCCACAAGACGGATTGCCGCTGATCGGGGATCGGTTTTACGAAGTATCGGAGGTCATCTTCGTTCTGCTGAACTGGAACGAGGCCTACGAGCAGTTGCTCGAGAAAGCCGCCGGGATCGGCTGCCATGCGACAGTGTTCATAATAGACGGATCGGAACGAGTTGACCGCATGCCGAACGTTTCCAACAGGTTTAGCAACGTATTGTTCATTTCTCCCGACGAAATTCTGTCGGGACAGGTCAGACGCTTATGAGAACGCAGAAGATCATAGCGGCTACGATGATTCTGGCGAGTTCGGTGCTTATAGGGCTTGTTTCATTGCTTACGGGGACAGTTTCCGTAGATATTGCTTATCCGACAATACTCTGCATGTTGGGACTGCTGGGGCTGCAACGGCGATTCATCTGGGATATCAAACCTGAAAAGCGGGTCATAAAATCGCTGCTGCTGTTGCTGCTGGCGACCATGTTTGCGATGCACTATCAGTTCGGCAACATAGCCGGCAGAGCCGTCGGCGAGCAGGCGGCATCCGTCGCCTGGCTGACGATCGCGCGATACTTCCTGGCCTCGATGATCCTGATGCTTTTTCTCGGATCGCCGGATAAGCTGCCGTTTTCTATGGGATTGTTCCACGTTGCAGTTACAATTTCCGCCGGACAGGTTCTTCTGCTTAACGACCTGTACGTGGCGTTTAGGCTCTCGGAGCTTTTTTCAGTAATTCTTTTAATTCTTTACATCGTATCGGCACGCGAGCCGGCCGTCCGATCCGTGCCGCGGCACGTAGGGCGATTGTCGCGAAGGCTGGCGTTTGCCATGATTTTCCTCGTCACCGCCAACTGCGGCTGGCTGGCCGGCTCGATTCTCTATCGCCACGTAGAAGTCCTGAACTATCTGCCGCTATGGTTCTGGGGCGGCGTCAGTGCGATGGATAACACGTCTCAAGGCCAGTCATACGTGGGCTTTTCCGCCAGCGGCAAGCTTTCCAGCGTACTGATGATAAAGGGAGAGATGGATACGACTCCCATGCTGGCGATCAGGAGCGATCGGAATCCGGGATACCTCAGGGCAAGAGCGTTCGAATACTACTTCAGGTCCGAGTGGCTGGATCGATCAAATAAAGAGGATATCTACCCGGCGGCGAACGGCCCGTTGGGTACGCATCTGTTCAGCAAGAGGAATTTCTTCCAGCTTGACAGGCGCGATCCGCCCAATACACGCAAAATGATCGTAAAGCATGAGTCGGATCTCGCCGACGCCGTGTTCACTCCCCTGGGAGCGGTCTCGCTCCGGGCATCACTTCCTCTGGTTATGTGGGGCAGTAACGACATCGTGTATAACCGCAATATTCGCAGAGGAGCGGTTTACGAGATAGCATACGCCAGGCCGCCCTACCGCAAACGTCCCACGGACGTGCAGCGCCGTCAGATGCTTGCCGTTCCGGATAAGTTCGATCCGAGAGTTCGCGATCTTGCTGACAGGATCTTCGCAAACGCCGAAACAACAACCGAGAAGATCGACGCCGTTGTCGGGCATTTCAACACAAACTATTCTTATCTGCTGGGACTGAGCATTCCGGAAGGTCGCGACAAATTGGCTTATTTTCTGCTGGAAGAATCAACGGGTTACTGCGAGTATTTTGCTTCAGGGGCGGCGATGTTGCTGCGAATGGCGGGCGTGCCCACTCGGTATGTCACCGGCTTCCACGTTAGCCACAAAGACGCCGAAACCGGACAGTGGATAGCTCGAAGCATGGATGCACATGCGTGGGCCGAAGCTTGGGACGACGAACACAACCAGTGGCGGATAGTCGAAGCCACACCCGGCGAAGACCTGGGTGTGTTTTCGGACGCCGACGAAATCGACCAAATGGAAGGAAGCGGCGGGTCGGTAACGGCTCAGCTCGTTCAGGCTTTGTACGAGTACGGTCTTTTCGGCGTGCCGGGCTGGTTATATCAATCTTACGGAATGGCGGGAACTCTCCTGCCGCCGGCGTTCTTTTTCGGCGCAGCGTTATGCGTGGCCCTGATCCAGCGACGCCTGAGAAATAGCTCCTACAGTACATTACGGCCTGTCACAGCTACAAATCCGGAAGTGGCTGCTCTTCACAAGATGCTCTCAAAAATGGATCGCAAAGCGAAAGCGGGCGGGCTTGAACGGAACGCCAATGAGACGCTGAACGCATTTGCTCATCGAGTGAAGAACCACGATTCAGACGATTATCCCTGGACGCCGATATCAGACTGGTATGTCGAATACGCCCATCTTCGTTACCGCAGAAGGATTCTGCCCGAAATGGTGCAGCGGCTCGCAAAAAGGCTGAACGACTCACTCTAACGGCAATGCACGTAAAGG
This sequence comes from uncultured Pirellulales bacterium, assembly GCA_964598225.1. GTDB lineage: Bacteria > Planctomycetota > Phycisphaerae > Sedimentisphaerales > Anaerobacaceae > SG8-4. Next base: position 5,323 of record CAZRBG010000077.1, read on the forward strand.
TGTTGCCGTTCTTAACCGATATCCATACTATGGAAACGCAAATGCTTGAAAACGAGTGTGCCGAAAACCTAAGGAACGGCCAGGCAAACACCAACAGTACAGAGAGGTCAAAAACCAGGAAATGTCCGTTCTGTGCAGAGCAAATCCAGCCGGAGGCGATCAAGTGCCGCTACTGCGCCGAGTTTCTGGACGGTCACAACCGTGCGGAATCGCAGAGATCGAGCGGAAAATGGAGCCTCAGCACCGGAGCAACAGTCATTGCGCTGCTTTGTCTCGGCCCCCTGGCGCTTCCGATCGTATGGCTGAATCGGCGTTATAAACCGGCGACCAAGGCGATTATTTCCATTGTAGTTCTTGCCGTTACGATAATGTGCATATACCTGGCCGTAACGATATACAGGCAGCTCTACGCACAGCTCGGCATACTGGAAATGTAAGCAAATACGGCTTTACGTACTGGACGGCTTGAGGTTTGCCATCTCATCGATCCGGTCGAGGCATAACGCAGACCACGTCTCCAGACTGTCCCGGACTTGCTCAAGCTCGTCGGCCGTCATGAATTCCATCTGCGTAATCATCTGTTCGCGTTTGCTGACCTTTGGATACTCCAGATTCCAGAAGTGTACGATCCCGAGGTGAACGCTTCCGACCTCGTTGGACTCGTCATTTAGCAATGCGACTATGCGCCCCTGGTGCGCCGCCTTCACGTCAACCTCTTCCTCTACCTCACGCCGCACGGCAGATTCGTAATTGGCACGCTCGTGCGCAAATAAAGTGCTGTTATCGGCATCGATCGGATTGATGTGTCCCCCGATACCGATCGAGCGTAATGCAACCAGGCGGGATTCACCGGCCCTTTTTCCCCTGACGTAGCTGAGATACTTGCCGCCGTGAGCCATTATTACATAGGGAATGAGTTGCTTGAACGAAGGATCCTTCTCAGCCCGAGACCTCGGCATAAAACGCGGGACGCCAGGCACAAATATCTCGTCGAGATAGCGTTTCACGTCGAACGCCAACCCCTGGAACATTCCTATCCGCTCAATGACTTTCCGCTCGACAACGAGTACCTGCTCCTGATTGACCATTATTTTATCCCTCGTGTGGTTGACTATCGAATATTGCACAGCAGCAAAGCACATATTAGGTGGAAAGTATCGAACAGTCAATGACATAGTGAACAGATATTAAGATTAGCCGTAAAAAATGCAATAGGACCAGATTGGTAAGACTCCTGTTCTGAAAGGATGAGGTATGAACGATTTGGCTTGGAAGTCGATTGATATATTAGCTTATACACTGCTGCTAATTGGCGCGATAAGCTGGGGATGGATGGGCTTTTTCGGCGTGGACCCGGTGGCGCTGATGTTCGGCAACATGACCCCGACCAGCAAGTTCGTCTACTCGCTGATATGCATGGCCGCATTCTACGATCTGCTGTCGATGCCGGCTATTTTCAGGCGTTGGGATATTCATCTCACAGACCATCCGGCTCATTAGCAGGCCGGATATGACGTCATAATCGCAAAAAGTTCTTTTTGGCCCGTTGCCCAAAGCATGGGGCTTTTTCGGTCGATTTCGCGTATCTTTCCCAAAAGGAGTGTTTTTTTGCTTGACTGTGAACGATTGTGTCGCTAACATAGTGATAGTAGCGCATTTTCAAGGGCAAATCGTCAAATGAGGAGTGAGGATGCTTTAGCCGCGTACCAAGGGACATCTCAAGACCTTATAAACTAGGGGGAAAACGGCGCACAATAAGGAGCGAGCATGAAAGTCTGCAAAACTGAAAAAAAACGACGGGAGATCTTTTCTGTATCAGTTACTATTATAATTGTCGTGCTCGCTTTGGCGGCGACAGCATCGAGTTCGGAAAATGCCGCCGGCAAGGAGGGGTCGCAAGCAAAAGGTCGTGGGGATTCAAAGCGACCGCCAAGGCCCCGGCCGGCCTATGTGTCCGGCGAAGTAATCATCAAGCTAAAAGAACGGCCAGATAGCGGCATCGGCCTTCTCTCACATCCGGAAACAGAAGGAAACGAACTATCTCTGCTCCGCCTGCAGGCCGAATATGGACTGCACAGTGCGGATCCGGTCTTCAAAGGGTACCATCGCCGGCTGAATGAAACAGGCAATTCTAATGCTTCTATAGGCCTGATGTCCACAAACAAGCCGAAGACGCCTGCTCAGTCTACAGATCAGTCTCTGCGCCGTTTCTATCTGCTGAAGACTGATCGTAATGTCCTGGGCACTTGTGACGCACTGCGAAGAGACCCTGATGTCGAGCACGCTCAGCCGAATTACATTTATAAGCGATGCGCCGAGCCGAATGATCCGGAATTTGCCGATCAGTACGCCCATCAGTTGATCCGAATGTCAGACGCATGGGATATCTCCACGGGCAGCCGCGATGTCGTGGTGGCAGTGCTGGATACCGGCGTTGACGTGAACCATCCCGATTTGAAGGACAACATCTGGGTGAACGCCGATGAAATACCCAACAACGACGTGGATGATGACAACAACGGATTCATAGACGATGTTTCGGGCTGGAACTTCGAGAGCGACAACAATGATGTAACACCTGAACTCGGCTGGTACGGCGTCGAGGGACACGGCACAAATGTATCGGGAGTGATTGCAGGAGTCGGTAACAACGGGATAGGCGTATGCGGAGTAAACTGGGCGAGCAGCATCATGGCTTTGAGAATGAGCATTGAAGTTACATCGGCCGAGGTCGCGGCGGGTCTCGACTACGCCACTGCCAACGGCGCCGACGTAGTGAATATGAGTTTCGGCAGCAGCGATTTTGCTCCCGAGGGGGACCCGGCGGTCAGAGCGGCAATCGACAACGCCTATGCGCGGGGAATCCTGCTCATTGCCAGCGCCGGCAATGCCGATACCGCCCTGCCCAACTATCCTGCGGCATACTACAACGTTATGGCAGTCTCATCCACCAACGGCGAGGATATCAAAACCGGCCACAGCAGCTTCGGCCACTGGGTTGATATTGCCGCTCCGGGTACCGACATCGTCACTACGGACCTTGAAAACGAGTACATTGCCACGGCCGGAACCTCATTCTCCGGCCCCTATGTCGCGGCGGTAGGTGCTTTGGTGTTGTCCGGCAACCCGGATTTAACTCACCTGCAAGTCAGATCAATTCTGGAGAACACTGCCGATCCTGTTTACTACGGGGCGATGGATCCTAATCTCGGCTACGTAGGAACGGGACGGGTCAATGCTTACCAGGCGCTTCTTGAGTTCGACCGAAGGCATCCGCTGGGTGAAATCGTCGAACCGATGCCGCAACAGACTTTCCGCCCCGACGGCAATGATATAGACGTTACTCTGTTCGTTCACGGTGATTCTTACCGATTTGAATACAGCGCCTACGGCCGGAATGACTGGATTCTGCTCGATGAAGGCAATGCTCCGGCGGATGCCAACGGCTTTGTCCATCTGTCGCTTGTCAACCCCGGTTCCGGGGTATTCGATCTGCGTCTGGCTGTTACCGCAGACGGCTATACACACACGGATCGTAAGTTGTTCGGCATGGAACTCGGGCCGAGTCTTGCGCCATGGCCGATACCGGATTTGCCCGATGACCCGCTCGAGTGGCCTGATGAAATGTACTTCGGCACTCCGCTCTGTCTGGACGTCGATGCCGACGGCCGAAATGAAATCGTTCAATCTGCGATGGTAAGGGGCGACTACGGATACGACGGCAGGATAGCGATCTGGCGAGACGACGGCACCCCGCTGCCCGGATGGCCTAAAGCCGTGGGCGAGACTACATGGGGCTCGCTCGTTGCCTCAGGGTTATCAGTCGGGGATATCGACGGAGACGGAGATTATGAACTCGTCGCTGTGGACGACTATGAGGTCCAGGCCACCGCGATGCATATCGAGAGCGGCAGGACCGTCGAAGGCCAATGGCCGATCGAGGTGGGCAGCTACTGGTTCGCCTTCATCATCGGCTCCCCGATCCTCGCCGATCTGGACGGAGACGGCGACAGCGAGATCATCATAGGCCACGACGCCGAATCAGCGGACACCGACGGGTTGTTTGCCGTTCAGGGCGATGGTACGTTCCTCTGGCAGCGGAGATACACTACCTGGGGCCCGATGAGCGTCGCGGACTTCGAAGGAGACGGCGACGTGGAGATCGCCCTTTCGGGATACGGTCCGGGTATTACCCGAGCCTACACGTTTATCCTCGACCATAACGGCCAGCAAATAAACCGATGGCGAGGCGGCAGCAATAAGGGAACTGCAATCGGCGATCTCGATGCGGATGGTGAGCCGGAACTGGTCTTCTGCACAGATGACAGCGTGATGGCAGTCCACATCGACGGAAGCACATTGTGGGAAGCCGAGATCGCCGAGTTCGTAAGTGAATACGGCGCAATATGTATCGGCGACATTGACAGCGACGGCTTCAGCGAGGTTTATGTAAGCAGTTACATAGAGGAGGACGGTTTTGCGTATACGCTCGTGCATGCCTTCGACCATCAGGGAAAGCTGATGTCGGAGAAAGGATTTCCCAAGACAATAATGGGCGATCCCTGGGATTGCTCTCCTCTGATCGGCGACATCGACGGCGATGGACAGAAAGAACTGCTGGTCGGCTCGGCCGGCGCTGCAACGATGGCGTGGGAAGCCGATGGTTCCGTCGTAGCCGGATTTCCGATGCTCGGATTAGCCGTCGATTATAATACCAGTCCCGTTATCGAAGACCTTGACGGAGACGGCGACCTCGAGATTATAGCCAACGGTTTCGATTACCAGTTCCACGTTTTCGACCTTCCTTCGAGCTATGATCCGGCGTTGATTGACTGGGGTATGTCCCGGCACGACGCTCAGATATCCGGATGGGCTTCGCCGTCGCCCAGGCTGGACGCGATCTCGGTGCCTGAGCAGATCTATCCGAGGCAGAAGATCGAGATACCTCTGACGGCCTCGTTCCCGGACGGTGTCTCACCCCGTCTTGAGGCAAGCAGCCTGCCGGAAGGAGCGATCTACGATGCGAACAGTTCACTCGTTTCATGGCAGCCCACTCTCGGCCAGGTCTTCCAAAGCTATAACCTCGGCTTCCTCCTGACCGACGGCATCCGCCAGGACAACCAAACGGCGACCGTGAATGTAATCTCGGACGCTATCTACCACACCAGAATGGACGATAACCCGGAATGGGCGCTCGATACCGGCTGGGACTGGGGACGCCCGCTTTACAGAGGAGTCGGCAAGAACAACGACCCACTCGGCGGCCATACGGACGAGAACGTTATCGGCTACGCACTCTGGGGCGACTACAGGAGCAACGTGATTTCGACACAATATGCAACTACCCAGGCTATCGACTGCCGGGGCTTTAGCAACATACGCCTGAGCTTCTGGCGATGGCTCGGCGTCGAGGCCCCCGGAGACTACGCCACAATACAGGTCTCTAACGACGGGATTCTCTGGACCGATTTGTGGACGTCGGACCTTGCCGCAGTGCTGGACGAAGCATGGCAGTTCGTCGAATATGTCGTTCCGGCAGAGGTCGCCGACGACCAGGCTCAGGTCTACTTCCGCTGGGGAATCGGCCCGACAGACGGATCATTGAACAGCGCCGGCTGGAACATAGACGACATACAGGTAACCGGCGATCCCATGTAACGTGTCGCGGACATCCTGTCCGCGCGTGCCGAGGGCGTCCCGCCCTCGTTGAATCGGAATTTTTCTTTGCGCGGGATAATCGGCCCGGAAGATGACTCACCGAGGCCGAGACGGCCTCGCCACGATTGATGCCCTCCGCAGGATGGCCAAGCCATGACGGGCACACTACGAACGGCCTTAACGGGCTGGACGCCCGTGATACTATAAACGCCTCACGGCGTCACTACGAACGGTCCCTGGCCATGCCTTCAAGGAGTGCGCCGACGCATTGTCTTCAACTCAAAGGTGTGAACTTTATCGTAGTTCTTTCCCAAAGCCAGGCTGACCCGGCCGTTGCTCAGATTATATACGACCGACCACGTGGTATTGTCCTGCGACGTACTCTGCAGCAAAGACATCGCTTCCTCGGCGGATTTGCTGCCCTGAGACTCTACCAGCGACCTGGCAGCCTTTTCGTATCTCCGGCAATTTGGCTGGATCGCTTCGGAAAACAGATAATTCGTCGAGACCTGCCATGGCTTGTCGTCACGGACGATAGAGATTTCATCTTCAACGTACTCGACGACTGCGGACTTGCCCGATGAGTCGGCGATGTGAAAGTGCACCGCTGTATCGGCAAAGGCGATATTATACTGCCGGATCAGGGCTATGGCCTCATCCACGTCTTTGGCATGATCGAGCACGAGGCGGGCCATTTGGCTGTTGAGCAGCGTTGGCCGGTTCGGGTCTTTGGGCGTATTACTTCGCGGCACGGCGTTTTGGGCGATTGCCACGCCGCACTCGTTCATGCCGTCGATGGTCGCATAGGGCGCGCCGAGCAGATTTACGCGTCTGGCCCAGCCAATCTCCTGGAGACCTTCGAGCCCGAGATAGAACAGGTCCACCATCGAGACCGAGGCATAACCATCCGGAGGATAAGTAAACAGCAGCAGTGATGACCGGTGCTTCCAGTCGAAGTTTCTACCGAAAACGGCATTGGCGTCGGGAGCCAGCGCGGCGAAACTCGTACACGCGGCCGGGTTCAGCTTATCGTAGACTTTTTGGTACGGTCCCCACTCGACTCCCCGCTCCGCGAAGAAATCAAAGAAGTACTCTCCCTTGTATCGCATCACATAAAGCGGAAAATCGTCCACTTTCTCCAGTGAGGCCATCGCGGTAATCGGCCCGTACAGCAATACCGACAACGTAATCAATCCCATCAGCAACAGGAAGAGTACCGCCGTTAGAATCTTCTTGCGAAGTCGGTGCCGCTTCTTTTTCTTCTTAACCGTCTTCATGGTTGCTCCAGTTTCAGGATAGCATATCATGGTTACAGTCGCGGAAAAAGGCAAGAGGTATTACATGAAAATATTTTGGAAAATGCGCTAAAAAAACAGTTCAATAAGCGTCTTATTAACATAAACACATAAAGTTCAGAGATCGAGCATGGAATTGACCGATTTGGTTCAATGCCCCAACACGGGCAGAAGGCTGCAATTTGACCACACCAGTCAGATAGCGCACGTAGAAGGCTCTGACATCGCATACCCGATAATCGATCAGATCATAGATTTCATGCCGGATACGCTCACCAAGGTCTCAATGTCTTACGACAAGGTTGCATCTCGCTATGACGCTGTTCTTACGAAGCCGGAGCTTCTTCAGAGAATATGCAACAGAATCATCTGGGGGGCGGATGATGACAATGCCTATGCCGATATCGTTCTATCGTACCTGCCGGCAGAGTTTGACGGAGTGCTGCTCGACGTCCCCGTCGGAACCGGCGTTTTCACATGCTCGGTATATCCGCGCTATCCCAATGCGACGATTATATGCGTAGATTGCTCTATGGGCATGTTGCGAAAAGCCGGGGAGAATTTTAGACAGCACGGCATCAAGAACGTCCACCTTCTCAGGGCCGATGCAGCAAATCTGCCCCTTTGTAATTCAGCGGCCGATATCGTACTGTGCATGAACGGCTGGCACGCCTTCGACGACAAACAACAATCGATAGCTCAGATCAGGCGGGTCCTTCGCCCAAAGAGAAAACTTATCGCGTGCGGCTACGTCAAAGGCGCCAGCAAACGCTCGGATTTCTTCGTCAAGCACTTCGGCATGCGGAATGGCTACTTCGCTCGGCCGCTCTTCAATCAAAAGGAACTCCCGGAACAATTCCAGGGATTCCAAATCACCAGGCAGGGATCGAACCAATCCTTGGCGTATTTCGAGGCTGAAAATGAAAACCCTGATAAACGACCTAATCGTGTTAGAATTGTCAAGGCATGAACGGATTAGAGATCAGAAATACCACGGTAGAAGCGTTTCTCAAAAGTCGCGCTTTCAGCATCCTGCTGTGTTTGTTCTGGGGATATCTCACTTTTATTAATTCGCGGGACCTTCTTGAAAGCTTCAATCACACGGAGTTGCTGTGGTTTATCTACAATGTGACAATATCATTTGTATTTCTGGTTCGAACGCGTCCTTCTGTAGTGAGTATGAACGTTGTACATTGGGCGATAGCTCTGACCACTTCGTTCTCCGGCTTCTTCTTCGAACAAGGCGCCGAATCGAAGCCGATTCTATCACTTTCAGCCGACATTCTCATCTCATTTGCGATTCTCCTGGGAATAATAACGGCGATTGTGCTCGGCAGAAGTTACGATTTCCTGCCCGCGCTGAGACTCGTAAAAACGAAATACGTCTATCAATTCGTCAGACACCCCATGTACGCCTCGTCCATTATCATCAAACTGGGATATTTCCTGAAGAATCTTTCAATATACAACTTCGTGCTCTTAATAATTATCATAGTTCTCTACGACCGGCGAGCACACTACGAAGAAGATATCTTGTCAACCGACAATGCATACGTAGGGTATCTGCAAAAAGTGAAGTACCGGTTCATTCCTGGAATCTATTGACCGAAATTCAGCACTAATTCGAGTCCATTCCATTTGAGCGGGCATTTTATCCCACTTAACCCTCCTTTTTGCTCGAAATTGCAGATTTCCACTGTTTTTTTGAATACATCTGTAACGAATTGGCCCAGCGGTCGTCTATTTAGGTGGATGAAGTCCGTACATAGGGCATCAAGGAGCGCCGGTCGTCGATTAGACCGGCGGCATATACTGTCATGATTGACGAGCAAGGATTCATAAGAATCGTTAAGATGGCTCAGAGCGGCCACGAAAGCTGCATGAGCCGACTGGCCGAGGAGGCCGAGGGAAGACTGCGCGCCTACATTTATCGTGTGACTCTCGATCACGATCTGACGCAGGACTTGTCTCAGGAGGCGTTACTGCAAATGGTTAAATCTTTGGCAACCTTGAGAAAGGCCGAGCGTTTCTGGCCCTGGCTGTATCGGATAGCTCAGAGCAAGATACAGCAGTATTACAAAATCAAGCAGAAGAAAGAGGCAATCTCAGAACCGGACATATACCAGGACTTTCTCGCATATCACGGCAGCGATCGCAATGAGGACGGCCTGGCAAAAGCAGCCCGAAAGGAACTGTCAAGAAAGGTGATGTCGGCGATGCAGATGTTGCAGCAACAATATCGAGCGGTTCTGTCCTTGCGCTGTCTGGAACAGTTATCTTACGCCGACATCGGCGTAGCCATGGAATGCAGCGAAGTCAGGGCAAGAGTCTTGTTCTATCGCGCCAGGCAGGCCCTGAAGAAGCAATTGAGCCGGCAGGGTCTCAGCCGGGGCTTGCTGTTGACCAGCCTCGGGCTGTTCGGCAAGTTGACAACCCCGACGAAGGCCGCTTCGTCGGCGAATTTCACAGTAACCGCCGCTTCGGCCAAGGTTGGTCTTGCTACAACAATCATAGCCACCGTCGGCACGAAACTCGGCGTTGCTGCTATGGCGGCCGCCGCTGTAGGACTTGCGGGTGTGGGCGGGATATCAGCGTTATCCGAGCCGTCTCTGCCGCAAAGAGCTCAAGTCAGGAGCGTTCACTATACCACCCAAATGCGCAGCTCCAATCAGGGTCCCGCCAGCAGCCTCAGCAAGGGAGCATACGAACAGTGGTACAGCTTCCCGGACGGAGTAGACGGGCCGACATTCATGCGGATGCAGCGATGGACTTCGAATCGGCAAAAACGCCTATGCTCCTGGCTTCAGAACGAACAAGCCAACTATTACTACGACTGCGATGCAAACCGGGTATATATACCGAATTACCGAGTGTTCTGGAGCAGTCTGAAGGTCTGGCGTCTGCCGACAGACACGCCCGAGTTCACCGAGTTTCTCTCGCAGGTGGAGGGGCAGACAAAAGGTCTGGTGCATGACCGCGATCCCGGAACCGGTCTGTTGGCCGAAACTGTGGACAACAGATTCGTTGACGCTCTGAATTTCAGGACTGAATATAATTACAATTGCGGCGACAAAGAGCAATTTCAATATAATTGGCCTGCCGATATCCTCATGGTCGATCGGCGCGACCCGATGCACAAAAGAGGCTGGACGTATTTCCGCATGCACGGCCGCATAGACGACAGGATTATCGAAGGACGAGGACGAATCCCCTTTGTCTACAAAGCCTGCGAAAAACACAAGCCGTGGATGACGTTGAAAGTCGGCAGCGACCTTGAAATAATCGATTGCAGTGACGGTGCATTTTTACTCAACCCTGAGGATGGGACATTGATCGCATCTCATCCTTCGGGTACTTTTTTTGAGGGTCTGGCGCGGCCGTGGATGGGGATGCACGCGATGAACATCGTCCGCCGCGACGCCGCCGAGCGGCGGATTCCGTTCGACACCAGGCCCGCTGCGAATATGATGGACGTAATCGTCACTCTGCATTACGACAAAGACGGAGCCAGGACCGACCTGGTTTATACCATCGACGCCGAGAAAGATATCATCAAAGATATCAGATTTGACATAGAGAGACAAACAAGAGGCTCGTTGGTGTTCGACTACTTCAGCGACATTGACGGAATCGGCGAGAGCTTCGAAGAACCGACCTTATCCCATGACAAGCAGATCGCAATCGAGGAAAGCCCGAGCATGCTGTGGTTGATAGCACTTGTCCGAAACAGCCTGAGCGGATAAGCCTGAGAATATTGACAAAAGACGAGAACAGCGTAGTATTATGAATGAAACAAGCATCATTGAGTCCACAACGAGCGCCAACCGTACTTGGAGGTACAGAGAAATGAAACAGAGGATGTATATTTTACTCACCGCGGGTACCGGGTTGCTCATTTGCGCATCTGCAGCCCAGTCACAAGACGAACAATGGCTGCAATACCACTGCCGGCGCGAGGCACAACGGATAGTCGGGAATATGGGCACTGCAGGCCCGAGGCTAAGCACGGATAAGCCTCAAGGTGTGCAACTACCCAAGTTCGACTCTGAGCAGCAGTATTTCGCGAAATGGGAAACTCCTATGGTCCCCGGCGGCCATTTATGGATAGCACTGGACGGAACGAAGGAACACGGACGGCCGGACAAGCTATACATAGACTCAAATGGCAACGGTCATCTCAACGACGAAACTGCTGTGAAGGCATACCGAATAGAGCAGTATTATACGTATTTTGGCCCCCTTAAGGTGGTTTTTCAGTGTGAGGACGGACCAATTGTGTATCATTTGAACTTTCGATTCTACAGCCGCGACGGGCGCAACAGGCGGCTATACATCTACTCGGGCTGCTGGTATGAAGGCGACGTCACAGTAGACGGAGAAAAGAAACGCTGCATCCTTATCGACCAGAACGTAAACGGCACGTTTAACGACAAGGCGGATGCGCCCCACGGCTGTGATCGCATCAAAATCGGCAGAAGAAGCAGGCGGGAAGCCGCCTTCGTTGGTAATTATGTCGACGTCGACGGAGTCCTGTACCACCCGGAAATCGCACGCGATGGGGCATACCTAACACTCACGAAAGCCGAAGATGTCAAATTCGGCGATATTCAACTGCCCGAGGCGATAACGGAGCTTTCCGCCGGCGGCGTAAATGGCCTGTTCAACCTCACGCCCGACAAAGGCAAGGCCTCGCTGCCCGTCGGGAAATACCGCATTAATTATTGGGCCATCGAACGCAAAGACGATCAGGGCCGGACGTGGAAACTCAAGGGCAATCTTTACTCCGATAAAGGTTCCTTCGAGATAAATCATGCAAAACAAACCCAATTTTCCGTAGGCGAGCCGGTGATATCAAGCTTGCAGGCGCGTAAACAAGGCTCAATTCACTATTTCAGTCAGGAATTGAAGGGCAGTCTCGGCGAGAGAATCGAGCTGATCCGCAACGGCGCCCGGCCGCGAGCACCGAAATTGCGCATAAAGAACGAAGACGGCAGCTACGACCGAACCTGCAGCTTCAAGTATGGGTGAGGCGGCACATGTTCGCTCTCGTGGCGAGAGCCCAAAAACATGGCCGGACCATTCACCGCAACCGTAGAAATAGCCGGACCGTTCAAATTCAAAAGTAAACCGTACACCGTGGCAACAGGTGATTGATATCTCAGAAAGGTCAAATCTTGATAAGGAGCTTTGTTATGCGCGCAAAAAAGACGGCATTTCGCCGCACAATTGTGGTTGTTCTCGCAATCGCTGGCGCGATATGGATCAATTCTGCCAAAGGCGCCACAGACGAACCGGCCCGCCAGGTAAGTTGCACAGGCAGAGTCGTCGACGGTACTGGCGAGCCTGTCGGCGATGCAAAGGTCAGACTTTATAAGCTGGTTCCGCTGAAAAAGTCCATTTGTCAAAAAATTATCCGCGTTATCAGGCCAATAACGCCAGTGACATTGACCGTTTTTAGGGTATTTCAGCGGAACCATAAGTTGACTGTTAATCCCGAAGCCCTCACGTATGACATGGCCCTGGCTCAGGAACTGAGAACCGAGGAAGATGGAGCTTTCACAGTCAAGAGCGAACTTAGCAAGGATGAAATGTCCGGACAGACCATCATCCTGGTGGAGAAGGAAGGATTGGCCCTCGGTTGGGCAAATTGGGTTTTGATTGATGCTTCGGACGTAGAGATAAAGCTGGACCGGCCACAGACCTTGGCCGGTAAGGTCGTGGACGAGACTGGCAAGCCAATCTCCGATGCCGAGGTCAGCATCGCTTTCATGGTGGTATCCCGTGACGGGCAGCCTCGATACCTTGTCAGCGCGGAATCTCTGGATGCATTGACCACGAGGACCGACGCGAAAGGGAAGTTCTCATTTGGCCGAATCCCACCTGATGCCACAGCCGAATTCATAGCTAAGAAGCCCAGGAAAGCGACCGTAAGCACATTCAATCCCGAGAATTACCGGGGAGGGACTCTCCAGTACTCCTCAGGCCAGAGCGACATCGAAATCGCCCTTCCTCCGGAAGCCAGGATCGAAGGCACAGTCGTGGAAAAGGCGACCGGCAAGCCGGCCGCCGGTATCCGCATAATAGCCTCCAGTGGGCGTAACCGGCCCAATTTCGGCGCCGAGCCGGTGGTCTCCGGGGAAGACGGAACTTTCACCATTAACGCCCTCGGCCCCGGCACGTATACCCTTGGAATGGTCACACCGGCGGGAAAAGAGGCCGAATGGATAGCCGAGACGGTTGAAATCGTCACCGAGCCGGGCAAGACTACCAGCGGCGTAAGAATAGAGTTGAGCAAAGGCGGATTGCTTGAGGTTGTGATTACAGAGGCCGCCGGCAACAAGCCTGTCGCAGATGCCAGAGTAAGCATCCGGCAACAAGACAGAAGCGAGTATTTTGGTTCCGTCTCAGACGCAAATGGAGTTGCAGCAGTTCGTCTGGTCCCGGGTGAATACCAGATAAGCGGGATATACAGGGACAGTTACACGCGTCAGCAGCTCGAAGAGACCGTTACGATTGAGGACGGCAAAACAACGCGCGTTGAAAAACAACTCACCAGTCTGCCGAAAATCACGGGTGTTGTGCGGGATGAACAAGACAACCCCGTTCAGGGCGCCAAACTCCAGGTCTGCCCCATGGGAACGGGGCAGGATGTAAGCTCCGATACCGACGGCAAATTTGAGATCACCTGGGACCCCGGACGCTGGCACAGCAGCGAAACTCCGGCCATGGTCCTCGTCGCCCGATACGAACAGGGCAATCTCGCGGCAGCCGTGGATGTCGACGAAGATACACGAACGAAAGACATCACTCTTCACCCGGGTTTGACTCTCATCGGCAGAGTAGTAGATCCCGATGGCAAGGGCATTGCTGACTCACAGGTAACACCCATGTTGCAGGGCCCTCGCTGGGGTTCTTCAATCCGCAACAGTCAGGCTACAACCGACGGAGATGGAAAATTTGAAATAAAAGCTTTGCCGACTGAGTACAACTACAACCTCTATACAAGAGCCGAAGGATACGGCGAGAATCGAAGCGAAGAAACCAGTGCAGACGATGCGGTCGATAACACAATCGACGTGGGAAGCATAACTCTGGCCGTGGCAAATCTTTCAGTGTCGGGAGTCGTAGTCGACAACGACGACAAACCCGTCGCCGGCGTGAGAGTCTATTGCCACGGCGACAATCAGCCACACAGGAACACCCAAACAGGTGATGATGGCAAGTTCATACTCGACGGAGTCTGCGCCGGAGAATTGCGAATCAGTGCGAATAAATCCGGTCCCACCCGGCTATATGGCAATGTGGAGACCGAAGGCGGTGCGACCGACGTCAAAATCGTAATAAGCGAAAGGGGATCGTCCTCCCGCTACGTACCCAAGCAGCCGCCTTCCCTGGTTGGCAAGCCCCTGCCCGACTTGAAAGATGTAAATGTCGATCTGCCGCAGGCCGATCTGATAGGTAAGAAACTGCTCGTGTGCTTTTTCGACATGCAGCAAAGACCCTCGCGGCACTGCCTGAGGCAATTGAACGCAAAAGCACAGGAACTCGAGGAAAAGAATATCGCGATTGTAGGCGTACAGGCATCAAGTATGGATCAGGACACCCTCAATGACTGGTGCAAAAAATACAACATCTCTTTCCCCGTCGGCATGATTCAAGCCGACCAAGAAAAAGCCCGCTTCACCTGGGGCGTGCGATCACTTCCATGGCTGATTCTAACAAACAGGCAGCATATTATAGCAGCCGAAGGTTTCGGATTGAGCGAGCTTGACGAGAAGATCAACGCTGCCAAATAAGGAACTCTTGGCGCAGAACGGCTCGATATCAGGGCAGAATCTCGGGCGTTATCATCCAGTCGATCTGCCAAACGCCGGGGTCGGTGCGGTTCAGGCAGGCGATGGCGCCGGCGCTCAGATGGACGATATCGGCGGTTTCTTTGCCGGCCGCGAGCAATGCGGTCAGGTCATCCAGAAACGGCAGGTGGCCTGCAATCATCAGGTCTGTATCGTATGCTCCCAGTTCCTCGGCGACGGCTGAGACGTCGTCATTTGCTTTCAGGCCGTCGCGAGAGGAGCAGCCCTTTGCCGCTGTAACGGCCCCTGCCATGATTTCGCCCGTCTGGGCCGCTCTTAGCTTGCCGCTGTGCCAGATATGTTCTACATGAATATGCAAATGCTTGACAAACGAGGCGATTTTCTCCACGTCCGCCCGGCCCTGCTCGCTCAGAGGCCTGTCGGGATCGACGTCCGATGAGACCGCGTCTCCATGCCGAATGAGATAAACCTTCATTTTCAAACTCCCTTCGAAAACACATTAGCCACTAAGGCACAAAGGCACAAAGATAGAATTTATCGTTTTAGTGCCCTTGTGGCTTCTTGAATCGATATTCAACTATCGATTGATTATACCACTGTGCTGCTCAAAAGCAATTTTCAAATGTCGCCGTTGACAGTTGACATAAGCATATTGACTATTTACTATTTGCGATTGTCTGTTGGCTGTTAGCATGCACCGTTCGTAGTGACGCCGTAAGGCGTTTATTCTTATATGCCCATCGGCAAGTTCAGGGCAGGCACTTGCGGGCACGCTACAAACAATATTCAATAGTCAATAATCAATAGTAAATTTTATTTGGAGTGTTGTAAATGACTGACGTTACTTTAGTTACCGGCGACGGAATCGGGCCGGAAATTGCAGAAGCGACGAGGCGTTGCGTAGACGCCACCGGCGCAGATATAAACTGGAGAATCGCGCAGGCCGGAGTCGATGCAATGGAAGAGTTCGGAACCCCCCTGCCGGAAGCTACCGTTGAGTCGATCAAGAAAACCGGCGTTGCTCTAAAGGCCCCGATTACAACGCCGGTGGGCACGGGCTTCAGGAGCATCAACGTGCATCTTCGCCAATCGCTCGATCTGTACGCGTGTCTGAGACCCTGCAAGAGCTACGAAGGTGTCCGCAGCCGCTACAGCGATATCGATCTCGTGGTCGTTCGCGAAAATACAGAAGATTGTTACGCAGGCGTCGAATTCCAGCAGGGCAAAGACGACACAACAGAACTCATAGACTGGATCAACGCTCGCAGCGAAAAGAAGGTCCGAGCGCATTCCGGCATTACCATCAAGCCTATTTCCGTCGAAGCCACCGAACAGATCGTCGGCTTCGCCTTCGATTACGCCCGAAAAAGGGGCCGCAAGAAAGTCACGAGCGTCCACAAAGCCAACATCATGAAGTACTCGGACGGGCTGTGGCTGGAAGTCAGCCGTGAGGTTGCGAAGAAAAATTCCGATATCGAGTTCGAGGACCGCATCGTAGACAATATGTGCATGCAGTTGATCCAGAAGCCCGAGTTGTACGATGTCCTCGTTCTGCCCAACCTCTACGGCGATATCATCAGCGATCTATGCGCAGGCCTCGTCGGCGGTCTCGGCGTGGCGCCCGGCGCCAATATCGGCGAAAAAGGCGCCGTCTTCGAAGCTACCCACGGCAGCGCTCCGAAATACAAGGGCCAGAACAAGGTCAATCCGACCGCCCTGATACTCAGCGGCGTACTGATGCTCAGGCATCTGGGAAAGATGGCTGAAGCCGACAAACTCGAAAACGCCGTCGCAGCCGTGATCGCCGAGGGAAAGAACGTAACCTACGACATGAAGCCAAACCGCGATGATCCGACCGCCGTAGGCACGAGCGAAATGGCCGACGCTATCATCGACAAGATAACACGTGATTGACTATTGATATTTGGTTAAATGCCACAAAGACACAAAGACACGAAGTTATCTATATGTTGTTTTCTTTGTGTCTTCGTGCCTTAGTGGCTAACTAGTCCCAAAACAAGCGTACAGTGGCTTGGTGGATGAGCGTTGGCGGAAGGG
>CAZRBG010000078.1:0-21670 GCA_964598225.1 uncultured Pirellulales bacterium
TCCGACGGAACTATCCCCATGAAATCGGGAAGTTATTTCGTGCACGATCCTAAGTAGGGTGGGGCTTGCCCCAGCGTGATTTTTGCGATCAATTACGTCGGTGGGGCAAGCCCCACCCTAGCACCTGCCCAACAACTGGTGAGACGTCGAATCCATACACATATCGAAGGGTTGATGCGAGGACAATGGTGGTGTAGAATGACATACCGTATTTCGGATGCGCGATTCAAGGGTGGGTGATTGCTGATTTTGACGTGTACAAGCAAGGAAAAAAGATGTGGGAATTTCGGTTGCGTGAAATTGACGATCTGAAGAGGCTGAGCGAGCAGTTGAATTTTGGGGTCGAGGCGACTGAGGACGTTTCGATTCTTGTCGAGCCTGTGCGCGCCGGAGGGCTCGTCATCCCGAATTCTCTGGCGGTCCACCCGATGGAGGGCTGCGACGGCGATCCGCAGGGCAGGCCCGGAAAACTAACGCTGCGGCGATACGAACGCTTCGCCGCCGGAGGCGCCGGGCTCATCTGGGCCGAGGCCACGGCGGTCGTGCCGGAAGCCAGAGCCAATCCGAGGCAACTGTGGATTCATGAGGGCAGCAAGGATAGTTTTGCAGCTATGGCCAAAATGATGCGGCAAAAAGCGGCAGAAAGCATGGGACCGGCTCACAAGCCCGTTCTCGTGCTGCAGTTGACGCATTCAGGCAGGTACAGCAAACCCGAGGGTAAAGCACATCCGATTATCCCTCAGCGCGATCCGTATCGAGACCCGCTTATTCCTCAGCAGGTGCCGAACGCCGAAGCCGCCAGCAGGATACCGGCCGACTGGCCTCTGGTGACGGATGAATACCTTGACGAGCTTCAAAATGCGTACGTTGCCGCGGCGAAGACGGCATACGATGTCGGTTTCGATGCCGTCGATATAAAATCCTGCCACGGATATCTCATCAACGAGCTTTTCGCCTGCTATAACCGAGAGGGAAGGTACGGCGGCTCCTTCGAGAACCGGACGAGATTCGTGTTAGAGGTTATTGATAAGATTCATGCCGAGATCGGCGAAGACGCCGCGGTCACTACACGCCTGGGCATTTACGACGCAATTCCATATCCTTACGGATGGGGAGTGGACAGGAAAGATTACACCAGGCCCGATCTGACCGAGCCGAAGAAACTGATCGAGCGCTTGAGTCAGCGCGGGGTCAAACTGATCAATATCACTATTGCGAATCCGTACTTCAACCCGCACGTGGGCAGGCCCTTCAACGAGGCGATAGTGGGCGGTTACGAAGAGCCTGAACATCCTCTCACAGGTGTCAACCGGCTCACCACCCTGACAGCGGAGATTCAGAGAGAGTTTCCCGATATCGCGATAGTCGGCACGGGCTATAGCTGGCTGCGGACCCTCTTCGCCAACGTCGCGGCGGCAAATAAGGCGAAGGGCCGGACTACCCTGGTCGGCGCAGGCCGCATGGCGTTCGCCTATCCGGATTTTGCCAGGGATATCATCGAAAAAAGTCAAATGTCGCCGGAGAAAGTCTGCGTCGCGTGCAGCGCCTGCACCCAGATAATGCGCGACGGCGGCATGGCAGGCTGCGTTGTCCGAGACAACGAAGTCTACGGCCCGATCTTCCAGCGCGGCCGAATGAGCGACAGAGACAACCTGCTCAGACTTGGAGCCGCGTGCCGCAAGTGCCAGGAGCCGACGTGCCAGTTGGGCTGCCCCGCCGGTGTTGACATCCCGGGATTCATAAGGCTTTTTCTCGACGGCAAGGAAAAGGAAGCCTACGAAGTCCTGAGGCAGGCGAACATCTTCCCGGAAATATGCGCCTGGTTGTGCCCGGTCGAGCAGCAGTGCGAAGGCCATTGCCTGCAGAATTTCATCGGGGATGCCCCCCTGCCGATCGCAGAGATACAGATGTACCTCGCCGAGCAGGCCAATCGAAACGGCTGGTCGAAGCTGAAACTGCCGGCCGAGACAACAGGAAAGAACATCGCCGTAACAGGCGCCGGCCCGGCAGGGCTTTCCTGCGCCGCAAAATTGCTCGAAGCGGGACACAAGGTAACGCTCTTCGATGCGCACAGTGAATTCGGCGGAATGATCTCTGCGGTCATACCGGACGACAGACAGAGCCATTCTCTCAAAAACGAAATCGCGGCGGTTTTCGCCGATGTGCCGCAGGAGCGGATGGAGCTGCGTCTCGGGAGAAGACTGGACGGCAATTTTAACCTGGAAAACATAGTGGAAGAAGGATTCGACGCCACGTTCATCGGCATGGGATTATCCGAATCGGTCAGCGTCGGCGACAAAGATGAGCACATCGAAGGCCTGTGGAATGCGATGGAATTTCTCTCGGCCGCCAAGAAACCTGAAGGTATCGATCTCGAAGGCAAGTCTGTAGCGGTCGTAGGCGGTGGGAATACGGCTATGGACGTTGCGGTCACGGCCAAACAACTCGGCGCCAGGGATGTCTTTTTGATCTATCGCCGGTCATTCAAAGAGATGCCGGCCTGGAGCGGAGAGCGTGACAGAGCCATGAACCAGGGCGTACACTTTCTGATTCTGACTCAACCTACCAGGTACGTTTCCGTGGCTGGGAAGTTGACCGGGGTCATGCTCTGCGTAACCAAACTGGGCGAGCCGGACGAGAGCGGACGGCGCAGACCCCAACCGGTCGAATCCAGCGCTTATGAGCTTGACATGAACGTCGTCGTCGAGGCGATAGGCCAGTCCCCGCCGAGAGACATCAACAGACTGCTGCCTGGAGTCGAATTCAAGAACGGCCTCATTCAGACGCAAGAAGGATCGCTGGCGACGTCTCGTCCCGGAGTCTTCGCCGGAGGCGATTTGGTAAGAGGGCCGTCAACGGTGGTTTCGGCGGTAGCGGATGGGATGAAGGCGGCCGGCGAAATAGACGAATTTCTGCGCAGGCATGCACATAATCGGAGTTAAATGAATGGCTGAGCGCCCCGTAGCAATAGTCACCGGAGCAAGCAGGGGGATTGGAAAAGGCATAGCACTGGAGTTAGCATCTTCGGGCTACAATCTGGTGATAAACCAATACGGACGCACCGCGCAGGGCGAGCAGACGCAGCAGCAAATCAAGGACTTCGCAGTAGAATGCGAGCTCGTTCAGGCGGATGTCAGTAGTAGTGAGGACCGTGACAGACTTGTCGAGTCGGTCAGGAACAGGTTCGACAGATGCGATATGCTGGTAAACAACGCAGGCGTGGCGCCCGCTAAACGCATGGACCTGCTTGAGGCAACAGAGGAGAGCTTCGACAGAGTGATGGGAATAAATCTCAAGGGGCCGTATTTTCTGACTCAGCAGGTGGCCAACTGGATGATCGAGCAACAACAGGCCCGCCCCGAACGCATATTCAGAATCGTTAACATCGGATCAATTTCCGCGTACGCCAGCTCGCCGGCCAGAGGTGAATACTGCGTGAGCAAGGCCGGCATGTCAATGATGACCAGGTTGTACGCCGACAGACTGGCCGAATACGGGATAGGCGTATTCGAGATCAGCCCCGGCATTATCGATACCGACATGACCAGCCCGGTCAAAGATAAGTACGACAAGCTGATCTCAGAAGGCCTGACGCCGATTAAGCGGTGGGGCCGGCCCGAAGACGTCGGAAAAGCTGTCGTCGCCATAGCAGAAGGAAAGCTCGACTTCTCAACGGGCCAGGTGATTCACGTAGACGGCGGCTTTCATTTAAGGAGGCTATAGTATTATGTTAAAGCTAAAATTAGGGAATTGTCATTGCGAGCGCAACGAAGCAATCTCACACCCTTCGGATTGAGATTGCTTCGTCGCTACGCTCCTCGCAATGACATTCTCACAAGCTTTGTTAGGGAGTGGCAATGGATATCAAAAACACAATCACGACGCTGTTAAGAGACGGCTTTATTCTCGTCTTCAACCAGGACAAGCTCGATATCGTCAAGACCGCCGAAGCCCTCATCAAGGCGGGCGTCAACAACATGGAAGTAACCTGCCGGATTAGCAGCCCTCTGGAAAAGCTCTCGCGCCTGCGGAAAGAAATGCCCGACTTTGTAACCGGAGCGGCGAGCCTTATCGACTGGCCCGGCATGCTGGAAGTGTACAACAAAGCCAATCCCGACGATCCCCTTCCCTCGCTCGATGAGGTCGTGGATGCCGGCGCGTGCTATCTCGTCTCAGCCGTAAACTTCAACGATACCAGCTACGAGAAATTCGCCGGGAAGGTTCCGATGATACCCGGATGCGGCAGCGCCACCGAGATCGTCGGCCAGTTTTCCAAAGGCGCTAACCTGTGCAAGGTATTCCCCGCCAGGCAGCTCCGAGGCCCCGCTTTTGTCAAAGCCATCGATCCGGCGATACATAAGACCATCAGCCTCGTTCCTACAGGCGGAACTAACCCTGGCAATATCGGCGACTATATCGACGTCGGAGTTCTGGTTCTGGGTGGCTCGTTCAGCATGATAGACAAAGCCGCGATGAAGAAAATCATTGACGAGCAGGACTACGGTCTGTTGGCTGAGGAATTGAAGAAGGTCAAAGAGTTAATAGATAAGCTGCGAGGGGCGAAACACCCTGATATCGATTTCACCTCGGCATCGCTCGAACAGATAAGTGAAGCGACCGGCAGAAGCTTCAATATTGGCGACTGAAGCCGCCTGGTTCTTCATGTCATTCCTGCGGAATGGCATAACATATAACCATTTTAACGTGAATGATAAAATCATGAAAATTTACCGAATAAACCAGAGAATACTTGTAATTGCTGCTGTCTTGTTATCCGCTATACATACTTCGCATGGGCGGCGGGCCGACTTGACAATCAATGCCAAGGACACAGGTTATCGCGGCATCTGGTACATGAATCAGCCGTCGGGCGATAAATACGTGTACAAATACAGCGGCGGACTGGGAACTTATTGCGCGAAACACAAGCCGTTTGCGGTTTATTGCGACGAGGTGAAAAAGACCTTTTTTTGTTACGGCGGCACGACCGGAGACAGCAATCGCAAGCTGATCCACATGGTCTCATACTTCGATCACAAAACGAAAATGGTGCCGCGACCGACCATCCTGCTCGACAAAAAGACCAGCGACGCCCACGACAATCCGGTAATATCAGTCGACGATGAGGGTTACATCTGGATATTCTCAACTTCCCACGGCACGTCACGACCTTCCTATATCCACAAGAGCTCGCAGCCGTATGATGTCGACGAATTTCAATTGATCGATGTGACGAAGGTCGAAGACGGGCAGCAAGTCCCGATGACGAACTTCTCGTACATGCAGCCGTGGCATCTTGAGGGTAAGGGATTCGCCGCGTTTTTCACCAGATATAACTACCCCGCAGCCCGGACGATCTGTTTTATGACGAGTCCGGACGGTGTGAAATGGTCAAAGTGGCAAAGGCTTGCCGCGATTGATAAGGGACATTATCAAATAAGCGCCGCGGGCACGACCAAGGCAGGATCGACATTCAACTATCATCCACAGCCCAAAGGCCTGAACTGGCGCACGAATCTCTACTATGTAGAAACCGACGACCTCGGCAAGACCTGGCGCAGTGTCGATGGGCGGGAATTGACGCTGCCGCTGAACACACCCAAAAATGCCGCCCTTGTCCATGATTATGAGGAGGAAAGCCTGAACGTTTATCTAAAAGATATCCGGTACGACGAACAAGACAGACCCGTAATTCTGTTCATCACGAGCAAGGGATACCAGTCGGGCCCGAAGAACGATCCTCGCACATGGACAACCGCCCGCTGGACGGGCGACAAGTGGCAAATCCGACCGGCGTTTGACTCTGACAACAATTACGATATGGGATCGCTTTATCTTGAGCAGGACGGCACGTGGAGGGTAATCGGCCCGACTGAGACGGGTCCGCAGCCTTACAACCCGGGCGGAGAGATCGCAATGTGGGTCAGCAAAGATTCAGGGCGAACTTGGCGGAAGGTCAGGCAACTCACGAAGGACAGCGAGCGCAATCATACTTATGTAAGGCGACCGGTAGACGCCGATCCGCATTTCTACGCCATCTGGGCCGACGGGCACGGCAGAAAACCTTCAAAATCTTCTTTATACTTCTGCGACATACAAGGTAACGTTTACATCCTGCCGCGAGAAATGAAGGACGATTTTGCCAAACCGCAACTTTTGAGAAGTAATCGTTAATTGTCTGTCTTGAGACTGAGATTTATGGAAACAAAAAAGATCGGAGATCAAACCGTCACATGTCACAGTTATAATACTGTAATTGTCGGCGCCGGCGCTGCGGGTATGAATTGTGCGGTTCATCTTTGTGAATTCATGGAGCAAAAAGGTATCGAGGATATCGCCGAAAGAGTTGCAGTTGTGACCGCGGGGGTGGGATTGGGCGCCTCGCGGATGAGCGGCTCGGACAAGCAGACTTATTATAAAATGGGCACCAGCCCTGACGTCGCCGACAGCGCCGAAGATTTTGCAAAGAGTCTTACGGCCGCCGGCTGCTGTCACGGCGACACCGCCTTAGTCGAAGGAATCGGCTCGCTGCGAGAATTCTATCATCTCGTCCGGGCGGGCGTCCCGTTTCCGACCGACTCGATGGGAAGCTTCATAGGCTACAAGACCGATCATGATCCGTACGAACGCGCAACTTCCGCCGGTCCAAAGACCAGCCGATTCATGAGCCGGTGTCTGCAGAAGCAACTGGAACGGTACGCCGTTAGTATTCATGACAAACAGGAAGCGGCACACATTCTTACTATAGATTCGGAAGAATCAAAACGAATCGCGGGCATTGTTACTATTGACAAGAAGAATCTCGACGAGAAGAATCTCGCGGTAAACGTATTTCTTGCCGAGAACATCGTTCTGGGCGCCGGCGGTCCGGGTGAATTGTTCAAAACGACCGTCTACCCAAAAGGCCAGCTCGGCATACACGGACTGGCATTCAAGGCTGGACTGATCGGCGTTAATCTCACCGAATCGCAGTTCGGCCTCGCCAGCATCAAGTTCCGCTGGAATGTCTCGGGGACCTACATGCAGGCGCTGCCGAGGCTTTTCAGCACCGACGCCGACGGCAAAGATGAGAAGGAATTCCTGACGGACTTCTTCCCAACTATGAGCAAGATGGCAACGAACATCTTTCTCAAGGGCTATCAATGGCCCTTCGATCCGCAGAAGATCGAGAATCTGCAATCGTCGCTTATAGACATTCTGGTGTTCAATGAGACTCAAAAAGGCAGACGAGTGTACATGGACTTTCTGAAGAATCCGCTCGGCAGCGATTCCATGGACAATTTAGACATCGACGCCCTGGAACCGGAGGCGAAAGAGTACCTGCAGAAGGCCGGCGCTCTCCAGGATACTCCCATCGAACGGCTGGCTCACATGAATCCGCTCGCTATCGAAATCTACAAGGAAAACGGCGTCGACTTGTGTTCCGAGCCACTGGAGATTGCGGTTTGTGCCCAGCACAATAACGGCGGTTTCGCGGTGGACAAGTGGTGGCGTTCCAACATCGACGGCACATTCGTAATCGGCGAAATGGCGGGCACTCACGGCGTAAAGCGACCCGGCGGCTCGGCCCTCAACGCCGGGCAGACAGGCGGCTTACGCGCTGCCGAGTACATCGTAAACGCCCGAGGATGCGATCTGCCCGACTATTCGGACAGCCGGTCCGAAATTGATCGACAGATCGGCGATCTCGTCGCCAGTCTCAAAACTGCTGACGACTCATCCGGTCTGGACCCCAAAGAAGTATTGGAGCAGATTCGCAATCGCATGACCACCTCGGCCGGACATATCAGGGGATTGAACGATGCACGAAAAGCCTTGAACCAAGCGGTGGAGCTGTACAATAGTATAAAGCAGAAAGGCTTCAAGCTGGAAAATGCAAAAGCGGCTGTCAAGGCAATACAGGCCGAGCACCTTGCCCTGACCGGCGTTGCTTTTATCAAGGCCGTAGTGGAACTGCTCGAACAGGGCGGCGGGTCGCGGGGATCGCACCTGGTCCTCGACGAAGACGGCGTCGAGATACACCCGGACGTCGTCAACAAAGAGACCGGCAAACCATTGCGTTTCAAGCCCGAGAACGAATCGCTGAGGAAGTCTGTTTTGCAGGTCGAATACGACGAGAGTGCGCCCGATCTGTTTGTATGCAGTAATATAGTTCTGAGATCTGCGCCGACCGATCGCAAGTCGTTCGAGCCCGCGTGGCAGGATTATAGAGAAGGCAAGATTTATTCGTAGGTCCAACGAAACGTGGGGTGGGGCAAGCCCCACACTACAACGAACAATATGGAGATTATCTATGTCAGTCATAGCTGGTAAGCCCGCTTCACAATGCAAGTACGACATAGTCTCGCTCGGCGAGATTATGATCCGGCTGGACCCGGGTGATGAAAGAATCCATACTACCCGGCACTTTCGAGCCTGGGAAGGCGGCGGTGAATACAACGTGGCGAGGGGGCTGAAGCGCTGTTTCGGCAAGAGAGCCGCCGTCGTTACGGCCATCTCGGACAATCCTCTCGGCAGACTCCTCGAAGATTTGATCTATCAGGGTGGCGTCGACCCTCAATACGTTAAGTGGGTCCCTTACGACGGCATCGGCAGAAAAACACGGATCGGGTTGAATTTTACGGAACGTGGCTTCGGCGTACGGGCCGCTGTCGGTTGTTCAGACAGAGCGAACAGTGCCGCATCTCAATTAAAGAAGGGTGATATCGACTGGGAGACGATATTCGGCACAGATGGTAGCTGCTGGTTCCATACCGGCGGCATATTCGCGGCCCTGTCAGAGACCACTCCGGACGTTATCATAGAGGCGGTGACGGCAGCGAAGAAACACGGCACGGTCGTCTCCTACGATCTGAATTTTCGCAACTCGCTGTGGAAGGACATCGGCGGACAGGAGAAAGCGATGGAGGTCAATCGCGCCATTGCTCCATACGTCGATGTAATGCTGGGCAACGAAGAAGATTTTACGGCGGCGCTCGGCTTCGAGGTAAAGGGTACAGACAAGGGATACTCCAAACTCGATCCGGCGAACTTCAAGAAGATGATTCGCGAAGTGATTGAGCAGTTTCCAAATTTGAAAGTGGTCGCTACGACGCTGCGAAACGCCAAGACGGCATCGGTAAACGACTGGGGCGCAATCTTGTACACAGGCGGCCGGTTCTACGAAGCCACATTGCGGCCCGATCTGGAGATATTCGACCGGGTGGGAGGCGGCGACAGTTTCGCATCTGGCCTTATCTACGGCCTGATGGAAAGCGAAGATCCGGAAGAAGCTGTCAACTACGGTGCGGCCCACGGCGCTCTGGCGATGACCACGCCGGGAGATACAACCACGGCCAGCCTGGCGGAAGTGAAGAAGGTTATGGGTGGCGGCGGAGCAAGAGTTGACAGATAGCACTAAAAAGATTTGCCGGGAGAAACACTTATGATTGTTCAGGCGGTCAAATGGGCAGGTGGCGTCGATGGTTACCTGGAGCTTGTGGATCAGAGACGGCTGCCCGCGAAATTCGTAAATCTGGAGTGTCGAGATACGGCAACACTTTTCGATGCGATCAAGACGCTTGCCGTGCGTGGGGCCCCGGCAATCGGAGTCGCGGCAGCTTATGGTCTCGTGCTGGCTCTGCAGGGACTGCAGACCGGCGAGAGTCCGGAAAAGGCGCTGGCGGAGTTAACAAAAGCGAGAAAGTACCTGGCGTCATCCAGACCCACGGCGGTGAATCTCTTCTGGGCGCTGGACAGGATGAGGCACAAAGCCGAGGAATTTGTTGCCGACAACGCAGGAGCAACGGCATACGATATGCTTGAGGCCGCACTGGTCGAAGCTAAAGCAATTCAGGCAGAGGACGTTGAAATGTGTCGGCAAATCGGTCTTAACGGCCAAAGCTTTATAGAAGAAGGAGCAGGAATTCTGACTCACTGCAACGCCGGAGCGCTCGCGACCGGCGGCCAGGGGACAGCACTATCGCCCATGTTCGAGGCGCACAAGAAGAGTCGCAGGTTCTACGTCTACGCCGATGAGACCAGACCTTTGCTACAGGGCGCGCGATTAACGACATGGGAGTTGAAACAGGCGGGAATCGAGGTCGCGGTGATTTGTGACAACATGGCGGGTTGGCTGATGAAGCAGGGCAAGGTTAACGCCGTAATTACCGGCGCAGATCGAATAGCCGCAAACGGCGACGCCGCGAACAAGATCGGAACCTACAGCGTAAGCATCCTCGCCAGAGAGCACGGCGTACCGTTTTATATTGCTGCACCGTCGAGTACATTCGATTTGAGTTTAGAGAGCGGAGCCGATATACCAATTGAGCAGCGAGCCGCCGAAGAAGTAACATCATTTGCCGGAACGCAAACAGCCCCTACAAGTGTTGATGTATGGAATCCTGCTTTCGACGTAACCGACGCCCGCAACATAACAGCTATCATCACCGAAAAAGGTGTAATCGAGAACCCTGACACTGAAAGAGTGTCGAAGCATTTGGCCTGAAGAAAACAAATGACACCACTCGGCACCCGATTAATCACCGGTAAGAACAAAATGTACGTGTTCCAGTAGCCGTTTCAAGGCTAACCAAGCCTTTAGAGCTTTTTCTGCTGCTTGTTATAGATGAAAGCCCGCTGCATCCGGTTGGGGATTTTCGGTATGAGCGAGTATCAGAGCGGCTTGATAGTCTCTTTCCGCCAGCGTCAGCAAATCACAGGGCCTATCAGGCGGGCTCATAAAGACCCTCTTCAGATCAAAAGAATACACATTTTCCCTTCCGACCGTCTTTCATCTCAGTTCGATACGGGCCTTTCGCCGAGCGGTGGAATATCAATTCACTGCGACGACTTCTTTGACTGCGGGGATTCTTTCTTTGAGAATCTTCTCAATCCCGTTCTTCATCGTCATCGTTGCACCGGGGCAACCCTGACAAGCCCCCTGCAAGCGGACTTTAACCGTGTTATCGTCTTCAATGCCGACCAGTTCGACGTCGCCGCCATGACTCTGGAGGCTTGCCCTGACTGCATCGAGTGTCTCTGTAACCTGTTCGTTCAATGTCTTTTCAGCCGCCGGCTGGCTGCAACCACATCCTTCACACATTGCATATCTCCACAAAATTAACAATTCATCTGCTATTATATCGAAAATTTGTTTTTTTGCCAGTTTTATCCGGTCTACGATGAGAAATTGCTTTTGTTGGCGACAAGAGAGCAAAAAACCTGTTGAAACCCCGATAAATTGCCGAAAATGATTGCAAAAGGAAATTGGTTTTGGTATATTATCATTGTGTTTGTATGAAAACATGCAAATACGAACCTGATACACCCTGAGGTTCAGGGTGGTAACAGCATTACGGCAAAGCTGTTATATCCATTGCGGCGGATCGGGTCGATGCGGTATCGTCCGGTTGGTCCTTTGGGAAAAGCCAAGAAAGCCGTAAGCGTTGGGACAATATTATGTTAGTCGGGAGTATCACAAAATGTCTTCTTACGTCTCCCCTGCGGGTGATCCTTTTTGTTGCGCCCTTAATTCCCGGTTTGCCAACGGCGCGCAAATTGTTGTCAGGACTCTTCCGGAACTCGGTGTCGATACGATCTTCGGCTATTCCGGGGCCGAGGTTCTGCCTCTCTTTGACGCCCTCTATGCAGTATCGGGCGGTCGGGGGAACGTGCCGTCACGGAGAGATCCACAGATACTCAAAGGAACGTCTATACCATTAATAAATCATCCAATCAGGGAAAAGCTTCGGAGAACAAAAATGTCTGATAAAACCACGAGTGCAAAAACAGGCGCCCAGGTCATCGTCGATACACTCCTGGAACAAGGCGTCGATACCATGTTCGGTTATACCGGCGGCGTCGTGCTGCCTTTGTTCGACAAACTGTACGATGCGCCGATAAATTTCATCGTCCCACGTCACGAACAGGGCGGCTGCCACATGGCCGACGCCTACGCCCGCGCCAGCGGCAAGGTCGGCGTTGTTGTCGCTACGAGCGGTCCCGGGGCCTGCAACCTGGTGACCGGCTTAGCGACGGCGATGATGGACTCGGTGCCTTTGGTAGCTTTCACCGGCCAGGTTCGCACGGAACTGATCGGAAACGACGCCTTTCAGGAAGCCGACACCACCGGCATTACCCGGCAGGTGACGAAATACAACTGCATCATTAAAGACGTTCGAGACATTACACGAATCGTCAAGGAAGCGTTCCATATCGCCTCGACCGGACGGCCCGGTCCCGTTCTGATCGATCTGCCCGTCGACGTCGAAGTCGCCAAGTACAGCGGGGAAGGTTCGGCAGAGATAGATCTGCCCGGTTACCGGGTCAGAACCAAAGGTCACGCCCGGCAGATTACGACGGCCGCCCGCGCGATCAATAAATCCGAACGGCCGATCCTCTACGTCGGCGGCGGCGTCATCATAGCCAACGCCGCCGAGGAATTGACAGCGCTGGCGGAGAAAGCACATATTCCCGTCACTATGACGCTGTTGGGATTGGGCGCATACGACCAGCGCAAGGCCGAGTCCCTCGACATGCTCGGCATGCACGGAGCGGCGTATGCGAACTACGCGGTCCAGGAATGTGATCTGATGATTGCAGTCGGCGCCCGCTTCGACGACCGTGTTACGGGCAAAATCAATACCTTCGCACCACATGCGAAGATCGTTCACGTTGATATCGATCCTTCCAGCATATCGAAGAACGTCCACGTTGATATTCCCGTGGTGGGCGACGCCAAAACCATTCTCAGCGAGATGGCCGGTCAGGTCGAATACCGCGAACGAAAAGAATGGTTCGACAAAATCGCCGAGTGGAAGAAAAAGTTTGCCTTCCGTTACGATCGTAACGCCTCGACACTGAAGCCCCAATACGTCATCGAAGAACTCTGCCGTCAAACGAACAGCGAAGCGATCGTCACAACGGGCGTGGGTCAGAATCAGATGTGGGCCGCTCAGTTCTACAGGTTTATCAGGCCCCGTCAGCTCATCTCCTCAGGTGGTCTCGGTACGATGGGCTTCGGTCTGCCGGCCGCCATCGGCGCGCAGATCGCCATGCCCGACGCCACGGTCGTCGATATCGACGGCGACCACAGTTTCAATATGACTATGACCGAACTGGCCACTGCGGTCGAGCACAACCTGCCGATTAAGGTCTGCATCCTGAACAACGGATACATGGGCATGGTCCGGCAGTGGCAGGAGCTTTTCTACGGCAGGCGATATTCCAAGAGCTACCTGAAAAATCCGGACTACGAAGCCCTCGCCGGGGCCCTCGGCGCAGTCGGGATGACCGTTGAGAAGAAATCCGAACTTCCCAAAGCGATCGAACAGATGCTCAAAGAGAAGCGCCCGTGTGTAGTTGATTTCAGGGTCGAACAGGAAGAAAACGTCTGGCCGATGGTTCCGGCGGGCAAAAGCCTGGACGAAATGGACGGACTGGACATATTGGAAAGGCTGATCTAACTATGAAACACATCATAAGCGCATTAGTCGAAAATAAACCCGGCGTTCTGGCTCATGTCGCGGGCATGTTTGCCGCCCGCGGTTTCAACATTGATTCACTCGTCGTCGGTCGGACCGAAGACCCTCTGCTGAGCCGAATGACCCTCGTGGTCATCGGAGACGACCGGGTTGTCGAGCAGGTCCGCAAGCAGTTGGCCAAGATTATCCCGGTCGTCAAGGTCCGGGATTTCGCCGGACAGCCTGTCGTTGCTCGCGATCTGATGTTGATAGCCATTTCGGCGCCGCCGGAAAAACGGCCCGAAGTTCTTTCTCTGATCGAGATGTTCAGGGCGAAGGTCGTAGATATAGGCCAGAAGTTCGTCATGGTCGAGGTCAGCGGT
Source organism: uncultured Pirellulales bacterium (assembly GCA_964598225.1). GTDB lineage: Bacteria > Planctomycetota > Phycisphaerae > Sedimentisphaerales > Anaerobacaceae > SG8-4. Next base: position 13,826 of record CAZRBG010000078.1, read on the forward strand.
CCGGAGTCGAAGATAGAAGCTTTTATTGACGTCTGCAAGCCTTACGGAATCAAGAGCGTTGCAAGGACCGGCACAATCGCGATGCCCAGGCATCCAAAATCGGACGCCCGGCTGGGCAGGCGCTCAGACAGAATTGCCTGACAATATCCACACACATCGGGAGCTTCTGCGGCGCTGTCTAATTAACTTTGCCAAAGCAATCAAGTTGTGACAGAGCAAGGACTTGTTTCCGACAGAGTTTCTTTAGTCGACAGCGAGCGCAACCAGTTTCATCCCGATAACCGACGATCGGGATGAGGCTGCCACCTATCGTGTGAGTCATGGGCAAAGCCTGCCCCGAGATTGTCGAGGGGATGCCCATGCTACGACAAGAATGAAAACAGTTTTCGACTTTATGAATTCCATTCACAACTTTTCCACAATGCAGTTTTAACCTGTGTAAAACCTGTGAAGAATAACTTTTTTTCTTGCGCAAACTCAATGCTCACAGGAACCTCCACTGAGTGGAAAAGAAATTCCATAAAAGACGTTTGATTTAAATCACCAAAGACATAATGATACTGACAGTCGAGTTTCAATACTAATTCGTTCGATGTGTCGTAATTCGACACCCCAAAAAAGGAGTAGATAAATGCAGCGCACAATCACGGACGAGAGTTCCGGTGCAACTGAAAAGCAACTACATGCAATTACTGAGTCACTTGCAGAAAAAATCGGCAAACAGAAGTTTCGAATCTGGTTCAAGAATTCGACGAAGTTTTCGCTCACAGGCGACTATCTTAAAATCGGCGTGCCGAACCTTTTCATAGCAAGCTGGATCGAGAATCATTTCTTAAGTGAGATCAACGACGCGGTCCGCTCTGTCACCGGCATTGACGCCAAGATAACGTTTACTATCGATCCGGAGCTTACGGGCCACCAAAGGCGCACACAACTTGACTCGCAGGCATCTTCGGTTGCAACGGCCCAGGAGGGCAGCCAGAGACCACGCTTTGTCACAGAGAGAAAAAGAAGAAACGCCGGCCTCAGCGGTCCCAAGAGAAACAAACTAAAACTAAGCCTGGACACGTTCGTCGTAGGCTCTTCGAACGAACTGGCCTACAATGCCGCCAGATTAATCATAAGAGAGCAGGAGAGTCCTTTTAATCCGCTCTTTGTCCACGGCGGCTACGGAATCGGCAAGACACACCTGCTGCAGGGTATATGCAACGGGATATCTCAGGAAAGGCCTCAAACCAACTGGTTGTACCTTTCGGCCGAAGACTTCGTCAATCAGTTCGTCCTGGCGCTGAAAACAAAAAAACTCGAGACCTTCAGGAAAAGAATTCGCCGCACCGATCTGTTGGCGATAGATGACATCCACTTTTTGGCCAGTAAACCTTCGACGCAGGAGGAATTCCTACACACTTTCAACACAATTAATCTGGCCGGAAAACAGGTCGTCCTCGCTTCCGACGCGCATCCGAAAATGATAGGTCAGCTTTCCGAGAAACTGGTCAACCGTTTCGTATCCGGCATGGTCGTAAAGATCGACCCTCCCGACCTCACCACGCGCTGCGAAATATGCAGACAATATGCGAAAAAGATCAAGAACCAGTCGGCGCCGATTTCTGAGAGCGCCGTAAAATACATCGCCGAAAACCTGCGCGCCAATGTGCGGGAACTGGAAGGCGCACTGTTGAAATTAATCGCATACGCAGGACTGAAGAATGAAAAGATCACAGTCTCCATGGCCAGGGCCGTCCTCGCCGAGCACGTGGAAAGATGCGATCCCATCGTTCACGTCTCCGATATAGAATCGGCCGTGGCGACCTATTTCGGCATAACCCCGGCGAGCATGCACTCGCCCAAGAAGAACAGAACCGTAGCTCTGGCTCGGCATTTCAGTATGTATCTGACCAGAAAGCACACGAAAATGTCGTCCTCGGAGATAGGCCGGGTAATGGGCAATAAGAATCACGCCACGGTGCTGCTGGCCTGCAAGAAGATCGAGGATCTGATGAAGAAAAACGGTGAGCTTAGCTGGCAGGGACCGTCTGGCAACAAAGTCTCGAAGGCAAAGACCGTATTCGCTCAGCTTGAGAAGAATATCTCGCGCTGAAAGACCTTCGGCGGGTGGCAGCCCCATCCCGATTGCCGTTTATCTGCCTAAGGCACGCCCAAGGCGGGGATGGGGATGGTGGAAAAAAGCCAGCCCATAATCCGCCTGACTTCATTCGGGGAGCAGTTGGACCTGAGTTTGCCGCAATTTGGTCGTTAATCGCCAGAACAGCCCGGTATGAGGTGCTACGTTCGGCTGTCACTGTCTCAATTCCGCATCGCGGATTGCCGCCATGATTGCGCCGACGGCGGGTGATTCAGGTATCTTAGTACCGGCAGCCTTTATCGCCTGTTTAGCCTCGCTGAGCCTGCCTGTCTTGTAATAGGCGTAGCCCAGCAGCACTTGCAGCCGCGGCGAACCGCTTCTGGCAAACCATCGCTCGATATCCGCTACTCTGCGGGCAAGTTCGTTCGGACCGCCAAGCAACGCCGCGAGGTCAACTCTAACCTTTGCATATGAAGGGTTGATCGCCAGGGCCCTCGTAAGGAACAACTCACTGCTCAGGTATTCGCCCGCCGCGAACAGCGCATGGCTCTTGCCGGCAAGGGCCTGTGGATTATCCCTGCTGTAAATCAAAGCCAGAGAAAAAGAATCGGCAGCCTTATAATACTTGCCGGCCCTTAGGTAATCCTCAGCATTCTGCACGTGGCGGCTGAACTTGTGAGCTGCCAACGAATTGCGGTTCTTGTGCCCGCTCGTTGTGCGCTTTGCCTCACGAGACGTTGGCTCGTGCACCTTTAGCCGGTAGCTCGAATCCGCAAGCTCCGGCCTGCTTAATCCACGTGCTTTGGGCGCGGGGTCCGGAATCTCCGACTTTGTCCTGTAAGCGCCCCGGCTATCACCAATGGTCTTGGATTCTTGCTCGAAGCCGGCGCCGGTCTGAAGGCGCGATTCAACGGATCTGGTCAATTCATCGAGCTGCTGTTTGATTCGCCCGAGAGCCTCGCCATACTCCTGCCCGGCTTCAGTTTCTGGCTGAGCGGTATTCTGTTTCGCTGTTTTTTCCAACGATGGCTCAGAACCGTCCGTATAAGAAGGCCGAAACCTGTCGCTTGAGACATCCTTCGTGTATTCGCCGGGCGGAGCCGACCGGCTGAACTGCGAACGATAGGTATCGTCCCCCGACAAGGCATTTCGCTCTTTGAGTGGCGAAGCTGCACGAGGATCGATTAAAGGTGGTCGCGGTTCCTCTTGGAACCGCCGGAAGCCTGCCGCGTCAGTGGTTTTTTCCGGCTCCGTTGGAACGTGGCGATTCGGAGTAGTTTGCATTGGATACAAACTATTCGCTGCGCTATTACCTCTTTGACCAACGCCGCATCTACTGTCCGTGCTCCGGGGCGTCAAGACTTCTTTTTGCCCGGGCGCGGTTCTCGCAACCGCCCCAGTTGGAGACGGGTAAGGCCGAGCGGCATAACCATTTCTGGATCTTAACGCCAAAGCCCCAGAACCGGCTGAGCCTCTGAGGAAGGAATTGAGCAAAGGCGCCGCGCCGTGCGAATTGACAGAGGACGAAATGGGACCCGTCCCAAAATCCGATGCAGGTCGATAAGGAACATTCCTGTGAGAGTTTTTTCGATCACGCAAATTGCCTGCTATCGCCGGATTGGCTGTCGCATCGATGGGTACGCCGGTAGTAACCGTCCCGTTACGGTAGCTGCTCACCGGAGCAGTGCCGATCCCAACGGGATTTCTTATCGCCGGATTCCTTACTGAAATCCCCCCGGTCAAGCCAAGAGTGGGCAGCAATACCACGCCAAATATTAACCATCGAATTTTCATGACGCCGAACACCTTGAAGCTACTCAATTGGCAATCTTATATTCTTACCCAGACTACCTATACATCCGAGTACTCCATGTATTTCGGCTTTTCCGCCCACCTGAGTTTAGTAGCTAAAGTATCCCACTGGGTTCTGATCGGATTACTTACGATCCAGAAATCGCTGTCTTCTCTCTCGATCCTGACAGTTTCATTGGCAGCCAGTCTCATCGAGACCTGGCCGTCGATTAAAACCGTCGTGCCCTTATTGACCCGTACGCCGACAACCTCAATTGTGCTGTCGGCGTTGATAACGACCGGCCGAAAGCTCAGCGAATGGGGACAAATAGGTGTAATTGCCATCGCCTCAATTTTAGGCGCGAGAATAGGTCCGCCGGCCGAGAGATTATAGGCCGTCGAGCCGGTAGGGGTGGCTATTATCACACCATCGCTGACACAGCCCGCCAGTGGCTGGCCATCCACGAAAATCTGAAGTTCAATCGTCCTGAAAGGCGGCCCGGCAGTGATAAATATGTCATTAACGGCTGTCGAGCAGAACTTCTCTTCCCTTTTTTCCTGCTTTCCGGCACTGAAAACGCTGCATCTGAGCATCATCCGCCTGTCGGTTGGGACTTCGTCGCCGGATAACGATGAGAAGAAATCTTTCAACTCCTTAACGCTGAATTCCGCCAGAAAGCCGAGTTTGCCCAGATTAACGCCAATTAGTGGGACTGACACTCTGCTTAGCCTTCGCGCCGTCGAGATTATGCTCCCGTCACCGCCAAATACAATCGCAAAATCACATTCGGTTAAAGTCTCAATATCCGGACATGCTGAAATACAAGCTTCCGGACTATCGTTGGCTGAGTTTTTTACTTCTTCAATTGTGCAGCGAGCCACTATCTCAGCCTTGTTCCCGGCAAAGTCGATGAATTCCTCGATTGCCTTTGCGACTCCCTGTTTTTCAGGATCGCCGAAAACTATCAGTTTGGGTAGAGATTTCTTCTCGCCCATCGTAAGTTTACGCTTTCAACATTTTTCGGGCCGTCTCAGCTATGCTTTCAGCATCTATGCCAGCCTGCACGAGTTGAGCCTGGCGAGAGTTATGTCTTACAAAACTTCTCGGCGCGCCCAAAATTCGCACATCAGATGAAGAAAAGCCCTTTGCCGCTGCAAGTTCGAGCACGGCTGATCCGAAACCGCACGAGACGAAGTGGTCCTCAACGGTTAATAATTTTTTGCCGCGTTTGACCAAATTCCCAAATTTCTGATCGACCGGAGCAGCGAATCGCGCATTAATCACGTCGACCGGAACTTTCTTCTCAGCCAGAATCGCCGCGGCTTTCAGAGCCTCCGTTAGTACCGCTCCATAGCTGGCAATCGCCAGCGATGAGCCCTTGGATTTCTTTGCGGTCACACTTTTTCCAAGCTCGAACGGTTTAGAGCATGCTGCTCGGGAAAATTCCTCACCCGGCACGGCATCTTTAGGATATCTAATCACAACCGGCTTATCAGCACTGAGAGCGAACCTCAGCGCCAGTTTAGTCTCGATATTGTTTGCCGGAGCCGTCAGCACCAGGTTGGGCATCATCCGCAGGTAGCCAATGTCCATCAGCCCATGGTGAGTAGGACCGTCCGAGCCTACAAAACCCGCCCTGTCAACACAGAAAACGACGGGGAGGTTTTGCAAAGCAACTTCCTGGAATATGTGGTCGAAACTTCTCTGAAGGAAGGTCGAATATATACAGACCACGGGTTTGAGTCCGTCTCTGGCCATGCCGGCGGCTATATCAACCGCGGCACTTTCGGCTATACCAACATCGTAAAAGCGGTTCGGGAGCTTTTTACTGAAATCCATCAGCCCCGTGCCGTCGCACATCGCCGAGGTTATAGCGATAACCTTGTCGTCCTTCTTGGCCAGTTCCATAAGATGATTGCCGAACGCCGCGGTAAAATTGTGTCTGCCCGGCGTCGCGGTCTTCTCAACGGTGTCGCCGTTTATCTTGAACGGGCCGGTCGAATGAAACTTGCTGGGACCTTTGTCGGCCGGAGTAAATCCTTTGCCCTTCTTTGTGTAAACGTGAAGAATCGCCGGATGATTTAGATGGGCGGATGCCTCGAACAACTGCACAAGCGCGTCGATATCGTGCCCGTCAACGGGGCCGAAATACGGAATATTGAGACTCTCGAACATCTGGCTGGCCGGCAGGGCCATTCTAATGCCCTTCTTAACCCGCTCGATCGTCTCTTCCACGCTCTTTCCGATAACCGGCATGTGCTCGAGTATGTTGCTGGTGGTCTTTCGCAGCCCCTCGTAGGTGTGGCTGAGCCGGGCCTTGGAGAAATACTTCGCCATAGCTCCGACCGTCGCGTCAATCGCCATGGAATTGTCGTTGAGAACGATGAGCATTTGTCTCTTGACGAGCCCGAGATTGTTCAGGGCCTCGAAAGAAGTGCCGTTTACAATACTGGCATCGCCGATCATGGTGACTATCTTGCTCCCGCCGGATTTTTTACCTTTGCCGGCGACCTGGTCACCGAGCGCCATCCCGATCGCAGTGGCTATCGAAGTGCCCGCGTGGCCGACCGCGAATTGATCGTACGGGCTTTCCGCCGGGTCGGGAAAGCCGCTGATACCGTCGGCGTGGCGAAGATTTTCAAATTTGTCTTTTCTGCCGGTAATGATCTTGTGGGTGTAGCATTGATGGCCGACATCCCACAGCAGCTTGTCCTGCTTGAAATCGAAGACATAGTGCAGCGCCAGCGTCAATTCCACCACGCCGAGATTGCTGGCCAAGTGGCCGCCGGTCTTGCTGACCGATTTGAGTATGAACTGGCGAATTTCCTCGGCCAGTTCCTTAAGCTCCGGCACGGACAACTTCTTGACATCCGCCGGACCATTGATTTTTTCGAGGAATTTTCCCATTTGAAACTCTCAACCTAACGAGGTTGGCATTTTCTTTTTATTTCGTCGCTGTCCATCGGCAAGTAATGTACTTTGCCCAGAATCATAGGATTTAGTTCACTATAACACGTTGCGAGGACAAATGCGATGTTTTTTTGCCGAGTTGAGATATGCCCCGGTTCTGCGGCGGATTTCTTTGATGATGGCGGAATTGTCGAGGTCGGCTTCGCCTGTGGTTATTGATTTTGCAAGGATGTCCAGGTGGACTTTGGAGAGTGGCAGTTCCTGGCCGGCTTTTTCGGCGTATTTGAGGATCAGGGTGACGTCTTTGTGGTGCTGGCGGATTCTGGCCTGGGGGGTGAAATCGGATTCGAGCATCTTTTGGCCCTTGGTGTCCATTACCGCTGAGTAGGCGGGGGTGGCTTTGAGAAGTTGCAGAAAAGCTTCAAGGTCGAGGCCGAGCTTCTCGGCGAAGACGAGTCCCTCGGCCAGCGCCAGGCGGTTCAGGCCGAGGATGAGATTACTTGCGAGCTTGGCTTTCGAGCCGCTGCCGGCTGGGCCTGCGTAGAACACCTTCTCGGCCAGTGTCTCGAAAACATCCCGGCACGCTTGGAATGCTCCCCTTTCGCCGCCGACCATTAAGACGGCTTGGCGGTCCCGGACCTGCCGGCTCGAGCCGGAGATTGTCGAATCGAGAAAGGCGATTCCTCGTTTAGCCAGTCGCTTTGCCAGCGAGATTGTCTCATCAGGATCGCCGGTGGTGGTGTCGATGATGTGGGTCGGCAGCGATTTGGCTTCCAGAATTCCGCCGGGGCCTTCGACGACCTGCAGGACGGTGTTTGTCTCCGGAAGCGATAGGATTACGCGCTCGACCAGGTCAGCGACTTCTGCCGGGCTGCTGACGGATTGGCCGGCGGACTTTTCCAGTTGCCGGCATCTTTCGGGATTTACGTCGAAGCCGACGACATTGAACTGTTGGGCAAGCAGTGATTCGGCTATTGCCGTGCCTACAAGGCCGAGACCAACAAGGATCGTGCATGAAATAACTTCCCGATTTGTATATGGTCTGGCGTAATAACTA
>CAZRBG010000079.1:0-21521 GCA_964598225.1 uncultured Pirellulales bacterium
GTTATTACGCCAGACCATATACAAATCGGGAAGTTATTTCATGCACGATCCTTAATCTATGGATTAAAGAAAGACTTACAGCTTCATGAATAAACCGAATTGCGGCAAGAGCATTTCTTTCAGCGTTGAGAATATAACTCCTTTCGGCATCGGGCTTTTTGTGAAAGGCAAGGAATACTTCCTGAGATACAGAGATTATCCGTGCTTCCGGGATCAGATTCTCAGCGCGATACAAGATGTTCAATTACTACACGGCCACCATCTGTACTGGCCTCAGCTCGACGTTGATCTGGAAATTGACAACCTCGAGCATCCGGAAAAGTATCCTCTGAAGTATAAAAAGTAGACCATCGCACTATAATATTGACGGCTCGTGATATTACTGCCGCGGAAAGAAAGCAATGTAAATAGAGCTCCGAGCACCGAATCATTAATGGGAGGTCAGCGTCATGACATATCAGGCCGAGACGAGGAACATGGCCCTTTTCTGCGACTTCGAGAATATCGCTTTGGGTGTTCGCGACGCAAAATATGCCCAATTTGACATCGGCAAAGTGATCGAGCGGCTTTTGCTCAAGGGAAATATCGTGGTCAAAAAGGCTTACTGCGACTGGGCCCGCTACGAAAAGTTCAAAACAGCGATGCATGAGGCCGCCTTTGAACTGATAGATATCCCGCACGTTCGCCAGTCGGGCAAGAACTCTGCCGATATTCGCATGGTTGTGGATGCTCTCGACCTCTGTTACACGAAAGAGCACATGGATACTTTCGTCATCATCAGCGGGGACTCTGATTTTTCCCCGCTCGTCAGTAAATTGCGTGAGAATAACAAAATCGTAATCGGAGTCGGCGTCAAGAATTCGGCCTCGGACCTGCTGATCGCCAACTGCGACGAGTTTATTTACTACGACGACCTTGTTCGCCGTCAGCCGCCCCGCAAGAAAGCCGGCGCTAAAGTGACAGGCCGCAAGCCCGCACAGGCCCCGGTTGCGAAAGCCGTCAAGCCGCCCGATGATAAGAAACAGGAGGCATGGGATCTGATCGTCGAGACATACGAGGCTCTGGTCGAGGAACGCGGCGAGGGTGAGAAAATATGGGGTTCCATGATCAAGCAGACCCTCAAACGCCGCAAACCCGGCTTCAACGAATCCTACTACGGCTTCCGCTCTTTCGGTCAGATGCTCGAGGAGGCCGAGGCACGCGGGATTCTCGAACTGGAGCCCGAAGAAAAATCCGGCGGCTACATCATCAAAAGCTGCCACGCCCCGTAAGCGTCATGAGCAGATGGAGCATTAGAAGACCAAACTGCTGATCGCGAAGCGTCAAACGAAGATACTTCTCAGACAACCACATTCTCTTTGTTCGCGGATTTTATGCTTGAAAGTTGAAGCAAGAAAATTGTAGCCTACCGGGGATAACGTCAAATACTTGCATAGTATTAGCCATTGTGGTACAATATAAACAACAATGAAGGGGCCTATATGGATATGCCCATTGTCGATAAAGTAATCGAACAGTTAATGGCTCTGCCTCAGGAATTACAGTGGCGGGTGTTGGAGTTCACGCGCGGCTTGGCTCAATCCACCCCGCACGGTGTCCCCGGCAAACAACTGCTGCAATTTGCGGGCACGATATCACCCGATGATGCAAAGCTGATGAGCGAAGCCATCGAGCACGGTTGTGAACAGATAGACACCAATGAATGGTAGATACCTCCTTGACACCAACGTCATCATTGCCCTTCTCACTGGTGAGGCAAGAATCAAAAAGAATCTTGCCACAGTCGATGAGGTGTTCGTTCCGAGCGTCGCAATCGGTGAATTGTACTACGGAGCAAGAAAATCAGGAAGACCAGACGAGAACCTCGTGCGCATAGATGAATTGGTACTGATAAATGTTGTGCTCGTGTGCGATACTGAGACTGCACGTAGATATGGCGAGATCAAGAACGCGTTGCGGATCAAGGGACGGCCGCTACCCGAAAACGATATTTGGATTGCCGCGATTGCTCGTCAGCATGAACTGACGCTTGTTACGCGCGACACGCACTTCGAACAGATCGACGATCTAAGTATGACAATGTGGTGAATCCTCCGTGCTCTGTCCTGTTGCTGTGCCCGCCGTACTATGCTATAATTCTCGACGTAAGCGAAGGAGACTTGCATGTTGCGAATTCGGCAGACAGACGGTTCGAGCCGGGCGCCAGCAGCACGGGCGGTTGCCCCACAGGCTTCCATGGGGTCTGTTACGGCAAATAGGCCCAGGCTTCTGGATCAACTGCAGCAGGCATTGCAGTCAAGGCACTACAGCCGCAGGACCGAGCAGACCTTCCGCCATTCCTTTGCCACGCACTTGCTGAATCCGGCTATGATATCCGCACGATCCAGGAGTTGTTGGGTCACAAAGACGTCAGCACGACTATGATTTACACCCACGTACTGAACAAAGGAGGACATGGCGTTCGCAGCCCGGTGGATGGGCTGTAGGCTGGTTTATACAGTCTGTATAAGCCGAAATCGGTCGATTGAGAAAAAGTCAGTAACTAATTGAAATGAAATTTGTTAAAGAGAATCGTGAGAAGAGTCGGGAACTTCTTATACAGAAAGAAACAGTCTGTCTTTCCTGTCTTATACAGACTGTATAATCATTGTTGGGCCTCACAAATATGAGCGAGTCAATCGTCATTGCCTTAATCGGTGTCTCGGGGGCTGTTATTGGGTCCATTGCCACGATTGCGGTTCAGTGGCTTTCGCACCACCTGCAGGAGAAAGCCGCAGCAAAGCGCGAGAAACCACGAAAAGACCTTTTGCTAGAAATGCTCCGCGCACCACAATATCAATGGCGCAAACTCGAAACACTCATGCACGTTATTGGCGCTGATGAAGAAACTACAAAACGGCTCCTACTAGAAGTGGGGGCTCGTGCGTCAGAGGATGGTCAACCTCTCTGGGGGTTAATTGAGCGCAATCCGTTGCCAAAGGGGAAAGAGTAAGGCCCAACACGTCGTTCGTGCCGACGCCCGGGACAGCGCACCGCGTTTCCTGTTGCATTCGTGGCGGGCGCGGCACAACTCTGCGTTAGACAGCCAAGATCGCGTTTTTGATAGCGCTAGGGCTGTTTTATGGTGCAAATGCCGCTTCAAACGCCTCATTTGAGACTTCAAATGCCTCATTCGCTGCTGCAAATGGCTCATTCGCAGTTTCGAATGGCTCATTTGCGGCTTCAGGCGCCCCGTTTCCGTTCGGCAAGGTCGCGGCGCCGAGGGGTTTGCGCGGGGGCGGGGTCAGAGTGCCAGGGACAAAGGCGCCGTCGAGGAACTGACGCAACAAGAGGATGCTACGGACGGCTAATGTCCCCGGACTTCGAAGATTTGGGGCGGCTGGTTCGGGATGTCGAGCTTGAGCTTAATCGCGCCTTTTGTTGTCATTCCGTTGGCTTCGAGGGTTTTGGTGTCGTCGGTTGGGAGCAGGGCGGTTAGTTTGCCGCCGGGCCATCCGGCGTGTAAGAGGTAGCCGCCGTCAATCACGTCGTAGCCGCTTTGGCCGGCGAATCCGTCTTCTAATCTATAAGGGCGGTAGACCGTGATGAATTCCATGTTTCTTCTCTTGCGCGTCGTTTTTGCCGTCAGGTGCCATTCTCTGAGCTTGATTCGCGGGCGGGGATTCGGATCGTACTGATTCGTCTGGTCGAATTCGAGCTTGGCCGGCGAATAAAACTTTATATCGCAACCAACGTCGCCATTGATCACGGAAACGCTGCTTCCACTTCCAATGTCAAACTTGTTGATAGCGTGGAGCCAGTATTTGTAAGTCGAGGGCTCTTTGGCCTCAAGGCGGTCGTAGACTACTGCCAGTTTGGGCTTGATGAAGATGATCGCGCGGGTGAAGCGTTCGAGTGGGGGGTCGTAAGCCTGGCCGGCTTCGCCGATGACGACGTCGATGTCTGGCGTGGTCTTGAAGGCAACGATTTCGCCCTTGGCTTTGGCGGTGCGTTTGCCCTGGCCTTTGCCGTTGACTGTTATGTTGTTGACCGAGCGGGTGCTCCACATCCACTGCCTGTGGTGATCGCTGCCGTAGCTGTCGCGGTAGCCGGAGCGGATCAGCAGGCGCTTGCCGTAGGCCCACAGCAGGAACGAGTTATTGGCCTCGTAGCCGTGGGATTGCGTGCCGAACGGGCTGGATTTGAAGACGACCTGAACACTTTCATCAGCGTTGGTGAGGTTCGTGTTCAGGTATGCCTGCCCCGTGCCGGAGAACAGCCGTGAGGTCGTCAAGTCATCGGGGGGTATGGGTTTTACTTCCGGCAGTTGTCCGCGGATGAAGCCGATATAGCCGTCGGATTTTTTCGGCCCGCCGAGCTGCTCTACGTACCATTGCCAGTGGCCATTCTGGGCCTGTGCGGCGAAAGTGCTCATCAATGGCACGTTGCTCTTTGCCGTGCGCCGGGCGGTAAGATCGCCGAAGCCGCCGCCCACTTTGCCGGGCGGCATCAGATACATGGCGTAATAGCCCGCCTTGGAGTAGAAGGGCTTATCATAGGCGTCGATCCCCATCGCCTCTCGCATCACGTCGGCCCACCACGTGAAGCGGTTCTGGTAGCTCGACCAGTAGGATGCGCCCTCGTGCCAGCCGCCGTCGGAATCGGACCAGACCGGATACGTATTGAAAAAGACGTTCATCGCAAACCACACCCAGTCCTCAGCGCCTTCGGCCTCCCCGAGAAAGGCGATGCCGACTTCACCCAGAAAATGCCACGCGCGGTTAGAGTGGCTCGAATACGGCCGCCATAAGTGGCGCGGGCATAGGTGGCGGTACATTTCATCCCCGCGGATTTTCATGACCTTGCGGCAGAGTTGCTTTTCCTCTTCGCTGAGCAAGTCGTTGACGAAAGTATAAGTCCGCGAAAAGTAATAGTTGTACGGCATTCCCGCCTCATCGTTATAACGGTAGCCCGTGCTGCCCTTCGGGTCCCATTTGGCGCACTCGAGCAAAATCCGCTTGGCTTCCAGGCCATACTGCTCCTTTCCGCCGAGCAATCGGGTAAATGCGAGCGTCGCTGCGCTGTTCAGAGTTTTGATCGTGTATCTGCGATTGCCCCACCAGATGTCCCGCCAGGGGTCGCTTCCTCGCACGATACCTTCCGGATATTTAGGCGGCTCTTTCGTGGCAGGCGGGCTGGACAGAATTCTCTCACAATCTTCGACAAGTTCATCGTACTCGGCCTTCATGTCGGTCCGCGCCGATTTGCGCAATCGGTCGAGATTCTCCGGTCGCATAAACAATCGCGGATGACTTTTCGGAATCCGTGCGATTAGTTCCTCACGAGCCGGCATCGGCATCCCGGCGGCATCTGCCGGGATGGTGAATGTCCGGGCCTTGCTCCAATTCGTGTAGCGGCCGTTCTCGTCCCTTCCGCGATATCGCCACGTGTATGTTCCCGGTGTGAAGGTTCGTGGCGGACAATGTACATTGAATTCCAGATTCTCCGCCCGGTATTTGACTTCAGTGAATTCCTTACCCCGAGCACACTCGATCTCCCATTTCATGTTTGACTGTAGCCGCCAACTGAAAGACGGCGGATTAACCGGAGAGACTGAATCAGAGGCGGGGTGATAGCCCCATTCCCCGGGTCGTGCAGGATGCTCGTCGAGTTCGAGTTTTTGGGCCTGCGCCAAAACCGGCATAAGCAATAATACAAACGTGATTACGCGCATAAGCTTTGAATGACTATTTCTGAACTTTCTTCTTTTCAATTTCATGCCGTATCATCGCCTCATAGAGTGTTAACTGGATATCGAGAATCTGTTCGTAATCGACTTGACAGCCCTCTTTGATGCCGTGCGGGCACTCGAAAGTGAATGAACTTGCGCCGCTGATATGGTACATCGCGCTGGTCAGATTGAACGGACTGGGAATCCGGCCGCCCTCGGGTTTAGGCTCGAACAGGCTGCCGTGCGGCAAGTCTCGCTCGGCGAGAAGTTCGTAGCAGCGCTGCGCCAGCGAGCGAATATCCTGCTGGATTTCCGTCGGAACGTATGCCGGTCGCAACAGTACCGGCTTGCTGGAGTGGCTGTGCAGTGACACTGCCAGATCGGGACCTTCCCGCCGGGCTACCTTCAAGATAGCCGGAGCTTCCGGTCCCATCGGATCGAAGAATTCATCGTGCATGGGATTTATTCCGGCGTCGTTGAAATAGCAGCCCGGGAATCCCGTGTTGTCTCCGACCATCGGGTGCTGGCGTTTGCTCTCGGGCCAGCCGCAGAAGGTGTCGTCGCTCCAGGTTCCCTGGCCCCAGAACCGCAGATCGTCGAGAGTCATACTGTAAAGACTTCGCGGCTCGAAGCGCGCAATCCCATCGGGATTGCCGTCGGGGATAATCAGCAAACGGCACTTTTCGCCGAGTTCATGTAGTTCCGCCTGTCTTCTGCCCCGAAGGTCTCTTGCCGTTTCCATAACATTGATTAGATTGACCAGACCCGTCAGAGCTTCGACTTCCGCTCCGTGCACCGGTCCCACAAAAAGGATCACCGGCTTCTGTCTTGCTGCCTTGTCCATATACGCCGAAGGATCCCTGCCGCCGATAGCCGAATTGAAGTTTGCTTTGCTCTCGAGTTTCTCGATCTTGCCGTATTCGATCAGATGTACCGGCCTGCCTCCCGGCGATATTGCTATCGCCCTGACCTTTCCTTTGGTGAGCTTCGAAAATCGCTTGGGAAGGTCCTTAACATCGCCCACCCAAAATTCGGGTATCTGCCGATCCGGTATTCTCCGCATGGCCTGCTCGCAGGTCATGCCGTCGGCCGCGAATACACTCACACTACGGGCCGAAATAAATAGAAAAGCGGCGAGCTTCACAGATGAATGTTTACAGCGCATTATTGCACTCCCTTGATTCTTCAACGTTAAGACTGAATTTATTCGATTGAGCCTGTCAGTTCTTTAATGTTGGCTATGTTATTGCGGTCGCAGTATTCCTTCATGCCCTCGATGATTTTTTCGGCACAGTTGGGGGCCACGAAATTGGCCGTGCCGATTGCGACCGCCGAAGCGCCGGCGATGATGAATTCGATGGCGTCCGAGGCCGTCCTTATGCCGCCCAGGCCGAGAATGGGAATGCCTCGATCCCGGGCAACCTCTGCGTAGACTTTGTTGACAAGATATACCGCGATAGGTTTTATAGCCGGGCCGGACAGTCCGCCCGTCCTGTTAGCCAGGACGGGCTTTCGCGTTTCGATGTCGATAACCATTGCCGTAAAGGTGTTTACCAGACTCAGCGCATCGGCGCCGGCGTCAACCGCTGCACGTGCGATCGTGCTGATGTCTGTGACGGAGGGCGATAGCTTGACCATGAGCACTTTTTCGCAGGCCGCTTTCTTCACCGCCGAGGTGATCTCGGTCACCTGTTCCGGGTCTTTGCCGAAGCTGATGCCGCCTTTGGCTACATTGGGACAGCTAATGTTAAGCTCGAAACCTGCGACAGCCGGTTCAGCAGAGAGTCTCTGGATTACGGCGATGTAGTCGTCGATAACCTGACCGGCAACGTTAACAAAGACTTTGGCCGAGAACTTCTCGAGGATAGTCAGTTTCTCTGCGACGAACTTGTCCAGACCGATATTGGCCAGCCCGATCGCATTTAGCATACCGGCATCGGTCTCGACGATCCGTGGTGTTGGGTTGCCCTTTCGGGGATTGGCTGTAATGCTCTTGGTGATGAATCCGCCGAGATGGTTGATGTCCATGAAGTCGCTCAACTCATCGGCGTACCCACACGTGCCGGAAGCCGTGAATACCGGATTTGCCAGGTTCAATCCCGCGAAATCAGCCGATATGTCGACAGTCTCCTGCATAGACTCCTTTTCAAGCTACCAATCAGGAATACATTCCCGTCCAACCCAGTCTCTCTATTGCCGTGCGGACCATTTCATCGTGGTCGAATGCCATGTTTTCGGGCAGGTTCTGTATGTTAAACCACCGCGCATCTGCGGCGTCGTCTCCGGCTTGCACTTTCTCCTGTCCGTCGGTTATCGTGCCTATAAATGCAACGCTTATCTGCCTGCCTCTGGGATCTCTGCCGCATTTGCCGAACGTTCGCAACTGTACCAGGCGCACGCCCGTCAGTCCGGTCTCCTCGGCCAACTCCCGCGCGACCGCGTCCTCAAGCTCTTCGTCCATCTCCACGAATCCGCCCGGGACCGCCCATTGGCCTTTGTACGGGTCTTTTTTGCGCTTGATGAGCAGCACTTCGGTTCTGCCGGTCAGCACGGCGAAGACCACCGCATCGACCGTCACCATCGGTCTGGGCCATTCGTAAGTGTATTTTCCTTTTTCTGCCATAAGACTTTCACCTTTCCGGTCATTCTAATGGCTGATTGCAACTTTTGCATTCTAATTCTTATTTTTCTCCCGCGTTGCTTCCGGTCACAGCATATCGTAGAATGCTCCGGCAACTGTATAAGTAATGTCGAAAGAATGAAATGTGATTTACAACAGTGATGTCGAAAGCCTACAAGAATATCCTGATAATGAAGCCAAGCTCTCTGGGCGACATCGTCCTGGCGCTGCCGGCATTAACGGCCCTGCGAAGAAACTTCCCCGAAGCGAAAATAAGCTGGCTCGTTCGACCCGAGTTCGCCGCATTGCTTGAAAATCACCCCCACCTGGACGAAACCATACTGTTCGACCGCAAAGACCTGGGCAAAGCATGGTGTAATCCGCGAGCGTTTAGCGCGCTCGTTTCGCTTATACGCAGGCTTCGGGCGGGGAATTTCGATGTAGTGTTCGATTTTCAGGGACTTTTCAGAACTGCTGCGCTGGCATGGCTCTCAGGTTGCGATAAGCGTTTCGGAGGCGCCGGAACACGAGAGTTCGCTCACGTATTTTACACGGATAAGATCGGTCAGGACCTGCAATGCGCTCACCTTGTCGATTATTACCTGAAGATAATCGAAGCGGCGGGGGCGAGCGATATCGATGTTGAGTTTATTCTGCCCGAGGACCCGGACGCTGCGGCGTCTGTCGGCAGGCTGCTGGCAAATCATGAGATCCCGGCGGATAGTTACGCGGTTCTTGTGCCCGGCTCGGCTCATACTAATAAATGCTGGCCTACGGAAAGATTTGCCGAGCTGGCCAATAGAATCACGCAAAGGTTCGGGCTCTCAGTCGTCGCCACCGGTATGAAATCCGAGGCGGGGGTGGTCGAGAAAATACAGAGCATGGCAGATGTGCCGGTAACCAACCTTGCCGGGCGGACTACACTGAGCGAACTAATAGCCCTTCTAAAGGGCGCCGGACTTGTGGTCAGTAATGATACCGGTCCCGGACACATCGCCGCGGCAACAGGCGTGCCGCTGGTCCTAATGTTCGGCAAGTCGAATCCCATCAGAGTCGGACCTTACGGCAGAAAACAGTGCATCGTGGCGATCGACGCTGAAGGCAGAGGCCTGGCGATCAACAGCACCGATCCCAAACACAACATTAGTGAGATTACCATCGACCAGGTATATAAGAAGGTATGCGGGCAGCTCAATAATCGACCATCTGTTTAGGTAATTCACTCATCGTAAAGTTGTCGAAACCACAGATCCGACCAAACCAGGTGTTTATGTCTATCTCTCCGGTTGACCATTAGTGTCACTGACTCATGAACTTCCAGGAGATTTTGCCGTAGCGGGATTGCCATTGGTTGCCGGCGGTGGATGAACTGCCGATTAGTTTTCCGTTGCGGCGTTGGACTTTTAGCTCCGTTATTGAATATATGCCCTGTTCGTAATCGAATGTTTTGCCGTCGTCGTCGTAGAGCAGGGATGTGTTTTTTCTTTGGCCGTAATGGCGGACTTCGAGGTCGATTGGGGCTTCGGCTTTAGCTATGTTGTTTACGGCGGGCATCATGGGGATGATTCCACCGTCTTTGACGAACAGGGGGATTTGTTCGAGTTTTGTACGGATTGTGATAGTCTCGCCGTTGCCGACGAGTTTGCCGGTGTAGAAATCGTACCAGTTGCCTTGCGGCAGCACCACCTTGCGGCTCTTCTGCCCGGCGAAGACCGGTGCGACTAATATGGACGGTCCCATCATGTATTGATCGGTCGTTTCCAGCCGGGTCGTCTCGGCGTACGGATTTTTCTCGCCGTCGACTTTGCCGGCGATGGTTTTCTCGGTATGCTCGTATCCGGCTTCCAGCACCATCGCCCGAAACGGCGGAATGCCTCTCTGGTTGTAATCATAGAAGGCTGTATAAATGTAGGGAAGAAGGCGCGACCGCAATTTGACGACGTCTCGAACCATATCCGTTACCCTGGAGAAACTCCAGGGCTTCTTGCCGGACGACCAGGCGTTTAGCTGGACCAGCGGCGAGAAACAGACCGATTGAAAACGCCTGAGCCATTCTTCGGCCGATCCGGCACTGCGAATCTCCGGCGTCCAGAGCACGCCTGCCAGCGAGCAGTTCACCAGTGCCGTGACGTATCCGCGATGGTCGTAGTAGTCGCTGTATATGACGAAACCTAAGGGACTCGCCGCGCCGTTGGAACTTCGCACCAGTCCGTATGTGCGTCTGTTCATTTCACGGAAACGATCCATTAACATGTCCTGCATCATCAGGCCGTACAACTGGCGAATCTGCACGGCGCTGTGGCCTGATGGAAAAGTCGCATGGTCGGGCCAGAGCCAGACGTCGTAACCGTCCACTTCGTCGAATTTATAGCCGCTGACGCCTATATCCAGATGATTCTTCTGATGGTGATCGAGTAATACCTTGCGGGCGCCCTCAAGCGTATAGTCCGGCACCTCGCCAAGCCAGACGGTGTGGCTTCCCGTATAAGGCTTGAGCGCCTCGGAAATTGTTGACGAGGGCGCCACGTAAGGATTCTCCCAGAGATTGACTTTGATACCTTTCGCCGACAATTCGTCGAGAAACTTTTTTGGTTCCGGGAATCGCGTCTTGTCCCAATCGAAGGAACAAGGATAGGCAAAGCTCTGCCAGCCGGGCTCCAGACCGATGACGTCGAGGGGAAAATCCCGCTTCTCGAACTCGGCGACTTCTTTCAGCACATCATCATCGGAGCTTCGCGTGTGCATTCGATGCCAGAATCCCAGGCCCCAGCGCGGGGGCAGAACCCCGCCGCCGCAATAGAGATTGTATCGCCGCACGGCTTCGAGGGGTGCGTTTCCGCCGAAAACGTAGACTTCCAGCCTGTCGCCGCGTACGCTGGCTTCAACTGCATCGGAAACGGGCCGAGCGCTCCATTTTCTGCCGCCGGTGGTTCTGTCCACGTAGGGCGGCAGCTTGCTGTCTTTTCGATTGCCTATGCCGACGTAGAAGGACGGCCGCCAAGCCGTGGAGACGAAGACGCCGTAGCCCTTGCTCGACACATAGAAAGGCACGGGTGCATGAGTGTAGCCTTTGACGCCGCCGTAGTGATCGACTTTCAGGTGGTAAACATTACTGCGCCGATTGATGCCTTTGAACTCCAGGCCAAGACCGTAAATCTTCTCGGATTCGGTAAGCGGCAACCTGACATTCGTGCCGCATGCGTTGACCTGCCCGTGAGTATCGTCTTTGTCGAATGGAAACTCAGCATCGCCCATCTCAGAAAGCGCTTTTAGCTTTGGCGCTGCCGCATAATCCATCGGCGACAGTTCTTTTTTTCCGATAGATGCTTTCCATACACCCGCCGCGACCTTTTCCCACCGCAGAACGTCCATCGAGGAAATGAGCGTCTCATCCGACGCGGCTGCAATGCTGATAGAGCAGAGGATCAATGAGACAATGATCGTTCGTGTTTTACACATAAGACTTCACCGTAGGGTGCGATGCATCGCACCACTTCATTCGAAATGCAGAGATACACTTCCCTTGTCTTTACTCAGTGTGACTTCCTTTGTCTGTCCTTCGCACGTTACGGCATATTTTCCATAGAAGCCGCGAACCCTGCATTGGCCGTTGGCGCCGGTTTTGGCGTCCGTTTTGGTCCACCATTGATTGAAGACAAGATCGCGATATGCCCTCGCGGCGGGTGTGGCCGTCCAGTCCCGGCGGTATATCGAGGACTGCCGAATCCAGTTGGCGCCTTCCCAGAATCCCCACATCAGAATCCCATCGACCGCCGGATGAGCGAAACAGATGCGGTAATAGTCAGCTAATTCTTCGGCCTTGGCCTCCTCCTGCTCCTCTGTGAGTTTCAAGTCCCGCCGCCGCATGAAGCGGGATCGCTGGCCCGGCATGTTGAACTCGGTGATGCGAATCGGCAGCCCGATCCTGCTCAGCTCGTTGAGTGCATTCTGCAAAGCCCTGCGATCGAACGATTCTCCGTGAAGATGACCCTGCACACCAATTCCTGCAAACGGCACACCCTGATCGAGAAAGTCGCGAATGTGTCTGATGTAATCGTCCAGGCGGTTGCCGGTCAAAATGTCGTAATCGTTGAGATACAGCCTGGCGTCGGGGTCGGCTTCCATGAACCAGTCCGCCATGTCTTTCGTTATTCCGGGCCCGAGGCGCTCTGCATAATAGTTAGCGTGCAGCATCTCGTTGTTGAGGTCATACTCGGCGAATCGCCCCTTGTAGCGCTGGGCGATATCCTTCGCCCGGTTCTCAAGCGTCTGGCGCAATTCCTCGTCATTCATTTCCTTGAGCCAGTCCTGAACGCGGTTGGGCACGCCCCAGAAGACGTTATGCCCCCGCAGCGGGATGTCGTGCTCCTCGGTCCATGCGAGAATCGCATCCACAACGCGATAATCCACCTGTCCCTGCCGCCGCTCCATGGAATGCCACTTCAGCGCGTTTTCTGTAACCCCGGCGTTAAAATTAGCCAGAAACGTCTCCTTGTATTTACGCTGGTCTTCGGCATTCATCCGTCCGCTGAACACACCCGAAGAAATAGCTGCCCCGAACCAGAACTCATGCCGCAACTGCTCAACGTGCACCGCCGCTCCCGGCTTAGCCGTTACAACCAGATCCCCCATCCGATGCTCGGCAATCCGTCCCGCAATCGCTTCCGGCTTAAGCTCATCCGACACCGAACCGGCACAAACCTTTCCTGTTCCAAATAAAAGGCACGTTAACACAATTACAATCGCACATTTTTTCATCATCAAGTCCTTTCCCAAGCCGCCAAGCGACAGCCAAATATAATGTCGAAATCAACATTCCAACACCCTGAAAGAATACCAGACGGCCCCGAGTGTTTCAAGGATTGACCGGATGGTCAATCCATTCGGCTACGCTCAGACCCTCTCTGCCAGGTTTTTCCCTGTGAGAAACAAGGCTGCATCCAGGAAAATAATACCTGTTTCCACGTATTTTGGATGATTCATGGGATATCAGCTTATATCCCTTGCCCGGATAGCCGATGTAACGATAAGCGAGAATATTGATGGAATATTAATAGAAAGGTGTGATTATGAGTCAAAGTCGGAGCTTCAGTTGTAAGCCTTCTCGTTTTGAAGACTTGATTGCATCAACTCAGAGTTGGCTCACTTGCGAAGGATTCAGAAGTCAGAAACTCAAGACAGAAGACGGCGGGACGCTGATTCAGATTGAGAAAATCGGTGGATGGCGAATAGCCTTTGGAATGTCAACTGCCCTTAACGTAATCTTTCGTCAGGTTGAGAATACAGTAAACGTAGAAATTGCTGGGGGTAGATGGGCTGACAAAGCTGTAGTCGCTGGAATAGCTACATTTGTTACCTTGGGAGCACTTATTATTCCCGCTTCCATAGGTACATGGCAACAGGCAAAAATGCCAGAACGGATTTTCAAACACATTGCTGAATTTCTCGCAAGAGAGAGTGAGACAGAACCATGCGTAAAATGATGCAGCAATCAGGTGCCTACAAAACGGAAAATACATAAGACCCCTCGTCAGAAGAAGCGCAACAGGTATGGCGTGTGATCTTCATCAACTCAAACGAGGCGAAGTTGATTGATTTGCGTGATCAGGCATTCTATCTGTGACTAAAAGATTAGGTGCGATAACAGAGGCATTAATATGAAGCGAACTGTATTTATATCATCAACGTACCGCGACCTAATAGAACACCGACGATTTGTTTGGGAAATGCTTGAGAAATTCGATGTGGACGTCCGAGGTATGGAGGAGTTTGGTGCAAGGACCGAAGCTCCTTTGGAGACATGCTTAACAGAGGTGGAACAAGCTGATGTTTATGTGGGAATCATAGGCTTTCGGCTCGGCTCTATTGATGCGACAACGGGAAAATCTTTTACTCAGGTCGAATATGAGCGAGCAGTTGAATTGCAGAAGAAAATCCTCATATATCTAATCAATGAAGATCAGGCTCAGTTTCGGCTCGACCAAATTGACATGGACCCTTTGCCCTGGCAAAGACTTGAGAGTTTCAAACGCACGCTACGAGAGCGACACACAGTAGAAACTTTCACAACGCCCGAAGATCTTGTGACAAGACTTGAGCGTGACTTCCGTAACTATCTCTCTCTAAAAGTGGGACAAACAGCTCCGTCGGAAATGGATGAATATGAGATTTCAAAACAGACGATTAGTAAATTCATGCTTATGCCGAAGCTTCTCTCAGGCTCAGAGATTCGCTTGAGAGTGAAGCTTGGTAGGCGAAGGTTTGCTGCTGCCAGAGGGTTATGTAGTGCGTTCAACTTACAATATGGTGCGACGGTGGGTATTTCCATCACAATAGTCAAACCCGAGATTGACTTATGGGAAAAGCTTACTGAATTGTATTCGTCAGGAACACGGATCCAAGAATTGTTTGATCTTCCTCGTGGCGAGCCCGTCGATATCTATGTTCGGCTTGCATTCTCCCCTGATGATGTCCCTCGTTATCGGGCTCGCTTCTTTAGCGACCGATATGTCGCCTATCCTTCTGTAGAAATGGAACCGTATGAGACTATTTATGAACCCGCGGAAGGCAAAATAATTATGTTGTTCTCAAAATTACCAAAAGCTGACATATCTTGCAGCACCTAATCCTCAATTGGTGACGTGCGATGAATCGCAGGGATGGATTAAGAATAGGACAATTCGACTCGAACCAAAGCCTTGATTACTGGTTCAAATATGTCTGCTGTTTTTGACCTCTTTTGTTAAGGCTTTAATTATTTGGATCTTTTCACGAATACAATCTTCGTCATCCGTTTTAAGTATAGTTTTCATTGGTTCTATAGCCAGAAGCCTACTATCTTGTGGGAAATCGAAAAGCTCGATAATTGCGTTTCTATACTCATCCCATTCCTTCATAGCGTTTTTTCGCAAATCTTCAACGGTCATAATTGGTAAGTCCGAAAAATTTCATTTTGTTCGAAAGCAACGCTTATTTGGATTGATCTTCGTTATCGAAGTCAGCAAAGCATTCCATCAGGTCTTCGCAAACGTCATCGACTGTAATATTTACCAATTCGCCTGATATTCTAGGGATTGCAGAGTTGTTGTTAGAATTCTCAATCTTGTGTCTAACTCCAGAAGTACATTCTGCATAAGGTGTGACTGTGCTTGAAGTATATTCCATGTCAACAAGATATTGAAATTTCTGATTTTTTGTGTTTTGTTCGTCTTTTGAATTAACCTCCATTTTTATAAAGGTTTCTTTTTGCGGGGGTTCATACCAAGCACTCATGTTAAGTTTGTCGCCTTCCAACATTTTCTTTGCTTTTTCAAATGCTGGCACAGCTACATCAGAAATGAATGAAATTGCCTTTTTACGATTAGCTCCTTTGGTAGTTTTTTGTTCTTCTTCCATTTTCTCGCGCCTCTCTTTTTCTTGCTGTTTCCGCTGGCGATTTTCTAATATTTCCTTTTCCCAATCTACCATTTCTTGCCTCGCTTTCTTATGTGCATTCTAATTTCATATAAAGTCAAACAAACGCGCACCACAAATTAAATCGGACTTTTACTGCTTTAACTTTAGGCAGTAAGTTGGGATGAATCGTGCAATTTACCCATCGGCTCCGCGACGCGAAAACCATATCTATTGTGCTGCACGCCTCGCGTTTTGTGCTTTACAGGCTTCCAGCAGCTCTGAGGACTTCCTCGTAAGGCGTCCCTTTGTGGTTCTCGAAAAACGATCCGATTTTAATCGTGACAGGCCTTTCATCTGCTGGTAGCCGAATGCGATAAACGCATTTGGAAAAGTGGTGCCAAGTATCGCACCCTACGTGCAGACACGGCACACGTCACATTCGATTCTGGATTCCTGCCTCCGCAGGAATGACAATCCCCCGGAACAATAGCGAGATTCAGGTCTCAGCGATGAGATACGGTGACTTCTATGCAGCGTTTGCAGAGGTCGGGGTGTTCGGCGTTTGTGCCTACGGTGGGCCAGTAGTTCCAGCAGCGCTGGCATTTTTCGTGCGGACTTTTCTGTGCCGAGATGGTTGTTTCGCCCACTGTCGGCTGGAGCTTGACCTCGCTGGCGATGCACAGGGCTGCGAACTGGTCGAGCCCGAAATCTTTGAGCAGTGCTGCATCTTCGTCTTCACAGTTGATCGTCACGCAGGCCTGCTGATTGCTGGCGATCTTCTTTTCCTGGCGCAGGCCTTCGAGGACTCGCAGGACTTCATCGCGCAGGTCCATGATCTTCTGCCATTTCGGCTCGGCGCTTTCGTAGTCTATCGAATCATCGACCTTCGGCATCAATGCTAGATGCACGCTTTCGACGTCCTGGGAGTTGAAATTCATTTTGCCCCAGGCTTCCTCCGCGGTGTGAGCTAGTATTGGGGCAAGCATCCGGATCAGAGCGTCGAGAATGTTGTACATGGCGGTCTGGGCGCTGCGGCGGGACTTGCTGTCTGCGGCGTCGCAATACATCCGGTCCTTGAGCACGTCCATGTAGATGCTGCTCATCTCGACAGTGCAGAAATTGTAGATCAGCGAATAGACCCTGTGGAATACGAAATTGTCGTACGCCTCGGTCACGTTGGCAATCAACTTCTGAAGCTGCTGCATTGCCCATTTGTCGATCTCGAACATCTCGTCGTAGGCGATACTGTTGGTATTCGGGTCGAAATCATCGATGTTGCCGAACAGGTACCGCAGGGTGTTCCTGATCTTGCGATAAGCATCCTGCGTGCGTCCGATGATCTCGTCGTTGCAGCGAATGTCCTCCTGATAATTCACGCTGGAGACCCACATTCGAAGAATGTCCGAGCCGTACTTGGCGACTTCTTCCAGCGCGTTGACATAATTACCCAGCGACTTGGACTGCTTCATTCCCTTCTCATCTACGGTAAAGCCGTGCGTCAGGACGCTTTTGAAGGGCGGTTTGCCCGTCGCGCCCAGACCCGGCAGCATCGACAACTGGAACCAGCCGCGATGCTGGTCGGAGCCTTCGAGACACAAGTCAACCGGCACGGGCCAGCCCGCTTCCTTGACGCAGACGCTGTACCAGCTACAGCCCGATTCGAACCAGACGTCGAAGATGTTTTCTTCCTTCTGCAGCTCATCTAGAACGAAGCCTTCCGGCAGCACGAAATCTTCTCCCAGAATTTCTGCGGGTGAGTCGGTGAACCAACTATTCGAGCCACATTCGCCGATATGCCTCGCAACCGCAAGGACGGATTCTTTGGTTACCAGGGCTTCGCCTTCGTCATTTGTGAACACCGGAAGCGGCAGCCCCCAACTGCGCTGCCTGCTGATGCACCAGTCGGGCCTTGATTCGAGCATTCCGGCGATGCGTTTCTCGCCCCAGGCGGGAATCCATTTGATTTCTTTGACGCTCTTCAGTGCCAGGTCGCGCAGGTTTCGGTCCTCGTCGGGGATTTCTTTATCCACCCCGACAAACCATTGCTCGGTCGCTCTGAAAATGACCGGGCCTTTGCTGCGCCAGCAGTGAGGATAACTGTGGGTGAGCTCACCCCGAGCGAACAGCAGGCCTTTCTGCTGCAGATCGTTATTAACAACGGAATCGACTTCGAGCACGCTGAGCCCCTGCAGCCAGCTCGGAACCGTCTTGTCGTAGCGGCCGTCGTCCATGACCGGCGAATAAATCGCCAGGCCATGCTTCTGCCCGGTCACGTAGTCCTCTACGCCGTGTCCGGGAGCGGTATGGACGAGGCCCGTGCCGTCTTCGGTTGTAACGTAGTCGGCGGGCAGAATCATGTAGGCGTCTTTGTCGGTCGGATTGGTCTCGACAAAGGGATGTTCGTATCTCAGACCTTCAAGCTCTGTACCCTTAACGGTAGTTTCGCTCACTTCGTATTGCTCTTCGGATAGATTGCCTGCAGCGACGACCGCCTCAACACGGTCTGTAGCCACAATCGAGACGAACTCTGTGCCGTCCTTTTGATAGCTTATCGCCGTATAGTCCAGGCGGGGATGGACGGCAACGGCAAGATTTGCCGCGAGTGTCCAGGGCGTAGTAGTCCAGATCATGAAGCAGACTTCCTGGCCCGCCGCCTTAGCTGCATCTACCAGGCCCAACTCTGCGAGCTTGGCGATGCTCTGCTCGGTAACGGGAAAATTAACGTAGATGCTCGGCGAGGCGATATCCTTGTATTCCAGCTCCGCCTCGGCCAGAGCCGTCTCGCAACCGATCGACCAGTGAATCGGCTTGAGTTGTTTATAGACCAGCCCTTTTTCGACCAGCTTTGCAAAAACCTCCAGGATGCCCGCTTCGTATGAGGGCTTGAACGTCAGGTACGGATTTTCGAAATCGCCGAAAACACCAAGTTCCCGGAACTGCTTGCTTTGAACTTTGACATACTTGCTTGCGTACTTAAAGCAGAGCTTGCGGATGTCGGTCTTGCTCATCTCGCGTACCTTGTCGCCAAGCTCGGTTACGACCTTGGATTCGATGGGAAGTCCGTGACAATCCCAGCCGGGGACGTAGGGAGCGTCGAAGCCCGCCATCGTCTTGTACTTGACGACGAGGTCTTTCAGGACCTTGTTGATGACATGGCCCATGTGAATGTCGCCGTTGGCATAGGGCGGGCCGTCGTGCAGGATGTACAAGGGAGCGCCATTGCGGGCCTCTCTAATCTGGCCGTAGATATTCATTTTGGCCCATTGCTTGCGCAACTGCGGCTCGCGCTGTGTAAGATTGGCCTTCATCGAAAAGCTCGTTTTCGGCAGATTCAGAGTATCACGATAACCTTTTGTCTTTTCTTTCGACATCTGACGTTCCCTTACATCAATAAAAAGAAACCACGTAAAATAAGCCCACGGGCCGTCCCTGTCAAGCCCAACGCCCGCCAACAAAAAAAGCCTCCCGAAGTTCGCCGCTCCGGAAGGCTTGTTATCTGACTATACAGCTTCCTTCAGGGCAGCTTCAAGTTCTCCGCAATAATTATGATAATCGCAATATCCATGTTTCTGCTCATGACACCCAGACCATACAAACAAAGTCCGTCAATCACCAGTAACCTCTATCATAATTCTCGGCCATTGTCAAGCAGGAGTTTAACAAAACCGCCGTTGTCACGGGCTTTTCTCGGTATTCGGCGATGCAAGCGTTATCCCGGCTTGCCTACGCTTTGCTTGTCCGAGACCTGCGTTGCCGAACTCGCCGACGGCGAGAGCCCAGTCTGAAATCCTGTCCAAGTTAATGGTGTGAATGCCTGCGCTCAGTTTGCCCATGTCGATCTCGCGATAGTCCGTTTTTGCGTCTACAGATATGACCGGTTGTGTGCCCGGCATGCCGTTCAGATCGATAGTAATCCAATCCGTATCTTCCCCGAAGAAAACGAAGTGCTTTTTGTCGCTTGCCGCCAGACAGTAGGCCTTAGTGCCGCCGGCGCGGCTGTTATCCGGCGACATGTCCAGTCTCAGTCGGCCATCCCGCCAGAACCGGCGGTGAGTACGGAAAGCACGTTTGAGCGATTCGGGGTGGTATCCGCACGGGCCGTTTGGCTTGAATGGCCCGTATGCGTTGAACCGCTGGGAAAAGTGGCCAAAGAAGCCGCCCATTCCCCCGGCCATAGTCTCCCACCAGATCAGCCGGCGGCAACCGGTTTCGCTCAGCCTGTCAGGGTCGGAAACCGGGTGCGGCCAGCATTGCCACCGGTTATATGTATGACGTTCCTCATAGATCGAAGGTTTGTCCTTGCTTGCCTCCAGATCCTCCCTGATCTCAAGGTAGCCGGCCGGCCCCTTGTCGCTTGTCTCCAAGTCATAGGGATTACCGCCGAATCCGGCGTATGAGTGGGCTCCGAAGCTCTCATCGTCCCAGCCGCGAGAAGTCAGGATATGTTTCCAGCCCATCGTTCGATTCATTTGGTCGGCCCACCAGGCGCCGTCCGCTTCGGAGTTGGGCATCTCAATCGTGTCGAAGCCGAAGTTCATGCTCCAGCCGGGCAGCGGCCCCAGACGAGCTGCTGTGTAACGGATCAGTCTTCGATGTCTCTTGCCCCTGAATCCGTCGCCGAGGTGATTGGGCGTCTGCTTTCGATCGTTGTCGCCCCAGGCCCAGATGTGAGTTCGTCCGCCTCGCTTGTGAGCATGCTCGATGGCGGTCTCAAGCGTCTCGAACAGCCTCAGGTCCGGCGTATCCAGCTCCGCATCGTCGTTGCCGTCGAAATCGTCGATGCTCAGGGCGCCCATCCGGAACCAGCTATAAAAGACCGCGAAAAAGTAAATGTTGAAACCGTTGTCACGGGTGTTGTTCCAGTAATCTGCGATCAGGCTCGCACGGCCGGGATGTCCGAGAATTCTTGAGCGGTGCTTGTACTGTTGTTCGAAGTCCTGCTGGTTCATGAACACCTGATAGACGTATCCTCTCAGGTCATCAACGTCTTCTTCCATGACGGCATACTTATTGCCAACGTTTGTCAAGAAGCCCTTGATTTCAGATTCGGCCCGTGGAAATACGGTCACGGAACCTGTGTGCCCGTCCAGATCCGAATCATCGCTTGATGTCGATATGCTCCAGACGCCGGTTCGCGTTGCTGTGAAGCGGAACTTCCAGGTGTTTTGCCCGTCATAGAACATTTCAGTCTTGCGAACTTCTTTAGCGTGTTCAAAAGTTGCCGTCGCCGCGAGGTCAAAAGGGTTCCCAGACCATGTCGGGTTGGTAAGGCTGTATTCCTCGTACTGCCACATACGCGCACTACGGCTGCCGAGTTCTTTGCCAAACGCCCCGTTACCAAACGCGGCTGCTAACGCCGCAAACAGCAGGCAAGTTGCAGTCCACATTACCATAAGGTGACTTCGACGCCTGCGCCGGTACATTTTCTCGTGATGCCATATAACCAATTGTATCATCATTTTGGGTATCCCTGTCAGCCAATGTTGTTCAAGATCAACTGCATGAGACAAGCCTATTATACCAGTCTTGACACTACTTAAGGTGTCCACCGATATCGTATTTATTTTATGTTCTCCGTCGCTTCTTGTCGACGGTCTACGGACTTGTTGAGCTTCTGGTCATACTTTCATCGGCACAGAACCTTTCGCTGTGCTCTATTTTCGGCCGCTCCGGCGGATATTGGCTTTCCAAATTGGGTTTGTTTTCGGCGGCTTCAGGATGAGATGTATCGTTGTAAGTCTTTTCCAGATAAGATGTTCTGTCGATTAAGTTCTGCATGAATTGGGTTTGTTTTGC
>CAZRBG010000080.1:0-20674 GCA_964598225.1 uncultured Pirellulales bacterium
GATGCACGACGAAAACTAAAGCGACTTTACCCCAAAATTAAGATGTGATGGGGCAATAGGCCGTTTGAATGCAGATTCATTCTGTTAAGGGATCTAACAAAGTCTTTCTAAGATTCCTCTTTTTCATCCTTCGGCTGGCCTGGTACATACATGTCCTTTTTGGTCAGACCGCATTTCTTGACAATTGATCTGCAGTAGTCCAGGCGGCCGGCAATCTCCGGATGTCTGCTGTTTGTTCCGAATGTGAACTTGACGCCAGCGGCTTTTGCCTGCTTCACAAGCCCTGCACCGGGAAGCCGATAGGTCTCACTGATTTCGATTGCCGCCCGGTGCTTAACCGCAAGGTCGATGATTTTCTGTACTCGCTTTTTCGTCCACAGCACTTTGAAATCTCTTTCAATACATTTTGGCAGAAAGAATGGTGCAGCCAGAATATTCAGCTTCTCCGTGCTCAGGATTCGAGCGTAATAACCCACATATCTGTCCATAAATTTCTCTCTGTCGCCTACTACCGTATTGGACCTCCAGATTCGCCAGAATGTCCCGTCAGGATTAGGCAGGGTCATCGCATCCATCAGAACATAATCGAGCTTTTTGAGCAACTCTTTAGAGAATGCCTCCCGCCATTTCGGATAAACCGGCTGTATTCCCTTATAAACAGGATGTGGTTCCAGCATGTCAAGATACCGCTCGAGGTCCTCGTCGTTCTTAATCCTGTAATTATGGCCGGGATGCTCGACAATGCCGAACTTGACCCCTCTTTCTTTGGCTACCTGTAC
Organism: uncultured Pirellulales bacterium; assembly: GCA_964598225.1. Classification (GTDB taxonomy): domain Bacteria; phylum Planctomycetota; class Phycisphaerae; order Sedimentisphaerales; family Anaerobacaceae; genus SG8-4. The sequence goes on from CAZRBG010000080.1 coordinate 780, forward strand.
GGCTTTTTCTATCGGCAGCCTGCCTGACAAATGCACATGAAGGTCGGCGAACTGAATCTCCTCGTCTGATGAGGACTCTTTTTCAGAGGCCATTACCGGCAGGGCGGCAAGAGTCATCGCAATACAACCGCCGCGCTTCAGGAATTTACGTCGTGAAATTGTTTTGTCCATTCTATTTCTCCTGAATAGTGTGGCTCAAGAGCCGTAAAAGTTAATGAGAGCTCTACTCGCAGTAAATCTCACTTGAGATTTTCTACAAATGAAATCATCGGCCTGATCGGTCGCCAAAGACACTGTCATGCTAACTAAAACCAAGCATATTGCGTTCATTTTCCGGTTTTCTAACATGATTTGCTCCTTTCAACTTACCGACATAAAAAAACAGGATCTTTGGCGTGCGATGCACACCTTGCCCTCTTATGCCACTCACTCAATGAGACAGCACATACATAATCAGGTTAATCCCCATTTTGATAGATTCGTTGTAGCCGTGGAGGCCTCTGCCGCCGAACCGTCTGGTTACGTTGGGGCCGAACCATGTCTGCGTTCTGTCCGCCCAGCCGCAATGGATGTCCGTGGAAGTAACAAGCACCGCCAGCCGATCCTCCACGAATATCCCTCGCGGCTGCCAGTTAACTCCCTGAACGTACGGCATACCCACCTTACTCAAATCGTAAATGTTGTGAAAGATCTCGTGTTCCGTGCTTATCTCTTTAACGGCCGTCTCGCCGAACAGATGCTCCAAAAGTCGGCACGAACTGTGGTAGAAAAAGTCACCAGGATCATGAGAAACGCAGTCGTCCATTAGAACGAATCCGCCTTGTTCTACATAGTTTTTGAAATTCTGTTTCTGCGCGTCATTGAATATGAAGTGTCCTCCCGCCGTCATGAAGAGAAACGGAAGTTTGTGCAGATCATCGCAATAATTGAAGTCAACAATGGCATTGAAATCATCAACGCCGCCCCGGCTGGGTCTGCCCCTGCGCATTGCCGGAATGAGCTTTACCCGGCATCGGACGGCTTTGCTGAGCTCATCGAGCAAATAGTTATCGCCGGCGGGCTGAACCTTCCACGGATCGCCGGGACTTTCGTCCTTGAATTTTACTCGTGCCATGAAAAAATCATATTCGTGAAGATCGTGTGGAATAGCCTGGCGCGAAGCTGCTGAACGACCTGCGGACGAGGCGACCAAAGCCGCACCAGCCCTCAGCATCGTTCGCCCCACGTTTCGCAGGAATTCTCGTCTGTTTACCATTTCGTTCATTTACAATTCAGTCAATGAGACAGCACATACATAATAAGATTGATCCCCATTTTTATGGATTCGTTGTAGCCGTGGAGACCTCTGCCGCCGAATCGTCTGGTTACGTTGGGGCCGAACCATGTTTGCGTTCGGTCCGCCCAGCCGCAATGAATGTCCGTGGAAGTAACAAGCACTGCCAGACGGTCTTCGATGAATATCCCTCGCGGCGGCCAGTTCACCCCCTGAACGTACGGCGTACCTATCTTACTCAGATCGTAAACATTGTGAAAGATCTCGTGCCCTGTGTTTATCTCCTGAACGGCTGCTTTGCCGAACAAATACTCCAGTAGCCGGCACGAACTGTGGTAAAAATAGTCACCCGGGCCATGAGCGACACAATCATCCATCAAAACAAATCCGCCTTGTTCTACATAGTTCCTGAAATTCTGTTTCTGGGCGTCATTGAATGTGAAATGCCCTCCCGCCGTCATGAATAGAAACGGTAGTTTATGCAGACCATCGGCGTAGTTGAGGTCGACTACGGCATTGAAATGATTCACACTGCCTCCGCCGGGCCTGTTTCTGCGCAGCCCCGGAATAAGCTTTACCCTACATCGGACCGCCTTGGAAAGCTCGTCGAGCAAATAGTTGTCGCCGGGAGGCTGAATATTCCATCCATCGCCGGCTCTTCTGTCTGAATCGAACTTCACACGAGCCATGAAAAAGTCGTAGTCACGGAGATCGAGTGGAATAGCCTGGTTTGATGTTGCCGAACGACCTGCGGACAATGCCGTCGGAACCACCCTGGCGCCAAGCATGGTACTGGCCATGTTTCTCAGAAATGTTCGTCTGCTCATCATCTCATTGATTCTCATTCAACTCGTTGCGGCCACCTGCATCTATGCTAACTACATCTATGCGGTTCTGGCCATTCTCTCTAAACTTAGGTCCAAGCTTAAATCTTCCCATTTCGCTTTGAAGGTCAATGAGAAAGCACATACATAATCAGGTTGATGCCCATCATTATTGCTTCTTCGTGGCCATGCGTGCCCGTTCCAAAATTTCGTCTTATGCCAGGACCACCGAACCAGATATGAGACCGGTCTACCCAACCGCAATGTAAGTCTGTTGCAGTAAGAAGCACCGCCAGTCGGTCTTCAATGAATATGGCGCGAGGCGGCCATTTCTTCCCCTGCATGTACGGTATTCCTACCCGGCTGAAATCATAAACGTTGCTAAAAATCTCGTGTCCCGTGCTTATCTTCTTGAGCGCCGGCTTGCCGAACAGATGCTCCAACAGTTGGCGCGAGCTGCGGTAGAAGAAGTCTCCAGGGGGAGTATGAGAAACACAATCATCCATTAGTATGAATCCCCCCTGTTCCACATAGATTTTGAGATTCTGTTTCTGCGTGTCATTGAATGAGAAATGCCCTGATGAAGTCATCAAAAGAAATGGAAACTTATGCAGATCATCAAAATAATTGAAGTCAACAACAGCATTGAAACGGTTCACACTGCCGTGGAGGGGCCTCCTTCCTCGAAGTCCCGGAATGAGCTTCACCCGGCATCGAACCACTCTGTGGAGTTTGTATAGCAGATTGTTTTCACCGGCGGGGCACATATTCCATGGGTTTTCACCACCTCTTCTGTCTGAATCGAACTTCACGCGGGCCATGAAAAAGTCGTAGTCATGGAGATCGGGTGAAATAGCCTGCCTCGATGTTGTCGAAGGACCTGAGGACGAGGCCGCTGAAACCGCACCGGCTCCCAGTATCGTTCCCGCTACGTCTTGCAGGAACTCTCGTCTGCTTCTAATTTCGTTCGTTTCCATTAGTAGATCTATTCAAACGGTAGAGGCTATAAGACTCGGTCAATGAGATAGTACGTAAATGATCAGATTGATGCCCATCATTATGGCTTCTTTGTAACTATGGATGCCTATGTATCGCGGAATCCGTCGTCTTCGGCCGAACCAGGTCTGGTCCCTGTCGGTCCAGCCGCAATGCAGGTCCGTGGAACTCAGGAATACCGCCAGTCTGTCTTCGATAAACACCCCGCGAGCTCCGTGATTCTGACCTTGCAGGAATGGTAACCCGATGCGGCTGAGATCGTAGAGATTATGAAATATCTCATGGTCCGTGCCGATGCTCTTAACCGCCCCCTTTCCAAACAACTCCGCGAGCAGCCGACAGGAACTCTGATAGAAATAGTCGCCGGAGTCGTTGAACGCACAATCGTCCATGAGAAGGAACCCACCCTGGATCAAATAGCGCTTGAGATTTTGCTTTTGCCGCTCGTTTAATGTGTAGTAGCCTTCTGCCGTCATGAACATAAAAGGCAGCCTGTGCAAATCACTGCCGTCATTAAGATCAACGACGGCGTTGAAATCAGTTTCCTTGCCGTAGGACGGATTGAATTTGTACAGCCCCCCGGCCAGTTTGACTTTGCATCTTACGACCTTGCTTAACTCTTCGAGCAGATAATTGTCACCGGCGGGCTCCGAATTCCAACGGGCCTGCACTCTCCTGTCACAAGCGAATTCCACACGAGCCATGAAGAAGTCGTAGTGGCACATGTCAGGTGGGATGTAATTGCCGACCGCGGCCGTTCGGCGGGCCTGCAGCGTTCCCAGTGCCACACCGCTCAGATTGCGCAGGAATTCTCGTCTATTTTTCATCTCACACATTTCTATTGATCCCGTAGAGATACAGATTTCTGCAATTATCTGAAATAGAACTTTGAGGCCTTGGCTCCGTCTTTTCCGCTCTGAGCGAACAACCAGGGTTGCTGACTTGGCACACTGTCGCCGTCGTCTTCAAGCAAAGCATTTTTGGATTTATAACACTTTTTTTCCTTGTAATACTCTTCAACCTGTCGGCACGTGATTTGGAACGCTTCCAGCAATGATAGTCTTCCGTCGTCATCTTTGTCCGGTTCCCATTGCAGCAGTGCAGGTACGAAGTAATCGCTGAACCTCGGGCTGTCGTACTGATCGCCGCGCGCCGAACAAACGATGATCGTGTTGGGATCTGCCAGATCTTTGCTGGCCAGACCGGCGCACGGACAGTCCAGTACGATCAACTTCTGTTTTGCTTCAATGGCACCGAGCCATTTCACCAGCTCTTCGTGGACAATATCCGGCCCTCGAACGTTCAGACGTAACGTGTCTCCAGCGCGGTTTGCCTGCCCGGTGTAGTAGAAGACGAGTTTCCCGATATTGCGAGTGTCAGATGCTATATTGGCAAATGTCTTCTCAAGATTTTTTCTTGTGCATGGAATCCTCGTGGTGTTGTATGCCAGCGATTTCTCGTCGCATAGAACGTCTATGGCTTTCTTATCAACAGAAACTTGATCTGAAAAGAAGTAATAAAGCCCTTCAATCACTTGTGGCTCAGCTTTACTGACCTGATCGTCCTGCAGAATACCACTGCAGATAACAACACGCCACTGTTCATCGGCATTCACAGCAAAACATGGCCGCACACTTGTGGTTACGATTATCAGAATGCATAGGCTGAATAATGTAATAATGGTAATTCTCTCATTCATTTTCCAATTCATCCGCTTAACGTCACTATATCAATCCCTTTGCCCGCCTCAGAAACCACTGCAGGACCAGTATCGAACATAACAGTGCAAGCAACCCCCATCCCGGTCGGATACGCTGTAGTTGTGGATTCTTTGCGACGGCGCGATAAGACTTGAACCGATCGAAATTGGTCGAAGCGAGTTTTTCCACATCAACGTACTCTGCTCCTACATGGTCACAAAGAGTTCGCAAAAATTCCTTGTCACATCGCGTGTCATCCATTTCGAGTCTGATATCTTCAAGTTCTGAGGCAAGCGATTTTTCGCCCAGATACAATCCCCGATGCTCGGCACTCACACGAGCGAAAACAGAGTTACCCTTAAAATCCGGTATCGTTGCCATGTATGTCCCGGGCGTGGTCTCTCGCATGGTAGTAATATTATCGTTGAATTCGAGCAGGACGGTGGCTCGCTGTGCCGGTGCAAAATCCTGATCCGTTACGAAGGCTTCGAAAATAAGATCGGGCCCATCTTGCGATCTCTGGACAAAAGCCTCGATATGATTCTGCCTGCCGGATTGCCCGGCAATATCGGTTACGATATCACTAAGAAGTGTAAACAGAGGACCATCCTCCTCGTCCTCTCGATAGATCTGATAAATGTTTCGGCTGTTGATAAACGCGGTCCTGCCTCGACCGATGCGCTGAGTACATACAAGAGCTTGTTGTCCGCATTTTATTACCGTAGACGCAGCAGGTTTTTTCTTTAGGCTTGGATAAGCGGCTTCGATGTCTTCGGCCCTGCTTTCCCGGCAGACAGCCTCAGAATAACTCTGATCCCTGCCCTCTTCGGTTATGCTAAGACCATGCGCTGTAACCCAATTCATGCGACTGCCGAATTCCGCCGGAACCAGAGCAAGGATTTTATCAATCGTACATTCTTCCAACCCGAACCGGTCTCTGCCGGCCAGAAAAATTAATGAGCCGCCTCCTTTGGTGACAAAATCATACAATCCTTCAATTTGTTCGTCGGAGAATTCATCGAAGCGGCAGGGGCCGAGCACGATCAGATCGTATTGCTTAAATTCGGTGGCGTTCGCCGGAAAGCGTAAGAGTCTATCGGTGTGATCCTTATTCAATTCGGGATCAATAACGGCGTCGGAAAGAAAATCGATATTTACCCTCGCATCCCGCGTAAGGCACTGTCTTACCCTGCCTATATCGAAACTGGCCACCTGTGAATAAAACAGAGCTTTCATAGTGTTATCCGGCAGGATCTTAACAAGCCGAGTACGGCCGTTATTGTGTGTGTTCGCTTCCCCATCCACAGCCTCAGCTACAACCTTGACATGGTCGATACCGGATTTCAGAGCGTGTGTCGAGAAGCGAACCTCTTGCTGTCCACCGCTTTGTGACATAATAACAGGTGTTTGCTCGCTCAGGACATCGTTTACCCACAATTGCACGTTAGCTTGTTGCCCATCAATGTTGCTTGTGGTTATATGAGCAATGATTTCATAACTTTGTTCCACACGCACGGATAAAGGAGTTTTGACGGTCTTGACAACAATATCTTTAAATGGGCGAGCGTCACCGCAGCCAACTATCATCAGGGGACAGTCACCGGACCGCCACCTGGGATAGATCGATGCATTCTTTTCATCAGCCTGACCGTCGGTGAAGATAATAGCTCCACATACAGTCGACGTGTTATTTTCACTGTTTTGACGATCGGTCTGCACATAGTCATTCAGTTTAGTCAGGGCCGATTCGAGATTGCTTCGATCGCCCCATTTTTCACCAAGGTCGGCACGCGAGATGATTCGAAAATCATTATCGAAACCATACCATCGGCAGCGGGGCCTGTCCTGCCGGCCTTTGAGAAAGCGTTGATCAAACACCGCCAGTGCCTGATCCACACGACTCTGCTCCCCTTCGATGACACTCATGCTCTCACTGGTGTCGAAACATACCAATAGTGTGTTTTGCTCTTTTTGTTCGGTCGTGTGCACTCGGGAGGGACTCCATGTCAGTAAAATTAACAGGAAGACTATGATACAACTGAGTGCAAAAAGAATCCATCGCAGGATCGGCTTTCTTCGCAGCGCGCTGGTGCGAAACGATAACACTGAAATTATGGTCACCGCAATGAAAAGCAAGAGAGCCAGGCCGTGGCCCGGATAGTCAGTGAATATGATATTACTCATCATCTTGGTCGGCTCTCAGCCGCACTCTCAAAAAAGTCATTTTCCTGTTCATAAAATTTCAGGCTCCCACCGTCGTCTTTGCCCACACGAGTGTCCGTTCGCTGGGTTACTTCAATATACTTCGAAAGGAATTGCCTGGCGGTAAATTGAGCAGCCTCGATAATTTCTCGGTAATCACTGTTTACGGTAAGCACAGGCCCGGTTGACCGGCCGGATCGCTCGCCGCCGACGTTGGTGTTATCAGGAGGACCTGTCGCGGCCATCGAATCGAGCTGGCCCATCGCTGCAACCATGCTATTCAATAGTTGCTGGCGTTGCTCCGGTGTTAGAGCTTTATCATAGGCGTCGGCCATTTCCTGCAGGTTCAGAGCCAACTGTCTGAGCCGTTCCTTTTCATCATCCATATAAGATCCGACTTCCTTTAGGATAGCCTGTCTGGTCATCATAAGCTCGCGACTGATCGCACCGAGCATGGGCGGAGCTTCCAGAGCCAACTGGTTGGGATCCTGCCGGTCGTAATACTGTTCTTCAAGATACGCTTCGAAGCGGTCCATGCCTCCTTTGGCCTGTTCTATGTGGGCCCTGGCTTCTTTTCGGCTCTCGATAGGATTGGACCTATTACGGTCTGTGTTCAGGCCGATGGGTATCTGCGCCAATTGATCTTCGAGCATTGACAATTCGGTTCGCAACTGCTGTTGCTGCGCTTTGAGAACCTTCATGATTTCAGCGAAGTTCGCAGGCAAAGAACCACTCTTCGGGCCGGAGGGAGGGGCCAGCGCTCCTTCCACGGTTCTGTCCTGCTTGGGACCTCCGCTGGCCGATCCCTGCTGGTTCTGCCGATCCGTCTGATTTGACTGATCTGATTGAGAAGCTTCAGTAAACCAGCTCTTCTCATCATTGACTTTTGACCGCTTCTCCTGTTTCTGTGGATCATCCAAAAAATGCATAAACGTTCGGCTGAGCTTCTCCTGCTCCCTGGCCACTTCACCCAGACGTTGCTTCAGTGTTTTCAGTTGGTTTGCCACGCGCTCGCGCTCCAGCCGGGTGAGATGCTGCACGTCCTTGAGTTCAACTTTATCCGGTTTATCCTTGTTTGCAGAATTGCCTCCTCCTCCAACGTCTTGCTGGACAACGTCATCGACGAGCCGGCGCAGAGTTCGACAGGCGCTTTTCTCAGGTGGAATCGCTTCTCCGACATGATGGGCCAAAAGCTCCATTCGCGCCAGTTCATAGTCGTCCAACACCCCGTTTATGGCTTTTATGTCCGTGCCGTCAAATCCGTACCTTGGATCTTCCCGGATGAGTTCCAGGTTCTCGCCCGCGTACTCGATGTCAACGGCAATGGCGACCTGCTTGGTCCTGTCACTTTCATCCTGCTTACCCTGGTTGGCAAGACGCCAGGTCTTTTTGAGAAAAGCCCTGGTATATTCGAGTATTTCAATCAAACGATCGTGTCTACGAACCAGACGCTGGTTCTGTTGTTGCGTTTGTCACGTGCCGTCCGAACACTGAAGCCAAACCCTGCGATAGGGCTTGATTTCCAGAATTGTTACATCGCTTCTGGCCGGACGGGAACGAACTATGGTCCCAGTAGCAACATCTGAAGCGCTTGCGTAGAAAAGTACGGCATCACCAACATCAAGGCCGTACTTTTCCATTTCGAGAATGTGATCGATTTTGGCAACGCGTTTATCTTCACTGATGGTCGCGGAGATGTGCTCAATCTGTCCGTCGCCGATTTCCAATACGAGGTTCGCATCGGCGATGCCGAAATCATCTTTTATTTCAAACTTAATTGGCACGCTGGCCACGTTAGTAGCAAGGCCGTCTCCTTCGGGATGGACAAGAGAGAACTTCGGCCGTTCATCCTCTTTAATTTTGACCGTTAGTGGAGGTAATTCTCTGCTCCGCAGACCATTGGTATCTCGCAGCTGAAATCCAATTTGTCCCTCCCGGTCGATTGACGTATCAAACGTGAAACTTTCACTGCCGTTAACCGGACGTATGTCCTCACGATTATCGAGATGTTTCACTTCAGCGGTCTCAAGTTTGCAATTGGCCTCGACGGTGATTTCAGCCGTAGAACCTGCGAGCACACTTAAAACGAAATCCGATACGGTCTCTGAAGTTGTAAACCTGCATGAGCCTGCGTCGAAAGAAATATTCGCAGTGATTTTCTCTATTTCCGGAAAAATACAGATTCGGACAGATTGCCACTGACTCTCAGCACCGGCTGCCGTGAACCGGTAACGATATAGACCAGTTTTGTGGAAGAAGATTTTGCCCGTAAATATGGGATTATCGTTGGCATCCTCAACAGGTTGAAGTGTGAGTGCTTTATGAGGATCATACACCTGCCCAATGAGGTTATCTGTCTCGTCTTCTGTTCCAGGTTTCGTTTTCGTATGTTTCTCGATGATCAGTTTGCCTTTTTGCGGTAACCTGCCTCCAATGCCGGCTTCCATCACAACAACTTCATTGGGCTCGGCAAGGATGTCACCAGTCAGCGATGTTAGAAGTGTTGCCGGCAGCGGGTCAAGTGCAGCGGTCGGTCTGCCCAATCTGCCGGCGTATCTTGCCAGATACGCATAGTTATCTCGCACGAACAAACCCAATAATACCAGCCCAATCATAATGACGGACGCACAAAACCACAGCTTCCAGACAGCTACCGTACCGGAGAAATCGTCATCCCGGACATCATTCCAGAACTGGCGCACCATTCTGCCAGCAAGCGGTTTCGAATATGGATAGTCATCCCCCTGTTGATAGTATTCAACGGCTGCAAGGAGTTGCTGGCGGTAGTTTCTGTCGTGTTCGATACGGTTAGCCGCGTGCTCCAGCTCAAAGCTGATAAACATCTTACGAATGAATACAAAAAGTAAACCTGCAGTAATTACGACAAAAATCAGCAGTGCCACACAGCGCGTAACGGTACTGAAATGGCTGCGATGATCCAGCCACGCGAAGAGCAGGATGTAGACGCTGACGGAAAAGAAATTGATAGTCTCCGTGAAGAAGTTAGACAACTTCGAGAACTTGTGGATAAGTTGAAGTCAGAGAACAAACGTCTCAAAGAAAAACTTGCCGCTTCCAAGAAAAATTCCCGTAATTCGTCCAAACCACCATCAAGCGACATCGTTAAGCCAAAAAAGCCCGAGACAAGTGAAAATGGAGGTAAGCGTAAACCCGGCGGCCAACCAGGACATCCCAAACACACACGGGCATTGTTTGCCAACGACCAAATCGATCAATCTCATCCTCATGTCTATTCATGTTGCCCAGATTGTGGCGGTGAAGTGGAACTCCGTATGGATCTCGAACCGCGTCAACTTCAACAGATTGAGATTGACAAGGCGCCCGTGCGCAGGCAAGCGCATCTTTCTTATGCAGTATGGTGTAAAGAATGTCAAAAAATTCACTATAAACCTTTTCCAGAGAGTGTTGTGAAAGCTGGTCTTTTTCAGGAACGAATCACCGCATTGGTTGCCTATATGAAATATGTCTGCCATGCCTCTTTTTCAACCATTCGAAAGTACTTTCGGGATGTCCTGGGGGAATCCATCAGCAGGGGCTTTTTACGCAAAGTCTTAGCAAAGGTTACTGCCTCGTTGGATGATCCCTATGACGAACTGTTGAAAAGACTTCCCTTGGAAACCGTTGTAAACGTCGACGAAACCGGCCATAAAGACAAGGGTAAAAAGTTTTGGACGTGGGTTTTCAGGGCTGAGTTGTATGTACTGTTTAAGATTGACAAAACGCGATCAACTCAAGTATTGATTGATGTGTTGGGTGACGACTTCAATGGTGCGCTGGGATGTGACTACTTCTCATCGTACCAGAGCTATATGAGACGATTTGATATACTTCTTCAGTTTTGTATTGCCCATTTGATTCGTGATGTGCGTTTTCTGACCGACCTGTCAGGCAAAGAAACCAAAGCCTATGGAAACCGTATCCTCAACGGCCTGCGCGAACTGTTCAAAATCATCCATAACCGAAGTGCGTATACAAAAGCATCCTTGCGAGCAGCCTTGGAGCAGGCTAAGCAAACGATTATTGTTGCAGCAACAACCAATGTTCCCAGGGTCTTTGATAAGAACGGAAAAGAGCTAAAAAGTCATGCCAAAAATATGGCGGATCGTTTTCTGAAACATGGCCAAGCCTATTTTACCTTTATTACGACACCTGGAATGGATCCCACAAATAACATTGCTGAACAGGCTGTTCGTTTTATCGTGATCGACCGACATGTCACTCAAGGTACACGAAGTTTAGCCGGACAAAAAACGGCCGAACGCCTCTGGACCGTCGTCGGTACCTGTCAACTTCAGGGGCGATCTGCATTCAACTTCATCTTTGAGGCCGTACATGCTTACTACCATGGTCGCCCCGCTCCGTCTCTAATACCCGAACCGACATGATACTCCTCATGCGATAACCTTCTTAAATGGTCACTTACTAAACAACCCGTGACATCATATCAATTCCTTGTTTTTGGCTGAATAATCAATTTTTTGCCTGTGACAGGATACCTCGAAATTAAAAATATGGGTAACCGTTCACAGGTAAAAAACGCTGTTAATCAGGCAAGAATACAGCTTTTATCAAGTTGTCACTTGGAAAAAGTTGGTGACATTAGATCAAAATCCTATTTCTAAGCGAATAACGGCTCTTTTTCCCGTGAACGGTTACCATATTTGCTCTGGTTCACGAGGCATATCTTCGGCTGGTAGGTTCGGGCGCCCGGTATTGGGATAGCCGGGGGCACTTCTATATGGCGGCGGCGGAGGCCATGCGGCGGATTCTTATTGACAATGCTCGACGCAAAAAAAGTCTCAGACATGGCGGTGCTCACAACAGAATTGAATTTGATGCAGCGCTTTTGAGGGAATGTAAGTCCGATGATCTGGACACTCTGATCGCGTTGGACGACGCGTTGCAGAGACTCGCAGAAAATGATCAGGTCAAAGCCGACTTAGTTAAACTTCGATATTTTGCGGGTCTTACATCAGGGAACGCAGCCAAAATCCTGGGTATTTCTCCGGCTACGGCCGAGCGTTACTGGGACTACTCGAGGTCCTGGCTTAAACTCGAGCTTTCGCCCGAAAATGACTCAAGCCAAACTTGACAAATATTTATTCTCAGTTTTTTCGATTTTTTCTGAGGGAATTCACTCTCGTTTTACGCATTTTATATTGGAGCAACCAGTATTGGAGTTACTGATGTGTGCTGAACGGCCAAAAAATGAAGAACTAATTTATTATGAAGCTATATCTAAACCGCCGCAGGAGCGTGATTCCTACATTAAGGCCGCTTGCGGCGAAGATCGTAGGCTGTTAGCTCGTGTCGAGGCGCTGTTAAGAGTAAGAGAAGTCAAGGACGACTTTCTTCAGATACCCGATTTAGATTCGAATGTGACGCTGGATACTTCCCCCATAGCCGAGGGCCCTGGCAGCGTAGTCGGCCATTTCAAATTGCTGGAGAAGATCGGTGAAGGGGGAATGGCCGTCGTATATATGGCCGAGCAGAAGCAACCGATCCGGCGAAAAGTAGCCCTTAAGATCATCAAACTGGGTATGGATACCAGACAGGTAATTGCTCGTTTTGAAGCTGAACGGCAGGCATTAGCGGTCATGGATCATCCTAATATCGCGCAGGTATTTGATGCCGGTTCGACCGATACAGGCCGCCCTTATTTTGTTATGGAGCTGGTAAAGGGTGTCTCAATCACTGAATACTGCGAAAAGAACAAGCTGTCGGTCAGAAAACGCCTGGAATTATTCATCTCCCTCTGTAACGCCATACAGCACGCTCACCAGAAAGGCATCATCCATCGCGATATAAAGCCCTCTAATGTAATGGTAACCCTGCATGACGGCAAACCAGTCCCCAAGATAATCGATTTCGGTATCGCCAAGGCAACGAATCAGCAGCTAACCGAGAAAACACTCTTTACTCGTTATGCCCAGATGATAGGGACACCGGCATATATGAGTCCGGAACAGGCGGAGATGAGCGGACTGGACATAGATACTCGTACCGATATTTACTCTCTGGGTATCTTGCTGTACGAGTTATTGACGGGGTCCACCCCGTTTGACGCTGAGAAACTACTTCAAGCCGGATATCTGGAGATACAGAGGATAATTCGTGAAGAAGAGGCGTTAAGGCCTTCGACCAAATTGAGCACATTGGGAGAAACCTTGACTACCATTGCCGAGCACCGCAGTGCTGCTCCGGACACGCTGCAAAAACAGGTCAGTGGCGATCTGGATTGGATTGTAATGAAATCTTTAGAAAAGGATCGCACCCGCCGTTACGAAACAGCCAACTCACTGTCTATGGACGTTCAGCGACACCTTGACCAGGAGCCTGTACTTGCAGGATCGCCCGGCCGCTTGTATCGAATGAGTAAGCTCGTGCGTAAACATCGCGCTGTTGTGGTCACGATCACAGCGGTTGCAGCAGCGTTAGTATTGGGCTTGATAGCCAGTACGGTGTTGTATTATAGATCGGAAAAGGCTCTCAAACGAGAAGAAACTGCACGTGCTCAAGCGGAGGATGCTAAAAATCAGGAATCAGCCGCGAGGATCGACGCGGAAACGGCCCGGAGTATCGCAAATGAGCAACGTCAACGTGCGGAATATCTTCTGGCAAGAGCACAGATAGAGCGCGGGGTAAGGTACATCAATGAGGGCAACTACCATGGCCTATTGGATCTGGTGGATGCCTGTGCAACAGCTGAAGATACGCCAGAAATTAGGGATCAGGCCGCCCGGCTATGGGCTGTTGCGTACGAACTTTGCAGGGATCGCCTGGTGCATGTTTTGCCGGGTAGCCAGGATATCTCATACAGTTCGGATGGCAGACTGCTGGCCGCGGTTCAGCTTGATCACAGGACCACAAGACTCTTCAAAACCCAGACAGGTCAGCCTCAAGGTTCCGACATGAAACTTGATAAGAAGATCCATGCCCTTGCTTTCAGTCCCAATGCCAAGCTGCTGGTCACCCATTCGGTGGAAGGAGTAGGGCAACTTTGGCAAACAGCCACCGGCCAACCAGCGGGCCCCATCTTAAGGCATAATGGTGCTCCACTGGATCTCTGCTCGAAATGGGCCATGACTCACACCAAACATGCTGCTGATTTTAACATGGATGGAACATTGCTCGCAACAGCCGGTCTCGATGGGACTATAAGATTATGGCGAACGGACACGAGCCGACCGTATGGCGAACCATTAAAATGTGATCAAGCCGTCTGGTCAGTGGCATTCAGTCCGGATGGTAGAAAACTGGTCAGTGGATCGAGACAAATCCGGGTTTGGGACGTGGCTACTGGAGAACTCTGTTGTTCGCCGGTACAGCACGGGACAGAGATATACAACCTTGTGTTCAGTCCGGACCAAGAGCACGTAGCTGCTCTGGGATGTTGGGATCAGAAGGTCGATATCCTGAATATCTATACCGGACAATTGAAGAGTTATTCTCCGGCCCATTACATTAATGATATAGCGTTCAGCCCAGATGGCACAATCATGGCAGCCGGATCGCTGGACTGGTACACCCGGTTTCTGAACCCGGCCTCCGGGCAGATAGTGGGCAAAAAGATGCATCATCAGAGTCATGTATACTGTGTACAGTTCAGTCCCGATGGCCTGCTGCTTGCTACTAAAGCAATAGATCAGACTGTCAGGCTCTGGGAAGTCCCCAGTGGACAACCCTATGGTAGCCCATTGAGTCATCCCGGTAGAGCTTCACGACCTATAGCTGTGTTCAGTCCGCACGGAGATTTTGTGGCAGGTTCAGGTTTTGAAACGACGCGGATTTGGAGGACTCGCCATCGACTGCAAACGGAGATAGTACCATATCAGAATGGTTGTCAGCTTGGTGCTTTGAGTCCTGATGGAAAGATAGGTGCCATAGTATCAAAGAATACCGTACAGCTCTGGGATACGACTACCGCGAAGCTGATGGGCAGGGATCTTTCACATGATGGCCAGGTTACTGATGTAGTCTTCAGCCCGGACTCAAGGTTTCTTGCAACAACTTCGGCTGACCAAGAGAGGGTAGTTCGCTTATGGAATGTATCTACAGGTGAACAGATAGAACCTTCAATCAGGATGGAAGACAGAGCCCTTTCGCCGACTTTCAGTCCGGACGGAAAGCTACTGGTGGTCGGTGAGCTTGGGTGGTCCTCGCGAGTGTTCGAGTTTGCAACAGGCAAGCTGGTTCATATCTTCGATAGTGGTGACTGGGCCGTTGACTTTGCGTTCAGACCCGATGGCAAGGTTCTGGCAACGGCTGTAATTGACGGCACAGTGCAGTTCTGGGACATGGCTTCGGGACGCCGGCTCGATCCATCGCTGGAACATGAAGGCGGCGTGCTGGCGGTGGCCTACAGCCCGGATGGGAACATGCTGCTTACGGTTACAATGCCGCTTCAGGGGGATAAACGTGACCGCGTCATCCGGCTGTGGGATGTAAGCGGCCAGCCGCCTTATCATAGCCTGATGTTGCCTTTCAAATCAGTTGACGAGAGAACGCCGTTGCGGTCATTTACCACCGATGGGACGCTTTTGCTTGAAAGGTTGCCGGCGGAAAGGGCACGCGTATGGCACCTGCCGCAAACTCCTTCAAATTTGCAGGATATGAAGCTTCGGACGTGGATTGCTCTGGGTTCACAGCGAGAGCCGCAGCGGAACGTCAGCTCCATCGATTCACAACAATGGCAGCAATTACATGAGAATCTGACTGCGTGCTCTGCGACAACCGCACAAAAAGACGATCTTTACTGTGTACCGTTATCATCTGAACCCGAGAGCCGGCAACAGAAGGTCGAACAAGAGTTGCGAAACATCTGGCGCCGGGTATTGGATAAGAACGATCCAGATTCTCTGTATTTCATAAACTCGTGGCAGTCAATTGTCCAGATGTGGATGGAAGGCGATATATAACGATGCACTAACAACAAGGATCGATACTTGGTTTTGCGATTTTGATAGATAGAACACAATTGTGCTAATGTAGATGGTTAACGATAGAGTGTTTTGAAAAACGCGGCCGGTGAGTGCAATGCCGGACAGCAGACAACCCACCGGCCCAAGCCTGACCCGGGCGGTTGGTTTGCGCCCGGACACAAAGGCTCATTCAATTATACTTCAAACCAAAGGCCAAAGGCAAGAAAGGAGGTCAAACAGCTTGTTTGCAATATAAGGGTAAGATAATTGTATTAACTCGTCAAATGCTAACAATGTGTTTTCGTATGAATAACTATTATGTTAAGGAGAAGAAAATGAAAAGGTTAGTCACAATTTGTACCATAGCGGAGTTGACGGTTTTTGCAACTCCACTGGCACGTGCGTCATTAATGGATAACTTCAACGACAATTCGATTGATACCTCTTTATGGAATCTCTATCAGGAAGATTCCGCCAAAGTGTGGCTGAACGAAACCAACCAGAGATTAGAGTTGCGCGCCGAAATAGCAGATACTTCTGCGAATGCCGATTATTACGCCAATGCGTGGGGTTTTTCGCCCAAGGATAACTTTTCTTTCAAGGTAGAGTTTAAACACAATACCGATTCTCTCACGTATCAAGATGATGATGACTGGGACTTTTCCGTTCATCTTGGTCTGGCAAAAGATGGAGATAACGAAGTCTTTCTTGAAACAGGCTATGGAGTCGCTCAACAACCAAGTGACTCCCATTCGTTTTTTTACTGCGCTACAATTATAGATGGCGATGAGGACAGTAAAGGAGAGAAGAATAAGGCTATAGATTCTGGAACTCTGTATATGTCTTACGATGCTGATATTGACGAATTATATCTGAGCGACACCGGCTACTGGAAAGATGATTCTTGGAGCACCATCACGAATTTGTTGCAGAATGAGTGGGGGGGCAGTGTTGTCTTTCCATATATTGGCGGCTGGTCCGATGGCGTTAAACTTGAATCCGGCGACGCCTACCTGGACAACTTTGTAGTGGACAGTGGTACAGTTGTTCCTGCTCCTGGTGCCTTCTTGCTGTGCAGCATGGGTTTAGGTCTTGCCAGTTGGCTAAACATGCGAAGATCGCCATGAAAAAATACTGCGAGTTCACTATACTCACGACCTAAACGCCGGTCTGTCAGATCTTGACATTCCTGCTACAAATCGCGTCACAGGTGTGAAACTGGAACTGAGCTTCGTTGATGATGACTTGCACGAAGATGATTAGGGTAAGTACGCTGACGGTTCATGGCATTACGACTACAGAGAATTTGTTGAATTAAGCCTTGAGGATGGTGCTTTTGTACCTCTCGGGGAACTGGATACAGAAATAGTTGAGCCGTTGATCGATACGGCCAAGGAGCGAAAGGTGCGCACAGAATGCAGCAGGAAAAATACAGGCAAGGCATGAAAGGGTTTTAAGATGAAAAAGATAATTTTTTTGGCCTCACTTTTAATATTGAACTCTGTTATAGAAGAAGCAAACGCAGACTTCACCTTTGGTGCTCCTGAGAATATGGGACCCACGATTAATAGTTCGTCCGGTGAAGGTCCAGGTTGTCTCTCGTCTGATGGTCTGGAACTCTACATCATGTCATATAACCGGCCGGGTGGATATGGGGACTGGGACATTTGGGTTGCGAAGCGGAACACCATAGACGGCGACTGGGGTACACCAGTGAATCTTGGGCCAGAGGTCAATACCGAGCGACAAGATGCCTGTCCATGCATATCGAGTGATGGCCTGTCGCTCTTCTTCCAAACCGACCGACTGGCTGGATCAAGTATTACCGATCTGTATGTGACGAGGCGGGAAACCATTGACGGCGATTGGGGCACACCGGTTAATCTCGGACCACCGGTTAACACGTCCGGCAGAGAGCACGCACCGTGGATATCTGCCGATGGGCTGGATCTCTATTTTTCTTCCTACAACCGGCCCGGTGGACGCGGCGCTGCCGATATATGGGTATCCTCACGGGAAACGTTGGATGACCCTTGGGGTGAACCGGTCAATCTTGGGCCGGTGGTCAACGTAACAGCGGATGAGAATTTTCCTTTTGTCTCAACTGGCGGTCTTTCACTCTTCTTTTCCGAGGATTACGGTGGACCCTACCGGCCCGGGGGACTTGGCGATATAGACATCTGGTTAACAACTCGGGCCAGCGTCAATGATCCGTGGGAAACTCCTCGTAATCTTGGCCCTATAGTCAATAGCGCAAGTGTCGATGCTGGGCCTTTAGTCTCACCTGATGGAAATATGCTCTACTTTGCTTCAGAACGACCTGGCGGATTTGGAGGGATTTGGGGCGATATATACCAGGCGCCTATCATTCCCGTTGTTGACCTCAACGGGGATGGAATTGTCGATTCCGCCGATATGTGCATCGTAGTTGACCATTGGGGCGAAGACTTTTCTCTGTGTGATATCGGCCCAACACCTTTAGGTGACGGAACTGTTGACGTTCAGGATCTGATTGTCCTGGCTGAGCATCTGTTTGAAGAATATCCTCCGGCGGAATCTGTAGAAGTCACCGAAGCTGACCACAACGGACAAATTGAGCTTGAACGGGGCCAGATACTTGTAGTTAAACTCGAATCAAATCCCTCCACCGGCTATCGGTGGGAGCTTGCCGATCAAAATGAGTCCATCTTGGAGCAGCTTGGCGAAGCCCAGTTCAAGTCAGTTGCTGCTGACGAGCCGCAAATAGGCGCCGGTGGCTGGGAGATCTTTCGCTTCAGGGCTGTAAGTGAAGGACAGATGACATTACTGATTTTGTATCATCGATCCTGGGATGTTGAGCCCTCGAAAACTTTTCTTCTTCAGGTAACAGTAAATGAATCGAACAGAGTATTCAACTAATAAATGGATCGCTTCAACTCGACGGGCTTGATCATTACGTCGAGGCCGGATTTCTTCGGAGTCAATCGGATGATATCCAAAATTGCCACAGCGCTGAAGTGAGAAGATATAAAGAGCTGGCGCATTGAGATTCTACGCACATAACAAGCACAATATAGCTTGGCTTGAGTATGCCTGATGTAATCTTCATGACAAGCGTGATAGGGGGAGGCCATGTATTTCGTGACATGGCGATTGCCGCAGAATTGAAGAAGCTACTGCCCTCTGACTACGAGATCATTTTTGCATCAGGTGGAAATGCGTACGAAATGCTCAAAGAAGAACGAGTGCGTGTGGAACAGATACCCGCACTGCGTATTCCTGAAAACCACGGTAAAGTGAATTTCTTTAGGTTCTATTTTGCAATACTCTGGTCGGAATTCCTGCAGCTACTCCACCTCAGACGGATGATCAATAAATACCGTCCATCCCTGATCATACTGGATGAATTCTTCTTTCTCACAGACTATTGCCGTTTTCGCAAAGTGCCTGTCATCTTCATTTGTGATTTTTTGGGCATACCTCGGTGTTCTTTTTTAAGAAATCCCTTGCGCTGGGTTATGGAGAAGTTCTTTGACTGGCTAATCACTCACTGGCAGGTCCGACGTGCTGACCGGTACATATTTGTAGGCGACATCGACCAGGTTCCTCGCGAGGAGTGGCGACAGCGTGCGCGTGAGTTGGGTATCGTCATGGTTGAACCGATTACTAAACTTCAATACACGCCTCTCCCACCTCGACGAGAAGCACGGGCCGAACTGGGATTCAATAACAGTCAAAAGGTAGTAACTGTCAGTATCGGATGCGCGGGAGTCGGCGAATACTTGCTCAGGGCCGCCAATGCTGCAGCACCTCTGCTGGCCGAACAAGTACCGGAGTTGAGAATGGAAATCATTTGTGGCAAAGGAATAGATTCGGGTCATTTGCGGCGAATTGCTGATTCTCACGTAAGAATACATGATTATGGGGTGCAGGTTTGGTTTTACGTAGAATCGGAGCGAATTAGATATAAGTGGACTCC
>CAZRBG010000081.1:0-20210 GCA_964598225.1 uncultured Pirellulales bacterium
TCCGACGGAACTATCCCCATGAAATCGGGAAGTTATTTCGTGCACGATCCTAAGCTCGAATTCACCACCGCCGGGCCCGAAAAAGCAGTACTGCGGATAACGAATCTGACCGGCCACAAACTGCCGACCGGCTATCCCGAGGGGCGCAGGATGTGGGTGAACGTCAAATTTCTCGATTCTTCCGGCGAGGTCATAAAGGAAATCGGTAGATACGGCCCCACAGACGACACTATACAGGACGAATCGGTAAGCGCTCCGACCCTGCTTGATCCCGAGAATACGCGGGTCTACGAATGCCTGCCCGCGATCAGCGAGGCCCAGGCCGAGAAGTACGGCAAGAAACCGGGCAAGTCGTTCCATTTCATACTCAACGATATCATCGCCAAGGACAATCGAATTCCGCCGAAAGGCTTCAAAAACAGCGCCTTTGCCAAACATCTGTCGAAGCCCGTCGGTGCCGAATATGCCGACGGCCAATATTGGGACGACGTGGAACTCGATCCGCCCGACGGCTGCAAAAAGATCGTCGCGAGCCTGATGTACCAGTCGGTCTCGTGGGAGTACTTGAAGTTCCTCGTCGAGGAGAACAAGACTGACGACTGGGGCAAACGACTGTACGACGCATGGAACAAAACGGGCAAGTGTCCGCCTGAAAATATTGCGGAAGTTCAGACAAACCTGACTTCCGGTTAGCGGCGTTCGCACAAGATGCGTCACAGACAGTGCTGGACAAGTCGCCCGGTTCTGTTGTAATGCGAGTTTTGCAGAACTCGAGTTAGGATTATCGTGTGACAGAGATTGTTGCGTTTGGGAGCGTGAAAGGACCGCGATATGACCGAATCGACTTTGACTTCACGTCGTGTGTTTCTTCGGCAAACCGCGTTAGTTGGAACCGCGCTGGCCCTCGGGGTTCGGAGCGAAGCTGCGCCGTCGGGTTCTCTGCCGTACAGCGCCGGTGAAATCTCTAAGCGTCTTGGAATTTCGACGGCCGTGTATCAGAAGGAGCGTCTGGGGGCCCGCCACGTTGCCGCAGTTCGAGCAGCCGGGATCAGGTTCATAGAGTTGACGATGATCCCGGAGCGTATCAACATCCACGACCGGGTACAGATTTCCGAGCTTTTGGCCGAATGCGAGCGGCAGAAAGTGCGCATAGTATCGGTACACGGAAACCTGAAATTCAGATACAATCACCCGGACGAGGAGCAGCGGCGTGCGGCGGCAGATCATCTTCTTGATGAGATTCGTTTTGCCGAACGGGTCGGCGCCGACATCGTGGTGGCCCACTTCGGCACGAACGACCAGTCGCGAAAGACCGTTACGGAACTGCTCGAAAAGACCCGCGATTTGCGAGTTAATCTGACCGTAGAGAATATGAGAGGAGCGGTAAAGCCTTATGCGGACTTCGTCGACAAGATCGGATCCGACCGATTCGGCCTGACAGTGGATATAGGGCACATCCGTGACCCCGACGGCGTCAATCCAATGGTAAAAAAGGGCCGTGCCGCAGATGTGATGGCCGAGGGCGGCCGGCGGGTCCGGCATCTTCATCTCCACGATACGTTCCGCCTCAAAGCCAAGCCCGACCATCGCGCTCCGATGCATCCCGACGGTATTATCGAATGGGGCGAGGTCTTCGCGGCGCTAAAAGCGATCGATTACCGGGGAGTATTCTTATTCGAAGACGGCCGGGGCGAGAATCCCGAACAGTGGGTGCGCCTGGCCGGAGAGTTCCCCAAGAATTTCGCCGCGCGTTACGGGCGATGACCGTAAACAGTAATCCTGCGGCAGAGACATCGGCAGCGACTTCATTGCCCTTGTCATGCCCGGTTGGCAACTCTGCAAATCCGCGGCGGGAAAAATGAAGCGGTTCTTTGAATTACCGCCTGGTTTGCTGTATGATGGTCTTATCTGGTATAAGCGCGTATTTAGGTCAAGGTTTTCGATTTGGAGCTGACAAATGATCTCTATAATGAACAGACGTAACTTTCTCAGAGCGACAGGGGCCGGCGCGCTGACGCTGGCCCTCGGGCGCCGGGTAATTTCTGCCCGAGCATCGGGCAAGAACCCCAACATTATCTTCATCATGGCTGACGATCTGGGATACAAGGAACTCGGCTGCTACGGCCAGAAGAAGATCAAGACGCCGAATGTGGATCAACTGGCGGCTCAGGGGATGCGCTTCACTGATTATTATACCGGGTCGGCGGTCTGCGCCCCGGCCAGGTGCAATCTCATGACCGGCAAACACGGCGGACACGCCTACATACGCAATAATGCAAGGGTTGGCAGTTGGAACAGTTTCCGGGGACAGTTGCCGATACCGGATGAGGCCGTAACCGCGGCAGAGGTACTCAAAAAGCAAGGCTATGTTACCGGGGCTTTCGGCAAATGGGGCCTCGGCGAGGTCGGCTCGACGGGCGATCCGCTCAAGCAGGGCTTCGACCGCTTCTTCGGCTATAACTGTCAGCGCCACGCTCACAACCTGTATCCGAATTATCTCGTCAGCGATAAGGGCAAAGTCGAACTCGAAGGCAACACACGGGGCCTGACCGGTGAAAAGTACGCCCCTCAGGTAATCGCCGATGAAATGCTGAAATACATTCGCGAAAACAAGGACAGGCGTTTCTTCGTGTACTACCCGACGGTTTTGCCGCACCTGGCCCTGCAGGCCCCGCAGGAAGAAATAGACCGATACAAAGGTAAATGGTCCGAGACGCCGTACAAAGGCAAGTCGTATTTGCCGCATCCGACTCCAAAATCGTGCTACGCCGCGATGATCAGCTTTATGGACAAGCAGGTCGGACGCATTATGAAATTACTCGAAGAGCTGAACCTTGAAGAGGATACAATTGTGTTTTTCACATCTGATAACGGCACGACTCATCTCAAAACTCAGGTGGATTACGAATTCTTCGATAGCGTCGGGGAGCTGCGCGGCCTGAAAGGTTCTCTCTACGAGGGCGGCATTCGAGTGCCGATGGTGGTTCGCTGGCCCGGCAGGATCAAAGCGGGATCGAAAACCTCGCATATTGCAGCACACTATGATATAATGGCGACGCTGGCGGAAATCGCAGGAGCCGGTGCACCCGATGATAGCGACGGCACAAGCTTTGTCCCGACGCTGTTGTCGAAACCGCAAATGCAGAAGAAACCGGAGTATCTGTTTTGGGATTTCACCGGTTACGGCGGACAGTTGGCCGTTCGCATGGGCAGATGGAAAGGAATCAAACGGAACTTGCGCAAAAATCCGGATGCGCCGCTCGAATTGTACGATCTCGAAACCGACATCGGCGAGACGAAAAACGTGGCGGACAAACATCCGGCTGTAGCCGCCAGGATCGAGCGGATCATGCTGGAAGCCAGAATCCGGCCCGAGGTAGAGAAGTTTCGATTCGGTCGATATTCGGATTAGCTCGTAATCGACGCGGCCGCCGCTGTCGTGTGGCTGTATTTGTGAAGGAGCATCGTCGATGGTAAATGATGATCCGCTTGATGAGATATTCGAATTTGCTATTTCTAAGGAGATAGAGTCCTATCACTTCTACATGGCTCTGGCCCGCCACGTCGAAGCGCCGAAGATGCGGAAGCTGTTCGAAGAACTTGCCTTGGAGGAATTGGGACACAAGGCAAAACTGGAACTCGAGATCATGAAACTCGGCAAAACGGTTCGGGATCGATACGATCCGCCCGGCCCTGACAGCGATTATATCATAACGGCTGGCGAAGCTCCGATCAATATCGACTACAAAGACATGCTTCTGCTGGCGATGGAGAAAGAAGAGGCGTCTTTCAGGACCTATGTGGATCTCGTAGCAAGAGTCCGAACTGATCAGGCCCGTGAGTTGCTCTTGGTGCTGGCGGAAGAGGAGGTCAAACACAAGCTCCGCTTCAAGTACGAATACGACCTGTTGCTAAAGTAATCGCCACCTTGACCGGTGTTTTTTGCTGAAAAAAAGATGAAAATGAGATCAAAGGGCTTCACATTAATCGAGTTGCTCGCGGTGGTCAGAACTTATATTCGACCTGAGCATAGAACAAGCTCGGGTTGTCGTTGTCGCCCGTTGCATCGATGAACTCACCCGTCCACATGTACGCATGCCCCAGAAGCACCGCTGTGTGCACATCAAGAACAACCTTCGCTGTCAAATCAAGTTCGTGTCCGATCTTCTGCGTTCCGGTCCCCGCCGGCGCCCGCCTCGTCGCCGCACCTGAAGCCGAATAAAGCGCGTCTTTGTCCCGATCGGCGTAGAACGTGTGGAAGTCCGCCCAAGCGGTGACTTTCTTTGTAGGCTTGATCTTCAACTGCGCCTTGATCGCGTGGATATTGCTGCGTCCCACAAGGTCCAGATAGCCCAGCCAGGCATGGCCCAGCGGGAAATGCTGATTGAACGTCTCATGTGTACCGTCGGTCGGATCGGCGTCGCCGCTCGCGTAATCGTAGAGCAGACCAAGCCGGGGCCGCCATCCGCTTCCGCTGAACGTATACCCACCCCCGGCCGTTCCCATCCAGGCCCGTACGCGGTCACCGGCGAATGTCCCGAATTGCGCGGCAAGCTCCGCCTCATAATCCCAGCCGCCGCACGCTCCCCACAGCCTCGTACCGGGAGTATACAACGTTCGTCTGCCCGTGGTTCCGTTTGAGTTTGGCAGGAGATTGTTGTTTTTCAGAACGAGGCAATAGAAGTCTGCAGCGAGGGATTTTGACCCTTTATAGGTGCTGTAAAGCCCGTAGAAATCGACGTTTTCGTCTTCATCGTCGAGATTCTTTCTGTCACTCAGGACTGGTCGGACGGCAAAGGCATCTATACGCCATTGCCCCGTCCTGGTGAACACCTTAGCACCATCGAAAGTCCTTCGCGTGTTACCCCAGTCAAGAGGAGAAATCAGCCTCTGGGCGCCGTACTGCAACTCCTGCCTTCCGAGCCTGAAAGTTACCCGCTTCTGCCTGACCAGCGTTTTTATATCCACAAAAGCCTGATGGATATCCGCATGGTCTTCCATGCCGGCCAGACCTGCCGCTCTGTCGCGGTCCTCTACATGTGCGAACTTGCCCTGCAAAAAGAATCTCAGCCAGTCGTCGTGCTTCAAATCCCCGTGTACGAAAGACCGGTGCAGCAAAAAAGCATCCTGAGCAGGCTCAACATTGCCGAACGCCTTGTTCTGCTCTGACTCGAAACGCAGTCTCGTTTGTCCCCCAAGAGTGAGAAACCAATTGTCCCCGAGGTCTATCCATTTGACTGGATCCCACATATCCTCTTTGTACGTTCCCGGCTCGCCGCTAAGATAGCTGAAGTCCTCCTTATACCTTAGATTATAATACTCCGGTCCGGCATGCGTCTGCCCCTGTCCGTGTAAGAAATCCGCGAACGAAAAAACAACCAACGATATACCGACAAGCTGCAAAGCGCTTCGAACCTTCATGACCGCATCCTTTACTTTAATACATAGGTGAATTTATAGGATTATTATAGTCCAATTCCTGTTGTCAAGACAATTCCTGTGATTTTTCGACAAAGCGCCCGGGTCCGAATAAAATCATCACATCCGGCAGAGAATGAGCGGTATCAGTCATTTCGTGGAGCCTATGGCCCTAATCCAACTTCCGGCTCATGCCGATAGAATCATAGAGGCTTGCATCAGCCGTTGCAGAGAGTGTACAATAGGCACGTAGATTCTTAGTGGTAAAGGAAACATAAATGAAACGTGACAAAACAGTTATACCTTTGATCTCGCTGTTGGTGTTGAGCTGCGGACAACAGCAACGACAACTCAAAGTGACCTACCTCTCGGATCCACCTGGGGCAGTGCTATACAAACAAAACGGTGAACCCTGGGGGCCATGTCCCAAAGTTCTCTGGTATGATCTCAGCGAAGAGGACCGTGCCTCCGGCGAGCTACAGGCAAAAGGGCTGGTGGTTCGCTGGCCGAACGGCGAGGAAAAAAGAAGCCAGGATAAGATCACGTTTGAGATCGATGGAAGCGAGAAACAATTTGTTTTTGCCCGGCCCGACAAAACCGGGAATGGACAACAGATGCCGGATAAGGGAATTAAGACCGCTGCCATCGACGATGGCTCAGAGCAGCGCGATCCGGGATTGCTCGAAGAACCGGACGAACCTGCTGTCACAGTCGCAAAAGTAACCGAGAACGAAGATACGGAGCAGCCGGTGGTTAACCAAGTATTGGAGCAAGCCGACGACACTCGGCACAGAACCGAAAAGGATTCGGGATTGCGCGAGGAGCCGGACGAGGAGACGATTCGGATTTCCAGAGCAGACACGTATGAAAATAGCAACGAAGGCATAATAGAAATACCGAGTAATGCGAATCAAATTCGATCTGAGCGCGATACCGGCATACGAGAGGAACCTGAAGGAACACAAGGCACCGATAGAATTGAGACTACCGTTCCTGTTGAAAAAGCCACAAGCGGAAAAACCGAACAGATCGATCCGAGCCAGTCGGAGTCCGAATCCGTCACGAAGGCTGCGGCGGACCCGAATGAAGAAATCGTTCAGATTGAGCTCGAGACTGGGACCGTTCGTTGGGGTAATGGTGTGGAGATGGATTTCGTAAAGATTCCCGCCGGCGAGTTCACCGTAAAAGCAAAAGGCAACGATGCAGATAGTGACTCAACGCAGCGAATAACAATAAGCAGCCCCTTTTTCATGGGGAAATACGAAGTAACTCAGAAACAGTATGAGACAATAATGGGAGTGAATCCTGCACAGTTTGATAGCGACCCCAACAACCCCGTCGAAACAGTTTCATGGTATGATTCCGTAACATTCTGTGAGAAATTATCGACTAAGAAAGATTTAAAGTATCCTAAGCTAAAGTTAAAGTATCCTGGGCTAAAGTTAAAGTTTCGCCTTCCAACTGAAGCTGAATGGGAATATGCCTGTCGAGCGGGTTCTACGACGACTTATTACTGGGGAGACGATTTCGACAGTGACTACGCGCATACAATAGAAGATCGCAGCTCAGGCACGGAAAAGGTCAAGACTAGCCTGCCCAACGCGTGGGGCTTGTACGAAATGAGCGGCAACGTTTGGGAGTGGTGTTCCGACTGGTATATCGATCCAGAATATCCTTCTGATCGTGATTTCCGCATCCTTCGCGGCGGCTCCTGGAGCAACAGCCAGCGGAGCTGCGGATGTGCAAATCGTAATTGGCACACACCCAATCATCGATATGACGACTGCGGATTTCGCGTCGTAATGGAGGTGGGGTCGCCTTCAGACTAAAACATTTCACACTACTTCGGCTCAACTCTACGGTCTTTTTGTCACTCACCATCGAATGAGAAATCCAAAATTCGCAGCGCTGTTGGCTGATAAGCCTTCTGCGGGGATTCCTGTACCATGACCGAAAGAATGCCGTCTCTTTTCCAGCGATAAACATCGCCGAGCATCTCGTTGACGAAGGGGCCGTTCTCGCGATGGATGATTTTCCAATTTCGCCATCTCGATGCTGATGTAGCGGCGGCTATCACAAGAGTTCCTTTGGAATGAAGATGCCCGTCTGCCAGCCGGACGTCCCTGCGGCTCGTGCCGAAGATGATGTACGCGTTGTCGGATGGATCCATAAAGATCTTCGGACGGTTTCCCGCCTGCCAAGGCATCTGGTAATGATACCAGTGGGCATTACGATCGCGCCAGTAGTGGTGATATCGTCGTGCCTCAGGCGGTCCCCAGCGATGCTCGCCCGGCTTGCTGCCTGCCGCTCGAAGCGTTTCGTTCGTGCAGTGCCACATTACTACATGCACCCTGCCATTTGAATCGACGGCCTGCCCGTGAGTGTTCATCAGCCCGTGCAGGCGGCTTATTTTTACTACCGTGATGCCCGGTGAATTGACGCCCGCCGGCTCTGACAGAACTTGCCCCGCGTTGTTGAGCCATGTTCTGCCCTGATCCTCGCTGTAGGCGTACATAAGATCGTGGTTCGAGCCCTGACTGCTCTCGCGCCATACCCAGGTGGTGTGGAGCTTGCCGTTAGGGCCGTAGTTATAGCCGTTAGGGTACGAACACCTTGAACGGCTTTCTCCTATAATATCCTTGAACAGCCCTTTCCCCGAGTCAATCTGTCGTGTGCCGGCCCACTTACCCGTTTTTGCATCATAGTCGACGAGCAGACGGTCGCCGTTGCCGGAGCCGCCCTGTCGATAGCAAAATTGGAGGCCGCCGTCCGGAGTCTGAAAGAAGCGTGGGTAAGTAATCCTGATAGGCTTGCCTTCCTCCAGTTCTGATGTAACAGGACCAAATAAAGAAGCTTTCCAGGGGTCGCCGGACTCATCGGCGGCGCCTTTGCGGGAAGCGCGATAGTGCAGCGGGTGGCCGTGATGGTCGAACGCCATGTGTATGGTTCCGTCTTTCGGGCAAATCCCAATCGAGATTATGTTGTGGGCATCGTTACTCTTGAAGTCATAGTCCGTAAAGCGGATTATGTTCCAACCGCCTTTGGGTAGCTTTCTTCTGGCCAGACAAACTCGTCTCTCGCCATCATAATAGCCCACATATTGATATCCGGCGTGCGTAACAATCGCATCCTGCTGGAAAGACAGCCCGTTGATGCACTGGCCGAATCCCCCTTTAATAGTCAGCGCCTCGGCATCGACAACACTGTCGCCAATCTTGCTAACATCAAATCCAGCCCGGACAGGCAGAGACATTCCGGTCACTAAAAACAGAAATATACTGATAAGCATGCTTTTCAACTTCATGTTAATCCTTCAAGTTAATCATGGTTGCACAATTGCCCCCTGTCAAATCAGTTGTCGTCCTGACTGAAGACACGTTTCAGAGGCGCTTCGGACGGTTCGTTTGCGAGGTAAATTGTTTTCCAGGTGGGGAATAGTTTTGTGCCCTCAAGAACACTCGTCTTCGCCGTGCCCGGCTCGATCCGCATTTCCCACTTGCTTTTCCATAAGGGCATGTCCCTACGCGCACCATCAGCGGAAAGACTAAACATGTTTGTCGGGCCCGGATCGAAGAGCTTCGGCAGTTCGGCGCGGGTGAAAGTGAATTCCCGACTTATACTGTGGCGCTGATTCACACCGGCCCGGATCGAAAAGTGGTACTGATCCGCCCGGTCGGTTGCCGGATCGCCTGTCTGGATCGTGTAGCGAAGAAAGTCCTCGCCGGATTCCATGACTGTTTGCGGCTTCGGCAGGTTAGGATCCTGTCCAGCCGGCCAGAGGCCGATTACGCTTTGCTCAGGTTCCTCAAGATTGTACCAGATCACACGCAGGTCACGATCCGACATCCGCCAGTCCGGCGGCATTCGGCTCTGGTCCTCGCCCGTGCGCGCCCAGTGCAGGGCGCTGGCGGCGATTTCCTGCCAACTAAAACGAGATCCGGAAACGTAAAGATTGTCATCTGCTGCGCCCAGACCGCCGATATTAGTATTGTTCCAACTATTGAGTTGGCGGACGGCCTTGCGGATGCCGGAGTCATTTGAAGGCGCCCGGCCATCGATCTGCCACGTCTCCCATTCGGTCAGTTGTTGTTTCAGGTATTCAATCAGTACCTCAGTCCCCTTATCAGCATGCGTGTGTTCGACAAAGCGCCTGAACATTCTGTCAAAATCGCTGAAACTTTTCTGAACGAACTCCGGCGTGATCGCCTCGGCCAGTAAATCATAAGCCCGGGGCTTGAAATCATCTGCGTCGTCGATCCAGCCATCCATTCCCACAGCAACTATACGTAATTTAATAATAGGCGATGGAGAAATCTTATTGAGGAATTCTCGAAAGCGACTCGTGGGTTGAATAATCCGGCTCCAGATCCAGGGCCTGTCGCACTCGGCCAGACGACGCAAATGTTTCATCTCTCCTCCAGAGTGACGAAACACATACTCAATGAGTTCATTACGTGGGCGTGGGTCTACAATGCTTTTACTCAGCAACAGGGCGGTGATACCGGTGAGTTGTTCGGGACCGGGATTTCGATACTTGCAGAGCGCCACGGCAAGCTCACGCAGGGTTCGTTCACTCAAATCACCATCCCGGAGAATAGCCAGTGCCCTGTCTGCGTATTCCGTCCATCCGGCCCAAATACCAAGTGTGCAGGCGGTTATCTCCCGCTCGCTGCCGACCCATGAGGCCAGTATATCCGACAGCTTCTTTCTTTCATCTTCCGTTAAATCCGAAGGTTTAGACTGCTGCAACGCCTGCAAAGATCGTTTCAGCCAGTGTCCGTGGGCGATATCCAGAATACGCAGAGCCTGAGACGGGGAGTCCAAAGGCTCTTGTTTCAGAGCAAAATCTTGCACAGCACTTTCGGTGCTCAAATCCACATTCAAGTCAAGGCGTTCGGCTATTTCATCCAAAAAGGCCGGATGGGTTCGGATAGGCATGTTAGGATATTCGACTTTTATGCCGCGGTATATATGTTTTTCCGGTTTCTCGTCGAGAGTAATGTGTGTAATTGACCTTATCGACAAGTCTCTGGATCGATACTCCCATCGAAATCCCTGCGAAGACGATGTCCGCCTTCCCCCGCGGTCCAGGAAGTGGCGTATTCCTCCTTCTGTATACGCTATTACAGGTGCATCATGTTCCATCGGCGGCGGACCGGAGAACACAAAGTTAAGCTGAGAGCCGGCAGTGTGCTTGATCTGCATGATTACATTGGGGTCTTCGTGCGCGCGAAACTGCCGGCCGACGTAGAACGGACCAACAAACGTGGCTCGTGCCGGACCGCGCGGTCCGGCGTGATAAGTTATATGAGCGTCCACCGTCCGCACCGGCTCTTTGCGAGGAGGGAATCGAATCGGGCCAAAACTGAAACCGCCCGAGGGCCAAGTGCGGCGAAGTTTTGTATGGCAACGTAAGGTTATCCATGAATCGTTTGCGTCGCCAACATTTACTACAGCGGGATAGTGCTGATTTGGCTTGCCATTGACGTGAAGCAAGATAAAAGGAGGGAATAATGGTTTCTTCCCGTCGACGCAAATTTGAAAGACAAATTCGCGTTTCAATTCATCCGGTTGCCACCAATAACCGTGGGTATTGCCAACGGGTCGTTTTCCCAGCAGTTGGCCCTTGGCATCGTAGATTTGCTCGCCGCAGTCTGGACGCACGTACAGCAATCGCAGTGCATTAGGGTCGTCAGGACCCACGCGCTGTCCGGAAATCGAACCTGTGCGGACTCTCCACATTGCCCAGGCGGCAACAGTCACAAAAAGAAAGCCGATTACGACCAAAAGCAGACGCCTGTACAGAGAAGCAGTTTTTCTGCCTTTGCTCGAATATGTCTGCTTAGGGTGAGTCATTCTTGGCATTGCCTTCACGGGCGGGACACCCATGATACTAAAACGCCTTACGGAATCACTACAAACGACCGGACTATCCCGTTCAGAGTTCCCAGCCCTTTCGAGATGGCGGATTTACCAGTTCGTTGGCCTCGGCGCAGTTAGCGAAGCGCATGTTCTCGCCGTCCCATTCCAGTTTTTGGCCGAGCCTCTGCATAGCGATGATTCCCAGTCTGGCGAGTTCCGTCAGCGGTCCGCCGTAATCGAGATTCGAGCCGGCCTGGCCGCCGGTTTTGATTGCATTTAACCAGTCCTGGTGATGGCCTTTGACGCGAGGAATTGTCGGTTCGGGCGTATCGTATGCCTTCATCTTCGGTTCGGGGAAGATTCTCACGCCGCCGGCACCGTGCGAGCCGTGCATGATCTTGCCTTTGGTTCCGATGACAATTGCTCCGGTTCGCGGCACTTTTCGCCCGTCTTCAAGATCGTTTGGCCGCGGAATTGGCCTTGTGCCGCTGTGCCACAGCAGCTTAACGGGACCTCGCTTGCCTTTTGCCGGGAACTGGAACGTAATCACCGAGCCGGCGGGGAAAGTGTCGGCGTGTTTTACAGGATCGTAATCATCCGCATCGGCCTGAACCGTCGTCGGAGACCCCAGATCCAGAGCCCAGAAGGACGGATCGACCACGTGGCACACCCAGTCGCCGATTGTGCCGGAACCGAATGGCATCCAGCCCCTCCAACTGCCGGGAAGATACATCGGATGATACGGCCTGTTCATAGCCGGGCCGAGCCATAAGTCCCAGTCCAGATCGGGCGGGATGCGGTGGACTTCCTGCCGCTTGGGGAATTGGCTGATCTCGCAGTGATTCGAACCGCACGCGGCATGAATTTCGGTGACATCTCCTATCGCCCCGTCCCATATCCACTCGCAGAACATACGAATGGAATTGGACGAATGGCCCTGATTACCCAACTGGGTCACCACGTTATATTTGTGGGCGGCTTTCATCAGTTCTCGAATCTCATAGATCGAATGCGCGAGCGGCTTTTCGCAGTAAAGGTGCTTGCCCCTCCTGATCGCATCCATAGATGCAACGGCGTGAGTGTGGTCCGGCGTACAGACGGCAACGGCATCGATCTGCTTATCCATCTCATCCAGCATTTGCCGGTAGTCCTGATAAGTCTTTGCGCGGGGATGTTTCTTAATTGCGCCGGCCATTCGATTGGTGTCGACGTCGCATAGCGCGACGATATTCTCGCCGCCGCAGCCATTGACGCTTGCTCCGCCTCTGCCGCCGGCGCCGATTATCGCAATGTTCAGCTTATCGCTGGGAGCGGCGCCTGCCCTGCCGTCGAGCACATAAGACGGCACCACGGTAAAAGCTGCTGCGCCCGCCGCACCGTACAAAAATTCACGCCTCGAAGTCCTGCTGCTGCTTTTACTCATGATGTAGCCTCCAAGAAAATAAGTTTGACGGCACGTTTAGCCGTCTGTCTTCACTGCGTCTCTTATAACAAATAAACATATCAGGTTACCAGGTTAACAGGGTGCAGGAAATCAGGCCGTCAGTATCTCAGGCCGGCTCCCGCAAGAGGTTCGACACTCCTGACAACCTAATCCGTATTCAAACTCATCTGATCGACTCTTCCGGCAGTTCCATCTTCACTCCCTCATCGAGCGGCATCTGGTCGGGAACCGCACCGGTCTCTCTCAGCAGCCGCGCCAGTTCCGCCTTGAGTTCCTTGACGACGGAGATATATCTCGGATCCTTAATCAAATTAACAGTCTCGTTCGGATCTTCTTTTAGATTGTACAACTCCGGAAGGTGCCGGTCGGGCTTGCCGTCTCCATGAGGATAGTGAACGTATTTCCACTCGTCGGTGCGCACGCCCCGTACATTGGGTGTGTAGGGGAACTGTTTTTCGTAATTGTATTCGTAAAGCCAGGCCTTGCGCCAATCCTTCGTTTTGCCGGCGAGAAGCGGTTTCCATGATCTGCCATGGATATTTTCCAGCGGTTCAGCCCGGCAAATATCGACGATCGAAGGGGCCAGGTCGATATTAAGAACTTGCTCCTTCACGACGGTGCCCTTCTCGATAAGCTTTGGATAGCGCGCGATCAGCGGCACGCGAATGCTCTCTTCGTGCATGGTGCGTTTGTCGATCATGCCATGCTCACCGAGCAGGAACGAGTTATCGCTGGTAAATATAAAAAGTGTATTGTCGAGTTCGCCGATTTCCTTCAGGGCTTTATATATCTCGCCGACGCTGTCATCGACCGATTTAATCGTCCCGGCGTAACTTCGGACAAACTCCCCGAATATATCCACGCCTTCGGGGCTTCTGTCGGGAAAATCCTCGCGGAAACCGTAGAGCGGACCGTAAATCCCGTGCCAGGTATCCAGCCGCTCGGCTACCCAATTCGGCTTTGTCTCCAGGTGAAACGCCGTCTCCGGATATGAAACGGGGACATCGTCGTAAATGTGCCGGTACTTTTTTTCCGGAACGAATGGCCCGTGGGGCGCCTTATGTCCCAGAATAAGCATGAACGGCTTGTCTTTCTGCCGCTCGCCCTGCAGCCAGTCGGCAGCCATCTCAGTCACGCGCCTGGTATAGTAGCCCTTAACCAGTTGACGGTCACCGTTGATATTGAAGGTTGTATCGTAGTACTTACCCTGGCCTTTATGGGTAATCCAGTAGTCGAATCCGGGACGTTTTTGATCGTCCTGCTCGCCCATGTGCCATTTGCCGATGTAGGCGGTGTTGTAGCCGGCTTCCTGCAGGCGGCGGGGATAGCTGGCCAGATCCTCCGGATAATCAGTGAAGTTGTTCATAACGCCGTGAGAGTGAGCGTATAAGCCTGAGAGGAACGAAGCCCTGCTCGGCGAGCAAAGCGAGGTGGTAACAAACATGTTCTCGAACAGCGCGCCTTCTTTGGCAAGGCGGTCAAGGTGGGGGGTCTTCATTCCAAGTAACGGCTCGGGCGCGATTCCCAGACAGTCCCATCGCTGGTCGTCTGTGAAGACTACAACGACATTGGGGCGACCCATAGCTTTTCCCTCGATCTCCCACGTTTTACAGCCACTCACAATCGCTCCGGCAGTTGTCAGACCGGCCATTTTCAGGAAATCCCGCCTTGCTATTATGCTTTTGTTCATATTGCCTCCCTGTTTGCAGCTTTAAGTTCAAGTTCTGTTTGTATAAACCGACGTGGCCATATTACACCGGCCAATAAACATTATAGCACTCGGCTTGTCAAGCTCTTGAAGCCAATCACGTGCGTGGCTCGCCATTGTAAGTACGACCGGCCAAAATAACAAATAGAATCGTAGGAAGCCGGATCGAAGCCGTCGCTTTGAGCAATTTTTCAGACATTTTGTTGTTGCCACCGCACGCCTTAGCATGTATAATAACCGTATGTTATGTAAAACGAGGGTGGAATTGATACAGTGATCTGTATTAAGGAGTGTGGTAATGTGTGGGCGAAGGGCTTTCACGCTGATCGAATTACTGGTGGTGATCGCCATCATTGCGCTTTTGCTGGCAATCCTGATGCCGGCACTGTCGGCCGTTAAAGAACAGGCTCGTGCCGTTGCATGTCTGAGTAAGCTCAAACAATGGGGATTGTACTTCTCTATGTACGCCGAGGACAATAACGGCCGATTCATGCAGGGTTTTACCGCCCAACCTCAATCCAACCGATGGGTCTACGCACTTGGCGATTACTACAAGTGGGACGATGAATTTACCTGCTGTCCCAGTGCTACCAAGCCGTGGGTTGATGAATTTGGTGTGAATTCCGGCGCCGAGGGAACCAACGTCGGCGTGACCATGGCCTGGGGTTATATGAACCGGGGTCACTGGGAAAAACAGATGAAAGGAAGTTACGGCATAAACGGCTGGTGCGTCGATCCGCAGGAGGGCCGGGAGCCTCACAGCGGCGGAGCGCAATTGTTCTGGCGAGGTCCGAATGTTTCCGGCGCCGCCCGTGTGCCGTTATTCATGGAAGCCCAGCGCTATAACGGATGGGCGCTGCATACTGACAGGCCTCCCGCCATCGATGGCGAACGATGGAACGACGATGCCCAGATGGGACGCTTTTGCCTCAATAGGCACGACGGTTTTGCAGGCTGCCTGCTCCTGGACTATTCGGCTCGTAAAGTCGGGTTGAAGGAGTTGTGGACGCTCAAATGGCACCGGGAGTTTAATACAGCCGGTCCGTACACGCTGGCCGGCGGAACCCGCCCCGAGGATTGGCCAGAGTGGATGCAGGGCTTCAAAACCTATTAACGTGAAGGAGCCTGATTATGCATAAACAAAGCGCATTTACACTGATCGAATTGTTGGTTGTAATCGCCATCATCGCAATACTGATGGCGATCCTCATGCCCGCTCTCAATCGTGTCAAAGAACAAGCCCGAGGAGTGGCGTGCATGTCGAATCAGAAGACTATGGGGCTGGCCTACGTCATGTATTACGACGAGAACGACGGCAAAATCTGCGGCGGAATGGCAAGGTTCGCCCCCATCAACGGGATTCCCCCCTGGGTAATGCCTCCCCTCGCATACCAGGGAGTCGGCAACTTTGTCGAGAAACCTGGCGGCGATGTCACACTCGAAGAGCGGCACAACGGGCTAAGGGAGGGCGCTCTGTGGCCCTATATCAGGGACGTCGGCGCCTATCACTGTCCGGGCGACGAGCGGCTCAAGCAGGGCACGAGCAATGGGCGGGAATTGCAACATCTAATATACCGAAGCTATTCTCTGCCGGACTTTCTCAGAGCGTTCAAAGATAGCGACCCGAAGAGTATCACACAGTTTTCGAGCCCGGCGAAGAAGATGCTCTTTGTCGAAGAGATATACGACGCCCCCGGCGGCGTCAACCACAATGTCGACGGCTGGTCATATAACCCCGGGACTAACTCGCTGTGGGATCCTCTTGGCCTATTCCACAGCGACTCCTGCACGTTCAGCTTTATGGATGGCCATGCCGACACCAAGAAATGGACGGATAAGCGTACTCTGGTCTACTGGAGGAGCCGATCACAGGCCGGAGACATGGGTTTTGGCAAAGACCAGCAGTTTAATCCTCCCAACGAAGATCTCTTGTGGCTCGACCAGCACTACCCTGGCAAAACGCGCCTCGCCCGGTAACACGGACCGAATAATAACAGTTGTGTGTGTGAAAACCTGGAACAACTCAGTAGTAGTCACAGGCGTCGCTAATCCACCCGGATGCCCTTCTGCTCCAGCCAGTCTTTCAGTTCGCCCATTTCGGTGTCGAAAATCTCGCTGTCGTAATCCTCTTCCAGTTTATGAATGTTGCTTTCCAGCTCCGGCTGCTCCTGAACAACGTCGCCGAGTTTTTTCTCGAACTCGTCGCTGATAGCCGTCAGGTCGCCGAGGTCAACGTCCAGCTCCAGCATGCCCGACAGGCGTCTGGTGACGGCCTCGATGCACTTGGGGTTGTTTCCCTGGACGTAAGCGGGAATAGTCGCCACGAGGCTCACCATCTTGATATTGTGCATCCCGCTGACGGCCGTTAGGTAAGTAATTATACTGGCCGGGCCTTCATAATTGGCAAATTTAACTCCATAGCGCTGGAAAGTTTCCTTCAGTTCCGCATGCGAAACCGAGCAGAAAAGCCTCGGCTCACGTGTGTGCGGCACGAGACCGGCAACGCTGCCGATGAAGTATATCATCTCGACGTCGAATTCGGCGCATAGCGAAAAAATGCACTCGCTATAGTCTTCCCAGTTGAGGTTGGGTTCTCTGCCGGTGAAGAGGATAAGGTTGTGTCTTTCACTGCAAAAAAACTTGTTAGTAGGGCCGGTGAAGTTTTCGATAAGCCCTTCATTTATCTTGGTATGAGGACGAAACAGCGCCGTAATTTCCATAGAACCGGGAAAACTGTATAGATAAAAGCCTTTTGGGTCAATCTCCGCAAACTTTTTGGCGCCGAGCTTTTCGACGAGGCACTCAACAGTTCCGGTCGAGACTTCTCCGCCGTCCATCCACCCGGATAAACCCAATAGCAGACGAGGTTTACTCAAATTAGGTTTCTCGCTCATTATCAGCTTTTCTGATAACATGTTTTCTCCTAAATCGTTATGCTAAGCTGCCTTTCTATTGTATTATCGTCACGTTACTATAAACACATTTGCCACTTATTGTCAAATCCTGCCCGCTCCATATTGTTATACGAAAAAAAAGCCGGAAAAGTTTTGTTGCTCCGAAGGTAAGTCGATAGAATTAGATGTACGGACAATCATCGAACCGATAAATTACGAAACGAGCTTTGGGATCGTAAACAGTTTTCCTGCGGCGCCGGAAAGGAGAAGGATCAATGCGGCAAAACATAGATCGACGAAATTTTATCAAGAAATCATTAATAGGTCCGACGGCCGGCGCCTTGGCTGTACAGGCGGCACAAACCAAGAGCCAAGCAGCAGGGGCCGATAAGACATCGCCGGGAATTCGGAAGCCTGAAGCAACCATACCTAAGGGCAAAATCGGCAACCTGGAAATAGGCCGTCTCTTACTGGGTGGCAACCTGCTGACTCATTTCACTCACAGCCGTGACCTGCGATATGTCTACAATCTTACCGCGCATTACAACACCGAGGAGAAAATCATCGAGACAATGAGAATCGCAGAAGCCCACGGCGTCGACACTCTCGTTATCCACACCGCTCCCGGCGTTGTGAGTCTACTCAAAAGGTACCGCTACCGCATCGGCGGCAAGATCAAGTGGATTATATGCCCCACCGCCCAGGTTGACACCGATCCCGAAGCTTATACAAAACAGGTCCGAACGCTCGTCGAGGAAGGTGTTGACGCCATTTATCTGTGGGGCGTAAGCGCCGACCGGCTCGTCTCCCAGGGCAAGGTGGACATGATTGCCAAGGCGGTTGAAATCGGCAAAGATAACGGCGTACCCTCGGGAGTCGGAGCGCACGACCTGAGAGTCGTCAAGGAATGTGAGCGGAACAACATCGACGCCGATTTCTACATCAAGACGTTTCATCACCATAACTACAAGAGCGGCCCAAGACCGGACGAATTGACCGGAGTGACCGCCGAAGTCCCGGGCTATTGGTGTAATAATCCCGAAGAAGTCATTGAGTACATGAAGGCCGTGGAAAAGCCCTGGGTCGCGTTCAAGGTGATGGCCGCGGGGGCCATTCCGCCGAAGAACGCCTTCACGTATGCCTTCAACAACGGGGCCGATTTTGTGCTGGCCGGCATGTTCGATTTCGAGATTGCCGAGGACGTGATGACCGCCAACTCTGCCCTTAAGGCAACGAAAAGGACACGTCCCTGGAGAGCTTAGGTTTTGTCTGATTTCTTTGCTTTCGTAAGCACGTCGGTCTTGCCCGCGGCCAAGTCCGCAATGGCGCGAGTGTAGCCGAACCTTTGCAGGAATATCTTGACCACAGCCGTGATAGGTACGGCCAGAAACATTCCGATTATACCCCAGATCGTTCCGAAGAAAATAAGCGACATGAGCACCACGACCGGGTGCAGCTCGAGCGATTCGCCCATCATCTTGGGCTGAATCAGGTTGCCGACCACGAACTGGATCGAGCCGGGTATCGCCAGAACCATGATCTTGGAGGCGATGCTGAGATTGGGATCGATAAGCGCCACCGGTAACGGCAGGATGGTAGCAATGATCGAGCCTATATTCGGTATAAAGTTCAACATGAATGCAAGAAATCCGAACATCCACCCGAACCGCACTCCCAGA
Organism: uncultured Pirellulales bacterium; assembly: GCA_964598225.1. Classification (GTDB taxonomy): domain Bacteria; phylum Planctomycetota; class Phycisphaerae; order Sedimentisphaerales; family Anaerobacaceae; genus SG8-4. Next base: position 19,006 of record CAZRBG010000081.1, read on the forward strand.
ATAGTCAGCACAAGACCCACAAGAACCCCTGTAAACCCCGAAGTCAGAATCATGGTCAGCAGGTATCGCTTGACGCGATTCTCGACCTCCCACCATACGCTGCCCTCCGGCGCCTTAGATGAGCCCTTGCCGGCGACCATAAAGATCATGAAAATCAGAACGAGCAGACCGTTAGAAATCACCCCCATGATGCTGCTGGCAGTATCGGCAAGTGCGCGACGCACCGTGGCAGTGGGAATTCGAATCAGTGGTGCGTTGGGATCACTGACTTGGCTGTCGAGATCATTGGGATCGCCGTTGAGGCCGGCGGATTCATTGGGATCATTAGGATCGCTCGTATACCAATCGGATGGAATAAGTCCGCGAGCCTCCTCAAGTAGTGTTCGGAACTGCTCCTCATAATCGCCCTTGATGTCGACAATCTGATTTGCAGCAGCAGTGACAAGCAAAGCAGTCAGAGCGAGAATCGCACAGCCAAAAAGAACCGTTGTTACGATCGCTGTGCGGCGTGGGATCCGGAACCATTTCATTTGGATATCGATGACTGGCGTAAGACTCAGAGTTAAAAATACCGCCAAGACAAACGGGATCAACACGGAGCTGAACGCATAGAGTGCTCCGGCAATCCCCAGTGCCGTCAGAATAAGCAGGCATCCCGTTTGAATGCGCTGTTCGTAATTTTCACTCTTTTGAGCCATTCTAATACCAGCGGCGTTTTCGATTCTTCGATTCGGCTATGGCCTTGCAGGTTAGCATTACGTCTTCCGCCACCTGAAAATCAAACATCCCAAGACAAATGAAGTCGGCGCCCCCTGCAAACGCGGACTTGAGTCCGTCCATAGGGTCGATAGCGCCGGCGGCCAGGACCTTGAAGGCGATCCAAGGTACTTTAACATCCTGCATGAAGTCTATGGTTTCCTTGAAGTCTCTGCAGAAAAGGTTGTCGTGATATTCGGCGTGGTCTTCGGACTCCTTTTGATACATCTCAACGAAGCGGCGGTTTTCCTTCGGATGAGCCGACCAATATCTGTCATGATGCAGGGTCTTCATGTAGAAGTCGGGTTTGAGCCCTTCCTTCTCGCAGAATTTGATCGGTTCGATCCGATGCGCGCAGATACCCACCGGAAAATCGTACTTCCTCATTATCTCATAGGCTTTGATGATGTTGTCCTGCTTGCCCTGATGATACCAGACGTCGCTTGCAC
>CAZRBG010000082.1:0-20074 GCA_964598225.1 uncultured Pirellulales bacterium
CCGCAGCGGTAACGGCCCCAATAGCTGCTATGGTAATTAAGATACCAACCGAAAAAACAAGAAGTTGAAGGATAGTAGTACGAAGAAACACGAAGTTTTGGACGAAATCAATGGTTGTCTTTCTTCGTGGTACTTAGCGCTCTTCGTGGTGATAAAAATAAAAGCAGGGAATCGGTGGGGCAAGCCGCCACCCTACCAAAAATCTGCGTACATCATGGTTAATCTGCGGTCAAGAATCATTGGTGCGAAGCATCGCCCCTACGTGTTTTGGCCGTTGCCTGAAGATTCGCTTTGTTGGCGGCTTGCAGGAGCTCAGCCGGGTCAGTTGGCGATAATTGAGACGATTGTGAAATATCTCTTATTGTCGGCGAACTCGCGATGAAAATCGAAGGTCGGCTTCGAACGAAGGCCGTCGACTGCGACCGCGTCAGCGGCACGATAGGTTTTGCCTCGAACGCCAAAGGGAACTTGCGTAACGCAGCGCTGATGTCCGTCCTCGAGTAATATACTCATCAAGACATTGTTTCACTACAGACACCAGGGGCTGCGCATCGGCCGTGTCAGCATACGGCTCGCTCGATCATCGTCTACGAAGTCTTCTTTTTCCGGATTCCATCGGAGCTTGCGACCCAATCGAGTGCAGATATCAGTTAGATGGCAAATAGTATCGGTACGGACTGCAACGTCAACCGGACAAATCGTCCTTTTTCTTGTTTTGATCGCGTCAAGAAAATCTCTCTGGTGGTCCGGACTTTCAATGAGATGAATCTCATCCTTTCCGATGACCGACGTCAGCAGCGACTCCGGCTCGGCCCGGATGCCGCGACGACTTACATGTATCCAACCTTCAGTGCCCCGGAAGGTGACGCCCTGCTTGTGTTGCTTGTTGTCCATGTATATCATAGTTACGCCGTCCGCATATCTGTGATAGATTTTCCAACTTATAGCGCAGTCCGCAAGGCCGTCTTTTGGGAATTTGGCAGTTCCTTCGATCTCAACCGGTCCGGTCTCGTCGGTTCCATGGCCCCACTGTGCTATATCGACATGGTGTACGCCCCAGAATCCGCCTATGCCTCCGAGACAATAGTCGGATATGTGGTACCAGATCGAGTAGCTCTCCTGCTTTGTCCACGGACGGCAACGCTGGTAAGTATATGGCGCCCAGAGCGCAGGACCGAGCCACATGTCATAATCAAGCCCTTCCGGCACAGGCTGTGTCGGCTGGTTAGGAAAGGCAAAGTCATGAGGAACACCGACCTCAATAGTGTGCAGTTTTCCGATCCTTCCGTTACGCACCAATTCGCAGCCGTAACGGAAATTTCGGCCGGACCGCTGCTGCGTGCCCCATTGGAAGACTCTGCCGTATCTGTGACATACCTCTCGCAGAGTTTTGTCCCAGGCGACGCTCAGGCCAAGGGCTTTTTCTGTGTACATGTCCTTGCCGGCCCGAGCGGCTTCCAGCGAGACAGGTACATGCCAGTGGTCCGGAGTCGCGACGCAGACAGCGTCTATGTCGTTTCGCGCACAGACCTCCCGGAAATCATTGTAGGTCGTACAATCTGTATTGCCATAGCCTTCGTCGACGATTTGCTTTGCTTTCTGACGCTGGCTTTTGTAAACGTCGCAGACTGCGACGATCTGAACATCCCTGTGGCTCAAGAAAGTCCGCATCAGCGCCGTGCCTCGGATTCCCAGACCGATACAGCCCATTACAATCCGATTGCTCGGTTCGATGACGCCGCTCTTGCCAAATACATTAGAAGGCACAATGTAAGGAAGTCCTGCCGCAGCGGAGGCGGTCTTTACGGAGTTCTTAAGGAATTGACGTCGGCTGGTTTTTGCGATCATATTTCTCTCCGTTCTTTCCCGATTTATCTGTTGTCTTGACGTTTCAAGTCGGATTCATCCTGCTTGTGGCCGATACACAACCTCGACGCGATGTTCGGGACCTGCTACGCCAAAAAGGTTAATCGTACGAAATGTAAAACGGTTGCGAACACGTCTGTTAAGCGGGATTTCGACCTGCTCGCCACAGTCTTTCCATTTGCCGTCGTCGCCCTTGATTTGAAAACTTCGGAAGTTAGGTGTGCAGGAGGTGAGAAAGACAATCGCCTTTTCATCCCGGATGGTTACTTTCGACGTAATCACGTTTGGCGTCCATTCGATCCAGTCCCGTCGGGAAGTTTTTAGAAGGTACGGCGTATCATAGGCCCAGTGTGGCTTTCCGTCTCGAAACCATATATTGTTCTTGAATATATCGTCTTCAAGCATCACGAGTGTCGAGGTAGCCCGGGCCGGGAACGCGGTGAAACGATTGGTGTTCGTTTCCCAGCTGCACCAGCGATAAGTATCCGGTCGTGTTTCTGACTTGCCTGTCTCAATATCCGGCCGCATTTGTTTTCGCTCAGGGCCGACGACACAAACAACAGATTCGGCCCCGTTGCGCCAGACCTCGTCGCGAATCTCCAGAGCCGACAGCGGCACGCCGTCTTTCTCGAAATGTGCGTCGTACTTGGCGTCGATTAGCACCCATTTGCTGAATTTATTCACCCAGACCTCGTTGACACCGTGGTGTCCGCCGTCGTTTTTGAGCCCCGGCCCGCACCCCAGGCGCCGAGTAACGTAGCCGAAGCTGTTGAGCACTGCGTGCTGGACTATGCTGAAATGCGTGCAATGAAACTTGCCTCCCTTCAGTGCTGCGTCGAGGATAGCGAATGTGTCTCCCCGCGTCTGTGTAGGATTATGGTTATCGATAGCGATGTTAGATCTTATCCAGTGGCGAAGCAGGAGGACGCGCTTCCACTCATTGTTCTCGCCGGCCACAACGGCATCAAGACCGTAGCGCATCCGCAACTTACGGATACGCGGGCTGTAGTAATTCTCAAACGCCCTGAATAGCTCATTACCACAATACCTGGGATTCTCAACCGGCACGACAATAAAGCGATCACCTTCTCCACCGGATGTACGCGATGCTGCAAACAGACTCAAGATGATTAGTGCCTCCGACGTTACGGACAAGAGCCGCCGGGACAACACACGAATTGTCTTCAGATTAGTATGCACAATCATTGCTCCCAATAATTAAACGAACAGTAACGTATAGCCAAGCTCTTTGATGATAATGAAAATCTGTTCATAACTTATGCTAAACCTCCTTTGCCTTCAGTAGATGCACATTTGTTCACGGCGGCAGCCGGCGCCGGTCGCTTAACGCAACATTATATTATCAAGTCTGAAATGCGTGAACGAGAAAATGTACTGCCCGCTTTTTTAAACCATCATAATTATCTTTGCAGCCGATCGTGGCTGCACGTTTCGAAGGATTCAAAAAGAAAATATCGAAATCCTCAAGCGCGGAGGCGGGCAATGTTAGGGCTGTTTTCTCTCTTGAACTGCCCTCATAGTGGGATATAATCAATCTGAGCCTGTAAAATCAAATTTGATATCAGTGAGCAGAAAATGAAGAGACAGAAAAGATATTGGAACGGTGTCATGATCATGACGGGCGTTCTATGTCTGGCAGCGGTCCTGGCCAACTGGATAGTCCCCGGCGTGCGTGCCGGGACCGTCCCTCCCGTAGGGGGCATTATCTGGCACGTCCTCGCCTCATTTCACCTGCTGATAGTCAACGTTTTTCGGCCCGTCGCCTATGGCATCGCCCCGGGCACCTCGTCTTGGCTGGGATCAGTGATCCTTTTGTTAATGACCTGCGGCAGCATCCTGCTGATATCTATGGCGATGTGCCTGCCCCTTTGTTTTCCTCAGCAACGGCCAGGGGGCGACGTTGACACGGGGGAAGCCTCAGATCCATCCTGACAGAGATCCTGCGTGATTCAGGGAGAGGCAAAGGTCTCTTGCAAGATACACGTTACAGTCGAGTTATGAGCTCCAGCTAAATGGTTTCTCCCGGCTGATGCGATAAACGCCAGTGTGCCGACACCACTGTTGGCCCAAAACTTTGGAACAATAATAGAACTTTTCATTCGGAGGATGATTTTTTTCTTAATTTCTACCAAAAAAATTTGAATGCGCAGGTTTCTAATTATCGGGGTTAAGCAGGGAAGAATGTTGTGCATTGGAGAAGACAGTGAAACAAGCTGTCAGGGGTTTGGGGATAGCGAAGAAAAAGTGAAAAGCTCTCGTATCGCCGGTTCTGTTGCGCCTGTTAAAGCGCGCCGTATTGCCGGCTTGGGGCACGCTCAAAAAGGCTCAAGAACAAGAATAGAACGAGCCGATTCAGCGTTGTAGGCAGGGCCGAAGGATAGAACGGCTCTGAAGAGACGATTAATAGAATGAAGTCTAAGCACTGCAATACAGGGCCGACAAAGGGAGAGGGAAGGAGCCGCAATCCCAGGGCCGTGCCGGATAGAGAACGGGCGTTTCAAACATGAGTAACAGAAGTTGTATTTGACGAGGAGGTTAAATGATAAGACCAAACGTCACTTGGGCGGAAGAGCACGTATCTGATTTGAGAGGCAAAACTCTGGCTACTGTTTCCATGGAAGGTTGCGTGCCCGAACTGAACGGGGATGCTCGCGAGGCGAACGTTAGAGGCGGTTTGGGTATATATTTCGGCGACAAGCTCGAAGGACTCAGCGCGATCGGTATGGACAAGGCTTTCGGCTGTATGCCCCTTTACAAGAAACGGCTCGTCCAGTTGATCAGAAGAGGCAGGCAGCACATTGAGTATAGAGATGTCTCTTATGAAGATCAGCCTATCGAGCGCGTCACAAACAGTTACGCAAATCCCGTGCAATTTGATGTCTGGGGTTGGGATGTAAGAGATACCTGCCGAGAGCAGCAATACCACGTGGAGGTATATAACATATTACGTGGCGGAACATGCCTTTACCTCTTCTATTGCCCTGAGGTCTTTGACATTCTCTATCCGGACGACAAGACACATCATGGCTGCGGCCGTGAACATCGCTTCCTTCAGGAGACAGCCTTTGCTCAATGCGTCTATGAGCTACTCAAAGCAATGAATCTTGTACCTGACATCCTTCACCTCAATGAGGGTCATGTTGCCGATGCCGCAGCGGTGATAAAAGGAGATACAGCTTTCGACAAAACCGCAGTCGTTTATACGAACCACACCGTTGTCCCGGCGGGGCTGGAGAGATTCAGCATTGACAGACTTACAGGCGGCGACGTTGCCCGAGCGCGTTACGCGATGAGGTTCTCGAAAACGAGCTACCGGATATTCTGGCGTAAATTTTCAGTGCAACAAGATGGCCGTTGGTTCATAGATTTTTCGAAGGGCGCTGCCGAGATATGCGATGCCGCAAATGGAGTAAGCAATGAGCATGCAACCATTACACAGACTCTTTTCCCGTCGTATGACCAAAGTATCGAGTCGATGCTCAATGGCTCCGGGGATACGTGGGTCATGGATGAGCTGCTCGAGGCAAAGCTCAAAGGAATCGAACCGCGCAAGGAGAGTCTCGGCGGAATAGCTTCGGAAGGCAAAGCACTGAGTTTGACTGAAGTAAGAAAGAGAACCATCGGCATGACCGACAAAAGCGGTCGAACCATAAGCAGAGACGGTGTAGTCCTGGATCCTAACCTGCCGACCATTTGGATGGTAAGGAGGATGGTCGAGTATAAGAATCAGTTGCCGATCCTAAAAGACATCATTCACGTTCTTTGCGCCAATACAGATGAGGCTGTTGAAACAAGGTGGGGCGGGATGAACGGGCTGAGGATGCAGGTGGTTGTTGGTGGAATCGCCCCGGAAGGATCAACGGAAGAAGGGTGGGTCGAGGAGTTTGTTGGCTGGATGTTGCGGCCCGAGCTGAAAGGCAGATTCGTTTTTGTGCCGAATGCAGACACCGCGCTTCTCAGAATGCAGGCTATCGGAGCAGACATATGTATTAACTGTCCTCTGCCGGAGCAGGAAGCCTGCGGCACCTCGGACCAGCGTTCGGCCTTGAACGGTGGAATAAACATTGCCACGCGAAGCGGCGGCCCGCCCGAATATATAGAAGACGGCAAGAGCGGCATGTTGGTCGGCCCCTATGAAAACAACGAGGACTTCTACGCCAGAGCACCCAAAGATATCCTGGCCAAACTAAGGCGGCTGTCTGATATGTATTACAACCGCAATAATGGTGACAGCAAGTGGTTGGACATGAAACTCCAATCATATTTGGCGACCCCGAAAGTGACGGCTGCTGCGATGGAACGAAGATATGCCAACCTGTATGCCCGGGTGCTTCGAGCAAGAAACAGTATGGCTTCCGGCACAAACCTTAAGACTCATAAAATGCTGAAGATCGAAGAAATTTCGGACATCAATCGCAAACCGCAAAAAGTCGTCCTATCTTCTTGAACTGTGAAACGTCTAAGAGGTTCTAACAAAACCGAGCCAAATGAATAAGGAACCGCTCCGCGAGGCTATTTTAATAGATTCCTCGACAAGCTCGGAATAACACATTGGGTTTTGTTAGAGTGCTTAAGTTCTTGACCGAGCGGAACGTGAGAATTTCGTGTTTCGCGCTTTTGAGAACAGGTGTTTTTACAGAATCGGTTTGCTTGTGTTTGCGGGCGCGATACTGTAATATGGGATGTGGGGTGATTTTAGATTTATTCCTCGAACGCAGGAGATAAATATGAGAACCGCACGAATTGCCGCTATCGTAATACAGTTGCTGTTGCCGGCGTTGACAGTCCATGACTTGAGAGCCTCTGACTGGCCCATGTATCGGGCCGACGCGGCGCGCAGCGGCTACACGAGCGAGCACCTCCCGGCCGGACTTAAAGTCGATTGGGTAAGAAACACCGATAACCCTCCCCAGCCGGCGTGGTCGGGGCGCGATACGCGAATGCCCTTCGATCTTACTTTTCAACCGGTGGTCGCAGGAGGTCTGGTTTTCTTCGGCAGCTCGGCGGATTGCACGGTTTATGCGCTCGACGCCGAGACCGGCCGGGAACGATGGTCGTATATCACAGACGGTCCCGTACGCTTTGCGCCGGCGGTCTGGAGCGATCGGCTCTTTGTGGCGGGCGATGACGGGTACCTTTACTGCCTGAGCAGCCGCCACGGAAAGCTGCTCTGGAAGAAGCGCGCGGGACCAAATCGGGAGATGGTGCTCGGCAACGACCGTCTGATTTCACGCTGGCCCGCTCGCGGCGGGCCGGTTGTCAAGAATGGTGTTGTCTATTTCGGCGCCGGGCTCTGGCCCTCCGAGGGTATCTACCTTTACGCACTTGATGCGTCCACGGGAGAGACGCTCTGGGTCAATGATTCATCGGGCGATCTGGTTCTCGAACAACCGCACGGCGGAAACAGGGCCCACAGCGGCGTCTCGATCCAGGGATATCTCGCAATTGCGGGAAATTCACTTGCGGTCCCAACCGGGAGAGCCACGCCCGCCGTTTTCGACGCTGAATCCGGCGAGTTCCGTTACTTTCACCTGATGAAGTACGGTTCCGGATGGGGCAGGCGAAAAGGCGCCGGGCCCTTCGTCACTTTTATAGACGATAATCTTTATGTCGTGGAAGACGACGTGTTCCTGGCGTCGGACGGGCGGTTTCTGGCGCGCGGCCTGCCGGTGTCTTCTACTGCAGTGCTGCCGGAAACACTCATTTTCACACGCGGCAATGAAATCAGAGCGATCGAAAAGTCATCGCTGTGGGTCGAAGTGCGAGAGCCCAACAAGCCTCCCGTGCGTAAACTATCCCTTGAAAACATCGCCTGGAAAATAACCTGTTCCGATCCGGTCGGCGCCTCGGTGGTGCGCGCCAGCGCATCGAATGAAACGTCGGACTGGCCGGCGGCAACTCAAGTGACAAATCCCCCTCTGGTGGTCGCCGGGCGCACGATTGTTGCCGGTACACTCAATAACAAGATCGTCGTTGCGGACATGGATGCAAGGGCCGTCGTCACAACAGCCGAGCTTGACGGCCGGGCGCTCGGTCTGGCGGTTGCAGATCAGGCGCTTTACGTCGCGACAGACAAGGGCACGATCTGCCGTTTTGTTGCGGCAGAGGGTGATGAGCCCAGCCTGCCGGGCAATCGACAGGTGCGTAAAGAACCGCCGAAATCGTCACCTTACGGCGCAAAGAGGCTTTATCGCCGGACGGCCCGGGAAATAATAGAGACGGCAGGCATCAGCGAGGGCTATTGCGTGGATCTTGCCTGCGGGGACGGAAGCCTGGCGCTTGCTCTTGCCGTTATAAGCCAACTCCACATCATCGCTATCGATGACGATCCAGATCAAGTGGCTTTGGCCCGAAAGAAGTTCGGCGAAGCCGGATTGTACGGCGCGCGAGTTACGGTCCTTGAGAGGGAGCTGTCCGATACCGGTCTGCCGCCGCGGTTCGCAGGACTTATCGTGTCCGGAGAATCCGTGACCGACGGCGCAGACCAGGTACCCGGTGAAGAAGTAAGGCGTCTGCTGCATCCATATAGCGGTACGGCGCTGATCGGCGGGACCGATTGCTTCCGGCGAATTGCCGGCCGGCCTCTGAAGGGCACGGGCGAGTGGACACATCAGTACGCCGATGCCGCCAACGCATTGTGCTCGAGTGATGACGTGGCGGCCGCCCCCTTTAAGATGCGGTGGTTCACGGACTTCGGAATCCGGATGCCGAGCCGGCACGGACGAGGTCCGGCGCCGCTGTCCAAAGACGGAATCATGGTTGTGGAAGCAGTTAACGGTCTGCTCGCCGTCGACGCCTACAGCGGGCGCCGGCTCTGGTTTTACGGCTTGGAGTACGTTCTGGATTCTTACGATCAGGAGCATCTGGTGGGAACATCCGGCACTGGGAGCAACATGTGCCTTGGCCAAGACAGCGCGTTCGTCCGTCGTGGCGGTCGTTGTCTGCGAATCAACTTGAAGACCGGTAAACTCATCCGCGAGTATGCCATGCCGCACGAGGACGGCATCTGGGGGTACATCGCATGCGTGGACGGAACTTTGTTCGGCACAAGAGGCGACCGAACATACGTTGTGCGGCAGCTTTTCAGGAACGTATCCGATATGGGGGATATGCTGACGCAGTCGCACAGTCTGTTCGCACTGGATACAAACACCGGCACGACCAAATGGATCTACAAAGCAAGAGAATCCATTCGCCACAATGCTATTGCAATCTGCGATGGCAGGGTCTTCCTCATAGATAAACCCAGGGAGACCGCAGATCTTCCCGCCGCCGAAGAAAAGAGACGAACAACAGAGCATGAGTCGCCCCCGGCCGAGTCGGCCCCGGACGGTCGATTGGTATGCCTTGATGCCGAAAGCGGCAAGATTCTGTGGGAACGAAGCGACGACATCTACGGCACCACGCTTGCCGCCGGCTCGAAGCACAACGTGCTCCTGATGAGCTATCAGTACTCACAGCGTTCGTTTCAACTGCCGTCCGAGAAAGGAGACAGGCTTACCGGATTTCGCACGACTGACGGAGAGCGCCTCTGGGATACCAAAGAGCGTTACATATCCCGTCCGATCATAAACGGCTCGACCATATACGCCCAGCCGTACTCCTACGACCTGCTCACAGGCGTACGCAATCCGGACTTTATGATGAAAGGCCGCCAGCCGGGAGGCTGCGGCACCATCGCGGGCTCGACCAATCTGCTGCTCTACCGGTCGGGAACGCTGGGATACACCGATCTGACGAGCAGCGACGTGACTCAAAACTACGGCCCTGTCCGCCCCGGCTGCTGGATTAATACAATCGTGGCCGGCGGTCTCGTACTGATGCCCGATGCCACCGACCGCTGTACCTGCAGCTACCTAATGAAAGCCTCCGTAGCTTTGGCTTCGACGGAAGAAGAATCGACGTCACACTGACAAGACTTCCCTACCGGCTGACTACTGTCCGGTCTGTTCGCTCGCCGATCACAAACCGACAGCGCATCTAAACGGCGACGAGGGCACACATGTAATAGAAATGATTGTCAAACCCGGACAGATGGTAAGACTTTCCGCGGACGGTTCGACCGACCCCGACGGCAACGGTCTCAGCTACCGGTGGTGGCAGTATCAGGAGGCGGACTCCTACCGGGGTGAACTCGAAATAACCGGCGCCAACTCAAAAAATGCCGCTTTCAAGGCTCCAGGAGTCGATGCATCCGCGACTGTGCACATAATCCTGGAAATAATCGACGACGGCAATCCAAGCCTGACCGACTATCGACGCGTGGTGGTGAAGGTTCACCCTGGCAATCGTAGCTGAGCGTGCCTGTACTGTGGGCTGATGTCCGCCTCTGTGAGCTATCCATCCTGCTCGATGACTATCAGTTCGCCGTTCATGTCTGTATGGCCCCGGCCGCAATAGACGGAGCAGCGGAATTGGAAACGACCGGATTTCTCCGGAACAAAGGTAATTGTTTCGGTCTGATTGGGCTTGAGTTCCCTGTCGATATCGTGGCCTTCGAGGTTAAAACCGTGGGTAACGTCTTCGCTGGTGATTTCCAGCCTGACGGTCTCTCCCTTCCTGACGACGATACTGTTAGGATCGAATTCGAACTGGCGCGCTCTTACTTCTATCACCCGCTCGCCGTCTTTTATCACTCCCGAAGGCTCATCGCTGAGCGACTTGTCGTCGTCATGGTGGGAGGAGTCATGGCTCTGCATATCATCGTGTTCGTGTTCGTGGCTGTCGGCGTTGCTGCCGTCTCGTATCGAAGCGAACGCCGCGATGACAACCAACACTACTGCAACCACTAATACTGTTGCCGGAGTTACATATTTCTGTCTCATGTCGGCCTCTTGTCATATAGTGAAACGTTCGTAATGAATTCGCTTGTCATCAACGTTCAGGCTCCTCAGGGCCGAGAGGACTTTGTCCATCATAACCGGCGGGCCGCATAGATAGACATGTGCCTGCTTCAACATGCCGCCGGCGTGCTTTTCGATAAGCTCTCCAGTCACGTAACCCTTTTCACCCTGCCACTGTTCACCAGGTTTGCTCAGGACGTGTACAACCTTGAAATTGTCGCCGAGATTTTCCATCTCCTCGCGGAAAATAATGTCCTGCTCGGTGTTATTGCCGTAAAGTAAAACCACTTCTCTCTTGTCGTCGGTACCCCGAAGACATCGAAGCATACTCATAATAGGGGTGATGCCGACGCCGCCGGCGATAAACAGTATCTTCTCCGGATTATGATAGACGTAACTGAACCGGCCGAAGGCAGCTTCGATTCTCCCGATATCGCCCGGTTTAGTCTGGTCGATCGTGTTGGTAAAATCACCCGATTTCTTTATGCTTGCCTGAAGGATTTTATTATCCAAAGGTGAGGCGGAAATGGTGAACGGGTGCAACTCCGAAGATCTGCCGGGACGGATGAGTTTGAGGAACATAAACTGTCCGGGATTTCTGTGTATGGGCTCGCCGTCTTCCGGTTCGAATGTCAGCGTATAAGTATTATGCGTTTCCTGCCGGACTGAGCTAATATTAAACTTCCTGCGAATAAACGGCACCACAAGATTGCGAAACCCAAAAATTCCTGCGGCCGCTATGAACATCACATACCAATAAACACGCACCACGGAAGATTGCTCCATATGCGGGCCGATGACAAGGCCGTGAAAGAAGCCCAGGATTACCACGGCGACCATTGCCTTGTGGAAAAATCTCCAAACATTGTAGTCGACTTGTAACTTAGAGAAGTAAAGGGCGAACAGGACTCCGGCAAGCAGAAATACTAATGCACCTTTACCCAGATAGACCTTCCAGGAAGTATCAAAACCGAATAGGGCAAGACTTTTGTGCTCGACCGCCAACAATACGGGATGCAAAACGAGCAGAACTGTTGCAAGCAGTGCCATCTTCTTGTGAAACAACATTACCACGTCAAGGCCGCAGGGCCGATCGAACGTCTTGAATCGGCCTGCTAATATGACCTGAAGGCAGAGCAGTGAAAAGCCCGTCATCGCCATTGCCAAAGCTATCTTAGTCAGAACCGGCATTTGTATGGGTTCCGCAGCCAGCCAGGCGACTATGACCGGCGAAACCGCCAATAGGCAATAAAGGCCCAGAAGGCAAAAGCCCCAGCCCCTGGAATCCTGCCACCCGATCCTTGGCTTAAATGATGTTGTTTCCATAGGCTACCTTTCGCAATTTTTCGCGGTGAATCCTAACCGCCGGACTTTGCTCTTGATATAAGGAATTTCCTTATTCTTGAAGCGTAAATTACGCAAAGACCAAACAAGCGGATCATCCTGTACGTACGACTCAAAGAATGGATGCTAACATGTATTTCCAAATGTTTTCTGGGCATTTTCCTATATCATTTTGGGTATTTCTCCGATACGCGCCGGTGAGATTATCTCTATATTGTGGATGTGGATGATTAGGTTGAAGCCCGTGAAGAAGTTACTTTTGGGAAAGCATTTGATATCGGTGAGGATATATCATGCCGAATATCGATAAAAGCCGATTAGCCCTTAGAGTTGCTCGGGTTGTGAACAGGCTCCCTCCAATCCCTGCTCATATCGAGCAGATTCTCTGTATCGAGCATGAGCCGAGGTGCGAGCGGTCTAAGGTCTTAGCGGTTATCAAGCAGGATCCGGGCCTTTCCGCTGACATGCTGCATTTGGCGAATGAGTATGCCGACAAAAGCGAAAAGAGTGAAACGATCGACGAAGCCTTCGCCCACGTGGGCGTCACGCCAATAACGCAACTGGTTCGAGTATGTTACACTCAAAACACGATACGACAGCATTTTAAAGCACTTAAATGTCTGGAAGAATACTTCACACACTGCCGGGATATAAGCAGGAGCTGTCGTGCCCTGGCGCAGACAGCCGGCATAAGCCCTCACGATAGAGACCTTTATACAACGGCCGGGCTGATTCATGATATAGGTCGCCTTGCGATATTGCTGGCCAGCGACAGGTTCAACGCTCCTCTTATAGGCACCACTGTGAAAAAGATGGCTACAATAGATCACGATGAGAGACGCCTGTTGGGCCTGGACCATTGTGAAGTCGGCTGGCAGATCTGTAGAAGATGGAACTTCTCCGACGTTCTTCAGGAAGCCGTCCTGAGACATCATACGCCCGTGAAGGAAAACACCTTCAGCTTCCCGGGCGCCTTCGTATTCCTTGCTCATTTCGTATCCCACAGCGATGTATCCGGAAACATCCTTTCCAAAATGCTGCCGCACGAACTTCTTGCACCTATGAATCTGACGATCGAAAATCTGGTAGCGGCCAGAAAGATGCTGAGACTGGAACCGTAGTCGTCGTGGGCTCTTAATCCTCAAAAGATGTTACTCGCCTACGCCGTGTTTGGGCCCTGCTTTTATTTTCTGATGAAGGCCATGGACGTAAATTACGTACTTGACATAGGCATCCACCCATTCTCGACCGGCCTCGACACTTTCGTCTTTATGTTCTTTAGCCTTTATCGCGTTATCGAACCATTTCTGTGTTTGGGTTACCAATTCTTCGGTCAGCAAATCAGTAATTACTTTGGCGTCGCCCACTTGCAGAGCCTTTTCGGCGGCGGCAATATCGGAAGGAAGTGGTCGGGCGGGCTTAACACCGGTAAAAGGCATCCCTTCCGCTGCTCTGTGCAGGCGGATTGCAGTTTCAACGAAATAATCTTCAGCGAGTTTTTTCGCTTTGCCGCCTTGCCGGTATACGGAAAGACATTGCTGAAATTTGTCCCGCAATTCTTCTTCCTGGTCTTTGCCGACCCAGATTTGCACTGAACCGAAATCTTGCTTTTTCAGGGCTTCCCTGGCTGCAACCGCCACCGGTCCGTTCTTCGCATCACAATGCCCATAAATTACACCGGCAATGACAGCGACAAAAATGGTCCCCGCCGAAAGAACCAATGAACATTTTCTTTTTGCAGTTTTCACGGTCCAATCTCCAATTCTCTATTTGTTTTGGCTCTCAAGATATTCCTTCAGCGCAACGGCGTTGTTATGATCTTCGTCTTTAGCCGCATAGACAAGGGTTACGGTCTTCTCGCCGGCTCTTTGTTTGACTTCATCAACCGCTTCGCTGCGCTCTTCGAGCTGGCGGAAATATCGCTTTTTGAATTCAGGCCATTTCTCCGCATCGTGACCGAACCATTTTCGAAGCTCTTTTGTCGGGGCGATATCCTTCAGCCATTTGTCTATTTTAGCGTCGTCTTTGGAGATACCCCGCGGCCAGACCCTGTCAACCAGGATACGATAACCATCGTCGGCAGACGGTTTATCGTATGCTCTTTTGAGCCCTACGTCCATAAATCTATCCCCCGCATAAACCCATGAAAGAGCAGCGTAATTTGGCCTCATTGATCGTTCATGAACAGGTAGTCGTTACCGCCGGCATCGCGATGACAGGGGATGCAGCCCTCGGTTCCGCCTTTGCCGACCAATCCGGCAAGTTTTGCGCCTTTGGGATTCTCCATGACCTTACCTTCCGGCGAATACTTCACATAGAACCAGTTATTGGTCTCCGGGTCGTACCCCATGCGCTTCTCCATCACGGTTACCGACATGAGCGCTCCTTCCTTCTGTTCGGAGTAGTTCTCCTTCACGATTACCGCGCCGTCATTTGTCAGCCCTTGTTCCGCCGTAGAATTGACGTAGTATTTCAGCACCGAGCCGTGAGGGCTTGTGCCATCCTGCCAGCCCTTGAATCCCTCTGGTTCTGTCCAGCTCTCATAGTTCGAGATCTGTGTCCAGAGCTGCTGTGCGTGCATTACGTCCTTGTTTGCCGTCTCTTCGCCTTCCATCCCTTCGCCCTGTTCCTCGTCTTCGCCGCGGCACCCTGCTAAAACCAAAAGCAGCGCTATTGACAGGATTAGCGGGTACGCCTTTCTTGCATGATACTGCATAAGTTGTCTCCTTTCGCATCTACAATACACATTCACATTTATTCCTTATATTCAAATGTTCATAATGTAAGCGCACGGCCGGCAGGCCGAAACAAGCGAATCTCTTAATTCGGCATAGGAAAATGCCGAGTTTTTCGCAAATCATTAGATAAGATGATCAGCTACGGCCATTAAAAGACAGTTATGAGGATATTTGAGCTTTCCCGGGCTGCGGGTAGTTGCCTGGGCCGAAGAGCAAAATTATGAAGGGGGCGATGTAGAAGCCGATGTATGTTCCGCCGCCGTGGGAGAGGGTGAATTGTGTGCCGACCAGGATGGCCGCCGTCAGAGCTACTAACCGCCGCAAGTTCATTCGCCGGGGAATAAGCCCGATGAGCAGGCAGAAGAGAAGGAATGAGACGCCGACCGCCGGTTTTGTCCATTTGGCCACGTGAGGATACTGGCCCCAGAAGCTGAACGGGCTTGTGCCGTAGCCGTCGCTGAACTGCTGGAATTGGATTGTGTCGTTAACGAAAGCTCCGAGCGGAGAGAGACCCTCGGATTCGCCGCCCGGTTCCACCAGAACCATAATCATCACGACGCAAACGATTCCCACTGCGGCGAACGCGATTAGGAATTTCGCCACATCGCGCCGCCCGCTCGTGCGGGCGTAGTAGCATAACCACAGGACGAATAAGAAGGCCGGGTAATAGAGCATCCCGCTGCCCAGGCCGAGCAGCAATCCGGCAACGAGCGGCCGGCTAACAAAAACAAGAGCGAAAACGACAAATGCTATACCGACGATGTGGCTGGTCCATTGGAGTCCACCGGCGCCGCCGATACCGACTACGTATGGGCACAACGCGAATGCCAGAGCCAACAGCAGACCGGTCGTTTTGTCGCCGAATTTTGCGCCGAAGCAGTAAAGACCGAGAATCGCGAGCAGGTCGAAGACCAGCACGACCGTCTGTGCTCCGCGCATCTCGAATTGTTCATACGGCTGCCATTCGAATGAGCCTCTCTCCGGATAAAAATGGACTTCAGGCTCGAAGATCACGTTGACAGGAATGTGGAGGACGTACAGCAGCGGGCCGTAGACGCCCATATGTCCGACCTCGGAGCCATAAGGCAGGTTGCCGGTTTCGATCATGTATTGAGCGCCGATAACCGAAAATATGCCGCAGTCGTCGATCGGTCTTTCGTAAACGGTCTGAACGTGGAAAAGGCAGGTCAGCAGGAGCACCAAGACGGCGGCCTTTCGCAGGTGCGTGCTGTCTTTCAGACTGCGCTCCGTTTTTAGCCATAAGCCGCCAAGACAGCGCAAAAAGAACAGAAAGGTAACGGCGATTATGCCTGCATACGCAAAACGCCTATTCTGCCACAACAACAGCAGAAAAGGGCAGATCAGGTAGAGCAGGATTATATCGAGGTGTCGCAGCGACAGTAGGCGGTCAAAGTTCCCCAGGAAAATAAATATCAACACGATTGACAACCAGCAGAAGGCAGGCCCCTCGAAATGCGGCCGAAGCCGCCGAAAAAACGACTCCGCAGAAAGACTTTCTTTTCGCTCGCCTTCGTCATCGGGCTGCTCGTCAACCGCCTCGGCTCTGAAATTAAACTCAACTACCGCCCCTTTTTCTAAGGATACCGAGGCCATGCCCGCCTCTCTGTCGTCGAGAAAGAACTCGATGATCCACACATCATAGTGCTCGGAATAGCTCGGCAACACCCTGATCTCCGGGAAGTCGGCAAGTATGTCCTTTACCCTGGGATCGTCACGGGCGATTTCGAGAGCTTCTTCGGCGCCGCTGATTCGCTCTCTTTCGGCGAGGGCACAGTTAGAGAATGCTAAAACACAGGATAGAAAAACCGCAGTCCCGAGCAGAATTGATTGCCGTCCGAATCTTTTCATCGCGACGTTCGCGTCCAACTGTAAGGACAGCTTCAGTACACACCCGGCTTTCTATAACCGTGGTCACGATCCCTGAACGATAACGCAACAAGCTTTGAGTGTCAAAAGAAATGGCCGATCGGGAATATCCCCGTCGGCCATTTTTACAAAGTCTGAATTTCAACAGTTATGGCATCCCAAAGTCGAGTATTACCCCGACCTTGGCAGCAGTCTGTTGTATCGTTAATAATCCTTGAAGGATCTCATCCACGCCGGCCATTCATCCGGGCTTACTCCGCCGGCCGTTGTCCACGGTCCGGCCGTGTTGAAGCTCCTGTGCCACTTCAATGTCCAGAGTTCTTTGAGACCAACTTTCCTCGCAGACCAGTCACAGAAAAGCACGTTTACGAAACCGTTGTGCCGATTGACACAGTTACGCTCCATTTCATTGGTATTCGGCCGGTCCGGGATCGCCATCGTGCTGCTGGTAAGCTCTGGCGGACGGTCCGTATCCCTCGGCCATGCGTCGACCCACCAGCTACCGTTGAAAAGCGGCACATTATTGGCATTCGGGACATCGGGCTTTCTCCAGTGATCCGATGCCGGGCTGCGTCCCCAGACACTGTTCTTACCCGCAGGAGGATTGCACATCCAGCCGTTCGGCCCGTAGCTGCCGATATAATCGCCGGTCTGCCAGGCGTGGTCCCCCCATGCGCCGATTTTGCCGTGTCCGGAGGGTTTGGTTGCCTGCGGGCAGACGCGTATCTTCTCTTCGACTGTATACAACTCGCTCATTGGCTCGAACCACCATCTGCCGCTGCCTCCGCCTGCGCCGCTGAGCCAGTAGCCGTCGTTGTCCTGGCAGTACATGTTCCAGATCAGCCCCCATTGCTTGAGATTCGCCAGACACGCGACGGCTTTGGCCTGTCGCTTGACCCGCTGCAGGGCCGGCATCAAAATCGAAAGCAGCAGGGCTATAATCGCTATCACAACCAGAAGCTCGATCAGAGTAAAGCCTCTTTCTCGTCTATGCATCTGAATTCTCCTTTAGTTGACTTTCATATACAAAAAATAAGGGAACCTCTAACTCAAGTCCCCTTATCTTGGGTCCTGCCATTTATATTTATTAGATGCGCCTAAGCGCTCACCTGTTCTGTCCTAATCCGACGATTTCCAGGTTTTTTGTAAGGGGATTAATAGTCCTTGAACGGCTGCATCCATTCCGGCCAGTCGGACGGCTGTACGCCGCCTGCCCTGGTCAATGGGCCGTTTTGCGGGAATTTGCGATGCCATTTCAGCGTCCACAACTCCTTAAGCCCCACTTTTCTGACGGAAAAATCCATAAACAGCATGTTGGTGCCAATGCTGTGCCGATTTATGGCGAAATGCATCATCTCGTAGCCGTAGTTAATCCACTGTCCGTTGTATTCGGGCGGGCGGATTCGGTTGAATCCCGGATTCAGTGCTCCGTTTTCGCTGGTTCTATAGCACGGTCCGCCGCCTCTCCACATGGCGTCGCCGAAGATCGGGATTTCGTTACCTCCCGAGACGTCCTTGGTTCGCCAGTTCCAGTCTGCGGGGCGCCCCTGGATATTGTTTACGTTCGGGTTGGGATTGTATATCCAGTTGCTCCCGCCGTAGCTGGGCTCTTCTCCGCCCAGTCCGCCGGAATCATTTCCACCTGTCGGCATGTAGTATGTGTGGGTGCTATCGCCGTATACGGCTCCGTCCGGGCGGCGTTTAGTTGCCGAGGGGCATTGAAGAATGTCCGTCTTGGTTCGGTAAAGACGCCGCAGGCAGATCACCCATTCGCCGCGATGCCAGCCCGCGCCGCGGATCACACCGTTGCTGAAGTAGCCGTTATTGTCATCGCAGTACATCGACCATATCTTGCCCCACTGATTCAATAGCGCCATGCATTTTACGGTCCTGGCCTGCCTTTTGACTCGCTGCAGCGCCGGCATCAAAATCGCCAATAACAGCGCAATAATAGCGATCACAACTAAAAGTTCAATCAGAGTGAAGCCTCTTGTTCGTCTACGCATCTGATTCTCCTTCTTTTGACTATCGTTAATCCCGACATTGTTTCTGCAACACGCTACGGCTAAACACTTCCCATGCAGCCGCTAATCGGCCCGGCAGGGCTAAAACAATGGGGCTTATGCTTCAAGCCCCATCATGTTAACGCCTATCTTGTGTTTTTAGGATGCGCCGGAACATTCAATTGTTCTATCGGTCCGGCGAATTCGGGATAATCTATCAAGAAATCAATAGTCCTTGAACGGCTGCATCCACTCGGGCCAGTCGCCGGGCTGAACTCCCCCGGCCCTGGTAAGCGGGCCGTTTGTCGGGAACTGACGATGCCATTTCAACGTCCATAGCTCTTTTAGTCCGACTTTCCTGACCGACCAGTCCATGAAGAGCACGTTCGTGCCGGTTTGGTGGCGTTTCATAACGAAGTGCATCATTTCATAGCCATACCCCAACCATTGGCCGTCGTAATCGGGAGGTCGGATACGACGGAAGCCGGGATTTAATGCGCCGTTATCGCTTGTGCGATAGCACGGTCCGCCGCCTCTCCACATGGTGTCGGCAAAGACCGGTATGTTATTCGTGCCTGATACATCCTTGACTTTCCAGTTCCACGGTATCGGACGACCCTGGATTTTGCCGCTGCCTTCGGCGTAGTACGTCCAGTTGTTTCCACCGTAACTGGCCTCTTCCCGCAAGTTTCCGTATCCGCCGCCCCCCTGAACGTAGCAATGCGTCGAATCGCCCCAAGCTTCAACACCGCTGGTGCCTGTCGGACGCCGTTTCGCCGCAGAGGGGCACAGGAGTATCTCTGACTTGGTTCTGTAGCTATCGCGAAACGCTATGACCCACGTGCCGCGCTTCCAGCCGAGGTCGCCCGCTTCAGGAAAGCGGCCCTGGTTATCATCGCAATACATCGACCAGATTGTGCCCCATTGCTTGAGCAGGGCCATACAAGTTACGGCTCTGGCCTGCTCCTTGACTCGCTGCAGCGCCGGCATTAAAATCCCCATTAACAGCGCAATAATCGCGATCACAACCAGAAGCTCGATTAATGTAAATCCCCTTCGTTTTTGCATAATACCACCTTTCCTATGCGAGAACGTTATCTACTACAGCCTTGCCCGGCAATACAGGCAGACCATAAAGACTCTTCCAAGACCAAAAATGTGAATTTTCGGACTTCACAGCTTCACGCCCAAAATCATTTTACCATAATGGACAATTTCCGGCAAGACAAATCTGCTTATTGGGCACTTTTTTTTCAACTATGAAGTTCTTTATCGGACACCGGCGCTGATTATAGCGGTTGTAAGGATGGGTAAACGCAATCCTGTTCGGCTCGGAATTTGCTGTCCGGCCTATGGGTTGACCGATATGTAA
>CAZRBG010000083.1:0-19682 GCA_964598225.1 uncultured Pirellulales bacterium
TGAGGGCTTCTTTCATGTCCTATAAAATTGTGCGAAAAATATTTTACGTTATCTGGCAGGTCGCAGGACAAGGGCGAGACGCCCTCGCTACGAACGCCTTACGGCGTCACTACGAACATAGACCGTTCGTAGTGTGCTCGTAAGAGCATTTAGCTCAAACGTCTTACAGCGTCGCTGCGAACTAATGTACCGAGCAGGAGATGCAGGGGTCGTATGCTCGCACGAGCATTTCGCACAGTTTGGTGACTTCCTCGTCGGTCTTGCCGAGCTCGATCTGCTGGTTTACCAACTCCGACAGGTCGTGATGGATGTTGGCGTTGTTTTGCGTCGTGGGAATGATGCAGTTGGCCTTGGTGATCGTGCCGTTTTCGTCTATAGTGTAATCGTGATAGAGTATCCCGCGAGGAACCTCGACTGCGCCCACGCCGCGGCCGGCTTTGACTTCGTACTCGGCTCGGACGTCGCTCAGGTCGGCGGCGAGAAGCTCGTCGATCATTTCGATGGATTCTATTATCGCGTGCTGGATTTCGATTAGCTGTGCGACGTTGTTCATGTACGGGTTGTGATTCACCGGCTGCAGGCCCAGAGCTTCGGACGTGGCTTTTGCCTCATCGCACAAAAACTCGTAATTATTGTTGAATCGCGCCAGCGCTCCTGCGGCCAAAGATTCTCTGCTGAGCCTGGCGAACTTCGAGGTTGAGAAATCGACCTTATACTCGTTGGTCATCGCCAGGTAATCGTCCTCGGGCTTTACCACGCCGTCGGTGGAGACAAGATCCCCGCCTATCCAGGGATAGCTGTCCTCGCCCTTGAGCGCGACGAATTCCGTTTCTCTGACGAAATCCGGCAGGATGAGCCCTTTGAACACCTCGACGGTGGTTGCGACGTCGTCAAGTGCGGCGACGAGCCTCTGACGCATGGCTTCGAGGTCTTTCTTGTTCGGCGCCTTGCTAAGGCCGCCGACGACCAGACTCACCGGATGCGTTGTGCGTCCGGCTACGAGATCGCACAAGTCATTGGCGAGGCCCTTGAGCCGGACGGCGATGCCGACAACGGCGGGATTGGATTCTATAAGAGGAATCACGCTGTTGACATTCAGCAAGTCGGGTGCGGCAAGGAAGAAAACGTGCAGAGCGTGGCTCTGAATAGTCTCGCCATGCTTGGCCAGAAGTCGGAGCGACTGAGCGTTTTTTGGAATCTCTATATCCATAGCTCTCTCGACGGCTCTGAGGCTGGCGAGAGTGTGACCGATGGAGCATATCCCGCAGATTCTTGAAGTCAGCGTCGGGGCCAGGTCGTGCGGTTTGCCTCGCAGAATCGCCTCGAAGAATCTCGGCGTCTCCACCACCGCCCATTGGGCCTCGATCAGCTTGCCGTCCTTGACGGTTACGTTAATGTTGCCGTGACCTTCGACCCGCGTCAGGTGATGCACGTTTATTTTCATATTGGGTTTGGTTTTTTGTATCATTTATCCCACCATACCATTGAAAGCGCCGTAGAAACGCATTCTTTCGACAATTGCGGCCTCGGAATGACCTTTTTCCATCAATATTTCTTTGAGAGATTCGTAGTTGGCGTCTTCGGCCGGGCCTCTGCAACCCAGACAGCCCACCCCGCCGGTCGGACATACGGCGTCGCAACCGGCGCGGCTGATGGGACCGAGGCAAATCTGGCCCAGATCGACTACGCAGGTGTTGACCTTCTGCTTGCACTCGACACATACGGGGTACTTGGGAAGCTTGACTTCCGCGCCCATGACGACGTTGACCACTATCCGCTCGACTTCTTTCTTGGACACCGGACAGCCCGGTATTTTGAGATCGACGTCCACCACGTCTGCTATTGCTTTTACTGTGTCGGTCTCAACTTTGTGGTCGCCGTAAACTTCTTTGACAACGTCATCAATCTCGAAGCGATTTTTCTGTTGGTTCACGCCGCCGAAGCAGGCACATGATCCGCAGGCGACCAGCACTTTTGCCTTTGACCTGATGTCCTTGATTCTCTCAACTTCATCGGCTCTGGAGATGTTTCCCTCGACCAGCGCGACATCATAGTCCTGGCCTTTGTCGGACGAGACTTCTCTGAAGTTTACCACTTCCAGCAGCGCCAGAAAGTCGAGCAGCGAATCTTCTTTGTTCGCAAGCTGCAGCTCGCAACCCTCGCAACCGGTGAAGTCGAAGACTCCGACCCGGATTTTTTTTGGCTCTATTCCAAGATACTTCACTATATTGCTTCCTTCAGATTCAAAACAGACCAATAATCAAACACCGGACCATCAACACAGGTGAAAGTCGAACCTACCATGCATCGGCAGCACTTGCCCATTCCGCAGTGCATTCTCCTTTCGAGAGAGACAAACATACGGTTCATGGGAATTCCCAGCCCGTCCAGGTGGTCGCATACGAATTTGAACATCACCGGCGGGCCGCACACGATCGCGTAGGTATCGTCCGGTGTGATATTTATATCCTTGAACAGGTCGGTGATCAGACCCTTCTTGCCCTTCCAGTCCCCGTTAGCCTGCTCCACAATCGTGTGCAGCTTTATGTGATCGACCTTCTCCCATTGATCGTACTGGTAGGTAAACAGTAACTGGTCGGGGCTCTTCGTGCCGTAAAGGATGTGTACGTCCTTGAAATCGTCTCGATGCTCACAGGCCCAGTAAATCGGAGCGCGAAGCGGAGCAAGCCCAAGTCCGCCGGCAACCAGAAGTATGTTATGACCGGCCATCCTCTCCATCGGGAAAGACGTGCCGAACGGGCCTCGAATGCCGAGCTTGGCTCCTTTTTGGGCCTGGTGCAGGATGTTGGTTGTTCTTCCGCTCTTTCTGACACACAGTTCGATATACTCCCTGTTGTTGCTCGAACTGGAAATCGAAATCGGAACCTCTCCGAAGCCGGGCACTTCCAGCATTACGAACTGTCCGGGACGGAACCCAAAGAGCCGCCGTTCGGTATTGTTCAGAATCTTCAGATGAAAGAGCTTCTCCAAATCGGTAAGCTCCACAATATTGGTTATTTCACATTTGTAAACCTTGTCCGTCCTCATGAAAACGTCCTTCTGGTTATACCGCGGAGGCTGTCTCATGAACGGCTCTGTGTTTATGTCCTGTTTGGGCAGTTTGTAGTCCATATTAGTCTTCCATCTGTAAATCGTTAATGACGTCTTTCGGGTTTATTCCAGCCAGACAGGCCCTGCCGCAGCGGTTGCAGCCCACACATATCGGGTCATCGGCGTTCTGTGCGAATCCTCGATAGTGATGATAGAACCTGTATTTTAACCTGTCTTCCTTTAGCGGCCTGAAATTATGTCCGCCGGCGACTTCGGCGAAATCGTAGAGATTGCACGAATACTCGACGCGCTCCTTGCGGGATTTATCGAGACTGACATCGATATTTTCCTCGATGCCGTAGCAGTAGCAGGTCGGGCAGACCATCGCGCAACTGCCGCAATTGAGACACTTATCACCCCATTTCTTCCAAACCGGGGACTCGAATTCTATATCCAGCACACTCGGAAGGCCGGTGACTTTGACTTTGGACTTGAAGCTCTCTCTGATGCGTTTTCTTCTCTCGTGGAATTTCACGCTGTCTCCGTTGACCGGGTCCCTGACCTCGAAGTTCTTGAGAAAGCTGAAAGCCTTGGAAGAACTTATGGTCAGGTAGTACTCGTCGCCGATATCCGTGCAGAACAGATTAAAGCCCCGGTGTACGGTGTCGTGGCCGAGAGATTCACAGAAACAATCATCCAGCGGCTCGTGGTCCATCCCGATCAGGAAGGTGTTGGTCCTTCTGGCCATGTAGTATGGCGACGGATACGAGCCCCCAATCAGGATCTTATCCAGAATGCTCAGAGCATTGATGTCGCAGGGCCTGACTCCAATAATCACTCTCGGATTGACTCTGTACTCGACAGTCTGATCCCAGCCCTTATCGTTGAAATCGAAGTGCGAAAGCTCCTCCCTGAAAGGCAGGAAGAAATTTTTGACCGAAGAGTAGGTAATCGTGTAATCCAGGTCCAGCTCATCGTAGGACTTAACTTCCTTGAACTGATATATCGCGGAACCGTCGGCTCGCGTGTCGACCTGCTTGGGCCCGATTGTTTCATTGTCTGCAATCAGGCTTTCAACAAATTTTTTAAACTCTTTTTTCGTAATTACTTTATGGATCATCTGGCAAATTCCCAAGAAAAGCTAACTAATACAACCCCATTTAACTTCGGTAAGCCAATGAGAGTACTTTACCAATAAGACGTATGTTCGTCAAGATTAATTTCCAAATTTTTAGAATTTTTCAAAAAGTTATTTTCTTATATTTGAGAATGGGTGTGTCGGAAATGAGAATGTGCAAACAAAGCTGCCTATTTCCGGCGTCACTTTCCAGTGTGCGTTTTAGCTTTATGCGTAATTCGGTCGCTGCATTCCTGCTGAATGTACCGGCGAAGTAATGCCGAAAGGTCCCGGCGCAGTTCCCTCGCAGATTGGCCCGCGGCTATAGCCGCACGCGAGGCCAGATGAAAAAGCCGACAAAGGTCTCGAAAGGAAGGTCCTGCGCGGCAAAAGGTGATTGTACCGAGATAAGCATGCAGAGAAGGCTGCGCAGGTCCGGGCTCTGCCAGCCAGATGCGTACCACTCGTTTTATTTTGCCCGAAGGATTGCTTGCGAATCGTGGGAAATCAGGATCGCGGTCGTAGACGACCGTGTGGGTGTGCGTTCTGACCCATGCTTTGCGCTGCTCGACATGGAAGAACATATCAGCCAACTCATTACACCTCCGAACCGGAATTCTCCATCAAATGCTACCCGGCTATGCCTCTGAACCTCAGCGGGTCAAAGTCTATCAGCTCCGTTTTGAAAGCTCAGAGCGTCTTTGGACCGAAACGATCAACGTACTTCAATCCTGTATGTCTCAACAGCCTGCCCCTGGTCGTTAGTCGCTGTCAATGTGTATGTCGTATCCTCGTTGGGTTTAACGTTGGTGGAACCCAGAGCGCTGACCGAGCCGATGCCGGGCCTGATGCGAATCTCGGATGCGTTCGAGACGTGCCAGGTCAGCGTTGCGCTCTGGCCTTTGTCTACCTTGGAACGGGCGCTGGCGAAGCTGTGAACGATGGGAAGTTTGGCCTGTTCGACTTTGGGTGTTTCTTTTTCCACTGGCGGTTCGGCTGCCGCGACCGTTGCCTTATTCGGTTCGCTGCTCGCCTGATCCTCAGTCTGTGCTTCAGCCGTGAGCATCGCGAGTTCTCGTTGAGCCTGTTTTTCTTTGGCTATAGCCTCATCACGCTGTTCGATCAGTTCTTTCACGCGGCTTTGCAGTTCTTCGCGTGAATTCTTGACCTCGGCGATCTCTTTTTGTAACTCGTCGCGCGACTCGGTAATATTTTTTATCTGCCCGGTGAGTTTCTCGATTGTTCCGGTCAGCTTGTTAATTTCACCGTCCAGGCGCTGGCTTGAGCTGGTAAGATCCGTAATCTGCTTACGCAGTTTCTCTTCCTCGGTGGTAAGCTCATTAACCTGCTTTTGCAGATTGTCTCGCTCCTCTGTCGCCGCGGCCAGTTTTGCCTTGAGGTCGTCTCTCTCGGACGATGTTTTCTTTAGACTGGTCTTGAGCTGAACCAGTTCCTGCTCGACCTCCTGCAGCTTGGCTCTGTCCTCAGCGCCTTTATCACAGCCTGCAAGAATCAACGGCAGGCACAGTCCTATGCTGCATACAAGAATGGAAATCCGTTTCATGATTTTTCTGCTCCCTAATTTTCTTCTCATATTGATGGAAAACTATACGCATCCGGAACGGGGTGTCAATCTAAAAGCTCATTAGCATGAATATTGCTCCTGTGTCGCTCTGAGTCAAGTTAATTCTGTTTGCATTCACAGTTTGCCTTGTATTGCTCGAACTTCTCGGCGATTCGGGCCTGTTTGGCATCGCCGGCGTGCACAACAACGCGGTATTTCAACTCGACCGTTTTGCCTTTGGGCAGCTCCAATCGGCCTGCTTCGAGCCAATACATCGGGGTCGGGGAGAAAAAGCCGTAATCCCGGGTGAACCATTTGCTCGGGAACCACCGGTTTGCCGGATTCTGCAAAATGGCGATTCCTTCGATTACGCCATTACGAGTCCCCGAATAATCGCACCAGGGTGAGTTCTTGCCGAAAGTCCCCGCCTCAGCGGTCTTTCCTTCGGCATTGACGAGCGTGCCGCCGGACTTGACGCTCAGCTCGGGCACGACGCGCGCTGAGAACAGCGCATGATTGGTCTTGAGTATCTCGATATCGACCAACGGCTTGAGGGTTATCTCGAAATCTATGAGCCTGACGTCTTCGCTTGGCGCCGAAATGACGATCCGTCGCGTGTCGCTGATGATCGGCTCGAAGCCGGGCCGGCGCCATAAGCATTCGTCGCTAAAGAGTACTCGTTTTCCCGACGCCTCGGTTATCTTCGGTCCTTTGGAAACAATCTGGCCGCGTTTGTTAACGTCCTGCCAGTAATTGCCGCCGTTGACCTTATCGCAGCCAAAGAAGAGCGAATGATGATGCGGATAAGGCTGCGAACTCTCGGTGGTGATGGATTTGCCCGACACCGGTCCATTGACCGGCCAAAAATAAGGATATTTTTGTGAGTCGGCAAACTTGTAAGCCGTAAACAATTTGCCGTCAACATGGACGGCAACCCGATCCCCGTCGAGTCGAACCGTCAATTCCTGCTCCGCCGCCTGAGTTGGAATTGAATTAAGAATAAAAACGGTTAACAAGACGACTTGACCAATTTTTTTTCGCCAATTCATAACGGTATCCCGTCTCTTTCAATAGTAAATAGTCAATATTCAATAGTCAATCACGACAGTGTCCACGGGCTGCGCATGGGGCGCCATAGCATCTTGTTAGCCTGTTCGTCGTTGGTGAACCTCTCGGCATCGGGATCCCATTTGAGCTTGCGTCCGAGCCTCATCGCGATATCTCCGAGCAGGCAGGCCGAGCAGGAACGATGGGCGATCTCAACAGGGGCCACCGTCCTGGAGCGCGACTTGATACATTCGATGAGATTCTGCTTGTGCCCGTTACTTTTGTAGAGATGGATTTCATTCGGGCCAATGGTAGAGGTCAGCAGAGATTTGGGCTGGGCCTTGATGTTTCCGCGTTTGACATAGACCCAACCCTCGGAACCCTCGAAGAGGACGCCCTGCTTATTTTTCTTGTTGTCTGCACATATCACCTTGACGCCGTTGGCGTAGGTGTACTCGATCCTGAAATTCCCATGCACGTTCCAGAGGCCGTCTTTCGGATATTCCGCTTCGCCCTGGATTTCCACCGGGCCGGTGTATTCGGTTCCCATACCCCACTGTGCGATGTCGTTGTGGTGTGCGCCCCAGCCGGTAATCATCCCGGCCCCATAAGCTTGGATGCGCAGCCAGCCGGGCCGGCTGTAGCCCTCCTGGGGGTGGACGCGTTTCTCGGTATAGCTCGCCCAGGGCGTCGGGCCGAGCCAGAAATCGTAATCCAATGCATCGGGGACGGGCATGGGAGGCTGGGGGCTTGTGCCCGGGTCGGTGCCGAAGCCGACTCTGACGGTGTGGAGTTTGCCGATGCGCCCGTTCCGAACCAGTTCACACGCGCGGCGCCAGCGCGCGTCCGATCGTTGCTGACTTCCCACCTGGAAAACCCTGCCGTAACGGTGGACCGTATCGCTCAATACGCGCCCCTCCTCAATCGTCAGACTCAGCGGCTTTTGCAGGAAGATGTCCTTGCCCGCCTTCGCGGCGGCAACCGCCGGCAGCACGTGCCAATGATCGGGCGTTGCAATGCTGACGGCGTCGATGTCATCCTGTGCGACCAGGTCTCTGTAGTCGCCGAATGTTTTGCACCCTTTGTACGTTCCGCTCGGACTTTTCCGGCCGTAACGTGCCTCAACGGTTTTCCGGGCGTTCTGAACTCTGTTGGAATCCAAATCGCACACCGCGACAACCCGGGCCTCTTTGATCCCCAGGATTTCCCGCATGTCTCCGGTGCCCATTCGCCCCACTCCGATGAAGCCGAAAGTGATGCGATTGCTCGGTGCGTTTGCACCGAAAACCGAAGCCGGCACAATGGTGGGGCCCAGCAATGCTGCAGCCGTCGCAGCCGATCTTCTAAGAAACCGCCTGCGGCTCATGAAATCTCTTCGTGGAATGTTTTGACCTTTCACAAGTTCCTGCCTGCCTTTCTTAATAGAAAAACAACTCTTGTAATCCGTCCGTAAAACCCAATCATAACAAGCAGGCCCAGCATTGGCAAAGTGATTTTCCTTGCCTCGACCTGAGATTTGTCCTATTATCTATTGTCAAGGCAGAAGTAATGTTCCAACATCAGATAAGGAGAAGATGCAGATGAGAAATAATGAACAGGAAAGAAGACGGTTCCTGCGACTTGTGGGCGCTGGGGTAGCAGCCTCTTTGATTGGCGCCCGGAATACTTTGGGCCAGAATCGACGGTATTCCGCCAAGCGACGGCGGACAAAGGCGCTATTTAAACTGGGCCTGGCTTCATATTCCCTGAGAAAGTTCGATCTGGACGAAACGCTGGAAATGACAAAAAAGGTCGGCCTGGATTATATTTGTTTCAAGAGTTTCCATCTGCCTCTGGACAGCACGCCGGCCCAAATCCAGGCGGCCGTAGCCAAAGTCAACGAAGCGGGCCTGACTCTATATGGCGGCGGCGTGATCGGCATGAAGAACGAGAGCCAGATTAATCAGGCCTTTGACTATGCCAAAACCGCCGGTATGAAGGTCATTATCGCAGCGCCTTCGCACACGATGCTGCCGCTGATCGAGAAAAAGGCCAGGCAGTACGATATCAAGGTGGCCATCCACAATCATGGTCCGGGCGACAAGTTCTTCCCGACTCCCGCCGTTGCGCTGGAACATATCAAGAATCTGGACAAACGCATCGGCATGTGTCACGACATCGGCCACACCAAGCGCTATGGCTCCGATCCAATCGAGGAAACGGAGATGTGCGGTGACCGGCTCCATGACGTTCACGTTAAAGACGTATCGGCGGCGAATAAATCCGGGCGCGGAGTCGAAATCGGACGGGGCGTAATCAATATACCGGGATTCATGAGAACCCTCGTGAGAATGAAGTATGACGGCGTTGTCTCGCTGGAATACGAAAAGGACGCTAACGATCCACTGGCGGGTCTGGCCGAGTCGGTCGGCTATGTCAAGGGTGTGATGGCGGCCATGCGGGCCTGAGCTTGCGGTTTGACCGTGGCGTGTGCTTGAAGCCCGTGAAGACCTTGCCCTGAGCGCAGTCGAAGGGACGGCCAAGATGGCCGTGCCACATCGAGAAGATTTATTATGCCCTACAACATTCGCATCGTAAGCACCTATCCCCCGCGAAGATGCGGGATAGGAACTTTTTCGCGCGATCTGGCCACTGCGCTGGGGCACTTTGCAGCCGAGGTTGGCAGTATAAGGGTGGCTGCCATCGACAACGGCAGCGGCCCCTACCCGATTCCGGTGGAGTTCACGATCGATCAGTACAATCCTGCGTCCTGGAAAGCCGCCACTGAGAAGATCATCAGCCGAGCGAAGGAGACCAAATACCCCACGGTTGTGCTCCTCCAGCACGAGTACGGTCTGGACCCCGATGACCAGGGACACGACGGGGAGGGAACGAATTTCGTCCAAATGGCAAAGACTTTCAGTGACAACAGACTGATAACTCTCGTATATCTCCATACCGTCCTCGAGGAACCGGACGACCATCAGAAGAAGGTCCTGCAGGACCTGGCTAAGTACAGCGACGGGCTCATCGTCACCACCGAAAACGCAATCAACACTCTCGAATCGCCCGCGTACGGAATTCCCCACGCCAAGCTCAAGCACATCGACCACGGGATAAGAATGCAGGAGCGGACCCAGTACGACCGGCTCGCAATAAAGCGCAGGTACGGCCTGGAGAAATGTTTTCTCGTCACTACTCTCGGCCTTCTATCACCGGGTAAGGGAATTCAGTGCAGCATTCGCGCCTACGGCAGGTTCCTCAATGAGTCGTGCACCGAGGCCCAGCGAAAGGATATGGTCTATCTGATTGCCGGGCGCTGCCATCCGGAATTCGTCAAGGCCGAAGGCGGAAAACCCTATAGAGAATACCAAGCCGCTCTGAATGCCGCGCTGGAAAAGGAGAAGCTAAAATGGTGCAAGGTAAAAGAATTACCGGGAGCAGACTTCAGCACGCATGATGTTGTCTTCCTGGATGCTTTCCTCGATGAGACGACGTTGGTGGAACTCTATGGCGCAACTAACGTAATGGTGCTGCCCTATCTCAACATGCAGCAGATATCCAGCGGGATACTGGCCGATACGCTCGGGTCGGGAAGGGCGGCGATTACGACAAAATTCCGATACGCCGTGGAGCTGCTGCACTCGAACAAGGCGTGCCCGCCGGGTCTGGTCATAGGCAGATACGCCAGAGGAATCCTGGTCGATCCCGGAGAACCTTCGGTCGAACAGATAGCCCGGGGCCTGGATTTTCTCGTCTTTAACCAGGGCAGGAGGCTGATGATGGAGAAGCAGGCTCACCAGCGAGGCTATCAGATGAGATGGAACAACAGCGCCTGGGCGCTGCTCCAGTACATCGACTTCGTCAGAGAAGAAAAAGAGATAGTCACCGGCAGAGGCGTTAAGTTCACAAGGGAGAAATCTTCGCCGCTCGAAATACGCAAGCGGCAAACATCGTAAACCTTCCTGCAAAGTAGGAGGGACGAGAGAAGATGGCCGATGGACGCTATCGTCTTTCGCCCCTCATCCCTCGTCTCATCAACCCGGCGTGACGAGTTTTTGCTCTTTGGCGGATTTGTAGACGGCCAGAATGACTTCCACGGCCTTGCGGGCTTCGCGTCCGTCGATCCAGAAATTTTCGCCGGAATCCAGGGCTTCGAGGAATGCCCTGAAATTGCGGGTGTGATTCTCGTGAGTAATCGCAGCCGGATCGGCAACCCCGCCGCCGCCTTCTATTTCGCCGAACTTGCTGAGCACCTCGGCATCCTCCGGTTTTTCGTCGGCAAACTGCCAGGTCGTAATGCTGTTTTCCACGTTTATGATCGTGCCTTTCGTGCCGGTAATTTCAAAACGGCGGAATTGGCCCGGATAAGACGCGGTCGTGCCGTAGATAATTCCCAGCGCGCCGCCGGCGTAGCGAAGAACCGCCGTAGCGGTGTCTTCGGTCTCGATCTGCGGATGGCCCAGCTTGGCCGTGAACGCCTGTATCGCCTCTATCGGCGGCATCAAATCGCACAGCATATCGACCATGTGAATCGACTGGTTCATCAGCGCTCCGCCACCGTCCAGCTTCCACGTGCCGTGCCAGGAGTCCTTATAGTACTCATCCGTGCGCCACCAGGGCACGTAAATCGCGGCGTAAGTTATAGTCCCCAGACGCCGGGAATTTATCGCATCTCGGATGGGCGCCATCATATCATTGAACCGATACGGGAATATTCCGCCCAGGACCGTCCCCGCCTTCTCGTGCGCCTCGACCATCTTATCGATCCGCTCAAGGGTTACATCCAGCGGCTTTTCGCATATAACATGCTTACCCGCCTCGGCGGCGGCGATTGTCGGCTCGGCGTGAAAGCCGCTCGGCGTAGCGATTGTGATAATGTCAATATCGTCGCTCTTTACTATTTGCTCGTAATCATCGAAAGTGCGAACGCCGTGCTTTTCGGCAAGATCGCTGGCCTTTTCCGGGATCTTGTCACAGCAGCCGACCAGCTTTGCGTTGGGCATATCCGCCAGCGCTCTGGCGTGAAAATCAGCAATCAATCCCGCTCCGACTATTCCAAAATTCCATGTCTTCATCTGTATCTTCCTTTCCTTCTAAATGAGATTCGTAGGGTGGGGCTTGCCCCACCACCGTGTCGCGGGCATCTTGCCCGCGCTCCGAGGGCGGGACGCCCTCGACACGGGGCTTGCCCCACCACATTCGAGTCGGTGGGGAAAGCCCCACCCTACATATCCTTTCCTGACTTGTCATTGCCCCGAAAGCGGTAATCCAGAAACTTTAGCATGCTGAATTCCGCATCAAAGCCCGCCCTTAGCGAAGTCGAACGGGTGCGGAATGACAACCACTAATCAATCGCATTCCAATCCAACGTCTGCCGCAATCTCTCTGACGGCCGTGATAGCCTTCGAGAACAGTTCCGGTCCCGTCGATCCGCCGAACTGGCCGCCCTTTTGCAGGTGCGGCTCCATCGTCATGCAGCCGTCATAGTTTATCGCGGCAAGCTCGGTAAGAAGCTCTTTGATTTGTCCGTCCCCTTCACCGGGGATGCTGCCGACGTCGGCGGCGCCTAATTTCCAGTCCTTGATATGAATATGCACGACGTAGGGCTTCATCACCGGCCAGCAGACCTCGACGTTATTGTTCATTTTCTCGCCCCAGACGAAGTTGGCCGGGTCGTAGACAAGCCGCAGCTTGGGCGAATCGATGGTCTTGACCAGATCGACGCAGTTCTCAGCGGTGTGGCCGTAGATGTGGGCTTCGTTCTCGTGAACCATCGTAACGTCGGCGCCGTCGAGCACTTCGACTTTTGCCGCCATTCGATCCATAACCTGCTCGCGATAGTCGTTGATGTCCTTGTCCTCAGGCGCGTAATAGCTGAACATGCGTATATAAGGCGTCTCGAAAAAGAGAGCCAGGTCCACAGCGTGCTTGAACTTGTCCAGATGCGGCTCGAACGGCTCGTCGAGCTTGACCTTGCCTATAGGCGATCCGATTGCGCTGACCTTGAGGCCGTGGTCGCGTATCATCTTCCGGGCCTCGTCCAGCTCGCCCTTGCTGAGGTCCATGACACTTTTCTTGTTGATGAAGCGAGGCTCGATGTGCCCGACTTTCTCGCCGGCAAGGTATTCAACCTGCGCCTGAAAGTCCTCGGTAACTTCATCCGCAAATGCGCTTAATTTTGCCATTTTAGCTTATCTCCGTATTGTTACTTTTCAAAATGTGCCGCTAACTCAGGTAATTGTCTTTCAATTTCGTCCACTCTGTAGCCGAATCCGGGACCGCCGATCGTCGATAGATCAACTTTGCCGTAGCGTCGCTTGTACAATCCCGGATGCACTTTTTCCTCGGCCGCAGAGGCCGCCGGGTAGAACTGCATCGAGTTGGTCTCGACTCCCATTATCGTGCCTGCGTGCGCCGCAAGCCTCACGTGAGGAATCTGGGCGAGCATGGGATTCGTCAGGTCCTGGACCATTAAAGTCATGCCATGCGCCTTGGCCCAGCAGAGGCTCAGCAGTGCGCCGGTCTGGGTCTTGCAGGTCTTCAGCGCCACCCCTGTCCAGCCAAGGCTGCGGCCGAGCCTGATCAACTTCCAGTCGTGGGCGCTCTCATCCATAAAAAGGGGCTTTCTCGCAGAGACGCTGTGGACGTCAATCTGGTTCTTCTCAAGATCGTACGGGAACGGCTGCTCGACGTAGAGGATCATCTGATAAATCCGCGGGTGCTCTTCCACCAGCCGGTCGAGGATCTCATTCACGTACGCCGGATCGGTCACCGTGCAGTTAAAATCGCTGGTCAGCCACAGCACGCCCTCTTCGATGGCAATCTTGCCCACCTTCACCAGGCGCTCGTAGTCCCACTGCGGGTCGTTGCCGCGAAGCTTGACCTTCAGGCACTTTAATCCGTCCTGATCTATCCAGTCCGGCAGCAAAACCGGATAGCCGTCCTCGGGTTCGGTCCCGGTCAGCTCGGAGGCATCGAGCAGGTCCTTGCCGCCGACAAGGTGCCAGGCAGGCAAATCTGTAGGAACGTCAGAGACGAAGAAATCCTCCGGATACTTGCCATCAAACGAGATCTTTGTTCCTTCGGCAGGCTCGATAAACTCCGACAAGTCCTTATTCATGAATTCGGCGTTGTAAATCGAGTAAACGTCGCGTTTTAGAAGCTTGGCATACGCATCGTGCAGGGCGATATCGAACGCCGAGCAGCAGACAAGGGCCGCCAGGTGCGGCATGGGCTCGGCCTGCGGCCCCCTCTGGTCGTTGATTCGGGCCAGCAGATCGGGCAGGAGCGTTTCGGTGAATTCGCTGCCTAATTCCATAGGATGACCGTGCCGGCCGAACCGCGTCCAGGCCTCTGCGAGCATCGTGCAAAATTGCTGCAACGTATCGCGTCTTTCCCCGTAGCTTAGAGTCCCGGGCCAGGTCCACTGGACGCTGAGCGGCGTTTCGCCCCAGCCCTGAGCCTTCTGCCCCTCTCTGTTCGCCACGGTCATCCGAACCCGCGCACAAACCACGGCGGTTGTCGTCTCAGGCCCGAATTTCAGCGGAATCCTCGTCTCAACAGGAATAAAATATAAGCCTACAGACACAGGAACGATATCAGGTTTCATGTCTTTCTCCGTCGAAACATTCGCCTTGACACAAATTAACGGCGACTATAGATTTATAATCGACGCTCAGGAGTTGTCAACTGTTACTTCAGCAGGATTCTCAAATTAGCCCGCTGCGATGAACTATTTGACCGGACAGTCGACTTTTTTCTTGACCACACAGACGGTTTTGGCTAAGTAGTCGCACCCAAGATTGATATTGTTCGTATCTCTATCTCGCCGGTAATCGAGATTCATGGTACGAGCCACGAGGTGTAGGTTTTATGGCAAAAAAGCGTACAAATTCCCGGAAGCTGACTGCGGCCGAGATACGCAAGCTCACGGCCCTGCTCCTGGCCAAGCGAAACGAGATACTCGGCAACGTAAGCGAGATGGAACTCGAATCGCTGCGAAGAGAGAGAAGCGACCTGTCGAACATGCCCCTTCACATGGCCGACGCCGGTTCGGATAACTATGGAATCGACAATACGCTGGGTCTGATGGACAGCGAGAGAAGACTGCTGAACGAAATAGACGACGCCCTTCGCCGCATCGAACGCCACACATACGGAATCTGCGAGAGCGCCGGCGAGCGAATCGGCAAAAAGAGACTCCAGGCGATCCCCTGGGCCAGATACTGTGTCAAGTGTGCCGATCTTGCCGAAAAAGGTTTGCTTCCCGAGAAGGATGAGGGCGAAACATAGGTAAACGCCTCGAAAAAACGACGCAGTCTTGGATTGGCCGGCGCTGTGACCTACCATGAAAATTGCAATTGTCTATAACCGCGATTCGAGAAATGTCATCAATCTCTTCGGAATCCCGAACCGCGAAATCATCGGCCAGAGGACCATACAACGCATAGTAGACGCTCTCAAAGCATATAAGCACCGCGTCAAGTCCTTCGAGGGCGATAAGGATCTGATCGACCGTCTCGAAGAGTTCATGCCCAGCGTGCTCAAGGGCGAGCAGCCCGGCCTGGTTTTCAATGTCTCGTACGGAATTCAGGGCCAGGCTCGCTACACGCATGTGCCGAGCATTCTTGAGATGGTTGGAATACCGTACGTCGGTTCCGGCCCGCTCGCCCACGGACTGGCCCTCGATAAGGTCGTCGCCAAGATGATCTTTCGCCAGAACGGGCTGCCTACACCCGATTTTGCAGTCCTGAACTCCTGGGACGATCGCCTGCCGCTGGATTTGTCCTACCCGTTGATAGTCAAGCCCAAGAACGAGGCGGTTTCTTTCGGCGTTACGATCGTCAACAGCCAGGGTGAGCTGGAAGAAGCGGCACAGACTATCTTCGAAGCATTCCGGCAGCAGGTTGTTGTGGAGCGCTACATCGAAGGCAGGGAGATAAACGTTGGCCTGATAGGCAACAATCCCTGTGAGAGCTTCCCGCCGGTGGAGCTGCTTTTCGGCAATGAAGGCCCGGCGATCTACACCTACCAGGACAAAGTTCGCCAGTCCGGACGCGAGATCGATTTCGAATGTCCGGCCCGAATTGGACGGGAAACCACCGAAGAGGCTCAAAGGCTCGCCCGCCGTGCGTTCGAGGCGCTCGGCTGCTGCGATTGCGCCCGCGCTGATATGCGACTGGACGCCGAGCAGAAGCTGCACTT
Organism: uncultured Pirellulales bacterium; assembly: GCA_964598225.1. Taxonomy (GTDB): domain Bacteria; phylum Planctomycetota; class Phycisphaerae; order Sedimentisphaerales; family Anaerobacaceae; genus SG8-4. The sequence continues at coordinate 15,966 of CAZRBG010000083.1, forward strand.
GCTGGAGGTGAACAGCCTGCCCAGCCTCGGAGAGCACGGCTCTTACACGGTCGGGGCACAACACGTGGGCCTCGATTTCGCCGCACTGGCCAATCGCCTAGTTGAGGTCGCCGGTTCCCGCTACTTCGGCACGCCGAGACCGATGCACATATCGAAAAAGACGGCCGACGCAGGTCAGCTCGTCATGTCGTTTCTTACGCAAAGGCGCGATCAGATCGAGCGGCGACTGCGAATCTGGACGAACATCCACAGCAGAACTTCCGATCCGTTCGCGATACAATACGCGGTAAAAAGGCTGGACAAAATGCTCGACCAGGCAGGGCTCCAACCTGCCGACGGCTTTACGAACGGCCAAACGGCGAGAGTCTGGCAAACGCAGGCAGGCCTCAAGGATGGAACACTCTTCATCGGGCATTTGGATATTCCGCTGGGCCTCGAAATCCCCGTCCAGGAGTTCCGTCGAACACCGGAATGGCTTCACGGCGAAGGGATAGGGCTTTCGCGATCTCCTCTGGTGATGCTGGAGTTCGTGCTCAAGGCGCTCAAGAGCCTCAAACAATTGGACGCGGTTCCCATCGGCGTTCTTTATTATACCGATGAGGGCAGAGAGAATGTCGAAAGCGCCGATGCAATAGCGGCGGCGGCGGCCGAAGCCAAGAGAGTTTTCGTCCTAAAGCCTTCGAATCCGCATAACAAAGTTGTCACACAGCGGCGGGGCTGGAGAAGGTACCGGCTTGTTGTCGAGGACAAACCGACGCAGCTCGGTAAAGTGAGAAAAAAGCCGAATGTCCTCGATTGGACGTTCGGCAGAATTGAGGACATATCGAAACTGTCGTCCAGGCAGGAGCGAATTTCGATTGCCGTGTCCGACATCCGCCCAACGGCTTTTCCAATGCTGCTGCCGCACCGGGTTGAAGTGACCATAACCTTGAGCTACGGCGACAAATCGACGGCCGATGCGAGAGAAAAGACAATTCGAGACATTCTGGCCTCGGGCGGTTTTCACTATCAGTTGGAGGTGATCTCGGACCGGCCGGCATTGGAAAACCGAAAATCCAACAAGCGACTTGCTGCTGAGCTGTCTGAAATAGCAGCCAATTGGGAAATACCTTTCGGCCAGGAGTCCGCCCTGTGGCCTTCTGCCGCGGGGCTTGTGCCGGCTTCGACCCCCGTTGTCTGCGGAGTCGGGCCGGTAGCCAGAGATCTCTACACCCCCAACGAGGCGGTGGAGAGGATCAGCCTTCTCCAGAGAACGCTGCTGCTGGCGGAATTCCTGGTCAAAAGAACGAGAGGTTAGTGCGCAATGGTGACATCTCGGCGAATCCTTGACGATGCCGAACTCAGAGACGTCGAGTCCCCGGGCATTGCCCGCCCTCAACGGGTTGCCGTCTCGAGCGGCGGAGTCGTAGGCGCCCAGCATTACCTTGCGACCGAAGCGGCTGTGCAGATTCTCGAAGCGTCCGGCAACGCGGTCGATGCCGCAGTCGCTGCCGCTTTCGCTCTCGGCGTATGCGAGCCCGCTGCCTCGGGGCTCGGCGGCCAGACTATGATGCTGATACATACCGCGCGCTCCCGTCGGACGGTTGCCCTGGACGGCTCTTCAAGGGCCCCGAACCGAACCATACTCAGCGAACTCAGCCGTGAACAGCGCCGCCGCGGTTATAAAGCAACCACCGTCCCGAGCACGCCGGCAGTGCTGTACTACGCACTGGAACGCTACGGGACGCTGCCGTTTCACGAAGTCGTTGCGCCATCCATACAACTGGCCGAGCAAGGGTACCAGGTAAGCGAGCTGCAGCGAAAGCTGCTTCGAAGAGTCAGAAAGACACTGCAACAAAGCGCGGCGGCCGAGTTGTTTCTCAAAGACGGCAGAAAATCTTACAGAGTCGGAGAAAGATTCCGCCAGCCTGTTCTGGCCGATACTCTCAGAAGATTGGCCAACGCCGGCGTAGCGGATTTCTACACCGGCCGGATCGCCGGACAAATACACGAGGATATGGCTCGCAACGGCGGGCTTATCACCGAAGAAGACCTTGCCCAGATACCCTGGCCAATCGAGAGAAAGCCCGTTTCCTGCCGCTTCGAGGATTTTAGAGTCGTCACCTTCCCGCCGCCCGGCGCCGGCAGGACTCTGGTGGAGCTGCTCAATATCATAAGCCACATCCCGAAGAAATATCGCAACGTAGATACGCCCGAGGGCGCCCTGATGCTCGCGCAGGCCACACGCCAGGCAAACCGCGACCGCAAGGATCGGCCCTTCGATCCGAGCTTCTACGCACAGGTAACGAAGAAACGGATGTCGAGCTCGGATTACGCAAAAGGCATTGCGCGCTGGTCGCTGCGAAATATCCGCACCGGCGGGGAGACCTCTCACCTTTCCGTGATGGATAGATACGGCAACGTGGTGGCTCTCACTCAGTCGATAGAGCGCGTATACGGAGCTTGCGTAGCTACGCCGGAGCTTGGTTTTCTGTACAACAACTACATGCTCGACTTCGAGGATGAGGACATGAGCCACCCGTATTACCTGCGTCCCAACGCTGCGCCGTGGGCCAGCGTCGCACCGACGATCATTTTCAAAGGCCGCAGGCCGTGGGCGGCGCTCGGCTCGCCGGGCAGTCAGCGGATCGTCTCGGCGATAGCCCAGGTTTTCCTGCGGTTGCTGAATCACCTGCCATTCGAGTCGGTCGATGCCCCGCGCCTGCATTGTTCGCTGGACGGCACGGTCTCGCTCGAAGCGTCCCGAATGCGAAGCGACATTCCCGCCGCCCTCGAACGGCACGGCTTCACTATCGACGTTCGCGAGCCATATTCCTTCTATCTCGGCTGCGTACAACTGGCGATGCGCCAGGGCGACAAGTTCGTCGGCGTAGCGGACCCCCGCCGCGACGGAGCGGCCGGAGGTCCCGCCTCGTGAAACTGCATCTGATCCTCTCGGTCCCTCACGCCGGACTTACCGTGCCGGACGAAGTTCGAGAATACTGCGCACTTACGCCGGAGCAGATTATTGCAGAAAGCGACGAAGATGCGGCGGAAATTTACGATCTTAAATCCGAAGTCGCCGAGTTCGTTACGACATCCGTTGCCCGTGCGGTAATAGACCTTAACCGTCCCGAAAACGACCGACGCCGTGACGGCGTCGTCAAGACTCACACCTGTTACGGCGATCCGGTTTATCACCGGCCTGTCTCCGAAGATCTGGTCGAAACTCTGCTCGATAATTATCATCGTCCATATCACAGGTGTCTTTCGCAATGTGCCAATAATGCAAAGCTCGGCATAGATTGCCACACGATGGCCGCAGTCGGTCCGCCCTCGGCCTCGGATGCAGGCTGCGAGCGACCGGAAATATGCCTCAGTAACGCGTACCAAACCTGCCCACAGGATTGGTTTGAAGCACTCGTCCATTGTTTCGAAGAGTCTTTCGGCCGCAAAGTCTCAGTCGATCACCCCTTCAAAGGCGGCTACATATCCCGCTCCCACAGCCACGAGATCCCCTGGGTCCAGATCGAACTATCCCGCGCCCCTTTCCTCGAAAACACCGAGAAACGAGCGCGCGTCCTCAACGCACTGACGCCCTTCTGTAAAAGCTCCCTCCAAAAATAAAAATCGTAATCTCATGAAAGGCTGTCTCCAGCCGTTTGCTCTAGGGCAAAAGACGAACTAGGGACAGTCACGAATGGCACTTCCATAAGTATTAACTTCCGTTGAGCAAAC
>CAZRBG010000084.1:0-18356 GCA_964598225.1 uncultured Pirellulales bacterium
CCCTTCCGCCAACGCTCATCCACCAAGCCACTGTACGCTTGTTTTGGGACTAGTTCAGCGAATCTTCAGCGTAGCTAAGGCGATTGCGGCGAAGGCTATGGCTAAGAGCCAGAAGCGGACTACTACCTGCGGCTCGCTCCAGCCTATCAGGTGGAAATGGTGATGGATCGGGGCGCATCTAAAGAGGCGTTTGCCCCCGGTGTATTTGAAATAGCCTACCTGCAAGACCACGCTGAGAAGTTCCATGACGAAGACGCCGCCGATGATGAGCAGCAGGACCTCGTTTCGCGTCACCAGCGCGCCGTAACCCATCGCCACTCCTAAAGGCAGCGAGCCGACGTCGCCCATGAAAGTCTGCGCCGGGTGGCAGTTGTACCAGAGAAAGCCGAGGACAGCGCCGAAAATCGCGGCGAAGTAGATGCCCAATTCCCCCGCTTGGGGGATATGCGGCAGAAGGAGGTAACTCGACCAGGTAATAGGCGTCGCCCGGCCCATCGTCTCAGAAGCGACATAGCACAGCAGGGTCAGCACCAGAGCGATAATAGCTACGCATCCGGCAGCAAGTCCGTCCATGCCGTCGGCCAAGTTGACGGCGTTACTCGTGGCAGAAAGATAGAAAATCGCTATGAGAATGAACAGCCAGTTAGGCAGCCACAGGCTTTCTTTGTAGAAAGGCAGCCAGAATCTGATGCCGTCGGGTACGACCGGTTTGCCGCCCGGCCCTGTCCGCGCAAAATCGAGATATAGAAACGAGGCGATAAGCGCCGCCGCCCCGAACTGAAAGACGAGCTTCTCCCATGCCCTCAATCCGTTCCGGCTTCGCGACCGTGCCCCGGCGGTGAGCTTCAACCAGTCGTCGGCGCCGCCGAGAGCGGCAAACCATATCAGCAGAAAAATGCCTTTCTGTACGAAAGGATTCCACAGGTCGGCCCAGAGAAATATCCCTGCCAGCGTCGAGAAGATGATGATCAGGCCTCCCATCGTAGGCGTGTTGGCCTTTTCCTTGGTCAGCTCGTTGAGCGTGGCGTTATAGAACTCGGGCCGGTCGCCGATCTTCTTGCGCATCAGCCAGCGGATAATCTTCGGGCCTATAAAAAGGGCTATCACCAGACTCGTAAGCGTGGCGGCTACGCAGCGAAACATCACATTTTCGTAGGCGTAGAACCCGAACAGAGGCCGGCTGGTTTCCGGGTCGCGCAAATGCCGTAGCAGGTGGTATATCATCCTACGAAAACAACTCCTTCAGTTTCTCGACAATCGTCTCAAGCCCCGCTTTGCGCGAACCTTTGACCAGTACTATATCATTATCTTTTATGAGTTTATGTAAATTTTTGCAAGCTGAAAGGGTGTCGCCGAAGCATTTTATATCCAGCTTACGTTCAGTGCTCGTTTCGGCGGTTGTAGCCACAATCGACGCCAGTTCGCCAACGGCCACCATAAGCTCTACTTCTGTTCCGGCGACAAAGGCGCCAAGCTCGGCGTGAAGTCGCTCGGTCTGCGGGCCCAGCTCGGCCATGTCGCCGCAAATAAAAACAAGCCGGCGCTGTCCCGTTTCGTCCAGGCCGGCAAGAATCTCCAGTGCGTTTTTCATCGACGCCGGATTTGCATTGTAGCAATCGCTCAGTACTGTCATATTTCCGATCTGCAGCAGCTCTGTTCGCATAGAAACCGGCGGCAGAGTTTCTGCTGCCGCTGCGAATTCGTCGACAGTAATTCCAAATTGATTGCAGACGGCCCATGCCGCAAGCGCATTTTCGACATTGCCCGGCCCGGCAAGCGGCAAACGCACCTGTGCGCCGTCGACGGTAAACCTACTTGTCGATCCTTCCAGATGAATATCGGCGATCCGATAGTTTGCGCTATCTGATTTGCCGAATGTAAGTAACGTCGCGTTCCAAGCTCGGCATGCGTTAACCAACATTTCAATATCCGCGTTTGCGATAAGAATTCCGCCGGGCTTCAATCCTCCGGCTATAGATGACTTTTCTTTGACAATCGTCTGAAGATCGCCGAATCCTTCCAGATGCGCCGGATAAACGTTTGTCACAACGGCGATATCCGGCTCGGCGACGCGGGTTAGATACGATATCTCGCCCGGACTGTTGCTGCCCAATTCTGCAACGACTATTTCAGTTCCGGCTTCGGCGCCAAGCAGCGTAAGCGGCACACCGATATTGTTGTTGAAGCTCTTCGGCGACTGATGAACCTCGAACCGCCGGCTCAGGACGTAGTGGCAGATATGCCTCGTGGTCGTTTTTCCCCCCGAACCGGTTATCGCGACAACCTTGAAGCCCGCCCGCCTGCGATATTCCCGCGCAAGGTCGCCGAGCGCCTCGACGGTGTCATCCACTCTCACCAGACACTTATCGGAAAGCTCGGCTTTTTGGAAATTCTTGCTCACAACCGCGCAAACAGCCCCCCTGGCGAACGCATCCCCGACATAATCGTGCCCGTCGAAGTTCTCGCCTGCAATTGCAAAGAAACAATCCCCTGCTTTTGTGGTTCGCGAGTCGATGCTAACTCCGGCGAAATTTGGAGCATGGCTCACTAAATCCAAGGAAGTTGTCTGGACTCCTGTTGCTCTGACTAAATCTACTATGAGAGAATCCTTTTTCTTTGTTTTTTGTGTCATTTGTTCCATGATTTCCATAATTGAGTACTTGGTCAATGAAGCAAATTATATTATACTATTACGGGTGAAGATAAAAGATGTAGTTAAAATGATTGAAAAAGACGGCTGGTTTGTCGTGAGGAGCCGTGGCAGCCATCGCCAGTTCAAACATAAAACTAAGAAGGGACTTGTCACAATAGCTGGAAAACCAAGTGCGGAAATGGCACCCGGCACTTTAAACAGCGTGCTTAGACAGGCAGGTTTGAAATGAAATATTTGATAATAATTGAGAAAACAAGCACCGGTTATTCCGCCTTTTCTCCTGATCTCCCGGGTTGCGTGGCTACAGGTTCCAGTAGAGAAGAAGTCGAAGAGAATATGAAAGATGCCGTGGCATTTCACTTAGAAGGAATGGGAGCCGAAGGCCTGGAAATCCCAAAGCCGCACAGCTTCTCGACTTATCTGGAAGTCCCCGCCTGAATCTGGAACCACTATGTAGTTTTGCAATACTATGCCATGCTACCGGTCCTATTGCAATATAACCATCATAAAGCCATGCAAAAATAGTTTGATTTCAATAAATTCTCCGATGTACAATACATGTATGCCTACAGTACTTCGTGTAAAAGGTTGCAGGTTTTTCTTTTTCCGTCTTGATAGATCGGAAAAACCGCGTATGCATGTTGAGAACGCAGAGAAATATGCGAAATATTGGCTCGCGCCGGTGGAACTGGCGCACAACCGAGGCTTTAGGGGCCATGAGCTTACGGAAGTACGAAAATTGGTTCAAGAACATGAAGATATGATTGAGAGGAAATGGCATGAGTACTTTGCCGATTAAAGTTGAAGCACTCGCCACCGACGTTTCATTTACGGAAGATTTCCTGAGAGTGGTACTCGCAGATGGACGCGAAATCTCAGTCCCCTTGGAATGGTTCGGTCGCCTCCGAGATGCTGATGAAGATGAAAGAAAGGATTGGCGTCTGATCGGTGGAGGCATAGGAATACACTGGGAGAAGATTGACGAAGATATCTCGGTAAGCACCCTTCTTGCTTTGAGCTAATCAACTACTATAACCTACCTAAACACTCTCGAGCAATTTCCTTGTCGCTGAAGTCGAACTTTTGGGTTCCTATGATTTGATATGTTTCGTGGCCTTTGCCTGCTATGAGGACGATATCTACCGGTTCGGCGGCTTCTATCGCCTGCTCAATGGCCTTCTTTCTATCCGGCTCGACGCTGATATTCGATGAGTTGCGATTCTCAAATCCTACGATAATGTCGTTTATGATGGCGTTGGGGTCTTCTGTTCTCGGGTTGTCGCTGGTGACAATAACGAAATCGGCTAATTGCTCGGCTACTCGGGCCATGCGGGGGCGTTTGGTTTTGTCTCTGTCGCCGCCGCAGCCGAAGACTACTCGCAGGTTACCTTTGCAGAGGGGTTTGAGCGTTTCCAGGACGTTCTTGAGAGCGTCATCGGTGTGGGCGTAGTCTATAATCACCGAAAAATCGCCGCCTTCGACTTTTTCGAGCCGGCCCGGTATCGTATCGAGTGCTGAGATTCCAGTCGTAACTGCATTAAGTTCGAAACCCGCCGCAAGGCACAGCCCCGCCGCCGCCAGACAATTGCTGACGTTGTAGAGCCCGAGAAGCGGCGTCTTTACTTCCTTTGTTATGCCGTCGTACTGCATCGTGAATGCAGTGCCGCTGGTATCCATCGACTCGATATGCGCGTCCAGATCTGCCCGGCTGTCGATGCCGTACCATAATAGCTCGGCAGCGGTCTTTTCGGCGATAATTTCTGCTTGTGGGGACTGCCTGTTGAGCACAGCCGTGGCGTCCGGAGCAAGGGCCGTGAACAGTCTCGTCTTGGCGGCAAGATAATCCTGCTCGGTTTTGTGATAATCCAGATGATCGCCGGCGAGATTAGTGAAAGCGGCGGCCTTGAAATCGATCTGGGACAGGCGGTTTTGAGACAGGGCGTGGCTGCTGGCCTCGATGACCATATACTTGGCGCCGTTTGCGACCATCTCGGCCTGCCGGGCGGCGATATCCAGACAATCCGGAGTCGTCAGACTCGCCTCATGGCTCCGGCCCGAGCACGTATCGTATATGACCGTTCCGATCAGCCCGCATTTATGCCCGGCCTGTTGAACTATCGAGCGAACGAGGAAGGCCACCGTAGTCTTGCCGTTTGTGCCGGTCACCGCCAGATTAGTCAGCTTGGGGGCCGGGTAGCCGTTCGCCGCTTGCGCCAAGAGCGCTGGGGCCTCAGCCGTGTCGTCAAGAACTATGGGTTCGTATTGCGTATCGCGTGTCGCGTATTGCGTATTTGCTTCGCAGACGACGTACCTTGCTCCGTTGGCGACTGCCCGGGTAATGAAATCATGGCCGTCGCAGGCTGTGCCTTTAACGGCTACAAAAATATCGCCTTGCCGGACGGCGCGAGAATCGACGCAAATACCCGGCGATTGATCCGAAGAAACCAGTTCTATCAGTTCGTCAAATTTCATAATTTTTTGCACAATGGAATATCGGCTAATTTTAGCCGAAAACGCAAGTAATTCAATCGTTGCATCCTCGATTTGAACGCGGAAGAATAGAAACGAGTAGTAAAACCTGTGTGTTCGGTTTATAATCCGGGCGTTAACCTTTGCAGCCCCCGGTGGTATTGGAATTTCAGACTTCTGCCGGAAAATATTGTGCGTAAATCAAAAGGGAATATGGATATGAAAACTATTTGTCTTTTCTGTATTTGTTTGATATTGGCTGCTCCGGCCGCTATTAAAGCGGGTTCTGAGAAAACCGGAGACAGCGAGGTCGAGTACTTTGCCGTGTTCATGGAGAGCAAAAAAGCCGGCTACGCTCGGAACGATCGGGCGGTTAGCAACGGGAAGGTAACCACTACCTCCGAGGTGAGTCTCACAATAAGTCGAGCGGGTATTCCTCTTACCGTTAAAATGATATCTGAAAGCGTCGAAACCGCCGAAGGCAAGCCTATCAGCTTCAAGAGCATCCAGGATTTGGGGCTGATGAAGATGGAGGTCTCCGGCGAGATGCAGCCAGGCGGCAAATTAACTCTCGTCAGCAATTCACTCGGATCTGTGCGGAGAAAAGTTATCGACTGGCCCGAACATGCGCTGATGGCCGAGGGGCTGCGTTTGCTTCAGGAATCCAAAGGATTGAAAGAGGGAACCGAGTATTCGTATAAGATCTTCGAGCCTTCTATGGCAACGGTGCTTGACGCAAAGACTATTGTCGGGCCGACCAAACCGGTGGATCTGCTGGGAAGAGTTGTCAATCTGACCGAGATGACGAATATTCTGAGTGTGCCGGGAATGGGTGAGATTGCCTCTAAGAGCTATGTGGATGAGGATTTCAAACTGCAAAAGGACATTATGCCGATTATGAATATAAACGTTGAGATGGTAGCTTGTCCGAAGGAAATCGCACTTGCCAAGAACGACGTGGTGGAGTTGATCGGCAAGATGTTCATCGACAGCCCGGTTCGGTTGAATGACCTCGAATCGATCGAGTCCGTTACGTATCACATGGCTCCTCTGGCCGACGCGAAAATGACCATACCGGCCAACGATAACCAGCAGGTTCGCAAGTCCGCCGACGGTAAAGTGGTATTGACGGTCAAACCCGTCGTCGCCCCTGCCGGCGTGGACTTTCCTTACAAGGGCAGCGACGCGGAGGCATTGGAAGCTCTCAAACCGACGCAGTTTGTCCAGAGTGACCATGAAGAGGTAATCGAGCTCGCGCACCGAGCAGTAGGCGAGACAAAAGATGCCGCTGAGGCAATCGATAAAATCGAGGCCTTCGTCGCAGAATACGTCGCAAATAAGAACCTGTCCGTGGGATATGCCTCCGCGGTCGAGGTCGCCCGGAGCAAGCAGGGCGACTGCACTGAGCACGCCGTGTTGGCCGCGGCATTATGCCGAGCAGTCGGCATCCCGGCACAAGTGGCAACGGGACTGGCATACGTCGGCGAGTGGCGGGCCATGGAGAGCGGATTCGGCGGCCACGCATGGACGCAGGCCTACATCGGCGGCCAATGGATCGGGCTGGATGCCGCTTTCAGAGGCAGCGGCCGCGGCGGATACGACGCAGGCCACATCGCCTTGGCAGCCGGCAACGGCGACCCGGGTGATTTCTTCAGCCTTGTAACCACAATGGGACAATTCGAATTCGAGAAAATCGAAGTGAAACGAAAGTAACTATCCGGTGCTACATGGCAGGTAGCGTTGCTTTGCAGAAGTAAAACCGCAATGATGCAATTTTTTCGGCTAAAACAGAGTCCCGTGAACGGGTTCTCTATCTATGGTCTTTTGCGACGCGACCTCAGGCCTTACTTTTCTCGTCTTTGCGGTATCAGCTATAATTGAAATCTTGCCCTTATCAAGATAATATGTTCCCGGCTCGCTTCGTACCAGCGATTTTAGGGTCTTCTCCCACCCTTCATTTTCGTTCTGACCAACAGCATTTGTCAAGCTTTTGATCCATCTGGCCACACAATGAAAACGCATTGCACTACTGTACACCCTGTGTAATTTGTATGCTTTCCCGAAAGCACGATCTACAATAGATAACAAACCTGCTTGGTCTTTTCCTTTTTCACAGGAATCACGCGGAGGCAATATCTCTTCTAACTCCCTCCAGAGACCGACCTTATCTGGTTTCTTAACAGCATCCTCACGTCCCTCACACAACGCGTTCAAAAAGGGGCCCGCAATCATGTTTTCGTATGGCTTCAATGATAAAGGCCATAGCACCGCGGTCGCCTTCTCAGCAATTGTGCTCAGTTTCTTCGTCCCTCCGGAGTCGAACACATGCTCTTTGAGAATCTCTGAGAGAATCGCAAGCAACTCTCCCCGGGCTTGACAGGATAAGCGCCGCATTGATTCGGTATGATAGTGAGGACTTATCTCAAAACCCAGGAATCGCCGCCCCCGTGACTTCGCAACCTTGCACAAAGTGCCGCTGCCTGAAAAAGGATCGAGCACCAGATCGTTCTCGTCGGTTGTGGCCAGAACGATCCTGTCGGATATTTCTTCCGGAAATACCGCTATGTGGGATGTTTGATCGTTACTCCCGTATGCCACACGGTCCACCTCCCAGACATTGCCGGGATTGCGTCCGAAGAGGTTATTGCGCGAGTCGTGAAATTTTGTCGCCTCACGCACGGGAAAGACATTGAACTTAGACGTCTTCTCGCCCCGACAGGAATTTACCCACCAAAGAATAGTCTCATGCTTGTTTGTGAATTTAGACTTGAAAGCCATTCCTCCCCAATAACGCCAGATAATCCGATCTTTCAGTCGAAAGCCTATCTTCTGAAACAAGTCGAACGTAAGATGATCCAGGGGCGCGATGTATTCACCTCGTTCAGTAGTGTAGCCCGTTTGCCAAAAAAGGGCGCCACCCGGGACAAGGACCCTCTTACACTCGCGAAGAACCTTTTCTATAAAATCCAGGTAGTCCTTCCGGCTAAGCTTGTCGTCGTAGCCGTTGTAACTCTTTTCTATATTATAGGGAGGACTGGTGTGCATTGTCTGAACGCATTGATCGGGAACCTTTGGGAAAAGGTCCAGGCAATCACCCAAAACAATTTCGTCCATGAAGTCAGTCTTAGCCATCTTGTTATCCTAATGTTTGAAGCATCCTCGCGACGACAGGTAATACTCTTTTGAGAGTTGGGCTTCCGCCTCCGCCACCGCTGCATATGCCGCCGAGGTTCTCTGGTGTATATACTCTTAGAGTCCTGAAGCTGAAATCTCTCTTCTCGTCGATTTCCTTTGCATGTTTACGCAAAAAGTCCCTCCAGGTCGTGAGCTGTGCCTGGTTGTCGAATTTATATAATGAATCTCGTGGGGTGGAAGCAATCTCATTTACAAATTGCGGGAACTCGGACAAAAACCTCAAGGCCCCATAATAAGAATGTTTAACATGACCTTGAAGGTTGTGCTTTCCTTCCCATCGAGCGAGGATATCTTGGCTTATGCTTGATTTTTCCTCGCGACAGTAATCAATAAAATCTCCGACTTCTATATCTGAAATAGGAGAGGTCCGAGGCGCATGGGGAGCTAAAGATTTTCTGAGCTCTTCCTCAGCAAGATCTATAGCCGCATTCATTTCCTCATTTGTCTCTTCCAGTCCATCGGAGGGTTTGGAAATAGCATCGGCAGCGATATCAACGTAAGCGACAAAGACATCCGCTTCCACGGGCGTCAAACGCCGCTCAAAAACTTCTAAAATATCCAAGATGCTGGACGCAGCGTCATTTCTCAACTCGCAGATTGTCTCAATGTTGTTTGTCATGGCTGGCCAAGTCAGATTGGCCGAGCCAATTATGACCTTGTCATCGCAAAATTTGTATATTTTTGCGTGCAAGTCATCTGAAAGCATAAAACTAAAGGCTTTTCCTTTGCTCCGGACCAATTCAACTCGTTTTCTCAGGGCTGCCATGTCGGCAACGCCAGCTTTCCAATCAAGAGGGCTAAAGCGGGTCCAGAAATCCACCTTTTCCGCCGCATCAAAGAACCGATCAAGAAGCGATAGACCGCGCTCGCTATAGTAAGGTGTGCAGATTAAACCTTCCTTTGCGCCTTCGGCCGCCTTTTTAATAGCATCTATGCCCTTCTCGTGGAAAAGTATCATGAATTTCTCTCGGTATACAAAATAGTCTTTAGTCTCATTTCACTTTACATCACGCAGGCGGTATAGTCAACATCCGATCAAAAGGCGTATTTTCTACCCTTAATAGAGAACGAGCAAGTGCACCTGCTTATAATTCACTCGAATTGGATGTCGGTGAGGGTGAATTCGACGTTGGTGTTGCCGTTGTAGGTATTGATCTGGGGTTTATATGCGACGTTGAAGAATTCGGTTTCGAGCAGTTTTTTCTCGAGCTTTCCGAACCTGAAACCGATGCAGCGGACGGCGGCGGTGTTGTCGGTTATGGCAAGCTGGAGATGATTGCGTCCGGCGCCGACTCTGCGGGGTGGCGCCGCCAAACGGACACCTTTGGTAGCGAAGACCGGCTCGGGATTGCCCTGGCCGAACGGGCCGACCAACTGAAGCTCGTCTACGGTTTCTTTCCTGAACGTATCCAAGGGGGCTATTGCGTCGATGTGAAGTCTGGCGACTGATTCGGCCTCGTCGAGGTTCTCTTGCACGTATGCTTCAAAGTCAGCGGCAAACTGCTCGATCTTATCGATCTCGATGGTTATGCCGGCAGCCATTCTATGCCCACCGAAGGCTGTCAGATTATTCGAGCAGGCCCGTATGGCGCTCAGCAGGCAGAAACCCGGGACCGAACGGCCGGAGCCCTGGGCGACGCCGTTAACCGCGTCGCCGACGTTGATCATGATCGTGGGGCGGTAGTATTTGTCTACGAGCCTCGATGCGACGATGCCGATCACGCCGGTATGCCAATCTTCGCTCGAAAGGACGATGCTCCTGCGGTCGGGATGGTTCAGGTCCCGCGCAACTATGAACTCGCACGCCTGTTTGAATATCTTCCGGTCGCATTGCCGGCGCTGGTTGTTTTGTTCTTTGAGATACTCGGCGATCTGCACCGAGCGAACGGGCGAGTCGGAGGTCAGCAACTCGACGGCCAATCTCGCATGTCCCATCCGGCCGGCGGCGTTGAGCATCGGCGCCAGGCGAAATCCGATATGGAAGCTGTCGAGCTTGTGGCCCGTCAGGCCTGCGGTCTCGATCAGAGCCTGTATGCCCGAGAGCTTCGACTCCGGCAGCCCACGCAGCCCGTAACTTGTCAGGATTCTGTTCTCGCCGCGAAGGTCAACTACATCGGCGACGGTTCCCATAGCCGCAAGGCTCGTGGCGCTTAGCATGAAATCCCGCACTAGCGGTTCGAGCCTTTGCCCCGATGTGAATTCGTTAGCGATGGCCCAGGCCAGCTTGAAGGCCACCATCGCCCCGGCAGAGTCCTGATTCGGATAGGATTCGCTGAGCGCGGGATGCACGACCGCTATGGCTCTCGGCATCTCCTGCCCCGGCTGGTGGTGATCGGATATTATCAGATCGAGGCCCAGACGTGCCGCAAGCTCGGCGGTATCAATAGCGGTTATGCCGCAATCGACGGTGACCATAAGCTGCGTGCCGGATTTGGCCAGTGACTCGACGGCGTCGGCGTTGAGGCCGTAGCCTTCGTCGATGCGATGGGGTATGTAAAAATCGACGTTGGCGCCGAGCATCGTCAGGACTTGCCAGAGTATGGCGACGCCGGTGATGCCGTCTACGTCGTAATCGCCGTAAATGGTGATCTTCTCTCTGCCCGCGACGGCTTGTTTCAGCCTTTGCACCGCCGGGGTTATGCCGGGCATTTGGCCCGGATCTATCAGGTCGGTCAGTTTCGGGTTGAGAAAAGCCCCGCCGGTTCGGGCGTCGGTTATGCCGCGGTTAATCAGCACCTGAGCTACGAGCGGCGAGACTTTCAGCGATTTGGCAAATTCGGCCGAACGCTCGTCAAACGGCCGGATTGCCCATTCCTTTTGTTGCGTTCGGGATGAAAGAAGCATTCAGGATCCGTCCAAATGTCATTTTCGCCAAGTGAGCTTTTCTATGCTGCCGTCATTGTCAGTATTGCCGGCCGCAGCGTGTAGTTTGAACTTACCGCCGGTAGAGGTCAACTCAGCTTCCACCCAGCCGACCGGCTGCGAATCGCTAAAGTTGTACCCGATGGCCGGGAGATTGATAAGATGTATTCCTTCCATTTTAGAGAAACCGTAGACGTGTGAGTGCCCGTAAAGAACCGCCTTGACCTTGCGAACCGGCTTAACGATATCAAACAATCGCGGCACGTCGAGCAGGTCGCCGTCCCCGTCGCCCAGCGTGTGATGGAAGCACAGTATCGTAGGTCTGTCGTCGCACTTGTTAAGATAGTTCCGCAACCATTGGCGCTGAGCTTTTCCGAGCAGGCCCGGCACTTTGTTGACGTACAGCAGCGAATCAAGGACGATCAAACGTGCGGGGCCTTTCTCGACGACGACTACGTGTTTGCCGCGAACCTGCTGCTTTTGTCCCGGATGGTCGAGGAAAACCGTATTGAAATTCTTGCGATTATCATGGTTGCCCAGCGCCATGAAAACCGGCATTTTCTCGGCGATCGGGCGTAACAACTTCTTAAGATTCACGTAATCGCCCGTTTCGCCGCTCAGTCGGGCCAGGTCGCCGGTTATCGCCGCGGCATCGGGTGAAGCCGAAGCGATGTCCGCCCCGACTTTTTGAAGATTCCTGTAAGGATAGAAACCGCGATAATTATTCTCAATGTCGGCAGGAATATGAGTGTCCGAAAGTAAAGCCCACCTTGCTGCGGACTTTTCCCCGCCGGCAGAGTTGGAAGCCGAGTCCAGAGTAATGACAGCCCCTAAGGCGGCCAGCGAGGTCTTTATGAAGCTTCTTCTGTCGATAGATTTGTGGAAGATTTCCGCCATCGTGCAGTTCCCTATACATTGCCGTTTTGCACATCACCGCCGCACGCCACAATTCAGGCCGATTATAAGTCAGTCGTAAAAGTCAACAAGGTCCTGTTAAAGCGCTTCGTCGATTGCCTCGGCAAGGTCTTTTTTACTCGTCAGGCCGACCCACTTTTTCTGTACCTGGCCGTCCTTGAACAGAATGAGCGTCGGTATCGCACTGATGCCGAATTCCATGGCGCTGTCGCGGGCGTCGTCGGTGTTGAGCTTGCAGATCTTGGCCTTTCCCTCGTACTCACCGGCGATTTCTTCGACTATGGGCCCGATCATTTTGCAGGGACCGCACCAGGGCGCCCAGAAATCGACGAGCACCGGCACATCGGCTTTTTGAACGGTTTCGTCAAAATTAGCATCGGTTAACTCAATTACGCTGCCAGCCATTTGTTAGTCCTTTCAAGCGATATTCGCGGCGAATCACCGCCCGGCCACCTTGCCGAACGGTCGAAGCACCATAATACTGCAACCGTGCCGGATCGTCAACGAATTAGTCAAATTCACGAATTAGTGCTGGTCAGAGAATGTTAGGCCGGAATCTGTCATTACGACCGAAGTGTCCCTTCGGGACACGCTTTGGAGAAATCCGGCTTCGAATGGAAAAGCCTATATAATTGTTGGCCAGATTCCTCGGCGGCGCTCGGAATGACAAAAGGGGAATCGGCACTCACCCCTACCATCCTTTGGGTATGAACTCGTCGCTGACCTGCTTGTTCCACCAGTTCGGGTCTCTGAAGTACTGTTTTAGCATCATCGCCGCTATGACGCCGTCGCCGCAGGCCGTCGCTAATTGCATAGCCGCTCCGATTCTGCAATCGCCCGCCACGAAGACGCCCGGAACGCTGGTGCGAAGATATGCACAATCGCATTTGATGAATCCCCTGTCGGTCATCTCGACTATGCCCTTGAGAAAATCGGTGTTCGGCACCATACCGACGAAGATAAATACACCGTCGCAGGGGTATTCTTCCTCCTTGTCGGTCTTTACGTCTGTGAGCGTAGCCGACTCGACTTTATTGCTGCCGTTGATGGAAGTCGCCACCGTGCTGTATTTAACCGTCAGATTCGAATTCGGCTCGTTGACCTTTTCCATCAGCTCTTCGACGAGAACCTGGTCCGCCCGGAATTCGTCCCGGCGATGTATCATCGTCACCTTCGCGGCGAAATTGGCCAGGTGGAGGGTCTCTTCCACCGCCGTGTTGCCCCCGCCAATGGACACTACGTGCTTGCCCTTGAAGAAAGGCGCATCGCACGTCCCGCAGTAACTGACTCCCGACCCGCCGAACTCCTTTTCGCCGGGCACACCTAACTTGCGGTAGGCGCTGCCCGGCGAAAGAATTACGGATCGGGTGATGTACTTGTCGTCGTCGCAATTAACGGCGATGTTGCCGTCAGGCAGCTTTTCCAGGCCGGTCACTTCGGCGCCGTTTCTTATTTCTGTACCGAAATTCTGAACCTGTTTTTGCATCTCCTGTATCAGTCCCGGCCCGTCGATACGTACGATGCCGGGGTAGTTCTCTATTCTTTCGGTCAGGTTGATCTGCCCGCCCGGCATGAATTTCTCCAGTATCAGCGTCTTAAACCTGTCGCGGGAAGTATAAAGTGCCGCCGCCAGCCCCGCCGGCCCGCCTCCGACTATTATGCAATCGCAATTGTCCGACATAAAATGTATCCCTCACGTAATTCTTGGTTTTTGGTCAACCTGAACTTTTCAGTCTATCGACTTCCTTTATCCAGCATAACTGAGGATTTCGAGTTCGGCTGTTGTGTCGATCTTGTTTAAGATAACGTCAATCTTCTCCATGACCTGGTCTTCAATTACATATTCACTACAGTTTTGGCATTGCAGCACAGGTAGTCCCTTGATAATCACTATGCAGTCATCACTCAGCTTAAAAGGCAAGCTTGTAATAAGATTTTCCAGGTTGCCTCCGCAATTATGGCAAGTCATGATTTTCTCCTTGTCTTGAAATCTTGTTCCCATTTATCAAGGCTCGGTCTATATGCAGTTACAATGGTTATGCAACGATTCTCAAGATCAGTTGCTATTTGAATGTGAATAATCTGACCTCGAAACTCTGTATATACGAGATAGCTTGGCAGATATTTGTCTTTTGGATATTCTTCAATTATCTCGAAACTATCCAGCGACGAAAGAATGGCATTTCGAGATATAAATCGTCCTTTCATACGCATATTAACATGGTATGTCCATCGTATTTCACGGCGTTTGATGCAAGATTTGATACAATCCAAGATGTCAATTTTCATTTTTCCATCCTGATTCATAGATAACCTTGCTAAATTTCATTAACAAATTTCTTATAGTTCCTCAGAAATTTCGTTTTCCAGTCCGTTGTCGGATTCCGGCGCCTGGATTATGCGGGTCGCCTTGTCTACAGGTTGTAATGTGTCGATTTCATTTCCGGTTGTCGAGCCTAACTCGCGGAATTTGCGGGCGGTTACAAGTACCCGACTTTCCAGCGAGCCTATTGCTTTGTTGTACGCCTCGGCGGCCCTGTCTATATTTCTGCCGACGTTGCTGAAATGTTCGGTCAGGGTGGAGATTCGCGCGTACAGTTCCTTACCGATGTTGCTGATCTCCTGAGCATTTCTGGCGATCTGCTCCTGCTGCCAGCCGTAAGCCACCGCTCGAAGCAGCGCTATCAGAGTAGTCGGCGTCGCGAGCACGACTCTGTTTTCCACGCCGAGTTCGATCAGACGCGGGTCTTGTTCGAGAGCGGCGCTGAAGAACATTTCGCCGGGCAGAAACATGATGACGAATTCCGGTGCCGGCTGGAACTGCTCCCAGTAGCCCTTGGCCGAAAGATTCTTGATGTGCGTTCGGACCAGGTTGGCGTGCCTGTTCAATTTCTCCGTCCGCAATCGCTCATCCGGAGCCTCCAGCGATTCCAGATAACTCTCAAGAGGCGCCTTCGAGTCCACGACCACCGTCCTGTCGCCAGGCAATCGGATAATCATATCCGGCCGGTTGCGCCCGGATTCTAAAGTGGTACTCTGTTGCTCATCAAAGTCGCAATGATTGACCATGCCGGCGATTTCGACGACACGCCGCAACTGCATCTCGCCCCATCTGCCGCGAACCGTGGGCTTCTTAAGCGCGCTGACCAGATTGGCGGTTTCTTTCTGGAGCAGCGCCTCTGAGTTCAGAAGCGATTCGATCTTTTCTCTGACTCCGGAATGGTCTTTGCCGATTTGCTTGAGGGCCCCGTCCACGTCCTTGAGAGATTCCTTCAGCGGCTTTATCAGCTCATCCACGGCCTGCCGGCGTTTATCGAGGTCGCCTTTGGCGCCCTCCTGGAATTTCTCGAGATTGGTCTTTGCCAGTTCCAGGAATTGCGTACTGTTGCTTTTTAATGCGTCCGCCGATAGCGCCTTGAACTCGCCGACCAGCTTCTCTTTAGTCTCGTTCCATAAGGCCATTTTCTCCTCGGCGTTTTTCTGCTGTTCGCTCAGCCTGGCGATTTCGACCGTCAGTTTCGTGGACTCGCTCTGAAGCTGGGAGATCTGTTCGTCCTTTTGGCGCAGGGATTCATCAAGCCGTTTGATCTCCCTGTGTCTCAAGAGGAAGACAACAACGCCGCCGCCAATCAGGCCTGCTGCAAAAGCCAGAACAAATTCCATAATTCAACCTCAAATTTTCGCGTTCCAGATGGATCGATCTGATTATAGACTCCGGTTCGCCGTTCGTCAAAGACCAAAGACAACCGACACCGACAGCTTGCGTTTGCCGCATTGGAAGCTACCAGCAGTTTTGGCGGTTCCTTGGAGCCCGAATAAGTGTGTAAACGCTGATTGCCTGCTGGCAGCCAACAAAGCGTTAAACGCATTTCGTGTAAACACAGAATTTACTATTGCAAGACAGGGAGCGTTATGGGATCGGCGTCGGTCAGATTTAGCGCATTCAGACCGTGCAGAAAAAAGTTGATAAGTCGATTGAAGGTTTGTATCGTCCTTGGGGCAAGTATGGCTGATCGTTCGTAATAGGGCTAAGATGGAAAAAGTAGAATCTGTGATATTCGACTGGGGCGGGGTGCTGATCGAGGATCCGAGGCCGCCGCTGCTGCAATTCTGTGCCGATGCTTTCGGAGTTTCGCTGGATGAGTATACGCCCGTCCACGATTGGTTCCTGGACAAATTCCACGTCGGAGCCATCGGCGAGCGGGAATTCCTGCTGGAGATAAGCGCCGAACTCGGCAAACCCGTGCCGAAGATTCGGTCGTTGTGGTATGAGGCGTTTCGCGCCGCTTATGTGCCGAAGCCGGAGGTGTTCTCGCTGGCTTGTTCCCTGCAGGACCATGGTTACAAAACCGCGCTTTTGTCTAACACCGAGCTGCCGGCGGTAAGATTCTTCCACGAGCAGAATTACAATATGTTCGACGTGCAGGTGTTTTCATGCGTTGAGAGAATTGCAAAGCCTCAGCCGCAAATCTACGAGATCACCGTCAACAGGCTCGGCTCTAAGACCAGGCAGACGGTTTTCATCGATGACAGGCTCGACTACATAAAAGGTGCTGAAGATGCAGGGCTGAATGTGATCCTATTCAAGAACATCGATCAGTTAAAAAATGAATTAAGCCGACTCGGGATTGTCCTTAGCTGAACTTTTGCAAAAATAGCTATGAATTTATCCGAAACACTTGCACAAAAGGAAACACTGCTGCTCGACGGAGCAATGGGAACCGAACTGGACAAGCACGGCCTGATGTCTCGCGGCCGGAATAACCTCGACGCTCCCGATGTGGTTTTGGAAATACATCGCCAATACGCAAAAAGTGGCTGCGACGCCCTGACGACTAACACCCTGACCATGAACCGCATCTTCATCGAAACGCACAACGTCGGCGTCTCCACACGAGAGGTGAACAAAGCAGGCGCCGAGCTTGCCCGGCAGGTCGCAGGCAAAGATCTGTTCGTACTCGGCAACATAAGCTCGACCGGCCAGATGCTCGAACCTTACGGCACGTACAAAGAATCGCAGTTCTATGATGCCTTCAAGGAGCAGGCCGACGTCCTGGCCGAATTCGGGGTGGACGCCCTTTTAATCGAGACCGTATTCGACCTGCGAGAGGCAACCTGTGCGGTTCGCGCGTGCAAAGAGAGCTGTTCGCTGCCGGTCATCGTCTCGATGACTTTCACTACCGAAGAAAAAGGCGGCAGAACCATGATGGGCAATTCGGCCGAGCAGTGCGCCGAAAGCCTTGCCGATGCCGGAGCCGACGCGATCGGCGCCAATTGCGGCGACCTCGATCCCTCTCAGATGGCCGTAGTGGTCTCTCAACTCAGTTCGGCCACAGAACTTGCCGTCCTTGCTCAGCCGAACGCAGGCAAGCCCAAATTAGTCGGTGACAAAACAATATTCGAAATGGCCCCCGAGCCATTCGCTGCAGGCATCGCCGAATGCCTGCAAGCCGGCGCAACCCTCGTCGGCGGCTGCTGCGGAACAACCCCCGAACACATCGGCGCAGTGGCCAGAATGCTGAAGCGGTAGGCGGTAATGGCCAACTTGTTGCCCCTGAGGAACGATTGCTACAAGGCACCACGGCCAAAAAGTGCCTAAGGTACAAGTTGCCCATCCTGCATTCTGTCCCTTATCATTCTGAGCTTGCCGAGGAACCTGCCAAAGTAGCCGGCCGAGCGGCTCCATATATTCTTGCTTTGGTTCTTTCAGAGCCTCTAAATTCAAAACGTCTCCCTTTCAACCTGCCCCAGATAGAACCTGCCGTCATTGCGCATGAACGTGATGATGGAATCGAATTGCCTATCGACGAACTGAGAGTCGTTACTGACAATTGCAATCGCGACAACCGCGCTCGATTTGCTGTCCTGATGACCAACCTCCGAGATCGAGATATTAAACCTGCTCTTAAGCCGCCCGATCACACTCTTGACGATACTCCTCTTGCCCTTGAGCGAGGATATCCCCTGCATGTGCAACTGAGCTGTCATTACACCGACAATCATTTATCTACTTCACTGGTCGCAAGATGACGCGAGAGTCCTCGTCGCCCCTCTGCCACAGCATCAACCGACCATCGCCATACAATTGCCCTGCGAGAGTTGAATCATTCACGGACAAAGTAATAGTAATACGATTACCTGCGAGCCGCCAGGTACCTATATACTCCTTATCCTTTCCATCTTTCAGGTGCAGGAGACCGTCGGCCTTGAGGTGGACTGATAACTGCTCTTGATCCGCAGTCGTACCATCCCACCGGCCTAG
>CAZRBG010000085.1:0-18266 GCA_964598225.1 uncultured Pirellulales bacterium
CGATTACTGGCTGGACGACTGGGAAAAGCAGGCGATTATCGACTATTACCTCGCCCATCCGCTGGAGGGCTACCGGCGGCTGACCTATATGATGATGGATGACGACATTGTCGCGGTCAGCCCCAGCAGCGTCTATCGTGTATTGACAAATGCGGCTTTGCTGAGTCGCTGGACCGGCAAACCTTCCAGGAAAGGCTCCGGCTTTGATCAGCCCCTGAAAGCCCATGAGCACTGGCATATCGACATTTCGTACCTTAACATTTGCGGTACATTCTACTATTTGTGCAGCATACTTGACGGTTTCAGCCGCTATATCGTTCACTGGGAAATTCGCCAGGCGATGACCGAAGCCGACGTGGAGATTATTCTACAGCGAGCTCGGGAGATTTTTCCTGAGGCCAGACCGCGGATTATCTCCGACAACGGTCCTCAGTTTATATCGAAAGATTTTAAGCAGTTTATCCGTATATGCGGGATGACTCATGTCAAAACCTCGCCGTACTATCCTCAGAGCAACGGCAAGCTGGAGCGCTATCACAAGACGGTAAAAAGCGATTGTATCCGGCAGATGACTCCGTTGTCGCTTGAGCAAGCCAGAAGAATCGTTGCCGACTTCGTGGACCACTACAACATCAGACGTTTGCACAGCGCTATCGGCTACATAACGCCCAAGGACAAGCTCGAAGGCCGGGCCAAAACGATCCTGGCCGATCGTGAGGCCAAGCTCGCCGCGGCCAGAGAAGCACGCAAAGCAAAGCGAAAAGCATCGTAATGAATAACGACTTGACAATAATCGAACAGACGCTGACAATACCATCGGCCGGTGAAACGGAAGCAGGCTCTGCTGAGGAGCAACCTGCCAGGGATAGCCGGCTGGGTGTGATGGATTACCGTAGGGGCGGCCGCCCTCAAGCCGACCGCCCGGCACACTTCCACAAACGGGAATCCAGAACTCCCCTATGCCTGAAGAAAACCTCATTGCCGAAGGCAATGTACTCTACTTAACGGTCAGTGGCAAATGTCCGTTTCACGCTGAACCACTACATGAGTATGAAGGCTGAAGCATCGTAATTGGAATTTGTTGATTGATAGGCCAAATGGCGTTCGCTGATAATCCATCCAAACCAGGGGATTGCAGATTTCAACCAAGTATCGCGTCTGCACAGAACCGCTTTACAATCACCAAACAAATGGGGGAAACTACCCTTAACGCGTACGAGGGATTTGACAACCAAGAGCAACATAAGATCATGCTGATCGAAGTTCCAGAGCCGGTCGATGACGATAAGCACGTGGCCCCAGATCCCGGTGCCCACTCCTCAGAAGGATCGAGCACAGCTTGTTTGCTGAGACCATACGCGATTGCGGAAGTTAATGATCGTTTCTTTGCAGTCATATCAATACCAAAAGGTATGACCCTCCAACAAAATATTGACATGATGAGGAACCTGCTCCAACCATTCCAGGAAGAGGAGATTGCCAGGATTGGGAAACTCTTATGTACAATAGCCACCTGTGCAGAAACATGCGGACTTATTACTCTCATTCACAAAGAACTCGTCATTGTGACAACTGACGGATCAATACGCGTTGCAGCTTTACGGCGTAATCAAATAACAGATGGCATTGCTAAAACGTTCTCTAATCTTCAGAGTGCCATCGCCTCTTTGCTTCTGGACATGGCTTCTTCAGGTCAATCTAGTGCTCAGGGTGAGAAGAGTCTCAGGCCGCTGCGAATTTCCCCTCAGCTTCGCAAAATCCTTCACAAAGCATTAAGCAATGACAAGCGTATCAATAGTCTTAACACCTTTGCCGATGCGTTGTCACAAGAAATGCGCACGAAGTCCAAAAAATGGAAGCGTGCCATGCGTTCTTGCATCGGTATTGTATTGCTGGTCGCATCACTAATGCTCTTCAACGTACACAAACCTTCATTCTCACCAGAGGACTCAGCGTCATCTGAAATCCGACTTGCAGTCGACGATGCTCGTGCGACGGCGCGTGCAGCTGCAAAGGAATGGACGATACTCGTTTCCTCAAAACGTATAGCAATCCCACCTCAAGCTCTAGATGCTAAATATATCATGGAAAAGGGTGATGAATTTAGTGCCATAGCGAATTTGGAGAAGGCTAAACAAGCATACGTTCAGGCTACGGTCTTGTACGAAGCTGCAGTGGCCGCTGGCAAGGAAATCGTGGCGTACCGATCTAAAGCCGAAAATGCGAGAGAGCTGTCCAGACTGGCTCAGTCTCGTTGGGTGCCTCTGCTTGGTTCTTCATATGTTCAAATACCTGATGCTCCCGCCAGGGCCGACGATACTATGTTAGAAGGTGATTTCCAGTATCTTCAGCAACACTATCAAGAAGCAGCCATCGCATATGAACTAGCAGAACAACTTTATGACTCCGTGTCACCAGATAAGTTTAAGATACTACTGCAACGCCACCAAGCAGCAACTGCACGCGATCAAGCAAGAATATCCGCCGCCGCTTGGGAGAGACTGGAGGGATCTGTCGGCCAACTAGCGTCTGAATCGGCAAATAAAGCCAAGGAACTGATGGCTGCCGGTGAAGGATTTATTCAGGCAGGACAAGACGTTGCTGCTGCCCGTTCATTTGAGGATGCTGCGAAATTATTTGATGCTGCAGCCAAGATTGCCGTTGCGGAAATGGTCGCGCAAGTAGGAGCGGCCAATGCCTATGAACGTGCAATAGAAGCCAAAAATCGCTGGGACGCTTTGTTCCAAGTAACGAAACGACAGAATACGCCCGAAGATATTGTCACAGCAAAGAGTCTGCTGGAGGAAGGACACAACCTAGTAAACCAAGGTAAGCATGAACAAGCACAGAAGAACTATGAGCGTTCATCAGCATTGTATGAGTACCAAATTGAACAATTGAACGCTGAGGCTAGGACTCAAGCTCAAGCATATGAAAATCGAACACAGGTAATGTTGACTTCTATCAGTGAATCTCAAGAGAGTCTTGAAGCACGTTGGAGCGACACTCGCCAAGATTTCGAGAACATTCATAAGCAGCTTTCCCAGCCCAATGATCCCAATCAACGTGAACAATTGCTCATAGAATCCAAGAATATTCGCAAAAACTATAGGCTTATCACAAATTTGCGTTCCTATTGTGCTAAGAATGTGTATAGTGGTGCTTTCTACGAAAAAGCTGAAGAAATGCTCATTCGAGGGCAGGATTTGGTGACAAGGGGAGAGTATGTTGCCGCCAGTGTTGTTCTGGATTCCGCAGCTACTGAATTCAGCAAGCTGGCTGAACTCCCCCTCGAAGTAGAAAACTATCTAGTTCAAGAAGAACTAGTATCAACTGCCAAAGAGAATGCACTTGAAGCACTTGGACCGCTGGCTAAGGAATTGCCTGAAATCAAAAGACTACTCGATCTTGCAGACGAGAGTATCTCAGACGCCAACAAGCTATTTCAAATGAGAGATATTCCAAATGCCATACAGTCTCTCACCGATGCAGAGCTGACTCTAAATAGTATCAGGCCACAAGCCGAAATTGAGTTATTGAATTATGCTCGCGTTTGCGACAGCGAAATGCGCACAGAGATCGCCTTAGCCGCGCTGAAAGAACTCATTGAGATCAATCCCGGGCATATTGAGGCCCTCAAACTGGTGCAGAAGCTCCAATCTTCCGATAGATCTGGCAATAGAATAACCTTCATTCAAGGCAAGCTTCGTATTAACGGCAAGCCCATTCCCTCGCGCCCTTCAACTCAAAAACTTTCAGCAATCCTTGGTGACCTGCCACGTCAACGTACTGTTCAATCGGTACTGATTTTCGATGAGCTTGGTATACTGGCTACTCCGGATCCGACCACAAACAAGATTCTAAATTTGGTCATTTACTATACCAAACCGCAACAAGTAAATGAACCTCGTAACTTCTATCCGGGCATCATTGAAATCGAAGGACAGGCAATTGGACGCGACGATCCAATTGAGAAGATTAACGCATCGCTAAAGGACATCAATTTCAAACCTACCCGAATCGGATCCTCTTTTGAAGCCATACACTTGGGATTGAGGCTTCTAATCAACTACCAACTCAGAACGAATCAAATATACAGCATTAGCGTTATGTTTATGTCTGATCTTTCAAACTGACTGAACCTACGTCGCTATAAAGCGACCACAAAACTCAATAGCAGAAGATCCAAGTGCCTCTAATCCACAAAATCACCTCCAGGCGACGCTCCAACAATACTTAGAGATGGCGCGCCCGCACCAGCAGCCAACGAAGGAGCGGAGCCCATCCCCCTTCCTATCCCAATCCGCGGTACCGGCATATACACAGGTGTACGCTGAGGCAACTTAGTAGTGGCCTTGATTTTACCCGTTTGAGTACTCATCACGACCAGTTGATACTCTGCATCACCCTCCTTAGCAACCCAGCCGGCAGGGATGTCATATTCGTCGGCAATTTCTCGTGAAACAGCGTATTCGGGAAATGAATCACCCCACACATAGTATTTCGCATAGACAGCCCCGGAGGAAGCCGTCGTTAATACTTGCTGATATTTTGACTCCTTCTTCTGAATTTCATCGAGGGTTTCACCCACATCTGGAGTTGACCACTCAAGTATGGCCCTCAACTCCCTGTACACAGCACCTATGGCATTGACCCGTTGAACAACATGTATTCGCCATCGCAATCCGTTCTGACCTATTTCATGCTCATTGAAATAGTCAACCACAATTTGTAAATCGCGCATCCGCAACCTTGGCGATTTCATATCGGTTTTTGTTGCATCCGCAATTCCTTTGTGCAGATGATGCAGCATCTCTTCTGTTGGGTAGAAGACGACCCGACCATAGCGACAGAGAAACGGTAATCGTAGCGCACCTCTTGGTGCTGGGACAGGATCCGGCACTCGCGCGATAGTCACCTTCGGTTTAGGGTGTTCTCGCTGTAAGCTGATCGTGCGTTGAGCGTACTTGATCTGTTGTTTCATTCTATCGATCTCGTCCTCAAGCCGCCGAAGATTACTTCGGTCCCTGTCCAGCAAAGTGGTGACACTATGAATATCGACTCGACTTACATCCCGGCTATCCGAACGTTTCCTTAGCGCTGCAGCTTGTTCCTGAATTCTACTCAATCTCACACGGCTGTATTGATCGTCGCTGCGCACCATTTTCCAATCAAGACGCAGTTGTTCGATCAACTTATTCAGGCGGTCAGACTCTGCTTGAAGGTCCCGAAACTGGTCAATGCTGCTGCGCAACGGCACCGGCTGTACTTTGCTGACACGATCCACTGTATCACGCAAAGTCAAATATGAAACGGCCAACACAATGATAAGCACGCCAACTGCGTTAGTCATCGTGTCAAGCAAAGAATCAAATCCCGCATTTAGATCCCTTTGTGCCATCAGCTCTTTCCAGATATTCTCCTTAACCGGATGGTACGTTGTCCAACTGTTCTGTGAAGTGCTCTAAATCAAGTTCACCCTGCCCCGGAATTGGCAGTTTGCCACTTCGGACCTTGCGTTTGTCAGCCTCGGTCGATGCGAGATTGAACGCTCTGATTCCATTCGGACGTACCAAGAATATGACAGTGCCTCCCGCTGTGGCTTTTACACGATCCACCAGAACGCTATAACTATCCGAAATTGCAATATTGCGTCGATCGATTCTCTCGGTATTACCTTTATCGTGAATTATCAAACCATCACGAGTGCATTCAACAAAAATCGGCTTCAGATTCAAACCGCGTCCGGCAAACCGGACTTCTATGCGATCACGTTTGACAGTTCCCTGATCCTCACGAACTGTTTGGTCTAACTGCGAAAGCTCGGTTTGCAATTTGTCACGCTGTTTTTGGCGGTCGGCGATACGTTTGCGAAGAGCCTCCTTCTCTGTCAGTGCCTGGGCAATATAACCCTGCCGAATGGCATTTTGTTTAGCCTTTTGTTTCAGAGCGATTAACCTGTTTCGTGCTGTTTCAGACTCAATCTTGCTCTCTTTCATTTGAGCAATTTCATCACGCAGCTCTTCAATTTGCTTTCTCTTCTGCTGGATTTCCGTTTCAAAAACACGTATTTGAGGGGTAAGAGGACTTGCCGATGAACTTTCAGGAACAATCTGACTCAGCGATACACCAATAATAATCAGGCAAAGAGCCCCTATCAAACCCCCTAGCACATCAATAAATGAAAAAAGCGATACCCTCGCACGATATCGTTGCCTTGATTGTGATCGTCTGACCAAGGTATATTCCACCTGATTCAAGTTAATTC
The DNA here is from genome assembly GCA_964598225.1 of uncultured Pirellulales bacterium. Classification (GTDB taxonomy): domain Bacteria; phylum Planctomycetota; class Phycisphaerae; order Sedimentisphaerales; family Anaerobacaceae; genus SG8-4. The sequence goes on from CAZRBG010000085.1 coordinate 6,269, forward strand.
AATACCGCCATACTGCCTTTTCACTTCATGCGCCAGTATTATTTGTGATTCCGGATAATGTGTGGTGGAGCGCTTTAATTTCATGAGCAAACTCAGAGACAGCCCGTGATAATCTTGTACCTTCAACGTGTTGGAAGCGTAGTACCAGATTTTCACTATAATAGGCTTCCATCGCCGTCAATAATGATTGCTCAGCTCGATGCATCATGTTCATTGGGAACATTACGATTAAGCTGACCACAAGACCGAGAAATGTTGTATCAAATGCAAATGCCAAACCCGTTACCACATGTCCCAGCGTACTCTTGATTGTAGCCAAATCTTCGGCTGATCGAAGTGAGGATGCAAATCCACCGATGGCCTGGCCAATTCCCAATACGGTACCTATAAAACCTAAAATTGGGATAGCCCAAATAAAGGCACGCAACATGGTGTAGCTGGACTCGAGTTCATCTGCATCTGCTTGAGATTGAGCCTGCAAATCCTGTGAAACATCCGCTATACGATGCCCATATGCCAACTGCTGAAGTGCACGTTCAAAGCGCTTCCTGATTAGGTGCGATTCATCCCGAGGAAACCGACTCTGCAAATACCGGATGAATTTCAGCGCATTTTCATTTGTGATCTGCGTGTCGATGGCCTCAGGAAGCAACACGTCATCAAACATTTGCCAATTACGCCATAGCCTTAATCCCTTCAAGAGAATCATAGCAAATGACCAGACACCAAGCACCGCAATGAGTCCGCCCACCCATGTGCTCTTGATTAATAGACTACCAACTCGATAATCCACTATGCGAGGAAGCAGCAAGACGTAACCCGCTACAACAATACAGACAGCGGCAACACCAGTCTCCCAGAGAGGTACATGAAACAAGTTAAGTTTTCCATAGGAGGTCTTCATTCAATGTAACTCCATCATAAAACAAAACGATATCCAATTAAGTCTCAGTTGCGTGAAGCTACAACTCGCATGTTCTCCTCTTCATACCTGACTGAGATACTCCGGCCATTTTTAGTCGACACTCGGGCCAGCATTCCAGCAGGATTGTATCCATAATCCAAGACTTCGATTGGCCCGATTTGCCCTTGTCTTAGTACACGAATGGCTGCGATCCGCTGGCGGGAATTGTCGGTTTGCCAGTCGATCCTGGCGTTATGACTGCCTTGTTTAACGGCGGCAAGAACCTTGATATCGCGCCCGTCAATTTGCCTGTTATCGTACCGATATTCCACAGCGTATCCAGGTATAGACTTGCTATGCGATTTTTCGCTAAGCTTGAATTTGATTTTTTGATCCTTGCGGAGTATCATCTGCCTGAGATCACCGTCCCGGTCAAATGCAAATATAGCACCTAACTTATCCCGTAAAATCCAGGCACCATTGGACTGCCGCACCAAGCTGTCCGTCAAGCCGTTTTTGTCTTCTGAAACATAGCTCAGCATTCCGCTCGCATTCTTATCTCGGTGCAGTACTTCAGGGATTCCTGAAAGCAGGTTTGCCACAACCACCTTTTCCGGTGCGGTACGAATACCAGACAATGAGGTCTTCATCGTAGTTTCAAGGCGAAATGGAACGAGCAAATGCCAACCATCACCGAATTGCGCCCGCGTTTTGAGTTTGGGATTGTAATAACGAACCAACTCAAGACGTGGGGCTACCAAGTGCCAGTCTTCCTCATCACCATTAGGGGCCTTCTCGTGGTATTCATCGGCCAAAGCAAGATCTGTTTGGATCGTATCGCCGTCTGCGGACGTGCTGAAGAGCTTCAAGTTGTTTTCCGATGCTACCGTATAAGTAGTGTCGTTTGCACTGAAAACAACAGGTTTGTTCTTCGCATCTGCATCAGATAGGTCTGATCGGATTTTCGTTTCCGCATCTGCCAAGGATGCATCATACTGGTAGCGGCTTTTATCCTGAATGGTCTTGTCAAGTTGCATCTCGACACCGCCATGGACCGTTACCCAAAATTCATGGCCAGATTTTTTATTGAGCTGATCGACTTCGTCGATGGATTTCTCGGTAATAATAAGTTCTCGGTTCGCCATAAGAAACCACAGCATAGGAACTTGGTTCTCCCGGAGATAGGTACTTATACCCACCAATTTACTATACTCAAAAAGCTGCTCGAATACAGGATATCTATATGAAACCTCTTCATAATTGTCGGTCAGCCATTTTGCGAATAATTCATTGACTTCATTTTTTTCCCCATTGGGATTGCGGTCGAGGTATTCAGTCTGAACCGTCATCCGACCGCTGGATAGCAGCAACATGTTGTTAGACTGTTTGAATGTGATGCCATCTGGTACTAGCCAGAATCGGCTCGGTCGTCTCGATGCCTTTTTATTAATCATTTTTCTTATTGCATCTGGCGTCAAAAATGAATCGATATCAGGATCATGGGAACCCACCGCCCATCGTTTCATCAGGTAATCGGTCTCCCGCATTACCATACCCAACTCAGTGTTGCGGACTTGGCCAATATACCGCACCTCGTGTTTGTCTTTTCGGTTTTTAATCACCTTGTTTACAGGCTCAATGGATATCCCCGGACCTTCAACACTCAAATATGTACACCAAATGGCTGTCGCAAAACGCTTCAATTTCATGAAATCTAGCAAGCCGGTACTATTTTGGAATATTAATGAAACATTACCTTTAGTAATCGTAGCTCCCTCGCCCTCAACTTTAGCCGGTGCGTTCAACATGACGCCGTCAACTTCGGGCCTTGGTAGCATACGATTCGAATCAAAATTATTGTAAGAGGTGCCAAGCCTCGAAAAATTGGTCATGTCTCCAAGGCGTGTGTCCTCGTACTTATAAAAACCTTCACTCATTGATAGAGGTTTGGGAGTATATCCTCTAGTAAATTCACCGAGGTTTTTTTGAGTCTCCATACGCCCTAATGCAGCGCTAGGAGGTTCATAACTCTTCATACTTCCAAATATGCTGCCATATGGTTTATAACTTGGCAGCTTGGACTCGATAACCATTTGGTCCGGCCGAGCGGATTTGATACCTATCGGGTCGCGAGAAATTGTCACCGAATTACTTTTAAGCGTTTCAAAATCATGTCTATCTAATACCGTTGGCCCCCTGAGAACAAGATTTGTTCTGCTACCAACACGTGAGGTAACATTGTTCACTTGGTCTCTTGAGGTCTCTAATGTCCTGGTGCCAGAATTGTGTGAAGCGATGAGATTCGTGTAAGCATCCCGTGCTTTTGTGAAGGCAGGGTGCGTGTATTTGTACATTAGATCTTTCGCCATCAGCGCACTATTGGTGTATCCGGAGCCGTTTAACGTGGATGCACTCGATACACCCGCAGCTAACCATCCCGCAAGTTGACTCTTACCTAGTGCACCACCCGCTACCGAGGCTGCGATGGATTGGGTGGACATAGTCCGTTCGCCAGCACGCGCTTGGGAATAATACCGTTCCATCGTTATTTGATTTGCGCTGGCAATGTCAAAGGCCCTTCCCACGGTGCTCATGCTGGTACGTTCAAGCTGCTCTTGACTCATAGCATTTATCGCAACAGTAACCTTCAGTTTCGCCTCTTCAAGACGTTGTCTTGCTTGTGATTTCTCGAACAAAGAGGCACTATCATAGTCTATTTGAGCTTTATCAACACGCTCAATGGCACCAATCAAGTTAAACTGCTTTTGGAGGGCAATATCTTGCCTGCCTATATTGGAGAGCGAAGATCGGTCGTTCTGAGACTGTGAGATATTGGTAACAACGGACCCGATGTTGCTGAATTGAGACATCTCAGGTAACGCAACCTGATCCAGAGTGGGTGCTACAACCCCCAATTTCAGACGCAAATCTCCGGACGTAGAATCTGAGCCCAATGGGTCCCACCCATCAACGGGGTCTCTGAAATCCTGACCCGCTAAGTTTCGGTCGAACTGATGCTCCACGATGCCTTCCTCAGAGTACCTGAGCCGCCTAACAGAACATTCAGCAAAGCCAGCCAAGCTTGTCTGCCACATTGCTGCCCTGGTAGTGTCAGTGTCTCCAACACGTTCAGGTTGGATGGCATACATTGTCAAGCCCGCATGATTGGTCAGCAATTCGCGGGCCACTTCTGTGCGCCCCACGGACATGGCAGGCGTAGTTGAACCTTCCGTGCTGAACAGACGGACGCGTTTGCCGCCCAGGATCGAGATGACGGGGCGGGTCTCGGTGAGGGAGGAGCGGCCGTCGACCATGTCAACCCGGCGGAAGGTGTCGGCATAGGGCTTCCATGCTTCGATCGCCTGGGCGAACGCGCAGCAGCCGCTGTCGGCCAGGGCTGCGGTGACTCGGCACTTCTCCTCACGCTCCTGGACATGCTGCACCAGTTGCCCGATGGCCTGATAGCTCATCTGCGAGAAACGGTCGGTGTAGGCGTTTTCTGGCCATGCCAGAGTGGCGTTTGAGGATCGTGGCGTATCCTGCAGCAGCCGGATTTCAAACAGGGTCACGCCGTTGGTGGTCGCAATGTGGACGCGATCTTTGAGCAGGGCCGAGAGGTCCCGGACCCAGACATTCCTCTGGGCCTGCGACATCTGTTTGAGCTCGATCTGAGAAGGCATGGGAATGAGAAGCTGCTGGATGAGGGCCGTACCGGCCATGATTCCGCCTACAGGTCTACCATCGGCGCCTTTAACGCTGAAATCGTCTCCAATCCTAAGCCGGTGGGACCAGGACTCGTTTCGTCCACTATCGGAAATGATCAGTTCCAAAGCGTTGCAAATCCCGACCTCAGCGAGAGAAACAACGGGTAATATTATCATCACGATTAGTTTCATTCTTATACACATGGCTGAACTCCCATTGCTTCTTCTGACTTGTTCGACCATTTGCTGATATTTCTGTGAACAACCAATGAAACAAGTCACAATACATTATTCATGCACTTGCTACTTTATACAAGTGCTTTAAGAGCCCACAAGATAATCTATATTGGTTTGACTTGTGCTTACTTAAAGCAAGGCAATCCAAACTACTTCGCACCATTGTTCCGGAGCAATTCGGCAACATTTTCCCAATCATTTTCCAGTGCCAAATCCAAGGCAGTAAAGCCAATATCGTTTTCTACATTAACATCGGCACCATTCTCGATCAGGATGGAAGCCGTTATGCTGTGACCTCCTTTGGCCGCCACGTGAAGAGGCGTATATCCTCCGCGATGCTTCGCATTGATATCATCAGCAGAACCTTTTTGGCCCAGCAGCAGCTCGACAAGGTCAAAATCACCATTATAGGCCGCGGCGTGGAGCGGCGTGAAGCCTTCCTCGTTAGCAGTATTTACGTCGGCATCCGCTTGGAGCAGTTCTTTGGCGACCTCAGGACAACTGGCAATCGACGCTACCAGCAGGGGCGTAGCTCCCATGTCATGACGAGCATCAACATCGGCACCACGCCTGATGAGCAGCTTCACTGTTTCAACGTGATCCTGCTGAGCAGCCCGATGGAGCGGTGTCAATCCGATGGGGCCGCGCGAATTAACATCCGCACCGGAATCGAGCAACAGCTCAACCATTTCATTGCCGCCCTTCTCGGCAGCCACGTGCAGTGGGCCAAATACATCCTCAGCAAACTCAAGCTTGACCTTGGCCTCAATGAGCCGTTTAACAATATCTGCGTTTTCCTGAACGACGGCAATATGAATAGCCGTAAAACCCTTGTCCAGACCGTTGTTAAGAGCAACATCAGGATCTGTATCTGACTTGGAAAGTATCCGACCTATGACCTCCAGATGACCTTCCTGCACCGCCACGTGTAGTGGCGTCGCACCTACCTGGGCTTCCTGGGCATTTGGATTAGCGCCTCTGCCCAACAAAAGGTCAACGATTTCAATGTTACCTGACTCAGCCGCCAGATGTAACGGAGTGATCTTCAATACGGCTTCGCTGACATTGACATCAGACCCGGCAGCCAAGAGAGATCGGACCCGATCTGCATCGCCATTGGCTACAGCAACATGTAACGGCGACCAGGAAACTGAAACTGACTCTTTGTCGCTATCTTCCGATTGCGTATTCATCTCCTGCTTTTTTAGAGGAGCGTTGGATTCCAGATGCGGCTGCACCGAAGAACAGGAACTGAATATTGCAACAGAAATAACAATTAAGAGAAATCGTACGGCTATTCTTAACGTTCGCGTTTGAACACCGCCATTTGCCTGCTCAAAGGTTGAATAGTTTTTGTACGCAACTATCATTTCTTTCTCTTAGGAATTTTGGAAAACAGATTACCAACAGCATTATTAATGCTGTAGCCGGAAGCACTCCCATCCCAGACTAGTTTTCCAGACTGCTTGTCGAATAAGTAGCATGAAATCTCCGCGTATGAAACCGCCGAGCTTCTTTTTACCGTCACTCCATAATTGAAGATATCATATACTACTGGAATTAGAATCCACCGAGTTCCGTCGCTTTTGATCTTCCGAATTACACTTCCATCAGCAAAAGGAATTTGGGCTGCACTAATATAGGTCAGCGAATCGGGATCAGAACGGGCTTCACAATCATATCTTTTCCTGTTCAAACGCTTGACGATCCCTTCCTGGAGCTTCTTCGTCTTCCGGGCAAAATCTTCCTGCCGTTGCACTCGCCGTCGGCCGTCCACTGGGGGCAAAACAGCAATTCTGCCAATTTTATTGAGATCTAAACTTTTCTGTTTATAAACAAGTACCGTTTTGGGGGCACACCCTGTTAGCCCCAAAAATACGAGTAACATGGATACTATAACAATATGCTTTTGAATATTTTTCATAAGACACCCAAGCAAAACAATTAATATCTCTTACATGAGAACACTTGCAAATCATGTTTCTGTGAAATTTTATTGTATCGAGCGCACTGCACGCAAACACACCTATTCGGTTATTCCCTTAGGATTTGTGGCCCCGTCCGTTTGGGCAAGGTCTTGAGGCACTCCATACTAGCAATTTCGAGGGATTCTCTCTCGTGGGCAAACTTTCTCCCCCCCATAGCCCCAGCAGTTAGAGTCACTAAGAAGCCACTTGCGAGTCTTACAGATTCCACCTCTTTCCACACCAGTGCGCCTGCTGACTTGTCAAACAAATACATTGTCACCTTCGCGTGCCCCCACTGCTGAACCAACGTGTTAAGGCATCCAACCTCATCAAGCACAGGCACGAGAACCCATTGAGCAGATACGGGGCCCAATCCTTTAACCCATTCAGGGTCAACAGATTTGGGATCAACTGAATCTTTGTCCTTTGAGTTCTTGTCTTTACCGGGCAAATCATTGATCGAATAACCCGAAACGTTACCGATGTCACTAGTCGACTCCGTCCGATATCTTTTCTCAAACTTTAGTTGCTTGATAGCAACTGCCTCAGCATCACCACAGAACATCTTAAAGTCATGCTTTGGATCTGGATTTGCACGATTGTCCATGAACGGAAGAACAACAACTCGATCAACTTTCTCAGGATCAAATGACTTACTGAGATAGGTGGGTGAAGCACATCCTCCCAAACAGATAATTGCCAGCGTTATGCCTAAAAACTTCGAGCGTCTGTGTGCCATGATTTCTCCTTTATAATATTTTTCAAGTTTCGTTTCATTACTCTTCTAATATATTCTCTATTTCTACAACTCAATCGAGACCGTTACTGGTGATTCAGTCCTGCAGATTGTCTGTATCGGCAAGCGCTTTCTTCATAACCACAATCCGCTTATCCAATCCTGGCCGCATATTTATCAGATTTGACAGAACAGTTTCGTTTTTCTTCAGTGTTTGCTCCTCCAAATTCTGCAGAGCATAAAGCATTCTAACGTTTGAATTAGGATCATAGCCTGCAGCTCTTAACGTTTTCAGGCCATTGACGTCAGCACGCAGTTCCGTCTCGGCAGAAAAATTGCTAATCATCCCAGTTTGTAGGTATTCCGCACCTAACTCACCTCCCGCACGCAATGTAGCGCGTCCGAAATCTCTTGCAAGAGCAGAACTCAAGCTCCCAGAGGATCCAGCAAACATGGCAATAGCCAGATCGCCAAAGCCAACTGCAGCACGCAAAGTAAACGCACCCGCCTTTGCCCCTTGTATCCGCTCCAGACGTTCGGTTACATCGTGTTGAACTAAATGATCCAATTCATGAGCAAGCACAGCAGCAATTTCATCTTCTTCATCAAGACTATCCAGCAATCCGGATGCTACAAAAACATCCCCATTGGGCAGAGCAAATGCATTTACTTTACTTGAAGCAACCACCACCACTTGAGTGTCTAAATCAGTGACGTTCGCAGCCTTCTTTAGGCGATCAAGGATGCCATCCAACCAAGCCGTGGTCTCTGGGCATTCAACTGCAATCAACTCGACCTTTAGACATCTGGCGATCCAATCGCCCAGAAGTTGTTCTAGCTTCGCAAATCGATATGAGCTTTGCGACACTGCTTCGGTCCTCTTGATGCTCTTGAAACCGTTTCGTTCGGCTTGAGTAATGGTAAATTTGTCAGCCCAAAGCGATGGGCTGGTAAGCTGGATCTTTATCTGGGAAGAAAGTCGCAGCGCAGCTCCTTCGCTGCGTCTCAGCTCCTTTGTATAAGGATCAAAGGACGCGACAATGACGTCTGTTCCATTAGCACCAGGTTCTTTCACCACTGCGACAGCGAGCCATTGTTCGTAGAATCCACCAAAGGTAGCATATCGCGCACGATTGTCTGGAGCCCGATTTTGCTCTATTGCCTTTATAGCCAGAAGTCTACGCTGAGAACTCGTTGATTCCAAAGCCAGTATTCCTTGATATTGAGACAAAACAGTGAATGTAGCTTCCCAGACCTGCTCAAAAGGCATGCTATATGTCCATGTTTCTCCAGCCTTGTCAAAGGCAGACAGTGGGGGTACTTCAATCCCCTTCATCTCGGCTCTGTAAAAGGCATCAAACTTGCCAGGCTTTCCCATGCCAATGGGAGTGGGTGACCCACATCCGGACGATAGGCAAAGAATGATTGCAGAAAATACTGTTCCAAATACAGACGCCATAGAAAAATTGCCAGGCATCTTCTTTCTAAACATTGTCATGCCTTATCCATTAAGTTCTTTTGCAACGAGTTTGTGAAAATGTTCGGCAAAATCACCGCGTGAGTGCACCATCGTTGGCTGGGTGAATTTCCCATAGAAGACGCGCCGCACACGCATCAATGCCCCTTCGATACCGGGTCCTATATAAACCGTAGTAATGGCCTTCCCTCCATCCCCGACATCTAAGACCTCAATTTCTTGAGGTCGCTCAACCACGTTCTGCTTCCTGCGTCTCTTCCTTCGTTTATCTGGATCAGACTTCAATGATTCAATCCATGATACAATCCCACCATTGGGGTCTATTACAAGGACTTTACCATTGAGCCGCGTTGTAACTACATTTGCCGCCGCTTGCCATACCTCTTGCGGTGAATGAGAAAACATGAACTCTTCTGGCAGACAGGGTTGCAACTGTTCTTTTGCAGCCCCAAGATTATTAGAGCATCCGACAAACATCGCGACTGAAAGTAATGTGATGGCAAATGAAATGAGCTTTGAACGTGCCAAAATATCCACCTCAATGATTGACAACGAAAAGTAGGAACATAAATTTTGTCCGTATCTACCACGCTTCTGGAAGGAACTTGGAAATTCACAAATAGGTGTTCACCGCCGTGGACCAACAGTCATTAACTCCATGCGGCGCAACTACACAAGTTCTCCTTCTTGAACGCATTAGTTTACCAATCATTGAGCAATGTGTCCATACGTAGAAATACGTATTTTTGAAAAAATTCCCCTTGGATGCGGGTGTTAATAGCACAGTAGAACCTGTGCTTGTCAAGCATAAGTTGGCCACCGTAACATCTGAACCGTTCTATAGGTCCTATAGAAAAACATGCATTCATGGCCATCTTTAGAGTTTTCGGCCATCCTCTATAAATAGGCTCCTTATTGAATTGGCTTTTTGCATGTTTTAGAAGAGAACGAACAAGTTTTACCGGTGAATCGCCACATATCCTCATGGAAAAGTCAGAGCTTATACCATCCGAAATATACGAAGTGCCCATAAATGTTTGAGGTGGGTGCGATTGAACTTTTTTTCAGACAGCAGATCACGGACTAATTTTCTTGAGATACTCCGCTGTGTAACGAAACGCTACGAAGTAAGAAGAAAACGATCAATAGTAAATGAATTGTATTGCATCGACCTTATGTCTGGCTATAATGGTCTCCGGATTAACCTGAGCCTAAGCCAGCATCAGAAAGGAGGTAAATCATGGCTAAACAGCTGGTAAGGCTATGGGAAAGACCATCATACGATGGCAAAAGATTCAGGTATTACCTGCTCTACACGGATGAGCAGGGAAAACGAAGACAGAAATCATTAGGCCATGCAGACCGCCGCAAGGCCAAACGACAAAGGGCAAAATTGGAACGGAAGTTGATGATGGGCGCCGTTGAACCTGGTTCAATGAAGCTCACGAATTTTGTGGAAGATAGCTTGAGACGTACAGGGGATCAAATCCGAGAAAGCACGCACAGAGAATACCAGTCGGCAATGGAAAACTTCATCCGAATCATCGGCAACATTGATTACCGGCGAGTTTCTCTAAGTGATGCTGAGCGCTATCGTCAAAATTGCCTGGAGAAGGGCAACCATCCGGCGACAGTAAAGAAAAAGCTCACCGAGATCAAGTGTGTCTTTAGTACAGCAGTTGCACGTGATCAACTTGATGAAAATCCATTAAAACGTATTAAAATGCCGAAATGTCCTCAGAATGAGATCAACATCTATAGTGACAGTGAATGTCAACGAATCGTGAAAGCAGCTCAGGACCTCACAAAGAAATCAAATAAGCGAAAACGTTTGAGATGGGATCTGTTCATTGTTGTTGCACTTTCGACAGCACTAAGGCGAGGAGAACTTCTGAACTGCACGTGGCAAGATATCGATTTTGCAGAGCAGACAATAAAAGTCTCTCCGAAAGTTAACACTGCTGAGACGTGGGAATGGCGAGTCAAGGACACCGATCACAGAACTTTGCCTTTGACCGATACGCTCACACAACTTTTGGTCGATCACCAGAGCAGGCACCCCGAAGGCTATCCTTATGTTTTTGTGCCGTCCGCCAGGTACGATTACATTCAAAACCAACTTCGCGCCAATGGCAAGTGGACCTATTCGGATTCTCGATTGAAGGTGGTCAACAATCTCTGTCCGGATTTCCGTAGGATTCTCAAAAAAGCTGATATTGCAGACGGTACGTTCCACGATCTAAGAAGAACTGCGATCTGCAACTGGTTCAAAGAGGGCATGAGGGAATACGATGTCATGAAGCTTGCGGGGCATGCTGATTTCAAGACCACGCACAAGTATTACCTTCGTGTCCATGACGATCTGGTTGATCGGGCCAGGCAGGCAACCGAACGTGGATTATGCAGGAATCTGTTGCAAAACTGTTGCAGCGACGGCCTCAGCCCACAAGCCGGAAAAGACTGTTGATTATAACTGCTTGATAATGAGAATGTTACAAGTGAAGATTCGAGTCGATATGAGTCGCGCACATACGGAGATTTGATACGTTGCTGCCGGATCGGTGGCCTTTCTCATGCGGAAATATTCCGCTAATCTCAATCCACCACAACCACCTTCCCATCATCAGCCAGACACCGCTTCAAATCCCTGTTCAGCCAATATCTTACCGTGTCAATCAAATCATACCGCCTGAGAAACTCAAAACGCTGCCGTTCGGCTTCAAGCATTTCAGTAGCTTCATCGATGCTCTTGCCTGCGTCCACTGAATCTTCTATAGTCTCAAAATCTTTAGGTAAGTCAGGATACCGAAATGATCTATTAACGAAGAACCGCCGTTTTGTCTTATGAATTCGGTTAGGTTCATTTTCGTATCCTTTCGGTAAGGCTGCATGAAATAGTAGATATGGTTTTTCCCGTAGCCGAGCCGATGGGTAAAACCAGATTGGACTGAGCGCGGGGTCTGATGCAGGTGT